>NZ_JBVIDX010000040.1:0-8019 GCF_055572155.1 Streptomyces sp. NPDC030814
CCTGAAGTGGAACGAGGACCGTGGCCACCACGACTTCGGCACCCCCGACTGGGCGGAGCTGAAGCGGGTCATCAGCGGCGACGGACCCTGCAACGACCAGCGGATGGAACGCCGCAGGACGGCCCACGAGGAAGGCGCCTGGGTGCGGGAGGCGGCCACCGCCCACGCGGCCAGGCAGAGCGAGCGAGCCCGGAAGGGGACGGCGGCATGACCGGCACGAACGACGGTGGCACGGCGCACGTGAACAAGGGCGACTGGCCGCTGTACGAGGTGTTCGTCCGCGGCAAGCGCGGCCTGAACCACGTCCACGTGGGCTCCCTGCACGCCGCCGACGACCAGATGGCCCTCACCCACGCCCGCGATCTCTACACCCGCCGCAACGAGGGCGTCTCCCTCTGGGTGGTGCGCTCGGAGCACATCGCCGCCTCCACCCGCGACGAGAAGGACCCGTTCTTCGAGCCCAGCGCGGACAAGGTGTACCGCCACCCGACGTTCTACGACATCCCCGACGACGTCCCGCACATCTGAGGAGCAGGGCATGAGTGACGACCACGTCTACATGACCCTCGCCGAGGGACACGACGACGACACCCGCTGGGCGTACGGCACCGGCTTCGAGGACCCGCTGCACGGCGTCGACACCGGCGTGCCCGAAGGCGTCGACGTACGGGAACTGGCCCTCGACTGTGTGGCGTTGGCCGACGACGCCCTGGTCTCGGCCCAGCGGCTCGCCGAGTGGACCACCCGGGCGCCCGAGCTGGAGGAGGAGGTCGCGCTCGCCAACATCGGCCTCGACCTCCTCGGCCAGGCCCGCCTGCTGTACTCCCGCGCCGGCCAGGCCGACGGCACCGGCCGGGACGAGGACGCCTACGCCTACTTCCGGGACGCCGACGACTTCCGCAACGTGCGCCTCGCCGAACTCCCCAATGGCGACTTCGCGTTCTCCGTCGTCCGGCTCCTGGTCCTGTCCAGCTGGCGCCTCGCCCACTTCGAACGACTGGTGGACCACCCCGACCCCGTCCTCGCGGCGATCGCGGCCAAGGGCGTCAAGGAGCTGACGTACCACCGCCAGTACGCCGCCGACTGGGCCGTACGGCTGGGTGACGGCACCGAGGAGTCGCACCGGCGGATGCGGAAGGCGCTGGAGCGGGTGGGCCCGTACTTCGGCGAACTGTTCACCGCGTACGACGTACGGGACGAGGTCGTCGACGTACTGCGGCAGGTCACCGAGGCCGCCGGGCTGCCCATGCCGGTGTACCGGCCGCTGGCGGGCGCCGGTCGCGCCGGGGACCACACGGAGCATCTCGCGCCCCTGCTCGCCGAGTTGCAGAGCGTGGCCCGAGCCCACCCGGAGGCGACATGGTGACCGCCCTCCTCGACGCGCGGCGGGCCCGGCACATCGCCGAGCAGGTGCCCGACCCCGAGCTGCCGATGCTGACCCTCGCCGACCTCGGCGTCCTGCGGGACGTGGAGCTGACCGGCGACGGCACGGTGATCGCGAGCCTCACGCCGACCTACTCGGGCTGCCCGGCACTGGCCGAGATGCGGGCCGACGTGGCGGCGAGGCTGCGCGCGGCCGGATACGACCGCGTGGAGATCCGTACGGTCCTCAGCCCGCCCTGGACCACCGACTGGATCACGGAGACCGGCCGCCGCAAGCTGACCGCACACGGCATCGCCCCGCCGGGACCCGCCCCGCGAGGCCCGGTGCCCCTCAAGCTGTCCCCCACCCGGCGCACGGTCCCGTGCCCCCGGTGCGCCTCCCCGGACACCGAGGAGACCTCGCGCTTCGCCGCCACCTCCTGCAAGTCCCTGTGGCGCTGCCACACCTGCCGCGAGCCGTTCGAGCACGTCAAGGAGATCTGAATGAAGGGCTTCACGGAAGGGCCGGCGGGCGGGCTTCGCGAGGAACCCGTCGCGGGCCTCGTCGGACCGGTGGTCTCCGCTGGGCCGGGGCCGGCGGCCGGCGACAGCGGGGCACCGACGGCGCGCCCGCGCGCCCGGCGCCGTCCCGTCTTCCACGCCCTGCGCGTCGCCGAAGTACGGCCGTTGTGCGAGGACGCGGTGGTGGTCGGGTTCGAGATCCCGCAGGAGCTCGCCGAGGAGTTCGCGTTCGCGCCCGGCCAGTCGCTGACGCTGCGGCGCGAGATCGACGGGCGGGACGAACGGCGCTCGTACTCGATCTGCTCACCGGTGGGCTCGGCACCCCGCGTCGGCGTCCGGGTCGTGCCGGGCGGCTTGTTCTCCTCGTGGCTCGTGAACGACGTACGCCCCGGAGACACCGTCGAGGTCATGCCGCCCACCGGCTTCTTCACCCCGGACCTCACCGCCCCCGGCCACCATGTGCTGATCGCGGCGGGCTCCGGCATCACCCCGATGATCTCCATCGCCGAGTCGGTCCTTGCCGCCGATCCCCGCTCCACGGTCACCCTCTTCTACGGCAACCGACGCACCGGCACGGTGATGTTCGCCGACGAACTAGCCGACCTGAAGGACCTGTACCCGGCCCGATTCCAGCTGGCGCACGTACTGTCCCGCGAGCCGCGTGAGGCGGAACTGCTCTCGGGCCGCCTGGACGCCGAGCGCCTCTCGGTACTCATCGGTTCCCTCGTCGACGTGGACACGGCGGACCACTGGTGGCTGTGCGGCCCCCATGGAATGGTCCGCGACGCCCAGCACGTCCTCACCGGCCTCGGTGTGCCCGCCGACCGCGTCCACCAGGAACTGTTCTACGCCGACGACGAACCCGTCCGCGAGGTGCGCCACGAGGAGGCGGCCGCCGAGGGGCCGGTCAGCGAGGTCACTCTCACGCTCGACGGCCGCACCACCACCGCGCCGCTGCCCCGCGACCGCACGATCCTCGACGCCGCGCAGCGCACCCGCCCCGACCTGCCCTTCGCCTGCAAGGGCGGCGTCTGCGGCACCTGCCGCGCGCTCATCCCCGACGGCAAGGCGGACATGCGCCGCAACTACGCGCTGGAACCGGCGGAGGTGGCCGCGGGCTACGTCCTGACGTGCCAGACGTATCCGGTCTCGGAGACGCTGACGGTCGACTTCGACACGTGAGGGTGAGGGCCGGGCGCCCAGTAGCTCGGGGACGCCTGTTGTGTGGCGGGTGCGGGCGCGTTGTGGTTTCTCGCGCAGTTCCCCGCGCCCCTGAAGGGTTGGGCCTGCGGCCCGCCCTTCAGCTGAAAAGCACGGGGCGCAGCCCCGGCCGCTTGTCAGGGGCGCGGGGAACTGCGCGAACAACCCCCACTCACCCGCACCCGCCGACGAACCCCCGGCCCCAACCCTGCGGCGCTCATCCCCGATGCAACCGCTCACGGGCGGTGGCTCCGCCCCCGGTCGTGGCGGCAGCCTCGCCGCCACCGGTCTGACCGCCCTGCCGCCGACGCGGTGGGCGCGGCCCCGCGCTGGTCAGCGGCGACGGCGCCCTCGGCGCCGCCGCGTCGGCCGCCGCCCTCACCGCCACGGGCCGGTGTCTGCACCGACGCGGCAGGCGGATGGGTGGTGACACCGGCTGACCGGGAGCCGAGGGCCGGGCGGGCGCCGCTGTCTCAGCGGGACGCGGCGATCCAGTCGTACGCCTCCCGGGCCGTGAACTCGGCCTGGCCGCCTCGCACCAGCAGCCCCGCCGTCGCGAACGGCGGGGCGTCGGCCTGGCCGGTCACGTAAGGGACGGCGACGCAGCGCATTCCGGCGGCGTGAGCGGCGGTCGCGCCCGGCGCCGCGTCCTCGACCACGACACAGTCGGCCGGGGCGGTGCCCAGCCGCCGGGCCGCCTCCAGGAAGACGTCCGGCGCGGGCTTGCCGCGGGCGACCTCCTCGGCCGACACCATGGCCCGCGGATACGCGTCGAGGCCCGTGCCCGCGAGAATCACCTCGATCGCCTCCCGCGACGACCCGGAGGCCACTGCCATCGGCACTCCCTCGGCCGCCAGCAGTTCCACGAACTTCCGCATCTCCGGGAAGACGGGGGTGCAGGCACGGGCCCGCTCCAGATAGCGGCGGTCCAGCTCCTCGACGAGTTCGGCGCGTGGCGCGGCGATGCCGTACCGGTCCTTCCACAGGCCCAGCGTCTCCCAGGTGCTGATGCCCACGTACCGCTCGTTGTCCTCCCAGGTGTAGCCGGGAGCCCCGTGCGCGGCGAGCAACTCACGCGCCGCCTCGTAGTAGTTCGGCTCGCTGTCGACGAGCGTTCCGTCGAGATCGAAGATGACCGCCGTGTCGCCGGGAATGCCCATGCGTCCAGGATGTCAGGGGCCGGCCGACGGTCGGTCACCGCCCGTCGGCGATCAGGTGCCGGCGGCCCGGCCGACCGACTCCACCAACGGCAGCAGCCGGTACGGCACCCGCTCCCGCAACGCGACCTCCGTACGGGTACGCACCACCCCTGGCAGGCTGATCAGTGCCTGGATCACGTCCTCCAGATGCGCGTTGTCCCGCGCCACGACCCGGGTCAGCAGATCACCGCCGCCCGTGATGGAGAACGCCTCGACGATCTCCGGTACGGCCGCCAGCGCGTCCCCCACGTCGTCGAGGTGCCCCTGGGTCACCTCGATGTGGACGAAGGCCAGCACCGGATGCCCGAGCGCGGCAGGGGAGAGCGACGGCGCCGTCCCCGTGATCACGCCGTCCCGCTCCAGCCGGTCGAGCCGCGCCTGAAGCGTCCCCCGGGCGACACCGAGCATCCGGGCGTACTCCCGCACACTCGTCCGCGGCTGTTCCAGGAGCAGCCGCAGGATCCGGGTGTCGAGTTCGTCCACGGCCATGATCCGTCGACCTCCCTGCACCATTCGACGATCATGGGAACCGTATCAACGGCATCCCGCCGCTCCCCGCGGCGCAGCGCCGGGGCGCCTCGGACGTCCGCGCTGAAACCGGTGCGGGGCGCGCCAGAAAGGCGATTCACCCGGCGCCTGATCCGTTGGTCTACCAGACGCCCGGCAAGCCCGCCCCCCTATGGGCCAATGGCTCACTTCAGCATCCGCCTGTTGAGCCATTGGGGCAAAGATGCTTATCTCTTGCCTTATCCACGTAGTTTCGGCGCCGCGCAGTGCCGGACGGCGACGAAGCCGGATCCGGAGCGCGGCGCCTTCGCTGTGCCCGCCGCCCACTGGGACCCAGACGGCGGCGGACGCGGCACGCACGAGTGCAAGGGGGCGGTACACGGCCATGAAGAGGATGTTCACAGCGCCTGATCCGGGGCGTCTGAGGCTGCGGAACTCCGTCCGCGCCGTCATCGGCGTGGGTGCCGCGGTGGCCGTCTCCGAGGTGAGCGGTTTCCCGCTGCCCGCGTCGATCACGGGAGGTCTCGCCGCGCTCCTCGCCCTCTTCACCGTCACCGACGGCACGGTCCGCGCCCAGCGGATCACCACCGCCCTGCTGCCCCTGGCCGGATTCCCGGTCCTGGCGTTCGCCACCACCCTGCACGACCTCACGGCCGCCCGCGATGTCGCGTTCGTCGTCACGGTCTTCTGCGGGGTCTACGCCCGCCGCTGGGGAGCACGCGGGCAGGCGCTCGGCATCTTCGCGTTCATGAGCTTCTTCGTCACGCAGTTCCTCCACGCCGTCCCCGCGCAACTGCCCGGGCTCTACGCCGCCATGGCCCTCGCCCTGCTGGTCGCCGGGATGGTGCGCTTCGTCCTGTGGCCCATCGAGCGCGGTACCCCGCCGGTCGCGGCCCCTGCCGAGGCGCCCCGGACGGGCCTGGACCGCCCGACCACGCGGCAGGCCTTCCAGGCCGCGACCGCCTGCGCGATCGCGCTCGTCGTCGGCCAGGGGTTCTCCGAGGACCGCTGGTACTGGGCCGTCGGCACCGCCTGGTGGATCTTCGTCAACACCACGTCCCGGGGCGAGACCCTGGTCCGCGGTTTCCGCCGCGTCCTGGGGACCGTGATCGGCGTCGCCGTCGGCCTCCTCGTGGCCGTCCCGCTGGACGGGGCGCCCGTGGTGTCGGCCGTGCTGGTCGCGCTCTGCGTCTTCGGCATCTTCTACGCCGCGGCCGTCTCGTACTCCTGGATGATGCTTGCCGTCACCGTCATGGCCAGCCTCCTCTACGGCCTGCTGGGCGTCCTGGACGCCCAGCTGCTCGCGCTCCGGCTCGTCGAGACCGGGGTGGGCGCGGGGTGCGCCGTGCTGGCCGTGTTCCTCGTCCTGCCGGTCACGACCCATGCGACGAACGACGCCTGGATCCAGCGGGCCCTGCACTGTGTGCACGCCGCCGCGACCGAAACGGCCGCCCGGCTCGAAGGCGACCCCGAGGCCGACCCGGCCCCGCACGCCGCCGAACTGGAGGCACTGTTCGGCCGGGCCCGCGTCGCCCTCGCCCCGCTGGTGCATCCGCTGAACCCGTTCCACGCCCGCAAGGAGCGCGCCCGTCAGGCCCTCCGCCTGCTCGACGACTGCGTCAGCGAGGTCCACGCCCTGGTGTCGGCCACCGCCGAGCCGCCCGCTTCGCACGAGGCGTCCCTCGTGGCCGCCTGCTGGCGTGTGAAGGCCGCGGTGGAGGCCCTGACCGTCCACGAGACCCGGGCCCCGGCCTGGCCGCAGCACCTCACGGGCCAGGAAGGCCCGCATCAGCCGGAACCCGGCACGCCCCTGGTCCACCTCCACAACCTGGAACGGACCCTGTCCGACCTGGCCATGCCCCTCGGCAGGGCCCCGGGATCCCGGCTGGCCGGTTCCTGACCGGCGGCAGTGCGCCGTCCCGACGGTCGATGCCGACAGGCGAGCCTCCTGTTGGTCTAGACCTGCTGCTACCCTCACCCGCACCGAACACCACCGGGAGGGGACGGCAGTGGCAGCAGCACACGGGAAGCGGGAACGCCGCGCGTACATCGGCTCGTTCACGGCGGCGGGAGGCCCCGGTGTCCTCGTCGCCGCCGTGGACGAGGACAGCGGCGCCCTGACCGTCGTCGGGGACGCCGCGAACGACGTCCCCGACCCGTCGTACCTCGCCCTCTCCGCGGACGGCGAGACGCTCTACGCCGTGAGCGAGAACGCCGAGGGTGCGGTCGCCGCCTACCGGGTGACGGACGACAAGCCCGCACTGACCGGCCCGCCCGTCACGGTCGGCGCCGGCCCCACGCACCTGTGCCTGTTCGACGGCCACGTCCTGACCGCCGACCACACGGCCGGCAGTGTCACCGCCGTACCCCTGCGTACCGATGGCACCCTCGCCCACACCGCGTCCGGCACGCTGCGGCACACCGGCTCGGGCCCCGATCCGGACCACCAGCGGGGCCCGCATGCCCACCAGGTGGTGTCCGCGCCGTCCGGCGACCGGTTCCTCTGCGTCGACCTCGGCACGGACACCGTGCGGGTCTGCGCCCTGGAGGCCGGAACGCCCGTCGTGCACGGCGAGGCCCGGCTGCGGCCGGGCTCCGGCCCGCGCCACCTCGCCTTCGCCCCGGCCGGCGGGGCGGACCCGTCTTCGCCGACCGTCCCGGACGCCTCGTACGTCCACGTGCTGAACGAACTCGTCCCGACTGTCACCGTGTGCCGCTGGAACGCCCCGGACGGCCGCCTGGAGCCCCTGGGGGAGACCCTGGTCCTTCCGGCCGCCCCGGACGGCGACGCGTACCCCTCGGGCATCGTCGTGTCGCCCGACGGCCGCTTCGTGTGGACGGCGACCCGCGGCCCGGACGTCCTCTCCGTGCTCGCCGTCGACGGGCCCGCCCTGCGCCTGGTCACCACCGTCCCCTGCGGCGGCCGCTGGCCCCGCGCCCTCACCTACGCGGCGGGCACGCTGTACGTCGCCAACCAGCACTCCGGGGACGTCACCTGGTTCACGGTCGACCCGGACACAGGCGTCCCGGCCCCGGCCGGCTCGGTCGAGGTGCCCGCCGCGTCGTGCGTGGTCCTGGACGCCTGACGGCGGCACAAGGCGGCCCGAGCGTGGCGGGGCACGCATACGGCCGAGGGGGCGCTCCTGCGAGAGGGGGGGGGCCTCGGGCATGCGGGTTGGAAAGGACCGGACGCAGACCGAGCCCGCTGACCTGCACTCCCTGCTTTCGT
>NZ_JBVIDX010000040.1:8029-49359 GCF_055572155.1 Streptomyces sp. NPDC030814
CTCTTTTGTTCTTGCCTTCTTTCGGCACACAAACTCCTCCCCTTTCGGGGCACACCCCCACCCCCCCCGGGCCCCCCCCCTCAACAGGGGACCGCCCCCTCGGCCGTACGGGTCGAGACGGACCGGACGCGGCCTGAGTCAGCGGACCGGCATGCCCTGCTGCTGCGGCGGGGCGATGCCGAGCGCCGTCGTGTACTTGCCGAGCGCCAGCTTGCCGATCGCCGGGTACGGGCCGAGAGCCTCGGCGGCGGAGCACCCCGCCTCCGTCGCGGCGTCCTCGATCAGGGCGGCGTCGATCTCCGGCCCGATCAGGTACGGCGCGAGGGCGAGCTGCTGGGAGCCCGAGGAGCGCAGCTGCTCGGCCACCGAGGTGATGGAACCCTCCTGGTCGAGCGCGGCCGCCATCACCGGCACCGCGAGCCGCGCGGCCAGCAGCATGCCCGTGATACCGGCCGCCTGCACGGCCTCCTCGCCGCCCACGGAGGCGAGGATGATGCCGTCCGCGGCGGTGGCGACGGTGAACAGCCGGGCGCGGTCGGCACGCGCCAGACCCGCCTCGGACAGCCGCACGTGCAGCGCTTCGGCGAGCAGCGGGTGCGGGCCGAGGACATCGGTCAGCTCGGCCGCGATCCGGCTCTCCATGACGGCCTGGCGGATCTGGCGCAGCGTCGCGTTGTCCGGGCCGGCCAGCAGGGGCACGACGACGGCGACGGGGCCGTCCGGCTCCTTGACGTCCAGACCGGCGGCGCGCGCCTGCTCGTAGCGGGCGGTGCGCTGCTCGGCGGCGCCCGTGAGCACCGACTGCAGGGTGGGGAACTCGTCGTCGCCGCCGTCGACGTAACCGATGCGGGCGTCGAGACCGGGCAGCTCGGAGCGCGCGATGCTCACGACCTCCTCGGCGAGGCTGCGCGTGGCGGCGCTGGGCGTGCCCGGCACCGCGAGGAGCAGCGCGGGCGCGCCCTCGGGAGCCGCCAGGGGTTCCGGTCGGCGGTGCCGGCCGGGCTGGCGGGGTCGCGGCATTCGTACTGGCAGGCCGGACGCGGGCCCAGTGGGGGAGCTCATGGCGCCGCATGTTACTTGTTTCCGGGGTTCCCCTGTTCGGGGAGGGTGCAGGTGAGCGGTATCCGTCCGGATTTGTCTGATGAGTTACGTGTCGATCAGCCTGTTCGATTCCGCATTTATCTGCTGAGCAGTGCTCTTGACCGACCACGGTGGCGCTTGTCCGACAGGCTGCATTGGTCCGTATTTCAGATACTACTTTTCGGCCACGGCATACAACAGCTGCTCGTCGTACGGCACTCGGAGGCCGCCGGTGGCCAGATCGGTCGCGATCCGCACGGCCCCGTGCAGCGGATCGCCCTCCGCGGGCACCCTCCGCGCATGCGGCAGCCGCTCGGCCAACTCGGTCTCCAGCGGTACGAGAAGGGGTGCGCCCAGCTTGAACAGCCCACCCGTGAGCGCCACCAGGGGCTCGCCCGACGCCGGGCAGACGGCCGCCGCGGCGTCGGCCATGTGCCGGGCCGCCGCGCGCAGGATGTCCTCCGAGACCGGATCGCCGCCCACGCAGGCGGCCACTTCAGGGGCGAAGGAGGCCAGCACCGCCGGTCGGTCCGGCCGGGGGTAGAGCTGCGCCGGCAGCCTGTCCGGCGGGCCGAACACCGCCTCCGCACGCGCCAGGAGCGGCTCCGAGCCACCACTGCGCCCGTCATGGGCTCGCAGCGCCGCCTCCAGGCCCGCGCGCCCGATCCACGCCCCGCCGCCGCAGTCCCCGAGCAGATGGCCCCAGCCGTCCGCCCGGCGCCAGGACCGCAGATCGGTGCCGATCGCGATCAGTCCCGTACCGGCGGCGATCACGGCACCGGGCCGCGCGCCCAGCGCGCCGGTGTACGCGGTGACGGCGTCGGCCACCAGTGCGACGCGCCGGACTCCCAGTTCACGCCGGAACGCGGACGGCAGCTCGGCCCGCAACCGCTCCCCGAGCGTGGCGAATCCGGCCGCTCCCACGGTGACCGCGTCGGGACGCTCCCGTCCCGCCCCTGCGAGCAACTGCCGCGCCCTGGGGAGCACCAGCTCCAGCAGATGCCCGGCATCGATGCCCCGGTCGCCGGTGCGCACCGGCGACCCGGAAGCGAGTGCCTCTTTGACCACCGTGCCACCGACGGCGAGCGCCACCCGCAACCCGGACCCACCGGAGTCCACCGCGAGGACGACGGGGCCGTCCCCGTCGCTTCCCGAGGCGGACACCGATCCCGGCCGCTCCTCGGACGGCGCCCCGCCGGTCGTCATGGCAGTCGCCAGTCCACGGGGGTGCCGCCCTGCCGGGCAAGCAGGTCGTTGGCGCGGCTGAAGGGGCGCGAGCCGAAGAAACCGCGGTCGGCCGACATGGGGGAGGGGTGGGCCGACTCGATGGACGGCAGGTCGCCCAGCAGGGGCCGGAGGTTGCGGGCGTCGCGGCCCCAGAGGATCGACACCAGGGGGCGTCCGCGCGCGGCCAGCGCTCGTATCGCCTGCTCGGTGACCTCCTCCCAGCCCTTCCCCCGGTGCGCCGCCGGCTTGCGCGGGGCCGTGGTGAGTGCCCTGTTGAGCAGCAGGACGCCCTGCTCGGTCCAGGGCGTCAGATCGCCGTTGCCGGGCGGCGGCAGCCCCAGGTCGTTGCCGAGCTCCCGGTAGATGTTGATCAGGCTGCCCGGCAGGGGCCGCACCTCCGGGGCAACCGAGAAGGACAGCCCCACGGCGTGCCCCGGGGTCGGGTACGGGTCCTGGCCGACGATGAGGACACGGACGTCGTCGAAGGGCTGCTGGAAGGCGCGCAGGACGTTCGGTCCCGCCGGGAGATAGGTGCGTCCCGCGGCGATCTCCGCGCGCAGGAAGTCGCCCATGCGGGCGATCTGTCCGGCCACGGGCTCCAGCGCCTTCGCCCAGCCCGATTCGACGATTTCATGCAACGGTCGTGGTGCCACGGCGTCACCCTACTGCCGAGGCGGCGATGTCGATCAACCACCGGTCGCAGTGCGACCGGAGCTGACCGTTTCTATGCCGAACCACACGCAATTCGGGCCGAGTTGGCGGTCGGCAGGCGTGCGAGGACGACGAGGTGAGACCTGAGAACGACATGGACGATGCGCTTTCCCCCGTCCGTCCCCGGCCGTCAGCCGATCACCGCCGCCCGCACGCACAGCACATCCGGCAGATGGGACGCCAACTGCCGCCAGCTGTCCCCGTCGTCCGCCGACGCGTACACCTCGCCGTTGCGGTTGCCGAAGTACACGCCCGCCGGGTCGGCGTCGTCCGTGCACATCGCGTCGCGCAGCACCGTGCCGTAGTGGTCCTCCGTCGGCAGGCCGGTGGACAGCGGCTCCCAGCTCCTGCCCGCGTCCGCCGTGCGGAAGACGCGACAGCGGTGGTCGGCGGGGACACGGTCCGCGTCCGCGTTGATGGGGAACACATACGCGGTGTCCCCGCGGTGCGGGTGGGCCGCCGCTGCGAACCCGAAGGTGGAGGGCAGCCCCTCGCCGATGTCCGTCCAGTGCGCGCCGCCGTCGTCGCTGCGGTAGACGCCCCAGTGGTTCTGCAGATACAGCCGGTCGGGGGTCGCCGCGTCCCGCGTGACCTTGTGCACGCACTGACCGAACTCCGGGTCCGGGTCCGGCAGGAACACCGCGGAGACCCCGGAGTTGGACGGTGACCAGCTCGCTCCGCCGTCCTCGGTGCGGAACACCCCGGCGGCGGAGACGGCGACCGTCATCGCGCGCGGGTCGCGCCGGTCGGTGAGGATGGTGTGCAGCCCTTCGCCACCCCCGCCCGGCTGCCACTTGTCGCGGGTCGGGTGCTCCCACAGGGGCCGTACCAGCTCGAAGGTCTCGCCGCGGTCCTCGGAGCGGTACAGCGCGGCCGGCTCCGTGCCCGCGTACACCACGTCCGGTTCGGCGGCCGACGGGTGCAGCTGCCAGACCCGCTCCAGGGAGGCACCCGTGTCCTTGGGGAACTTCACGGCCGGGCGGGCCGGTTCGGTCCAGGTGCGCCCGAGATCGTCGGAGTGGAACACGGAGGGGCCCCAGTGCGCGCTGTCGCCCCCGACGAGCAGGCGGGGCGTGTCCGCGCGGGTGTCGATCGCGACCGCGTAGACGGCCTGCGCGTTGAAGTACGGGCTGTCGTCGAACTCCCAGGCACCGCCTCGCCGCCGCCCGATGAACAGGCCCTTGCGTGTGCCTACGGTGAGCAGTACCTCGGCCATCCCGGCCACCTCCTGGACATCGTCGTCTCAGTCACGGGCCAGTCTGCACCCAGCCACTGACAGTCACCCCTTGTGGCGGTATTTCCGCAGGTCAGACGGCATGTGGCGGGTGGGCGCGAGGGGTCGGACCGGGCCATGGGGCGGACGGGGTGACCCACGTCGCATGAGCAGCGCCGGGACCGGCGCCGTATGGGAGAGCGGTCCGGCTGTCCTGTGTGCGTGAGGGAGGGTGCCCCCGATGGTGGCATTCCGTGGTCCGAAGGTGTGGCTGTGGCGCTGGCGGCGGAACCCGCTCAAACGGCGCGCCGACCGGCTGGAGTCCTGGGTCGTGCTCGTCGCCTGGGCCCTCACCGTGTGCGGCGGCGTGGCCGCGGGACTGCTGTCCGCGGACTCCGTCGAGTCGGGTCTGGCCCGGCAGCGTGAGGAGTGGCGCCCTGTGGAGGCACGGCTCGTCGAGGACGCGCCGGAGCCGGGCGCCGGCAGCGGCGCGGGGGCCGAGAAGGTGTGGGCGAAGGTGCGCTGGGCGGCGCCGGACGGCTCCGCGCGTGAGGGTCAGGCCCGGGTCGACCCGGCCGACGTCACGGGCACCCCGGTCACGGTGTGGACGGACGCCGAAGGCCGGCTGGTGACCAGGCCCGCCGGACAGTCCCAGGCCCGGCTGCGGGCCACGCTGGTCGGCGGTCTGGCGGGGCTCTTCGTGGCGGCCGTGCCCTATGGGGGCGGCAGGCTCGTCCGCGGCCGCCTGGAGCGGCGGAGGATGGACCAGTGGGACGAGGCGTGGGAGCGCATCGCTCCCCTGTGGGAGCGCAAGATCTGGTGAGGGAGCCCCGGCCCCGTGCCGGCGCCCGGCGCGGTCGGCGGCGCCCGGCGCGGTCGGCGGCGGCCCGCGCGGTCGGCGCCCCGGTCGACGGCCGGGGGCCGGACGGGGCCCGTGGGGGGAGGCTCCGTCCGGCCGTGGGGAGTGGACTCACCGGTGGGTGGCGAGCGGCCTCACCTGTAGGTGATGTCCGAGCTGGAGTACAGGCAGTTGGTGCTGTCGGGTCCCGTACCGACGGCCGTGTTGTTGTTGTACTTCTGGCAGGGGACGACCTTGCGGCCGCTGTCGTTCAGGATCGTGATCCTGCGCAGTGTCGCCACGTCGCCCCGGTTGACGTTGATGCCGACGAGCCGGGCGGTGGAACCCGTTCCGGTGACCTCGATGTTGTTGAGGTTCACCTTGCGGGTGTACTGCGTGGAGCAGTCGCCGCAGGAGCGGTACAGCGTCTTGAACTCGCTGACGGCGAAGTTGGAGATGTTCAGGGTGCCCGGCCCGTTGTGCTGGAACACCTTGTCCGCGGCCTTCCTGGCGCCGCCGCCGGTCACCGTGTAGGTGGATCCGCCGCGGAAGGTCGCGGCGTCCTCGCCGACGTCCTCCCACCACACGTTCTGCAGGGTGCAGTTGCCCTCGCAGTGGATGCCGTCGGCGCCGGGCGCGCCGATGATGACGTTCTTCAGCGTCGCGCCGGCCGAGAGCTTGAAGATCGGGTCCTGGCCCTCCTCCTGCCCGTCGCCGGCCAGATCGCCGCTGCCGTAGTAGCGCTTCATGCCGCCGTCCCGGACGCCGGACACCGAGATGGTGGAGGACACCGGCTGGTTGCCGGAGGCCGTCGGCCAGGTGGCGGCGCTCGCCGGAGTGGCGCCACTAGTCATGATCATGCCAAACGATAGTCCGAAGGCGGTCATCGTCCCGGTCAGAGCGCGCGTGCGGGCGCGCGTACGTGCCGCAGAAGTCATGTCCCGATTCCTTCTGTCTCCGAGCGGATGGGGGGTGTCAGAGCTTTCCGGGGCCGCACCCGACGTCACCGAGGTGACGACGGACGAGGCGGGCACCGCTGTGTAGCCGTAGGGCGTGGATGTGAAGGTCCCCGTCCGTGACACCTCGGCGGCGGCCCCGCCGAGGTCGTTGCCGCGCAGATCGGCGTAGCCGTTCACGTCACTGCCGCGGTTCGTGGTGACGGCGACCTTCGTGTCGCGGAAGACGTTGTTCTCCACGAGCGTCTGGGCGCCCATGCGCGAGTGGCTGGCGGTGTCGGCGCCGTCCACGTCGAGCGGACGTCGTTGAAGTGGTTGTGGGTGGTACGTGACCTTCAAGTGGCCGGTGCCCTCGGAGGCGTTGTTGTCGCTGTGGCCGACGAGTGAGCCCTTGAAGGTGTTCTTGAAGGTGTTCCAGGACACCGTGACGTTGTCCGAGCCGTGGTTGACGTCCGGCAGGCCGTCGTAGTGGTCCTTGTCGTGATCGCGGTCGGCGGGGAAGGGGTTGTGGTCGATCCGTACCCTCGTCGACTCCTGGACGGTGACCCCGTCCGCGGGCGCGACCGGCTTGCTGAGGTTCAGGTTGCGGACGACGACGTCGGTCTCCTCCTTGATCCGCAGACCGCCCCCGGTGAACCCGGAGGACGAACCCACGCCCAGCACCGTCGTACGGGAGCCCGATGTCGACCTGGCCGCTGAGCGCCATCGGGCCGCTGACACGGACGGCCTTGGCCGCGTCACCGGTGACGGCGCTCTCGAAGGCGGCCAGGGTCGAGACGGTGACCGGGGAGGCGCCGGTGGCGCCGGCGCCGTAGCCGGTCGGCGAGGTCTCCGCCGCCCCCGCGGACTGCGGCAGGGCGACCACGGCGGCTGCCGCGAGAGCGGTCGCCGCGCCCGTCAGGGAAGTTCTGTGCGCCCGTGCATGTGGGGGGACGGTGCGCATGCGGATGCTTCCCTTCAGTCAGAACCGGCGAATCATGTACATGAATGCCGTACGTCATGGTGATCGCTATGGCCGGGTCGGGTGGCCGAGGTGGGGGACTCGGTCTCCCTTGAGGTGCCTCTTCTCGGGTGTACCAGGCTGCCGGTGCCCATCGTCTGCCATCTGGAGCCGAGGGTGTCCGGTTCACACTGCTGAACGGAACGTAGGGGGTAAGCGCTTTCTAGTCAATGTTTCGCGCACAAGGCCTTGCCGCGTCCCTGGTGAGGCGCGTGCCTGCCTCGCCGCGCGCGGTCAGGGGTTCCGGCGGGTGCGTCGAAAGCGAATTCTTTCGACGTGTGGGAGCGCTTCCAGGGGGACCATGTGCATGTCACGATGCTCGGCGGACGCTTCCCTCCCGGGCTCGCTGAAGGGACAACGACGTGCCCAGAACCCCCCACCGCACCGCGTGCCGACCACTCCGTACGGCCCTCGTCGCGCTGCTCACAGCCCTGGTGCCGTTACTCGCGGCCACGCTCCTCACCGCGCCGGCGGCCTCGGCCGCGCCGCCCCCGAACCCCTCGTCGCTCGCGCACGCCGCGCCCGGCGCGGACGTCGCGCGGGACACGAAGGCCGAGGCGGCGCCCCGCGCGGCGCTCACCGAGATCACCGGCTTCGGACAGAACCCGAGCAACCTCCGGATGTATCTGTACGTGCCGAACAACGTCGCCCGGAGACCGGCGATCGTCGTGGCCGTGCACTACTGCACCGGCTCCGGGCCCGCCATGTACAGCGGCACCGAGTACGCCTCCCTCGCCGACCGCTACGGCTTCATCGTGGTGTACCCGTCCGTCACCCGCAGCAGCAAGTGCTTCGACGTCGCCTCGCCGCAGGCGCTGCGCCGCGGCGGCGGCAGCGACCCCGTGGGCATCAAGTCGATGGTCGACTGGACGGTCCGCACCTACAACGCGGACACCAGCAGGATCTTCGCCACCGGCATCTCCTCCGGCGCGATGATGACCAACGTCCTGCTCGGCGACTACCCGGACGTGTTCGCCGCGGGGGCCGCCTTCGCGGGCGTCCCGTTCGCCTGCTTCGCCACCACCAACGGCTCCGAGTGGAACAGCGACTGCGCCAACGGCAGGATCATCCGCACCCCGCAGGCCTGGGGCGACCTGGTCCGCGGTGCCTACCCCGGTTACAACGGCCCCCGGCCGCGGATGCAGCTGTGGCACGGCACCCAGGACGACGTGCTGCGGTATCCGAACTTCGGGGAGGAGATCAAGCAGTGGACCAATGTGCGCGGCGTCGGCCAGACGCCGAGCGCCACCGACTCACCCCAGAACGGCTGGACCCGCACCCGCTACGGCGGCACCGGTGACCGCGCCCCCGTGGAGGCCATCAGCCTCCGGGGCGTCGGCCACAACGTGTACGCCTGGGGCATGGGCCAGCGCGTCCTCACCTTCTTCGGCATCACCGGCTCGTGAACCGTGCCCCAGCCCTCGGCGGGCCCTGAGCGGTGAAGGGCTGACCACCGGACCGTCATCAACGGCTGGGGCGCCACGTACGGCCCCGCGAGCGGCGCCGTGACCGCGACCGACGCCACCCCGCACAACGGCGCGATCGCGCCGGGTGCCGGCGTCGGACACCAGGCCCACCACTCCGGCAACGGCGCCGCACCCACCGCCTGGACCTTCAACGGCACAGCCTGCACCTGACCCGCCGGCCCCGCCGCACCATCGCCCACCGCCGGGCGCGTGCCACCCGGCGCGCGCCCGTCGACGGGTGCCGGACACCGCGCGCCTTCGCGCCGGACCCGCTGTCAGACCCCCTTCCGCCCAGCCCCCTCCCGGAGAAAGGCATCGCCCGTGCAGCCGTCCAAGACGCCGAGCAGAGCGTCGCTAGCACCCCTCGTCGCCGCATGCGTCCTCGCGCTGGCCCTCGTCGTGACGGCGTCCGCCGTGGTGGCGCTCGTCAGGAGCCCACAGCGGACCGCCGGCGCCGGTGACGCGGTCACCTCCGCCCGGCACTGGGTCAACACCTGGTCGGCGATGCCGCAGCTCACCGAGGCGCACAACATGCCGCCGGCGCCGTTCACCGGCGACCGGGCCGTGCTCGTCGACACCACCCTGCGGCAGACCGTTCGCGTCACCACCGGCGGCGACCGCGTCCGGCTGCGCTTCTCCAACGCCTTCGGCGGCACCGCGCTGCCGCTGACGGCGGTCACCGTCGCCCTCCCGAAGGGCGGGCAGGCCGGGGTCGGCGCGATCGAACCCGGCACCACCCGGACCGTGACGTTCGGCGGGCGGCAGGCCACGACCGTGCCGATCGGCGCCCAGGTCGTCTCCGACCCGCTCGACTTCACGGTGAAGCCCGGCTCCAACCTCACCGTGACCACGTATCTGGCCGACGGGCAGGCGTCCCTCGCCCTCACCTCGCACCCCGGCTCCCGCACCACCTCCTACCTCCAGCACGGCGACCGCACCCGCGACGAGGACCTCCCCGGCGCCACCCCCACCAACCACTGGTACCTGCTCAGCGACGTCGAGGTCCTCTCCCGGCCCGCCACCACCGCCGTCGCCGTCCTCGGCGACTCGCTCAGCGACGGCCGGGGCTCCACCACCAACGGCAACAACCGCTGGCCCGACCAGCTCTTCGACCGCCTCCGGCAGAAGCCCGCGACCCGGCACATCGCCGTGGTGAACCAGGCAGCCGGCGGCAACCGCGTCCTCAACGACGGCCTCGGTCCCAACGCGCTCGCCCGACTGGACCGCGACATCCTCGCCCACAGCGCCGTCGAACAGCTGATCGTCTTCGAGGGCATCAACGACATCGGAACGGCCGAGGCCACCCCTGCCGCCCAGCAGCGCGTCACCGCCGACCTCATCGCCGCCTACGACCAGATCATCGTCCGCGCCCGCGCCCAGGGCATCCGCGTCTACGGCGCGACCCTGCTGCCGTTCGACGGCAACACGCTGTACGACGACGCCGCCGGGCACCGCGAGGACGCACGGCAGGCGGTCAACACCTGGATCCGCACCAGCGGCCGCTTCGACGCCGTCCTCGACTTCGACCGCGCCGTCCGCGACCCGCAGAACCCGAGCCGACTGCTCCCGACCCTGCACGACGGCGACTGGCTCCACCTCAACCCCGAGGGCTACCGCGTCCTCGCCGAAACCGTCCCGGCCCGGCTGCTCCAGCGGAGGTGAGCCGGCCCGTATGCGTCCGGGAGGCGGTCCGCGGGCTGGAGGCCGACCGCCTCGGTGATCACACGCGCCGAACACCGCCTCATCGACCACATATGCATGGATGACGAGCGGATTCCCGGGAACCCGGCTCACCCGGAGGGCATCTGCGCGAGGGTGAGGGTGAGCCATGGCACGAGGTGGACGGTGGGGTGGTGCACAGGCGGAGCGGGGGCGCACCGGGACGCTCGGACTGCTGACACGTCCGACGACCGCCGCCACCGGGCTCGCGCTGGCCGGTCCCAGGCTGCTCGCCCGGGGCGCGGGGCCCGCCGTGGGCATGGCCGCCGGAGCCGTGGCCGGAACCGCACGGGCGGGCGTACGGGGCGCGGACACTGCCGCTCGGGTCGCGCGCGTCGCCCGCAACGCGGTGCCGGGCGGAGCGCGCCCCTGGCGCTCGGGCGCACGGGCACATCTCGCACTGCGCCCCGAGACAGCCGAACACGTTCACCGCGAGGGCGGCGCGGAACACGCGGCCCGCAAGGTGGCCGCCGCCCTGGCCGAGCGGCCGGACGTGGCGCTGGCCTACTGGGACCGGGGGCTGGCTCGGCTCGTGGTGTCCGCCGCGGAGGAGGCCCTCGGCGACAAGGTGGTGGACGAGGCGACCGAACTCGCCGCCCGGCACGGGCTCTCGCTGACCGACGAGGACGTCGAGGGGTTCGCCCACCCCGGCGACCCGGCTGGGATACGGGCCGCCACGATGGCTCTCGCCGCCGATGTCCTCGGCACCGGCATGGCCCTGGCCGGCTCCTTCCTGCGGCTGCCGCCCTCACCGCGTACGGTCACGGCGGCGGCGACGCTGCTCCGCGAGAACCCGCGCTTCCGCGGCTTCCTGCGTGACCGGCTCGGCGCGTCCCGCATGGACGTGCTGCTGGCCGCCGCCAACGCGGCCGTGCACGGCGCGGGCCAGACCCCGATCGCCCTGCTGCTCGACGGGGCGCTGCGCGCCTGCCAGCTGTGGGACACCCTGGCCCGCGCGACCGCCTTCGACACCGTCCACGACCAGGTGTGCACCCCGAAGCGGGTGGGCCTGCCCCCACGCCCCTCCGTGCGGCCGCCGCTGCGGTCCACCCCCGCTCAGGACTACGCCTCCCACGCCTCCACCGGCAGTGTGCTGGGCGCCGCGGCGACCCTGCTCGTCAAACACGACGGGAAGGAGGCCGCGGAGGCCGTCCTCGCGGGCTCGCCCAAGGCCGCCCGGTACGGACCCGCCGCCTTCCACCACGTCCTCAGCGCGGCCCTCGCCCGGACCGGAGTACTGATCCGCGACGCCGAACGGCTGCGGCGGCTGGAGACCGTCGACACCGTCGTGCTGCACCCCAGCGCGCTGCGCAGCCCCGGCGCGGGCGCCGACGCCTGGGCCGAGACCGTGCTCGACGCCGCCCGCCGGGCCGGGCTCGCCGTCGTCATGGTGGACGACCCGGCGCTGCGCGACTTCACGAGCCTCGCCGACCAGGTCGTGACCGGCGGCCGGCCGTTGCGCGAGGTGGTGCGGGACCTGCGCGACGACGGCGCCACCGTCCTGACGGTCGCCCGCTTCCCCTCCGCCGATCCCGAGGCGGGCGTGGAGGACACCCACGTACGGGACGACGCCACGCGTCCTCGGGACGGCGGCACCCGAGACCGGGACGAGAACACGGGGGGCGCACGGTCCGCGGCCACCCCGGCCCGTGACGGCATGGACGTCCTGGACGGCCTGCTCGGCGGTGATGTGGCCGTCGCCCTCGCGGACCGGGACTCCGCCGTCGTGTGGGGCGCGGACGTCCTCGCCCTGAACGGCCTCGCCGACGTGTGGCGGCTGCTGACCGCGGTGCCGGTGGCCCGCGCGGTGGGCCGCCGGTCGCAGACCCTCGCCCGGTCCGGTGCCGCCCTCTCCGGGCTGCTCGTGGCCATCGGCGAGTCCAACGGGTCGCGACGCCGTGCGCCCCTGCCCGGCCTGCGCCACGTCCCCGTCGATGTCGGGGCCGCGACGGCCCTGCTCAGCGGCGTGCGCAGCGCCCTCGGCGTGGCGCTGGCGCGGGCGCCTCACCCCCAGCCGCGCACGGCCTGGCACGCCCTCCCACCGGACGACGTCCTCGACCGGCTCGAACGCGTGGCCGGCGAGGAGCACGACATGACGGTGGTCGAGCAGGCGACCAGCCGGCTGCACGAGGTCGCCGACACGGTCGGCCACACTCCGGCCGGCACTCCGGTGCGCTGGACGATGGAGCTGGCGCAGGCCGTCCGGGGCGAACTGGACGATCCGCTCACCCCGGTCCTGGCGGTCGGATCGGCCGCCTCCGCGATCCTCGGCTCGGTCGTGGACGCCCTGCTCGTCTTCGGCGCGCTCGATCTGAACGCCCTCGTCGGCGGTCTGCAACGGCTGCGCGCCGAACGGGCCCTGTCCGGACTGCTCGCCGAGCAGCAGCGGAAGGCCCGCGTCGCGCCCCGGGACACGGCCGAGCCGACCAGCCCGCCCACCGAGGGCAAGTCGGCCGATGACTTGTCGGCCGAGACCGTGGACGCCGCCGTGCTCAGCCCCGGCGACGTGATCGAGCTGAAGGGCGACGACGTCGTCCCCGCCGACGCCCGGCTGCTGTGGGAGGACGGCCTGGAGGTGGACGAGTCGGCGCTCACCGGTGAGTCCCTGCCGGTGGACAAGCAGACGGCGCCGACGCCCCGCGCTCCGGTGGCCGACCGGAGCTGCATGGTCTTCGAGGGCACCACGGTCGTCGCGGGTCAGGCCAGGGCCGTCGTCGTGGGCACCGGCGACCGCACCGAGGCCGCCCGTGCCGTCGCCCTCGCCGCCCGGACGCCCCCGGCCGCCGGAGTCCAGGCCAAGATCCACGAACTCACCCGCAAGGCGCTGCCGTTGACCCTGGCCGGTGGTGCGGCGGTGACAGGGCTCTCGCTGCTGCGCGGCACCCCCATCAAGGAGGCGGTGAGCGGCGGCGTCGCGGTCGCCGTGGCCGCCGTTCCCGAGGGACTGCCCCTGGTCGCCACGGTCGCACAGCTCTCGGCCGCCCGTCGGCTGAGCCGCCGCGGCGTCCTCGTCCGCACCCCGCGCACCCTGGAGGCCCTGGGCCGCATGGACACCGTCTGCTTCGACAAGACGGGCACCCTCACCGAGAACCGCCTCCATCTGGTCCGCGTCACCGAGGCCGACGGCACGGTCCGCAGGCCCAAGGAAACGGCCGGCGACGATTCGCCCCGCACCCTGCGCGTCGCCGCCCGTGCCTGCCCCCGGCTGAACGGCGGCTCGCACCGCCCGATGCACGCCACGGACGAGGCGGTGCTGGACGCGGCGGGCGCCGACCCCGAGTGGGAGCAGACCGAGGGCCGGCCCTTCGAGGCGGCCCGCGGCTATGCCGCGGCCGTCGGCACGACCAGGGACGGCGCCGGCGTCCTGGTGGTCAAGGGTGCACCGGAGACGGTCCTGCCCGCCTGCGCCGACCTTCCGGACCACGCGTCCGGGACCGCCCAGTCGCTCGCCCGTGACGGGCTGCGCGTCCTCGCGGTCGCCGAACGCCCGCTGCGCGCGGGCGAGGACCCGGCCGCCGCCCTCGAAGAACCGCTGGCCGAGCTGGAGTTCACCGGTCTGCTCGCCCTGGCCGACGTACCGCGTGAGACGTCCACGCACCTCGTGCGCGGGCTGCGCGAGGCAGGCGTACGACCGGTCATGCTGACCGGCGACCACCCGCAGACCGCCCGCGCGATCGCCGCCGAACTGGGCTGGCCCGAGGACACGGCCGTCGTCACGGGCGACGAACTGGCCTCCGCCGACCGGTCCGTACGCTCCCGGATGCTCCGGGACGCGGGCGTCGTGGCGCGGGTCGCCCCCGAGCAGAAGCTCCAGGTCGTGGAGGCGCTGCGGGACGCGGGCCGGGTGGTCGGCATGGTCGGCGACGGCGCCAACGACGCCGCGGCCATCCGCGCCGCCGACATCGGCGTGGGCATCCAGGCCCGCGGCTCGGCCGCCGCCCGGAACGCGGCAGACCTGGTCCTGACCGACGAGGACCTGTCCGTGCTGATCGAGGCGGTCACCGAAGGCCGCTCCCTGTGGCACAGCGTCACCGATGCCATCGCCATCCTGATCGGCGGCAACGCGGGCGAGATCGGCTTCGGCATCCTCGGCACGCTGCTCGCCGGCCGCGCCCCGCTCTCCACCCGGCAGATGCTGCTGGTGAACCTGTTCACCGACCTGTTCCCGGCGATGGCGGTGGCGGTGACCCCCAAGGAGGAGCCGGACGGCGGGAACGACGACGACACGGAGGGCGCCGCCCCGGGCACGGAACCTTTGGGCACCGAACTCCTCGGCGCGCCCCTGATGCGGCAGATCCGCCATCGTGCCCTGACCACCTGTCTGGGCGCCACCATCGCCTGGCTGTTCGGCCGCTTCACACCCGGCACCGCGCGGCGCTCCACGACGATGGCCCTGTGCGGCGTGGTCGGAACCCAGCTGGCCCAGACCCTCGCCGACCGTCGGCACAGCCCACTGGTCCGCACCACGGCCCTCGGCTCCGCCGCGGCCCTCGTCGCCCTCGTCCAGATCCCGGCCGTCAGCCACTTCTTCGGCTGCACCCCGCTCGGCCCGTTCGCCTGGGCGGGCGTCGCCGCGGCGATCGCCCTCGCGGTGGCCGGCCAGCGAACCCTGCCCGACCTGGAGAAGACGGTCCAGCGGCTGGTGCGGACCCGCACCGCGGCCGAACCGGGCCCCGCCTGAGGCCCCGCCCCCGGAGCGCGCCCGAGGGGCGGGCGCCAGGGACGCCGGGATCGCCTTCTTCTTCGAGAAGCATCACCCTTGCGCGCTCCGTGTTCGCCCCGAAGGCCGGCGATCGTCCGGACGAACCGGCCAGGACTCGATCACGAGTACGGCGATCTCATGGACGGATCCGGAGACGTGCCGGGCAGCGGCGCAGCGCGGCACCGAACAGCGCGCCGCCGAGGAGGAAGTACCCGTCGACGGCGCGCATCGACCAGACCGTGTACGCCGACGGGTCGGCCTCGCCGTACACCTCGGCCACCGTCAGTCCGCTCACACCGTTGTCGAGCACACCGGTCGTCCTCAGCAGGTCGTCGACGACCCCGATGCCGCCGCGCAGGAGCAGCAGTCCCGCCGCGGCCCATGCCGCGCCGAGCAGGACCCACCTGGGCAGGAACGAGCGCCCGGCTCCCCGCCCCAGTTCCACCGCGACCACCGCCCCCGCCAGGCTCAACACCGCCACGACCAGGTCGTAGACGAGGAAGCCTCCGGAGACGCCTTCCTCGGAGACCTTCCCGTCGCCCAGTCCGAAACCGCCGCCCAGCGCCCAGTAGATGTGGAACGCGGCGAAGATCACTGACCAGATCGCGGCAGCTTCTGCGGCCCGAGCCCGCCCGGTCGCCGCCCACCGCTTCGTAGGCATATTCATGACACAAACATGTGTCCGGTCCCCCTCGCGGCACATCGAGCGGGATGCGGAGCCTCGTCGCGCGGCGTACTCCTCGCGGGGGACTCGGCCCTCCACCCGATGGCCGATGGCGAGGCTGGAGGGGACCTCGCCAGGCGCCCGCCCGTGGTGCGCGGCCAGGTCCTGAGAGCGGGTGCTGGTCGAGGATGCCGAGGGGCTGGTCGGGACGGCAGCGGGGGCATGGGCCCGTGGGCCCGCGGCGAGGAGGCGGCGGGCTTCGGCCTGGTCGATGGTGTGGTGCCGTCTGCCCGCGGCGTGGCAGTCGCGTGTGGAGTTCGGTGGACGGGGCGCCGACGCCGAATTCAACGAGCCGGTCGGGCCGTGGTGGCCGGCTGCGGCGCCCCTGCTCCTGCTGGGCCTGGCGCTCGGCGAGGGCGAGGGGACAGCCTGGGGGGTGTTGTGAACGTCCAGTGCGGTGCCCGCGGTGTCCGGCACGCACCCTCGCCGCACCGGCCAAAGACCCACGTAGCGCCACTACGAGGGCCTTCGTCCGGCACGCCGAGGCCACGCACCGGACACCGCGGGCACCGCACTGGACGTTCACAACACCCCCTAGACCGACCGGTGGTACTGCTCGGGGACATGCACCTCGCCCCCGAGCTCCCGGGCGGCCTGCCGGGCCCACGAAGGGTTGCGCAGCAGCTCACGGCCCAGCAGCACGGCGTCGGCCTCCCCGTTGGCGAGGATCTTCCCGGCCTGCTCGGCCTCGGTGATCAGACCCACCGCCGCGACGGGCATCGTCGTCTCGTTCCGGACGCGGGCGGCGAAGGGCACCTGGTAGCCGGGGCCGACGGGGATGCGGCCCCCGGGGGCGTTGCCGCCGGTGGACACGTCGAGGAGGTCCACGCCGTGGGCCTTCAGCTCGACCGCGAGCCGGACGGTGTCGTCGGCCGTCCATCCTCCCTCCTCCAGCCACTCGGTCGCGGAGACCCGGAAGAACAGCGGCTTGTCCTGCGGCCACACCTCCCGCACGGCGTCCACCACTTCGAGTGCGAAACGGATCCGGTTCTCGTACGACCCGCCGTAGGCGTCGGTACGGCGGTTGGAGTGGGGGGACAGGAACTCGTTGATCAGGTATCCGTGGGCACCGTGGATCTCGACGACCTCGAAACCGGCGGCGAGCGCGCGGCGGGCCCCCTCCGCGAACTTCCCGACGAGCGCCCGGATCTGCTCGACCGTCAACTCGTCCGGTACCGGGTGCTTCACGTCGAACGGCACCGGGCTGGGGGCGACCGGCTGCCAGCCGTGCGCGTCCGGGCCGACCGGGGCTCCGCCCTGCCAGGGCCGGTCGGTCGAGGCCTTGCGCCCCGCATGGGCGAGCTGCACCGCCGGCACCGTCCCCTGCCGCTTGAGGAAACCGGTGATCCGGCGGAACGCCTCCATCTGCGTGTCGTTCCAGAGGCCGAGGTCGTACGGGGAGATCCGGCCCTCGGGGGCCACGGCGGTCGCCTCCACGACGATCAGGCCCGTACCGCCGGTGGCGCGCGCCGCGTAGTGGGCGAAGTGCCAGTCGTTGGGCGCACCTGTCTCCGGGCCTTCCGGTGCGGCCGAGTACTGGCACATCGGGGGCATCCACACCCGGTTCGGGATGGTCAGTTCACGCAGGCGGTAGGGCTCGAAGAGCGCGCTCACGGCCGGACTCCAATCGTCAGGGATGCCGTCTCGGGACGGTGTGCGACCCGATGCCTCGTACGATAGCCATCGTAGTACGGCGAATGTCAAACTACGAGGGTTCTCGTACAATGGGACTCCCTGAAAGGCCCGACGCAGTGGAGCCGCCGTGACCTCGCCCGCCGTCAGCAGCCGTGATCTCCCGCACCCGGAGCCCGCGGAGATCCGGCTGGAGGCCGTGCTGCACGCGCTCTCCGACCCCATGCGGCTGCGCATCGTGCGAGAACTCGCCGCCGACGGCGACGAGCTCTCCTGTTCGTACTTCGACCTGCCGGTCACCAAGTCCACGACCACGCACCACTTCCGGGTGCTGCGCGAGAGCGGGGTGATCCGGCAGGTGTACCGGGGCACCGCCAAGATGAACGGCCTGCGCCGGGAGGACCTGGACGGTCTCTTCCCGGGGCTGCTGGACGCCCTCCTGGACGCCGCCGAACGGCAGGCCGCCCGCGTCGGGGACCCCGACGACGCCTGAACCGGGGCTCCGCCGGAAGGTGGTTGAACCGCTGGATGCGTGCTGCCCCGATGCGCCTGGGTAGGCCGTTTCGTTTGGATCAGTGGGCCGACCACAGGAAGATGCCGGCGATGTGGGGTCCGGCCAGGTAGATCATTGCGGTCTTCTCGTAGCGGGTGGCGATGCCTCGCCACTGCTTGAGGCGGTTGATGCACCGCTCGACGGTGTTGCGCTGCTTGGACGTAGACGGAAGTCGTGCGCTCGTCGACGAAAGGCGGATGCCCGGCGGTCGGCGGTCACTCTAGTGTCGACCGGACCGATGACGACCCGGACCGCTGAACCACCAACGCAGAGGATTCTCATGCCCGAACTGTCCGCCCCTGCCGCACTGCCGCGGTTTCGGCACCGCTGGGCGGCCGTGGCGGGCCTGCTGGTGCTGTCCCCGATCAGCGCGGAGTACCTCATCGGCTACGGCGAAAGCACTGGTCGGCCGCTGGAGCTGCTGGCGGGCCTGCTCATCCTCGCGCCGCTCTACGGAACCGTCGCGGTGCTCATCCGCGAGATCACTCGGCGCACCGGCCGCGGCTGGCCGACGGTCCTGCTGTTGAGCGCGGCCTTCGGGGTGCTCCAGGCCGGCTTGATCGACCAGACCCTGTTCGACAATGAGGTCGACGCCGATGGCCCCGACTGGGCGACCCAGGCGCTGGTCACCCTCATCCCAGGCCTGGGGGTCGATGCGGCGAGACTGCTGAACTATGTCGGAGGGCATGTGATCTGGAGTTTCGCCGCTCCGATCGCGGTGGTCGAATCCTGTGCCCCGCGCATCGCGAACCTGCGGTGGCTGGGTCCGGTCGGAGTCGGCGTCATGGTGGTGCTGTGGGCGCTGAGCGCCGCACTGATCTACAGCGACACGGCAGCGGACTCCCCCGTGCGCCCGGCACAGCTGATCGGCGCCGCAGTGGTCGCCATCGCCCTGATCGCCGCCGCGTTCACCGTCCGGCCTGTGAGGACCGAGTCGTCTGCGAAGGCGCCGTCGTGGTGGCTGGTCGGCGGTGTCACAGGGATCGCATGGTGTGCCAGTCAGCTGCTGCCGGCGACCTGGGCGGGCGTAGCGGTGAACGTCGTCGCGATGGTCGTACTCGGCTGGCTGCTGCTGCGCTGGTCGCGCCGCCGGGACTGGGGCCGTCGGCACGTACTGGCCGCCGCGGGTAGTGCTCTCGTCGTCCGTGCCGGGTTGTCCTTCCTGGTCGAACCGCTCGGCGACAACGTGGATCTCACGATGAAGTACGCGGTCAACGCCGCGATGCTCGGTGGAGTCGCCGCCCTTCTCCTCATGGCCGCCCACCGTCTGCGTCGACAGGAGCCGAGCGCATGCTGACCGTCCGCGGCATCTCCTACCTGGTCGGCGAGGCAAGCACCGATGACGTACGGCGGGACATGGAGGTCATCGTCCGGGACCTGCACTGCACCACGGTGATGCTCATCGGGGACGGGAAGCGGTTGATCGATACCGCCCGCATCTCCCTCCAGTCCGGTCTCGGCGTGTACATCCGGCCCGACGTTCCCGAGCTGCCTCAGCCGAAGCTGCTGGAACACCTGGACGCCGTCGCCGAGGCGGCCGAGGAACTTCGCCGGGAACACCCGGACCGGGTGACGCTCCTCGTCGGCAGCGAGTTCTCCCACACAGCGCCGGGCATCGTCCCCGGACCTCGGTCGTTCTTGCGCCTGAAGCTCATCCTGCGTTTCCGCCGCCTGCTGCGGCGCAGGATCGACCGGCGGCTCCACAGGCTGCTCACCATCGCCGTGACCACCGCGCGGCGCCGCTTTGGCGGGCCCGTCACCTACTCCGCGGGCGGGTGGGAACACGTCGACTGGTCGCTGTTCGACCTGGTCGGCGTCAGTCTCTACCGCTCCCGCCGTAACCACACCACCTACACAGACCGCCTGCGCAGCCTCGTTCGCGACCACGACAAGCCCGTGGTCATCACCGAGTTCGGGTGCGGTGCCTTCACCGGAGCCGACCAGCGGGGAGCCGGCGCCTTCTGGATCGTCAACTGGTTCGCCGTACCCCCGCACATCCGCGGCGACCACCCCCGCGACGAGACCGTCCAGGCCCGCTACCTCGGTGAACTCATCGACCAGTACGACGCGGAGGGCGTGCACGGCTGTTTCGTGTTCACCTTCGCCATGCCCGACTTCCCGCGTCACGACGCTCCTCGTCTCGATCTGGACAAGGCCGGCTTCGGGGTCGTGGCGGTGACCGGCGACGGTGTAGGCAGCCCCAAGGAGGCGTTCCATGAGGTCGCGCGGCACTACGGCGACATGGCCGCGGAGGAATGACCGAATGAGATGAGCGGCCAGGCATCCAACACGCCAATTCGGCCTCCGGATACCAACTTGCCCGGTGTGGCTAAGCTGTTTCGTTTGGATCAGCCCGTCGTTGTCCGGGTGTGCCGTGAACCGGCCTAGTCCTGCGCGCCGTTCTGAGCCGCCGTCAGCAATGACTCCCAGTCCGGGAGTTTCACCACGCCCCGTCCCAGGGACGCCCCCAGCTCCGCCTCCGCCCGTTCGATCGCCTGCCAGCCCGACCACTCCACGGGGCGGACACCCTCCGCCCGCAGGGCCGCCAGCGGGTCGGCCGGGACCGCGCGGCGTACGAGTGCGGGGGCGTCCTCCAGCAGGGAGGTCACCGTCTCCTTCGCACAGGGGCGGTTGGTGCCGATCACTCCGCTCGGGCCCCGCTTGATCCACCCGGCCACGTACTCGCCCGGTGCGGCCACGCCCTCCCGCACGACCCGGCCGGTGAGATGGGGGACTGTGCCCCGCTCCGGATCGAAGGGAAGTCCGTCGATCGGTACGCCGCGGTAGCCGACCGAGCGGAGGACCAGCTGGGCCTCGATCTCCTCGTACCGGCCGGTGCCGACGAGGCCGCCCCGGCCGTCCGGCTGCGTGCGCTCCAGACGGACGCCGCAGACGCGGTCGCCGTCGGCGAGGAGTTCGACCGGGCGGAGGAAGAACCGCAGCCGGATGCGGTGCCGGCCGCTCGGCGGTGGCGCGGTGGCCCAGCCGCGCAGCACCTCGATGTTCCGGCGCTGCGCGGCGGGCAGGGCCGACGGATCGACGTAGTCCGGGTCCATCTCCAGCTCCGCCGGGTTGACGGTGACCTGGGTGTCCGGAAGGGTGCCCAGCTCGCGCAGCTCCTTGGTGGTGAAGCGCGCCCGGGAGGGGCCGCGCCGGCCCACCATGTGGATCCGGGAGACCTCGCTGGCAGCCAGCGAGGCGAGCGCGGACTGCGGCATGTCGGTCGGGCTCAGTTCGGCCGTACCCCGCGCCAGCATGCGGGTCACGTCCACGGCCACGTTCCCGACGCCGATGACCACCGCCGTGCGGGCGCCGAGGAGGAAGGAGTCGGCGACGGCGTCCGGGTGCGCGCTGTACCAGGACACGAACTCGGTCGCCGACCAGCTGCCGAACAGATCCTCGCCCGGGATGCCGAGGCGGCGGTCGGTGGCGGCACCCACGCAGTACACGACCGCGTGGTACAGCTCCCGCAGCCGCGCCACCGGCACGCCGCGCGGGCCCACCTGGACCCCGCCGAGGAAACGCACCCGCTCGTCCTCCAGCACGGTGCGGAGGTTGTTCTGGAGCGACTTGATCTTCTCGTGGTCCGGCGCCACCCCGTAACGGACCAGACCGTACGGGCACGGCAGACGGTCGAGGACGTCGACCAGGACCCCGGGATCCTGCTGCACGAGGCTCTGTGCGGTGTAGCACCCGCTCGGCCCCGAACCCACGACGGCGACACGCAGCACGGCGGAACTCCTTACGCGAGGAGATCGCTGATGCCTCCAGGATCGCACCGCGGCGCCCGCCGGGGGAGGGGGCGCTCGGCGTGGCTGCCCAGAACGATTGTGATCACTCGCTTACGTTGCGTGTGTGCTGGAAGCATCCTTTCTCAACCTTTCTGATCGGCATGGGCAGGACGGTGCGGTCTCGGTGTGGCCCGCATGGCAGGTGCAGGAAGGCGAGGGCACCACGGCCTGGTTCAACGCCCGGCTGAGCTTCTCGGACGGGGCCCGGGTCGAGGTCCTCGCCGTGGTGGCCGGGGGGCGGCTGTCCCTGGAGGACGTCCGCGCCCAGCCGCCGTTGGCCCTGGAGGACCTGGCCGAGCTCGCCGACTGGATCGAGGGCCCGCTGTTCGAGGCGTGCGGCACCGCGCCCGGCCGGGTCGAGGACCGCGCGCCGGGCGGCCGGTCCGCGTCCGCCCGCCGGGCCAGGCCCGTCTGGCCGCGGGGCATGGAGGGGCGGCGGCTGGTGGCGGAGGAGTACCTCGCCGCGCAGTGGGACGGCTGTGACCCGGTGCTCGCGGTGATGTGCGCGACCGGGCACAGCCGCCGCAAGTCACTGCGGCTGATCGCCGGGGCGCGGGACGCTGGTTTGCTGGCGCCCCGGCACGCCCGGCGCTGAGACGCCCGTGAAGCCGGTGCCGTAACACCAGGTGTCACGGAGTCGGGGTCACGGAGTCGGGGTCGTGAAGCCGAGCCGGGACGACGATCCGTGAAAACGGCCCGTGAAAACGACCCGCGAAGGCGATAGTGCAGTCGGAGCCGTGCACAGGCCCGCAGCGGCTATGCCAGGAGGTCGCGCATCCTGCTGATCTCGGTCGTCTGCTGTGCGATCACGTCGTCGGCCATCTCCTCGATCAGGATGTTGTTGCCCTGGGTCTTGACGTCCGTGGCCATCGTGATCGCCCCCTCGTGGTGAGTGATCATCAGCTTCAGGAAGAGCCGGTCGAACGCCGCCCCGCCGAGGGTGCCGAGTTCCTTCAGTTGCGCCTCGGTCGCCATGCCCGGCATGTCCCCGTGGTCGTGCACTGCGCCCTTCTTGTCGCCGCCGTTGGTTTTCAGCCAGCCCTCCATGGCCTCGATCTCCGGCTTCTGGGCGGCCGAGATGCGCTCGGCGATCCGCTTCACCTGTGTCGACTTCGCGTGCTCCGGGGCGAGCTCGGTCATCTTCAGGGCCTGGCGGTGGTGCTTGATCATCATGCGCGCGTAGGCGAAGTCGGCGGAATTCGGCGAGTCGTCCTCGGCGCGCCGCTTCTCGGCCTCATCCGGTGACAGGGTACGGGCCGCCTCGCCGGGTTTTCCGGGAGCGATGACCGCGGGCCCGTCCGACTTGGCGGAAGCGCCGTCGGGGCCGGTGTCCGACCCCGAGTCACAGGCCGCGAGCGCGAGGAGAGCGGCCGTCAACGAGGCCGTGACCAGCGACGCGCGGGATCTGCGGCGAACGAGCACAGTTTCCTCCTGGGCAGAGCAACGGGCGTACACCTTGCGAGTGTTGACGAACGTTCCTAACACGCATTCAGGCGCCGCTGATCAAATTTGTTCGTTACAAGTACATTGCCATCTGTTGTTCTGTGCATGATGAAGACGATACTTCGGAGGTGCCTGAACCGTTCGACTGCGAACGGCTACGAGGGAGGACACAGTGACCCTGTTAAACAACCTTCGGACGCGCCGCAGACGGCTGGGGGTGGCCGCGACGGCGGCCGGACTCCTGGCCGCGCTGCTCACGGCAGGTCCGGCGGCCGCGACTCCCGACCCGGGGGACGCGCCCGCCGTGCGGGAGAAGGTCTCCAAGAGCGACGCGGCCGAGGCGCGGGAGGCGATCGCCGCCGGTGAGATACCCGGCAAGGACGAGATCGTCCACTCCGCCAACATCCAGCACCTGACCAACATCCCGAAGGAGGCGCTGCCGGGCACCAACTCCGACCTCGCCTTCCAGGGCAGGTACGCGTTCGCCGGCAACTACGACGGCTTCCGCATCTTCGACATCAGCAACCCCAAGGCCCCGAAGACGGTCGCCCAGGTCCTGTGCCCGGGCTCCCAGAACGACATCTCCGTCTCCGGGAACCTGCTCTTCCTGTCCACGGACTCCTCGCGCAGCGACAGCTCCTGCAACAGCACCACGCAGCCCGCGAGCGAGAAGTCGTCGTGGGAGGGCATGAAGATCTTCGACATCAGCGACAAGGCGAACCCGAAGTACGTCGCCGCCGTGGAGACCGCCTGCGGCTCGCACACCCACACGCTGCTGCCGAAGCGCAAGAACGTCTACGTCTACGTCTCCTCGTACTCGCCGAACGCCGCGTTCCCCGACTGCCAGCCGCCGCACGACGGCATCTCGGTCATCAAGGTGCCGCGCTGGGCCCCGGAGAAGGCGGCCGTCGTGGGCTTCCCCGTCCTCTTCCCCGGTGAGGGCCCGGACGGTGGCGGCAACCCGGGTTCGCCCACGAACCCCGGTGTCTCCAAGACCACCGGCTGCCACGACATCACGGTGCTGCCGTCGAAGGACCTGGCGGCCGGCGCCTGTATGGGTGACGGCATCCTGTTCTCCATCGAGGACCCGGAGAACCCGAAGATCATCGACCAGGTCCAGGACAACGTGAACTTCGCGTTCTGGCACTCGGCGACCTTCAACCAGAAGGCGAACAAGGTCGTCTTCACCGACGAGTTGGGCGGCGGCGGCGCTGCCACCTGCAACGCGGAGATCGGCCCGGACCGCGGTGCCGACGGCATCTACGACATCGTCGGCAGGGGCGACCACCGCAAGCTCGTCTTCAAGAGCTACTACAAGATCCCTCGCCACCAGGCGAACACCGAGAACTGCGTCGCCCACAACGGCTCACTGATCCCGGTCAGGGGCAAGGACATCATGGTCCAGGCCTGGTACCAGGGCGGTGTCTCCGTATGGGACTTCACCGACTCCGCGAACCCGACGGAGATCGCCTACTTCGAGCGCGGCCCCCTTTCCACGGACACCCTGGTCGGCGGCGGCGCCTGGTCGGCCTACTACTACAACGGCCACATCTACTCGAACGACATGGTCAAGGGATTCGACGTCCTGAAGATCGACGACCGGCGCACGGACCCCGCCCGGTGGGTCCATCAGCGTGAACTCAACGTGCAGACGCAGCCGGACTACTTCGGCTTCGACTGGTAGGACGCCGGGCCGACACCGTCAGGTGGCGAAGAACCGCGACAGATCCCTGTCGTACGTCCCGCCGGTCCCCTCGGGGGTCGGCGGGACACCCGACTCCCAGTCGAGCCCGTAGCGCCGGAACAGCTCCGCCCGCAGGGTGGTGACCGGCAGCGGCGCGTTCGGCAGCACCATCGCGTACACGGCACCCATCAACAGGGCCCGCAGCAGCGGGTAGTCGGCGTCCGGGTCCGCGGAGCCGTGCCGGGCGACCGTGTCGCGCAGCAGTTCGCCCAGCCGCCGCTGCTCGGGGCACTGCACCAACCCCTCGGCCGACTGGAGCAACCCCGCCATGTGCTGGCGCATCAACACGGGCCGGTCCCGGGCCAGTCCCAGGATCGCGTCGACCGCCCGTGCCATCCGCTCCCGGCCGTCCTCGCTGGGCGGTTCGCCCTCCAGCACCTCCTCCAGCGTCCGGTGCATCAGACGGTGCACCGCCGACTGCACCAACTGGCGCTTGCCGGGGAAGTAGTACGACACCAGGCCCCGCGCCGACCCCGCGCGGTCGGCGATGTCCCCGAGCGTCGTGGCCTCGTAGCCCCGCTCGTCCACCAACTCGACCGCGGCCTGCAGCAGTCGCTCCCGGGAACGCCGACGCAACTCTTCATTGACCGAGGCGCTGCGCGGGGACATCCTGTAACTCCTGCGTTGACTGGCTGCCAGCCAACTATACTCAGCGCTTCCGGGCGGCCACCCTGCGTGCACCCTCCCGGTCGCTGTCCGTCCCGGACCGCACGGGGGACGGTCCGGGACGGACGTCCAGTGGCCGGTGATGACGGTGACGGTGCATCGGACGCGGGACCCGCCCAACGGAGCCGCGAGGGGACGGTGTCTTCAGTCCACCAGGTCCAGCACGGGCCGCAGTCCGTCCGGCCGGCTGTGCGCGGGCAGGTGGTCCACGAAGTGCACCGCGCAGCCCAGGGCCGCCGCACCACCGTCCGCCCGCCGGTCGTCGCCGACCATCAGCGCATCGCTCGCGTCGACGCCGAGCGCCTCGCAGGCGAAGGCGAACAGCCGCGGATCCGGCTTCTGGATGCCGTGCTCGTACGACAGGACGTAGGCGTCCACGTACGGGTCGAGACCGTGCGCGCGGAAGACCGGCCGCAGATCCCAGCCGATGTTGCTCACCACTCCGACGGCCACCCCGCGCTCCCGCAGGCCGGTGAGCACCTCGGCCGCGTCCGGGTACGGGCGCCACGCGGACGGCGTCATATGGCGGTCGTACAGGGAGTCGTGGAGCGCGGGATCGGGCAGGTACACCTGCCGCGACAGACCCGTGAAGGCGGCCCGGTGCTCCTCGGCGCTCCGGTCCCGGACCGCCCACAGCTCACCCAGCTCGCCGGTCGGCAGCACTACGGGGGCCGGCCCGCCGGGCAGCGCGCCCGCCCGCTCCAGCGCCTCGGCGGCCCTGCCCACCTCCGGCTCGGGCAGGTCGACACCGGTGTCCGTCAGCACCGCGCGCAGCCAGGATTCGGTGGACTCGATGCGGAAGAGGGTTCCGGAGAAGTCGAACAGCACGCCTTTGATCGTCATGACGGCGATCCTTCGCGGCGGCCCCGACCCGGTCAAGTACCCCTCGGCGCATCCCGCTTCTCGTACGCCATGACCGCCAACGCCACGGTCAGCGCGCCCAGCAGCCAGCCGCCCACCACGTCCGACGCCCAGTGCACGCCCAGCCAGATCCTGGTCAGGCCCACGCCGAGGACGGACACCACGGACAGCGCCAGCGCGATCCGCATGACGACGCGTCCGGCGCCGTACAGGTGCAGGAGCCACAGCAGGAGACCGCACACCACGGTCGCCGTCATGGCGTGGCCCGACGGAAAGGCGGCGTAGTGGGCGGAGTCCACGGGGTCGGGCCACGCGGGCCGCTCCCGGCCGACCGCGGCCTTGAGACCCTGCTGGACCGCCGTCCCCACCGCACAGGTGATGGCCATCCAGATGGCGAGCCACCACTCTCTGTACCGCCACACCAGCCAGACAGCGGCGGCCGCGCAGACGAGGCGCATCGTCACCGGATCCCACACCCAGTCCGTCAGGATGCGGAAGGCGTGGGTGAGCCCGGACTCGGCGACGGCCCATCTGTGGGTGGTGTCCGCGATGCTGTCGTCCAGGGACATCAGCGGCGCCCAGGGGAGCGCGACCAGGACGAGCAGCAGGACGGAGGGCGCCGCGAAGGCCGCGGCGACGCGGGCGGTGCGGGTGGTCGACGGCCGGTGGGGCGGCGAGTCGACGGTGGGGGTGTGCATGGAGCGATCCTCGCCGACCCGTGGGGCTCCGTGCCAACGCCGGGGCGTGAGATCACTGTCACGCGCCGCGACCGGAGCGCAGGCCGTGCGTCGAGCGTTGTTCCTGGGTCGCCCTTTGTCGGTTCTTTGCCGGGTCACGGTTAACCGAGTGCCCGCAACCCCGGTACGAAAGCCACCAGAACAGGCAGGGCGGGCAGCAGGGCCGCGCACACGGTCAGCCGCAGCCGACGCACGGGCGTGAGCCGGTCCGGCGGAGCGAGAAGCCGGTGGACGCGCTGCGGCACATGGTCCTCGGGGGTCGAGCACGGCCCGAACACGCCCCGGTCCTCGTTCAGCCCCACGAGCGCGAGCGCGGTGGTCAGACGGCCGTGACGGCGTGAGGCGGTGTCGTCGGCGGCGAGTTCGACCAGGCGGTGCATCTCGTCGCGGAACGCGGCGAACACCGGCACCCTCGGGAAACCGCCCGCCAGCGCCGCCGAGCAGTGCAGCAGCCAGTCGTGGCGGGCCCGCGCGTGCCCCTGCTCGTGCGCGACCACCGCGTCCACCTGCCGCCCCTTCAACCGACGCAACGCGGCGGTGGTGATGACCAGTCGAGGCGTCGAGCCGGGCAGCCACCAGGCGTCCGGCCGCTCACCCTCCACCACCACGAGCCGGTCAGCCCCCTGTTCCTCACCGGGCAACAGCGGAGCTCGGCGCAGGATCTCCGCCTTGCGCCGCTGCCGGTGCCGCCGGGCCAGAGCGACCTCGCCGACCAGCATCGCCCCGGTCCACGCGCCGCCGCACGCGAGCGCGACCGCGGTGACCGCCGCCCACGAACCGCCGGTGCCCAGCGCGTACGCCTCGACCACGCCGTGCGGGGCGGGCGCGAACAGCGGCCCACGCACCGCCGTCCAGGCGGCGGCCGCGCTCAGCGCCATCGACAGTGCGCAGCACAGCAGGACGGCTGCCACGACGCACTGCCACACCCACAGCGCGACCACCGGTTCACGGTCCGGCCAGTCCGCCCGGGCCAGCAGCCGCGGAGCGACGACGGCGGTCAGGGCGCCGAGCAGCAACAACGCCGCGGGGACCATCATGGGCGAAGCCTATGAGCGGGACGGGGTGCGACGACATGGGCCGGGCGGTCCAAGTGACACAGACCACGGAGTGGATCAGACCGTGAGCAGCATGGCGAACATCCCGATGCCCATGGACAGCCGACACGCCCGCGCCAGCTCGGGCCGGTCACCCCAGCCGGTCGCCCGCCGCGCCGCGCCCCCGCCCCCGCGGACGGCCACCGGCATCAGGCGCACGCCCGCCCACAGCACATAACCGGCGAAGTACAGCAGAAGCACCCCGGTCAGCACGGGCGACCCGGTGCCGCCGTGGCCGCCGGGGGAGGCCGCCATCACCACCGCCATGTAGACCATCGCGACGGCACCCACCAGATGGTGCAGGTGGTGCGGACTCCTGCGGGCCGCCCACAGCGCGCGCAGCGCGGCGGCACCGAACACGACGGCATGGACGAACCAGGCCCACCGCGGGGGTACCGCCGTGGCGGCGGGAACGGCCATCGCGGCCATACCGAACCCCATGAGCGCCTCACCACCCGCTGCCCTGCGCTGCTCCTCGACGGTGCTGCGCATCCGCAGCAGGCAGTAACCACCGGTCATCGCGCACAGCGCGACCAGCAGCCAGCCGGGCGAAGCCGGTCCGTGCACCGTGCACCTCCACGCTCGACGGCGTCGAACAGTGATGACCGCGAGGTCGACCAGTCGGTCAGGGCATGCCCCTGCCCGGTGGCGCGCAGTCGAGCGCACGGGTGTACCCGGGGAGCGCGCGGGGTGCACCGCGCAGAGACCCGGGTTCCCCTGGGCAGGGGCACGGCGCGCCCGCCGGGGGAGCGGGTGACGACGTGGGGCGGGCCGGACACCGTACGCTCACGGCGACGGCACGACAGCACGGTTTCCACGCATCGGAGGACGCACCGGCATGACGGCAGGCAACGGGCGGACGGCGACGGGGAGCGGCGCCTCTCTCGGGGACACGGTCGCCAAGGTGGTGCGGCAGTGGCAGACGGTGCACCCCGGTCTCGACACCGGACCGATGGAGATCATCGGCCGGGTGAACCGCTGCGCCGCCCTCCTCCAGCAGGCCGAGGACGCCCCACTGCGCCGCGCCGGGCTCACCCGCCCCGAGTTCGACGTCCTCGGCACCCTGCGCCGCACCGGACACGAGCTGACGCCCAGTGAGATCGCCCGCGAGACGTTCGCCTCCGGCGCCGCCGTCACCAAACGCCTCAAGCTGCTGAGCGAGCGCGGACTGGTCGAGCGACGCGGCGACACCCGGGACCGCCGCGTCGCCCATGTCCGCCTCACCGACGCCGGCCGTGACCTCGTGGACAGCGTCCTGCCGGAGCAGCTGGCCTACGAGACGAATGTGCTGTCCGGTGTCGGCTCCGACGACCGGCGTGAACTGGCCGGACTGCTGGGCGAGTTGCTGATCCAGCTGGAGGGCCGGCTGGGTCTGCCGCGCGCCTGACCCAGGGGCACGTGCCCGGCAGGTGCCGCTGACCGGGACTCAGGGCTCCTCGTCCACCGGGTACACGCCGAACACGGCGCCCTGGGGATCGCGCAGCACGGCGATGCGCGGGCCGTCCGGCACGGTGGTCGGTTCCATGAGCATGGTGCCCCCGGCCTCGGTGGCGACCCGGGCGGTGTCGTTCACGTCTTCGACGGCGAAGTAGGGCAGCCAGTGCGAGGGCACCTCGTGCGGGAACTTCTCGTCCATGGTGACCATGCCGCCGAAGTCGGCGCCGTCGATGCCCCACCGCGTGTAGTGCCCGGAGGCGTGCACGCTCCAGCCGAACACGGTCGTGTAGAAGGTCTCGGCACCCTCCGGCGCACGGGTCAGCAGCTCGACCCAGCCGAGCGCGCCGGGCGCGTTGAACAGGCCGGCACCGGGGAAGGTGCGAGCCTCCCAGAGCTGGAAGGCCGCGCCGCCCGGGTCGAACGCCACCGCGAACCGTCCGATGTCGAAGGCGTCCATGGGCTCCAGGACGATGGATCCGCCGGCCGCCCGCACCGACTCCACCGCCGCGTCCGCGTCCCGCACCGCGAACGACACGTTCCAGGCCACCGGCTGCGATTCCTGGTACAGCGGCGCGAGGGCGGCGACAGCGGCCTCGCCCAGGTGCGCCACCGTGTACCCCCCGGCCTCCTGGCGCGAATCGGTCTCCGGACGCCAGCCGAACAGCTCGGTGTAGAACCGCTTCGCCGCCTCCAGATCACTGGTGCCCAGCTCGGTCCAGCAGGGCCCGCCGGTCACCGGCCTGTCGAGCTTCATGGCGCTCCTCGGTGGAAGGGACGGCCCCCTCACCAGCACGCTATGCCCGCACCCGGACCCCCGGCCACCGGGCGTACCAGCGGAACGATGGACCGGTGCGGGCAGTGGGCCGGCGGCCCGGGTCAGATGCCGGGCCGGTACCGCAGCGGATGGTCCGCGGGGATCTCCACCAGCACGATCTCCGTCCCGTCCGGGTCGGCGATCCACATCTCGATCAGTCCCCATGGCTCCTTCACCGGCGGCCGGCGCACCTCCACCCCGGCCGCCACCAGTTCCTCGTACGCCGCCGTCACGTCCGCCACCTGGAGCCACAGCTTCAACGCCGGCGAGGGCGGGGAGTCGGAGCGTCCGGCGACCTCCAGGAAACCGCCGCCGAGGAAGTACACGACGCCCCGGCGGTCACCCGTACCGAACTCGCGGTACACGGGAAGCCCCAGCTTCTCGCCGTAGAAGACCCGGGAGCGTTCCGGGTCGGTGGGACGCAGAAGGGTACGGCTGCTCAATACATGGACCATGCCGTCGGAGCCTAACTGTCCCCGTGACCCGCGGTGGATCACGGGACAGCCCTTGGTGGGCAAAGGACTACGCTTCAGGGTGCCCGCGCCGCAGCCAGATCCGTCAGGAGCGCCCATGGACACCGCCACCGGCCTGACCTTCCGTGATGCCACCGACGCCGACGTGGACACGATCGTCGCGCTGATCGAGTCGGCTTACCGGGGGGACTCCAGCCGGGCCGGCTGGACCACGGAGGCGGACATCCTCGAAGGGCAGCGCACCGATCCCCAGGGGGTCCTGGAGGTCATCAAGTCGCCCGACAGCCGGCTGCTCACGGTGGAGCGGGACGGCACGGTCGTCGCCTGCTGCCAGCTCGAACACCGCGGTGACCACGTCTACTTCGGGATGTTCGCGGTGAGCCCGGCGCTCCAGGGCGCCGGGCTCGGCAAGACGATCATCGCCGAGGCCGAGCGGATCGCGCGCGAGAGCTGGGGCGCCGAGGAGATGCACATGACCGTGATCTCCGTACGGAACGACCTCATCGCCTGGTACGAGCGGCGCGGCTACCGCCGTACGGGACGCATGACCCCGTTCCCGTACGGCGACGAGCGCTTCGGCATTCCGCTGCGGGACGACCTGCGGTTCGAGCTGCTGGTGAAGGAGCTGGCGCGGTCGGTCACGCCGTGAAGCGGCCGGTGCGTTTGATGTCCGGGTAGTCCGTGGTCGCGCCGTCCAGTTGCAGAGCGCGCACCAGCCGCAGATGGTCCTGGGTGTTGACCACCCAGCCGATGACGCGCAGATTCGCCTTGCGGGCGTGCTCCACGATCTCCAGGGTGAGCCGGCGGATGTTCAGGACGAGAGTGGAGGCGCCCACGGCCACCGCCCGGTCCACCACGTCCAGGCCGTAGCGGCTGGCGACCAGCGCGGTGCGCACGCCGGGGACGAGCCGGGCGATCTCGGCGACCGCCTCGTCGTGGAAGGACAGCACCTCGACCCGTCCCACCAGGTCGCGCCGGTGCATGACCTCGGCGAGGGCGCGGGCCGCCGCGGTGTCCTTGATCTCGGCCTGCAAGGGTGCCCGTACCGCGTCCAGCACCTCCTCGAAGGTGGGAATCCGCTCGCCGCGGCCCGCGTCCAGGGCACGCAGCTCGGCGAGGGTCTTGTCGGCGATGGGGCCCGTGCCGTCGGTCGTCCGGTCCACATCCGCGTCGTGCATGACGACGAGCGCGCCGTCCTTGCTCAGATGCAGATCGAGTTCGATGACGTCGAGGCCCGCGCGATCGGCGGCGACGAAGGAACGCAGGGTGTTCTCGGGTTCGACACCCATGACTCCGCGGTGACCGATGGTGAGGAAGTTCAAGGTGGACTCGCTTCCGTCGACGGCGGCTCGGGGACGCGTGACCGGGAGGGGGACGGCACACGGCTGGGCCGCAGCGTAGTCGTCCGGCCCCGTGATGCATCCGTACGTGCACAAGCCCTTTCGAGCCATCGCAGGCCGTGTCACGTCGGAGAATCGGGACCGTTTCCCCGCCTGTCCGCGCAAACCGGGTCATCCCTGAGTGGGCGAGTCCGGGGTGCGTTGACCCCGACCACCCTCGTGGGGGGTGACCTCACACAAATTGTGACCTGCGACGCGTGTGGCAGGAGATTCAGCGGTTAGGTACGGGGGGTGGCGGGAGGATTTCCGGCTCGGCCGTCTTGATCGGTCTTGCGGGAGGCGAGCTTCCCTACATACGGTGTCCCTACGAAAGGTTCTCCCGTGGAGGATGGGTCATGACGGAAATTCTTGTGCAGGTGGGTGCGGAGGGCGTTGTTCCTCCGGTCGGTAGGGTGGTGGAGCACCCGGCCTGGCCCGTGCTCAAGGATGCCGTGGAGCGGATCAGGCCCTGGCAGTCCAAGGACGGCTCCATCGATTTCGAGACCGAGGGCGCCCCCGGCCGCGCGGCCGCCGAGCAGGCCGTGCGGGACGTCGTCGGCGCCGTGGAGGAACTCTCCGGGCTGCTGCCGCACGACGCGGCGTACCACCAGGCGCTCGTCAAGGACCTGCTCCGGTGGGCCGAGGGCGGCTTCCAGGTGCCCGACTTCCTCGACTCGCTGCTGGCCTTCCAGCCGGCCGCCGACCGCCGTGACGGCCTCCAGCACCTGGTCGTCTTCCCGATGTACACGCAGAACGGCAACCCCGACCGCAACCTCGAAGCGGTCGTGCTGCGCATGGTCTGGCCAGACTGGCTGGCCGAACTCGAGCGCACCCGCTACGACAACCCGCTGTTCTGCGGCATCAAGTTCGAGGACTTCACGGCCGGCTACGACACCAACTCCGCCGTCCTCTTCCCCGAGACGATCGCCGTGCGCGAGGCGCCGGAACGATTCTCCTGGGGTGGCATCTTCTGCGACCGTGAGGCCGCCCGCTTCCGCCGGGTGACCGACGCCGCCGTCGACATCCTCGGCCTGGAGCTCCCCGCGGACATCGCCGCGATGGTCCACGACCAGAAGCGCTGCGAGGAGGCCTTCGTCCTGTGGGACATGGTCCACGACCGCACCCACAGCCACGGCGACCTGCCCTTCGACCCCTTCATGATCAAGCAGCGCCAGCCGTTCTGGATGTACGGCCTCGAAGAGCTGCGCTGCGACCTCACGGCCTTCAAGGAGGCCGTGAAGCTGGAGGCCGACGGCGTGCCGCAGGCTCGTGACGTGCAGTACGCGGTGCTGTTCGACCGGATGTTCCGCTTCCCGGTCACCGGCGAGCGCGTGCGCAACTACGACGGCCTCGGCGGCCAGCTCCTCTTCGCCTACCTGCACAAGCACGACGTCGTCCGCTGGACCGACAACAAGCTGTTCATCGACTGGCAGCGCGCCCCGCAGGTCACCAACGAGCTGTGCGCGGAGATCGAGAAGCTCTACCGCGACGGCATCGACCGCCCGAAGCTGGTCCACTGGTTCGCCGGCTACGAGCTGGTCTCCACCTACCTCGCCCCCCACCCCGGCTCCCGCTGGGCCAAGGGTCCCGACGCCCTGGATCTGACGCAGCCGCCGCGCAAGCTCGTCGACGACGTGCTTCCGGACGAGTTTCCGCTCAGCATGTTCTATGAGGCGCTCGCCAAGAAGCTCAAGAACGTGATCGCCTCCACCAAGGGCATCACGGCGGCGAACGCCGAGCGGGCCGCCGCGTGAGCGCCCGATCCGCAGAGGTCACAGTGGCTGCTCAGGAGGCGAAGACCATGGGGAACGGCAACGGAGCACTGAGCGGCGCGGTGATCGCGGTAGCGGGCGCGGGCGGGCCCGCGGGCCGGGCGACGCTGCTGCGGCTCGCCGAGGCGGGCGCGATCGTCGTCGGCTCCGACAACGACGCGGAGCGCCTCTCCGAGGCGGTGGACGCGGCCCGCTACGCGCACGGCGGCGCCACCGTCGTCGGCGACACGGTCGATCTGCTGGACCTCACGTCGACCCGCGACTGGGCGATGCGCGTCGAGAAGGACTTCGGCCGGGTCGACGGACTCGTCCACCTCGTCGGCGGCTGGCGCGGCAGCGAGACCTTCACCCGGACCAGCCTCGACGACTGGGACTTCCTGGAGATGCTGCTCATCCGCACCGTGCAGCACACCTCCCTCGCCTTCCACGAGGCGCTCCAGCGCAGCGACCGGGGCCGGTACCTCCTGATCAGCGCGGCCGGCGCGAGCAAGCCCACCGCGGGCAACGCCGCGTACGCCGCCGCCAAGGCCGCCGCCGAGGCGTGGACGCTCGCCATGGCGGACTACTTCCGCAAGGCCGGGGGACCGGAGGGGCCCACGTCCGCGGCTGCCATCCTGGTGGTCAAGGCATTGGTGCACGACGCGATGCGCGCCGACCGCCCCAACGCGAAGTTCGCGGGGTTCACCGACGTCAAGGAGTTGGCCGAGGCCATCGTCGACGTCTGGGAGAAGCCCGCCGCCGAAGTGAACGGGAACCGTCTGTGGCTCACCGAGAAGCCGTGAATCCACCCAGGACCGACGCACGGCGCCATCACGACCCGGAAGTCCGCGGCTTCGCCAGCGACAACTACGCGGGGGTCCACCCCGAGGTGCTCGCCGCCCTGGCCCTGGCCAACGGCGGGCACCAGGTCGCCTACGGCGAGGACGACTACACCGAGAACCTCCAGCGGATCATCCGCAGCCACTTCGGCGCCACCGCCGAGGCGTTCCCGGTCTTCAACGGCACCGGCGCCAACGTCGTCGCCCTCCAGTCGGTCACCGACCGCTGGGGCGCGGTGATCTGCGCCGAGAGCGCCCACATCAACGTCGACGAGTGCGGTGCGCCGGAGCGGATCGGCGGACTGAAGCTGCTCACCGTACCCACACCGGACGGCAAGCTCACACCCGAGCTGATCGACCGGCAGGCGTACGGCTGGGAGGACGAGCACCGGGCGATGCCGCAGGTCGTCTCGATCACCCAGAGCACCGAACTTGGCACCCTCTACACACCCGGCGAGATCCGCGCGATCTGCGAGCACGCCCACGCGCACGGCATGAAGGTGCACCTGGACGGCTCACGGATAGCCAACGCGGCCGCCTCGCTGGATGTGCCGATGCGCACCTTCACCGACGCCGTCGGCGTCGACATCCTCTCCCTGGGCGGCACCAAGAACGGTGCGATGTTCGGCGAGGCCGTCGTCGTCATCAACCAGGACGCGGTCCGGCGGATGAAGCACCTGCGGAAGCTGTCCATGCAACTCGCCTCCAAGATGCGTTTCGTCTCGGTGCAGTTGGAGGCGCTGCTCGCCAGGGATCTGTGGCTCCGCAACGCCCGGCACTCCAATGAGATGGCCCAGCGCCTCGCCGAGGGCGTCCGCGCGGTCCACGGCGTGGAGGTGCTGTATCCCGTGCAGGCCAACGCCGTCTTCGCCCGGCTGCCGCACGAGGTGAGCGAGCGCCTGCAGAAGCGGTTCCGCTTCTACTTCTGGAACGAGGCCGCGGGCGACGTCCGCTGGATGTGCTCCTTCGACACCACCGAGGACGACGTCGACCGGTTCGTGGCGGCACTCAAGGAGGAGATGGCCCGCTGAGGGCGCTCCACGGGAACGACCAGCGATTGCATAGATATACGGTCACCCGAAAATGCATTGACTCTCGTGTGATCGTATTTCTATGCTCTGCGGACATGGAGCTCATCCAGGAAACCCCTGACCTGTCCGCCTACTTGGCCGCTGACGACGTCATCGACCACCATCACGCGGTGGTGCGGGACGCTGCCGCGCGGTTGGTCCGACAGGCAGCTGACTCGTATGACTATGCGCGAATGGCCTTCGAATTCGTCCGAGACGCCATCCCGCACTCGGCGGACGCCGGTGATCCGCGCGTCACCTGGCGCGCCTCGGACGTCCTGGAGCAGGGCACGGGGATCTGCTACGCCAAAGCACACGCGCTGACCGCCCTGCTGCGGGCCGAGGACATCCCGACGGCCCTGTGCTACCAGCGGCTGACGCACGACGACGGCGGACACGCCGTGCACGGCCTGGTGGCCGTGCGCTTCAACGGGGGCTGGCACCGCCAGGACCCCCGGGGCAACAAGCCGGGCGTGAACGCCCGGTTCTCCCTCAGGGGCGAGCAGCTGGCCTGGGTGCCCGACCCGGAGGCCGGCGAGCGGGACTACCCCGTCCTCCACGCCCGGCCGCACCCGGACGTCATCGGCGCCCTCCAGGCCGCGCCCGACCGGACGCGGCTCTGGGAGACGCTCCCCACGACGCTGTAGGCCGGGTCAGCGGGCCTCGGCCTCGCGGACCTGCTCCGGGGTCGGGGCCGTGCCGCCGAGGTGGGCGGGCATCCACCAGGTGTCGTCCGGGCCCTTGGGGCGCACGGGGTAGGCGCGCTGCGCGGCCTCCAGCAACTCCTGGACGCGCTCGCGCAGTTGCCGGGTGATCGCACCCGCGTACTTGTCCTTGGAGGCCTCTATCGCCTCGCCGACCCGGATGGTGATCGGGATGTGGCTGCGCTTGAAGTTGCGCGGGTGGCCCTTGGTCCACAGCCGCTGCGTGCCCCACACCGCCATCGGAATCAGCGGGACACCGGCCTCCTGGGCCAGCCGGGCGGCGCCCGACTTGAAGCTCTTGAGGGTGAACGACTGCGAGATCGTGGCCTCGGGGAAGACGCCGACGATCTCGCCGGAGCGCAGCGAGTCGAGTGCGTGAGCGTAGGCCGCCTCACCCTGCGTACGGTCCACCGGGATGTGCCGCATGTTGCGCATCAGCGGGCCGGAGATCCGGTGCCGGAACACCGACTCCTTGGCCATGAAGCGCACCAGCCGCTTCTGCGGCAGAGCGGCCAGACCGTCGAAGATGAAGTCCAGATAGCTGATGTGATTGCTCACCAGCACGGCGCCGCCCGAGCGCGGGATGTTCTCCGAACCCTTGCAGTCGATCTTCAGGTCCCAGGCCTTGAACAGGGTGAGGGCGAGACCGATCGCGGGACGGTAGACAAGCTCTGCCATGGACGGAGTGGACCCTTCTCTCTGCCTGGGAAGGGGGCTCCCGGCGGAAAAGTTACGCAGCCGTAGGTTTACGGCATGTCGCAGATCGTGCCCCAAGAACGCACGAGTAGCCAGTCCTGTTGCCGGTGAAGGGCGAGATTCTCGTCACGTCAGGCATTCGGTCCACTGGCGCCTTCTCGTCTCTTCACTCGGCGCGTACCGTCACCCGGCGGACGAGCAGGTACATCTCGCAGCCCAGGCAGTACCCGAACACCGCGTTGAGGAAGGCCGCCGCGAGCGCCGCCCCGGTCGCCGCGAGCCCCAGCCACACGGGACCCAGCGTGAAACCGGCCAGCCCCATCAGCGCGAACACCAGCCCGACGGCCTGCGCGAACCGCGGCGGCTCCGGGGACTCGAACTCCGTCGGCGGCCCGATCCGCGGCCGGACGAGCCGGCGGAAGACCCAGCCGTACGGCGAACGGCCGACCCCGCCCGCCGCGCCCAGTGCGAAGGCGAACGTCTGCCAGGCCAGCAGCCAGGCGCTGCCACTGATCAGCACGACGGCCAGCACGACCGCCGTCACGGCCGCGCCGAAGCGCGGGCCTCTCACATCGATGTCCATGGGTCAAGCATTCCGCAAGCCAATCCCTTGGGGGAGTCGGGAATCTTTGCGGTCTCATGAACGCTGAAGCACCCTGTGACCGGACTGGTGGTGTGCGTACTGGTGCTTGCCGCGGCGAGCGCCTACGGAGTGCTGCAACGGCGGCGGAGCGGGAGGGTCGGAGTGCGTGTGCGGGACGGCGGGAAGCGGCTCGACGCCGCCGAGTTGGGGGAGGATCTCGGTGAACGGGCCACGCTCGTCCAGTTCTCCAGCGCCTTCTGCGCTCCCTGCCGGGCCACCCGCAGGGTGCTCGCCGAGGTCGCCGGGATGGTCCCGGGCGTCGCCCATGTGGAGATCGACGCCGAGCAACACCTCGACCTGGTCCGCCGGCTCGGCATCCTCAAGACCCCGACCGTGCTCGTGCTCGACGCGGACGGCCGGATCGTACGGCGGGCCGCGGGGCAGCCGCGCAAGGCGGATGTGATCGCCGCGCTCGGCGAGGCCGTGTGAGGAGGAACGGCGTGTGAGGTGCCTTCCGGATGACGGGACGCACTTGACTGTACGCGTCACGTATCGCCAGTCTGACGGCATGCCCCGGGAACTCCTTCTCTTCGAGCGTGTCCATGTGGATCTGGTCCGCACGGCGAGTTCGCGCTGTCCAGGTTGTTGAGCAGCTACGGACCCAGCTCGTCGACCTCAGCAGAAGGACACCTCCCATGACGGCCACCTCCGGCCTCGGTACCCCTCAGCTCGCCTCTCCCGATCTCCTGCGTTCCGTCTTCCGGCGGCACGCGGCCGGTGTCGCCGTGATCACTGCCCAGGGCGTCGCGGGCCCGGTCGGCTTCACCGCCACCTCCCTCACCTCGGTTTCCGCCGAGCCCCCGTTGCTCTCGTTCGGTATCGGCACCGGCGCCTCCAGCTGGCCGGCGGTCGCCGAGGCGGAATACGTGGGCGTGCACATACTCGGCGAGCACCAGCGGGAGCTGGCCGCCACCTTCGCCCGCAGCGGCGCCGACCGGTTCGGGGCGCCCACCGAATGGCGCAGTGGCCCGGAGGGGGTTCCCGTCCTCGACGACGTGCTCGCCTGGCTGGTGTGCCGGGTGGTGGCCCGGGTCCCGGCGGGCGATCACCGGATCGTCGTCGCCGAGGTGGTCCTCGGCGATCCCACCGGGGCGGGGCGGCCGCTGCTCTACCACCAGGGACGTTTCAGCGGTCTGCGCGACTGATCGGCGCGCGCGGACCGGGGCGCCTGGTTTCCAGCGGAATCCCGGCCGATTACGCAGGGTTGCCTACCTCACAGTTCAAAGCGCTTGCTTAGCGGGGATGAGATGCGGGACGGTAGGCGTCGTACTGGCGAGTAATATTCCGATCGGAGCGCAGGTCGCCCGGATCGGGATCGGCCGCTTCAGGCGCCTATGCTGCCTCCATAGCAGGCAGCCCAGAAATGACGATGCAGTAGGAGAGCCGGCGTGAGCTTGAGGATCGTTGTCACTGTGAAGTACGTGCCCGACGCCACTGGCGACCGGCACTTCGCCGATGACCTGACCGTCGACCGTGACGACGTGGACGGTCTGCTCTCCGAGCTGGACGAGTACGCGGTCGAGCAGGCCCTGCAGATCGCCGAGGACGCCGACGACGCCGAGATCACCGTGCTGACCGTGGGTCCGGAGGACGCCAAGGACGCGCTGCGCAAGGCGCTGTCGATGGGTGCGGACAAGGCGATCCACGTCGAGGACGACGACCTGCACGGCACCGACGCCATCGGTACCTCCCTGGTGCTGGCCAAGGCGATCGAGAAGGCCGGCTACGACCTGGTGATCTCCGGCATGGCCTCCACCGACGGCACCATGGGCGTCGTCCCGGCCCTGCTGGCCGAGCGTCTGGGCGTGCCGCAGGTGACCCTGCTGTCCGAGGTCTCCGTCGAGGACGGTGTGGTCAAGGGCCGCCGCGACGGCGACGCCGCCTCGGAGCAGCTTCAGGCGTCCCTGCCGGCCGTGGTCTCCGTCACCGACCAGTCGGGCGAGGCACGTTACCCGTCGTTCAAGGGCATCATGGCGGCGAAGAAGAAGCCGGTTCAGTCCTGGGACCTGTCCGACCTCGACCTGGAGGCCGAGGAAGTGGGTCTGGAGGGCGCCTGGACGGCCGTCGACTCCGCGGCCGAGCGTCCCGCGCGTACCGCCGGCACGATCGTGAAGGACGAGGGCGAGGGCGGCAAGCAGCTCGCTGAGTTCCTCGCGGGCCAGAAGTTCATCTAAGGCCCCTGCGGCCCGGCCAGGCCCCAACGGCCCGGTCGAGGCCCAACTCCCTTACGCCCCCTCAGACTTCGTAATTCCGCTAGGAGAACCATTCCCATGGCTGAAGTTCTCGTCTACGTCGACCACGTGGACGGCGCCGTCCGCAAGCCCACCCTGGAGCTGCTGACCCTGGCCCGCCGCATCGGCGAGCCCGTCGCGGTCGCCCTCGGTGCCGGTGCCGCCGACACCGCCGCCGCGCTCGCCGAGCACGGCGCGGTCCGGGTCCTCACCCACGACGCCGCCGAGTACGCCGACTACCTGGTCGTGCCGAAGGTCGACGCCCTCCAGGCCGCCGTCGCCGCCGTCTCCCCGGCCGCCGTACTGGTGCCGTCCTCCGCCGAGGGCAAGGAGATCGCCGCCCGCCTCGCGCTGCGCATCGGCTCCGGCATCATCACCGACGCCGTCGACCTGGAGGCCGGCGACGAGGGCCCGGTCGCGACGCAGTCGGTGTTCGCCGCGTCGTTCACCACCAAGTCCCGTGTCTCCAAGGGCACCCCGGTCATCACGGTCAAGCCGAACTCCGCCGCCGTGGAGGCCGCCCCGGCCGCCGGCGCGGTCGAGGCGCTGGACGTGACGTTCTCGGCGCAGGCGACCGGTACCAAGGTCACCGGCCGCACCCCGCGTGAGTCGACCGGTCGTCCGGAGCTGACCGAGGCCGCGATCGTGGTCTCCGGCGGCCGTGGCGTCAACGGCGCGGAGAACTTCGCGATCATCGAGGCCCTCGCCGACTCCCTCGGCGCGGCCGTCGGCGCCTCCCGTGCCGCGGTGGACGCCGGCTGGTACCCGCACACCAACCAGGTCGGCCAGACCGGCAAGTCGGTGTCGCCCCAGCTGTACATCGCCTCCGGCATCTCCGGCGCGATCCAGCACCGTGCCGGTATGCAGACCTCGAAGACCATCGTCGCGATCAACAAGGACTCCGAGGCGCCGATCTTCGACCTCGTGGACTACGGCGTCGTCGGCGACCTCTTCGACGTCGTCCCCCAGCTCACCGAGGAGATCAAGGTCCGCAAGGGCTGAGCCTCCCGGCGCTGAGAGGCCCCCGCGACCGCACGAACGGGACGCTGTTGGTTTATTCGGGGGCTGGTCCTACTTTGCCCCGTCGAGCATGAGCTCGGCGGGGCAAAGTGCTGCGAAGTGGCTGGTGCGGGTGC
>NZ_JBVIDX010000041.1:0-49296 GCF_055572155.1 Streptomyces sp. NPDC030814
CCACGGCTTCGGCCGCGCCACCTCGCACCCCCGGATCATCGGTCCCGGAGTGATCCAACCACCTCGGAGATCATTTCGTTAGGACTTCTAAGGGGTCCTTTCCCTATGCCCGCAAGACCTGATCGGACGCTCATAGGGAAAAGACCCCTAACCGCTCAGCAGTACTTGTAGCCCCTGCCGAGGGAGGACCACGAGCAGGTGTCGGACTTCGTCCCGTCCGGCTTGTGGAGCGTGGCCGTGTCACCGGAGTTGTTCCACACGTACCAGGAACGGCCCCAGTACTTGTCGTAGGCCGTGTTGGTGCCCTTGCCCGTGTGGACCTTCTTGGACTTGCCGGCACTGACCGACACATCGCCGAAGGTGTACGTGTAGCCGGTCCTGTCCTTGATCTTCCAGCCCTTCAGGGCCACCGTCGTCGATCTGGTGTTCTTGATGATGATCCACTCGGCGTTGAGGCTCGTGTTGGAACCGTGGTCCGACCCCGGGCTGTCGTAGTACACCTCGTAGATGATCACGCTGCCCGCGGCTTCCGCCGGGCTGCTCAGCACCGTGCCGGTCAGAGCCACCGCTCCGGCGAGCGCGGGCAGAGCGGCGCGTATGCGCTTGCGCATGGATTTCCCCCCAGGGTCCTCGTGCACGACCGCCGCCGTGCAGCAGCGATCGGCTGATACGACATTCGGATCAGCCGGGAAGAAGTCATATCACCCTGTCTTCACACCTGCTTCACAAACGGAGAAAGCGCATCGTCAACGGCACACCACCCGAAGTGGGTCAACGGGGGCCCCGCGCGGTCCTGCCGGATGCCGGATGCGGCAACAATGGGGGGATGAGTGACAGTCCCGCCCCTCTCGCCGATCCCCATCTCGTCTTCGATCCCGTCGACGGGATACGGGATGTGGTGATCCTCGGATCGACCGGCTCGATCGGCACCCAGGCCATCGACCTCGTCCTGCGCAACCCGGACCGCTTCCGGGTCACCGGTCTCTCCGCCGCCGGAGGGAGGGTGGAGCTGCTGGCCGAGCAGGCGCGCCGACTGCGCGTGCGGACCGTCGCCGTCGCCCGCGAGGACACCGTCCCCGCACTGCGCGAGGCCCTGACCGCCGCGTACGGCGCCGGGGAGCCGCTCCCCGAGATCCTCGCGGGCGCCGGAGCCGCCGCGGAACTCGCCGCCTCCGACTGTCACACGGTGCTCAACGGCATCACCGGCTCCATCGGCCTCGCGCCCACCCTCGCCGCGCTGGAGGCGGGCCGCACCCTCGCCCTCGCCAACAAGGAGTCGCTCATCGTCGGCGGCCCGCTGGTGAAGGCCGTGGCCAAGCCCGGCCAGATCATCCCGGTCGACTCCGAGCACGCCGCCCTCTTCCAGGCCCTCGCCTGCGGCACCCGCGCCGATGTGCGCAAACTGGTCGTCACCGCCTCCGGCGGCCCGTTCCGGGGCCGTACCAAGGCGGAACTCGCCGACGTCACCCCCGCCGACGCCCTTGCGCACCCCACCTGGGCCATGGGCCCGGTCATCACGGTCAACTCCGCGACCCTCGTCAACAAGGGCCTGGAAGTCATCGAGGCGCACCTCCTCTACGACATTCCCTTCGATCGCATTGAGGTCGTCGTGCATCCCCAGTCGTATGTCCACTCGATGGTTGAGTTCACGGACGGATCGACAATGGCGCAGGCGACGCCCCCGGACATGCGCGGCCCCATCGCCATCGGTCTCGGCTGGCCGCAGCGCGTCCCCGACGCCGCGCCCGCCTTCGACTGGACCACGGCGTCCACCTGGGAGTTCTTCCCCCTCGACAACGACGCCTTCCCCTCGGTCGGCCTCGCCCGGCACGTGGGCCGGCTCGCGGGCACGGCCCCGGCGGTGTTCAATGCGGCCAACGAGGAGTGCGTGGACGCGTTCCTGCACGGCGGTCTCCGGTTCGACGCGATCATGGAGACGGTGACCCGGGTCGTCGAGGAGCACGGCACCCCCGCCACGGGAACTTCCCTGACCGTGGCGGACGTCCTCGAAGCGGAGACCTGGGCGCGCGCCCGCGCCCGTGAACTGACCGGTTCCCCAGGCAAACCCACCGAGCGGACGACCGCGGAGGCCCGTGCATGACGACCCTGATGTTCATCCTCGGCATAGTGGTCTTCGTGATCGGCCTGGCCTTCTCGATCGCCTGGCACGAGCTCGGCCACTTCTCGACGGCCAAGCTCTTCGGGATCCGCGTTCCCCAGTTCATGGTGGGCTTCGGCCCGACCCTGTGGTCCCGCAGGAAGGGTGAGACGGAGTACGGCGTCAAGGCGATCCCGCTCGGCGGCTACATCCGCATGATCGGCATGATCCCGCCCGGCCCCGACGGCCGCGTCGAGAGCCGCTCCACCTCCCCGTGGCGCGTGATGATCGAGGATGCCCGCGAGGCCTCCTTCGAGGAGCTCCAGCCCGGCGACGAGCACCGTCTCTTCTACACGCGCAAGCCGTGGAAGCGCGTGATCGTGATGTTCGCCGGGCCGTTCATGAACCTGGTCCTCGCCGTCGTGATCTTCGTCGGCGTGCTGATGACCTTCGGCGCCAAGACCCAGACGACCACGGTCAGCAAGGTCTCCGACTGCGTCATCTCCGCCAGCGAGAACCGGTCCAAGTGCAAGGACGGCGACAAGGAGGCCCCCGCCAAGGCCGCCGGCCTCCGGCCCGGTGACAAGATCGTCGCGTTCGACGGCGCACCCGTCACCGACTGGTCGGCCCTCCAGGCCGACATCCGTGACAACCCCGGCAAGAAGGTCACCCTCACCGTCGAGCGTGACGGCAAGCGGGTCGACATCACGCCCACCCTGATCAAGAACAAGGTCGCCCAGACCGACGGCGAGGGCGGCTATGTCGAGGACAAGTACGTCTCCGCCGGCTGGCTCGGCTTCACCCCCGCCAGCGCCATCGTCCCGCTCTCCTTCGGACAGTCCGTGGACCGCATGGGCGACATGATGGAGAACGGCGTCGAGTCCCTGATCTCCCTGCCCGCCAAGATCCCCGCCCTGTGGGACGCCACCTTCGGCGACGGCGAGCGCGCGGCGGACTCGCCCATGGGCGTGGTCGGCGCAGCCCGCGTCGGCGGCGAGATCTTCACCATGGACATCCCCGCCACCCAGCAGCTCACCAACTTCCTCATCCTGCTGGCCGGCTTCAACCTCTCCCTCTTCCTGTTCAACATGCTCCCGCTCCTCCCGCTCGACGGCGGGCACATCGCGGGCGCCCTGTGGGAGTCGGTGCGCCGGAAGACGGCCAAGGTGCTGCGCCGCCCCGACCCCGGCCCCTTCGACGTGGCGAAGCTGATGCCCGTCGCGTACGTGGTGGCAGGTGTCTTCATCTGCTTCACCCTCCTGGTGCTCATCGCGGACCTCGTGAACCCGGTGCGCATCTCGTAGCCACTTGGCGTTCACGGCGGCCGGGCACCCTGAGGTGCCCGGCCGCTGCGCTGTCCGGCCCAGCCCGCTCCCCTGCAGGGCGGTCAGGGCCCCGTGATGTGCTCGGGGACATGCCCGTGCCGTAATCTCGAAGCCTGGAGCCCGCCTGTTCCGGGACCCGATCCTGATCCACAACTTGGGGTTGCACAGCAGATGACTGCGATTTCTCTCGGCATGCCGTCCGTTCCGACCAAGCTCGCCGAGCGCCGGAAGAGCCGGCAGATCCAGGTCGGGTCCGTGGCGGTGGGCGGAGACGCACCGGTGTCGGTCCAGTCCATGACGACCACGCGTACGTCGGACATCGGCGCCACGCTCCAGCAGATCGCCGAACTCACGGCCTCCGGCTGCCAGATCGTCCGGGTCGCCTGCCCGACCCAGGACGACGCCGACGCCCTGCCCGTCATCGCCAAGAAGTCGCAGATCCCGGTCATCGCCGACATCCACTTCCAGCCGAAGTACGTGTTCGCCGCGATCGAGGCCGGCTGCGCCGCCGTCCGCGTCAACCCGGGCAACATCAAGCAGTTCGACGACAAGGTCAAGGAGATCGCCAAGGCGGCGAGCGACCACGGCACCCCGATCCGCATCGGCGTCAACGCCGGCTCCCTCGACCGTCGCCTCCTCCAGAAGTACGGAAAGGCGACCCCCGAGGCCCTGGTCGAGTCCGCCCTGTGGGAGGCATCCCTCTTCGAGGAGCACGGCTTCCGGGACATCAAGATCTCGGTCAAGCACAACGACCCCGTCGTGATGGTCAACGCCTACCGCCAGCTCGCAGCCCAGTGCGACTACCCCCTCCACCTCGGCGTCACCGAGGCGGGCCCCGCGTTCCAGGGCACGATCAAGTCCGCCGTGGCCTTCGGCGCGCTCCTCTCCGAGGGCATCGGCGACACCATCCGCGTCTCCCTCTCCGCGCCCCCGGTGGAGGAGGTCAAGGTCGGCAACCAGATCCTGGAGTCCCTCAACCTCAAGCAGCGCGGCCTGGAGATCGTCTCCTGCCCCTCCTGCGGGCGCGCCCAGGTCGACGTCTACAAGCTCGCCGAAGAGGTCACCGCCGGCCTCACCGGCATGGAGGTCCCCCTCCGCGTCGCCGTCATGGGCTGCGTCGTCAACGGTCCCGGCGAGGCACGCGAGGCCGACCTCGGCGTCGCCTCCGGCAACGGCAAGGGCCAGATCTTCGTCAAGGGCGAGGTCATCAAGACCGTCCCCGAGTCCAAGATCGTCGAGACCCTCATCGAAGAGGCCATGAAGATCGCCGAGGAGATGGAGAAGTCCGGCGTCGCGTCGGGCGAGCCGACGGTCGCGGTGGCGGGCTGACGACGCGAGCGGCACCCGACGGGGGACTCGGGGCGCCGAGGCACCGTCTCGGCGGGGCCGCAGCCCCCGTCCCGAGGGCCGCAGGCCCCTCGAGGGGCGCGGGGAACTGCGCGACAAGCCACGACGCACCCGCACCCGCCGGAGCACAGGTACCCCCCCGAGGCCACTGGGCGCCCGGCCCGTGGCGCAGCCACAGGGCACCCCGCCACAGCCCCGCAAGGTATCGTGCGGAAATCAGCGCAGACCAAGGGTGAGGCCCCCGCACGTGTTGACCCAGACCACCACCCGGGTCCTCGAACCGAGTGACCTGGACGCCGCGCTCGCCGTCCTCGACCGCGAGCCCGTCGCGAACGCCTTCGTGACCTCCCGCGTCCAGGTCGCCGGCCTGGACCCATGGCGGCTCGGCGGCGAGATGTGGGGCTGGTACGAGGACGGCGCCCTCACCTCCCTGTGCTACGCCGGCGCCAATCTCGTCCCGATCTGCGCCACCTCCCGCGCCGTCCGCGCCTTCGCCGACCGTGCCCGCCGGTCCGGCCGCCGCTGTTCCTCGCTCGTCGGCCCCGCCGAGCCCACCGCCCAGCTCTGGCGCCTGCTGGAGCCCAGCTGGGGCCCCGCCCGCGAGGTCCGCGCCCACCAGCCGCTGATGGTCACCGACCGGCTGCCCGACCCCGCCGAGGTCACCCCTGACCCGTACGTCCGCCGGATCCGCAAGGACGAGATGGAAACGATCATGCCGGCGTGCGTGGCGATGTTCACCGAGGAGGTCGGCGTCTCCCCGATGGCCGGGGACGGCGGCCTCCTCTACCAGGCCCGCGTGGCCGAACTCGTCGGCTCCGGCCGCTCCTTCGCCCGCCTCGACGCCGACGGCCGCGTGGTCTTCAAGGCCGAGATCGGCGCCGCCACCCCCCAGGCATGCCAGATCCAGGGCGTCTGGGTCGCCCCCGAGTACCGCGGCCAGGGTCTGGCCGCCCCCGGCATGGCGGCGGTCCTCCGCTACGCCCTCGCCGACGTGGCACCCCTGGTCAGCCTCTACGTCAACGACTTCAACACCGCTGCGCGGCGCACCTACCGAAGGGTCGGCTTCCAGGAGGTGGGGGAGTTCATGAGCGTCCTCTTCTGACCGAGGCCGACCCAGCCGGGTCACGGGCGCGCGGGGAACCGCACGGCCGGCCACATGCGACCGGGCACTCCGCACACCGCACGAACCCCCCTGTAGCATCCGCAACATGAGCCTCGTCATCGGCCCCCTGGACCTCTCCGCCCACGTAGACGAGGCCCTGGCCGTCCAGGCAGTGGCGTTCGGCCTCGGCCCCGACGAGGTGGCCGTACGCCGCCAGATCGTCCTGCGCCACATGACCTACCGCGGAGCGAGGGCACTCGGTGCCACGGCCCAAGGCCGCCTCGTCGGGTTCGTCTACGGCATGCCCAACGACCGCACCCACTGGTGGTCCACCGTCGTGGAGCCCTACCTCCGCGCCCGTGGCCACGAGAACTGGCTGGACGACTCCTTCGTGATCACCGAGCTGCACGTCCACCCGGCCTACCAGAACCGCGGTGTCGGCCGCTCCCTGATCACCACCATCACCGACAGCGCGACCGAGCCCCGTTCGATCCTCTCCGCGATCGACACCGACAGCCCGGCCCGGGGCCTGTACCACTCCCTCGGCTACGAGGACCTGGCCCGCCAGGTCCTCTTCCCCAGCGCCCCCCGGCCGTACGCCGTCATGGGCGCCCCCCTGCCCCTGCGCCGCAGGTAGCCGCCCTCCCGCTCGCGCCCGCCACCGCCGGATTTCCACGGTCCCCCGCCCCCCGGCTAACCTCCTGCCATCAACCGATCCGCAGCAGGAGTACGAGAACCATGGCGAACGCACCGGTCCAGCGCATGTCCCAGTTGATGGCGAAGACGCTGCGCGACGACCCGGCGGACGCCGAGGTACTCAGCCACAAGCTGCTGGTACGCGCCGGCTATGTGCGCCGCACCGCGGCCGGCGTGTGGACCTGGCTGCCCCTCGGCAAGCGGGTCCTCGCCAACGTGGAGCGGATCGTCCGCGAGGAGATGGACGCCATCGGCGCCCAGGAGGTGCTGCTCCCCGCCCTGCTGCCGAAGGAGCCCTACGAGGCGACCGGCCGCTGGGACGAGTACGGCCCGGAGCTGTTCCGCCTCCAGGACCGCAAGGGTGGCGACTACCTCCTCGGCCCCACCCACGAGGAGATCTTCACGCTGATCGTGAAGGACCAGGCGTCCTCCTACAAGGACCTGCCGGTGATCCTCTACCAGATCCAGACGAAGTTCCGCGACGAGGCCCGCCCCCGCGCCGGCATCCTGCGCGGCCGTGAGTTCCTGATGAAGGACTCCTACTCCTTCGACCTGGAGGACGAGGGCCTCGCCCGGTCGTACGCCCTGCACCGCCAGGCCTACCAGAAGGTGTTCGAGCGTCTGGGCCTCGACTACCGCATCTGCGCCGCCACCGCGGGCGCGATGGGCGGCTCCAAGTCGGAGGAGTTCCTGGCCCCGGCCGGCGCCGGCGAGGACACCTTCGCGGACTGCCCGAACTGCGACTTCGCCGCCAACACCGAGGCGATCACCTACGAGTTGAAGCCGGTGGACGCCGACGGCGTGCCCGCCCTCGAAGAGATCCCGACCCCCGACACCCCCACCATCGAGACCCTCGCCGCCCACCTCGGCGTCCCGGCCTCCGCCACGCTGAAGAACCTCCTCGTGAAGGTCGACGGCGAGATCGTCGCCATCGGTGTCCCCGGTGACCGTGAGGTCGACATGGGCAAGGTGGAGGCGCACTTCGCCCCGGCGGCCGTCGAGATGGTCACCGAGGACGACTTCGTCGCCCACCCCGAGCTGGTCCGCGGCTATGTCGGCCCGCAGGGCCTGGGGGAGAAGGTCACGTACGTCGCCGACCCGCGGGTGGCGCCCGGCACCTCCTGGATCACCGGCGCCAACAAGGACGGCATGCACGCCAAGAACGTCGTCGCGGGCCGTGACTTCGAGGTCGGTGCGTACGTCGACGTCGTGGTCGTCCAGGAGGGCGACCCGTGCCCGCAGTGCGGCACCGGCCTGAGGCTGGACCGCGCCATCGAGATCGGCCACATCTTCCAGCTGGGCCGCAAGTACGCCGACGCCCTCAAGCTCGACGTCCTCGGCCAGAACGGCAAGCCCGTCCGCGTCACCATGGGCTCGTACGGCATCGGTGTCTCCCGCGCGGTCGCGGCCCTCGCCGAGCAGACCGCCGACGACAAGGGTCTGTGCTGGCCCGCCGAGGTCGCCCCGGCCGATGTGCACGTGGTCGCCGCGGGCAAGGCCCTCCAGACCGAACTCGCGCTGGAGGTCTCGGAGAAGCTGCGGGCCGCCGGCCTGCGCGTCCTCGTCGACGACCGCGCCGGGGTCTCCCCGGGCGTGAAGTTCACCGACTCGGAGCTCATCGGCGTACCGAAGATCCTGGTCGCCGGCCGCCGCAGCGCCGAGGGCGTCGTGGAGCTGAAGGACCGCCGCACCGGCGAGCGCGAGGAGCTGACGGTCGACGAGGCGATCGCCCGCCTGACGGCCGCCTGAGCCTGGCTCCGTACGGACGAGCGGGTGCGTGGGAACTGCGCGAGAAAACCCCACGCACCCGCCAGCCGCCGACGAACCTCGGCCCTTTCGAGGGTGCTCCCGGACCGTTCCCCGACCGTAGGGCGTGACTGAAGGCCACCACGGAGGGAACGGTCATGACGGCCGGAGAACGGCGCGCCGTCGCGGACGCCCGCACAGCGCGGGCCCGCCGGCCTCAGAGCCAGCCGGCGAACTCCAGCAGCAGTTCCGCATCGCCCGGACGCCCCACCCGCCGGGCCCGCACCCCCGACTCCACGGCCCGGAACAGCGTCCACCCCCGCAACCGCTCCTGGTCCACGTCCAACGACTCGGCCAGCTTCCTCACCCGCCGTCTCGTCGTCGCCGCCCCCGACGGCGCGGCGATCAGGTCCTCGACCCGGTCCCGCACCAGCCGCGCCAGATCGAACGCGCACTCACCGACCACCGGATCCGGCCCCACCGCCAGCCACGGCAACCGGTCCCCGGCCAGCACCTTGCTCTGCCGGAACGTCCCGTGCAGCAACCGCTCCTCGGGAGGGGAGCCGAGCAGTTCCTCCCGCGCGCCGAGCGCGGCCTCGACCAGCGAGCGGACCTCGCCGTCCGCCTCGGCGCTCGCGCGCATCGCCTCGGCCTGACGCTCCGTCCGCTCGGCCACGGTCTCGAACACATGCGACTCGGGCGGCTCGACCCACAGCCGACGCAACGTGGCCGCCGCCTCCAGCAGCGCCTTCGCCTCGGGCAGTGACCGCACGGACATGTCCGGACGCAGCCGCTCCAGAAGCAGTACGCCCTGACTGTCGCCGGGGTTCAGCAACTCCACCGCCCCCCGCCCGTCCCAGTGGGCGAGCGCCGCCCGCTCGCTCTCCGGCCGCGCCCGCTCGGGCGCCAGCTTCAGTACGGCGGGGGTGCCGTCGATCTGCCGTACGAGGAGCACCAGACTGCTGCGACCGCCGGGTGCCTGCACCCGCTCGACGGTCAACTCGCGTAGATCAAGGGCCTGTTGAAGGAGTTCGGGCAGATGCGACAGCCACTCCTGGGTACCGTCGCCGCCAGCCTGCCGGGTTTCGGCGAGCGCTCGCACAAGCCGCTGCGGCGGTTCGAAAGCCTCGAAAGCCCTGGGCGTCATGTGCGAGTCGTTCCCTTCAGGCCGTGATCAGGTGCGCGGTGCCGCCGAAGGGGTGGCAGCGGCCGCCCGCTCGGCGAGACCAGGGAAGGCTACGCTTTCGCCGCGCCACCTGACCGCCCGCACCGCCGCTTCCCGCAGTGCCTCGGCGGCCGAGGCCCGCCGGTCCCCCTTCGCCGCCCGCACCAGGTCGGAGTACACCCGGGCCACCCCCTCCTCCAGCTCCACGGCGAGCCGAACAGCGGACTGCGCGTCCGTCACCGGAAAAGGCAGCGCGTACGCGGCGGCCGAGGCCTCGGGCCTGCCGTCGAGGTCCCGGACGGCCCGTGTCAGGAGGTCCCGCCGGGCCCGATGGGCGTCGTACGCCTCCCGCGCCTCGCTCTGCCGCGCGTCACCGATCTTCCCGCCGACGATCCCGTACCCGTACACGGCGGCGTGCTCGGCCCCGAGCGCCGCCTGCATCGCCTTCAGCTCCGCCCCGCTCACTTCGCACCCTCCGTCAACATGTACGCGTGCCCGGCCCCAGCAGCGGCCACCGACGCCATCAGCCGGGCCAGCTCGCCCGGCACTTCGAGCAACTCCCTGCCCCGCCGGTCGGCGAGCTTGCGCTCGGCGGCGGCCAGGTCGGCGAGCGCGGCCTTGGGGTCGGCCGGCACGGGAGCGGGCTCACCGGAGGGCGAGGCGGACGCCGACCGCGAGGGAGAAGAGGCGGACGCCGATTGCGAGGGAGAAACGGAAGGCTTCGCCGGGCGTTTTCCGCCCCCGAGCGCCTCCGCGTGGCGTTCGGCCTCCCGCCGCAGCGGCGTGAGCAGCCTGGCCAGGTCCGGATGGGCGGCGATGACGGCGTCGTACCGCTCCACGATCGCCTCACTGTCCCGAGCCGCCCGGGCCCGCGCCTTCTCCGCCGCAGAAGGACTCCCCCCGGCGGCATCCGACCCCTCACCCCCGGCCGAGCACCCCACGAGCAGGCCCAGACCCGCGGCCCCGGCGAGCAAACTCCTTCTGCGCGGCCCCGACTGGGCACGCGACGGCGGGCTCAACGACACAGCAGACGTCCTAGGGGGGTCGTACGAACAAAAGAGCGGTGTGATCACGTTACCCGGCCGCACCCCGCGAGGAGCGGCGGGAACCGCGTGACCGGCCGCGGACAACCCGCACGCGTCAACGGACCACGACGCCCGGACGCGCAGGCGGACGGCAACACCCCAGCGGAGCGGCTACCCTTTGACCTGACACGCGCCCTACCCACAACAGCACACGCGGCCGAGGAGTCACCCGGATGAGCACCACCCAGAGCGAGAGGCTGCGAGAGCTGCTGGAACCCCTCGTACGCTCCCAGGGTCTGGACCTCGAAGAGATCGCCGTGGACGCGGTCGGCCGCAAGCGGGTGCTGCGTGTGGTCGTCGACTCGGACGAGGGCGCCGATCTGGACGCGGTCGCCGACGTCAGCCGCGCACTCTCGGCCAGGCTGGACGAGACGGACGTGATGGGCCAGGCGGAGTACACCCTGGAAGTCGGCACGCCGGGCGCCGAGCGCGCCCTCACCGAACACCGTCACTACCGCAGGGCCGTGGACCGGTTGGTGAAGTTCCAACTCCGCGAGGGCGGGGAACTGATCGCCAGAATCCTGACCGTGGACGACGACGGCCTCGACCTCGAGGTGCCCGGGGTGAAGGGCCGTAAGGCCACCACCCGCAGGCTCTCCTTCGACGAGATCGACAAGGCCCGCGTCCAGGTCGAGTTCAACCGCAAGGACAAGAAGGACATGAAGGAAGAGGAGGAGGCGTAGCCGTGGACATCGACATGAGTGCTCTCAGGGGCTTGGTACGGGAGAAGGAGATCTCCTTCGACCTGCTCGTCGAGGCGATCGAGGCGGCCCTCCTCATCGCCTACCACCGCACCGAGGGAAGCCGCCGCCATGCGCGCGTGGAGCTCAACCGGGAGACCGGCCATGTGACCGTGTGGGCGAAGGAGGACCCCGAGGACCTGGAGGAGGGGCAGGAGGCGCGTGAGTTCGACGACACCCCGTCCGACTTCGGCCGTATCGCCGCCACGACCGCCAAACAGGTGATCCTGCAGCGTCTGCGGGACGCGGAGGACGACGCGACGCTCGGCGAGTACGCCGGCCGCGAGGGCGACATCGTCACCGGTGTGGTCCAGCAGGGCCGCGACCCGAAGAACGTGCTCGTCGACATCGGCAAGCTGGAGGCCATCCTGCCCGTGCAGGAGCAGGTCCCCGGGGAGACGTACCCGCACGGCATGCGCCTGAGGTCGTACGTCGTCCGGGTGGCGAAGGGAGTGCGCGGTCCGTCCGTCACCCTTTCGCGCACGCACCCCAATCTGGTGAAGAAGCTCTTCGCCCTGGAGGTGCCGGAGATCGCCGACGGGTCCGTCGAGATCGCCGCCATCGCACGTGAGGCCGGTCACCGTACGAAGATCGCCGTCAGGTCCACCCGTTCGGGCCTGAACGCCAAGGGCGCCTGCATCGGCCCGATGGGTGGCCGTGTGCGCAATGTCATGGGCGAGCTGAACGGCGAGAAGATCGACATCGTCGACTGGTCCGACGACCCGGCCGAGATGGTCGCCAACGCCCTCTCCCCGGCCAGGGTCTCCAAGGTCGAGGTGGTGGACCTCGCGGCCCGCTCCGCGCGGGTCACGGTGCCTGACTACCAGCTGTCGCTGGCGATCGGCAAGGAGGGCCAGAACGCCCGCCTGGCCGCCCGCCTCACCGGTTGGCGGATCGACATCCGCCCGGACACCGAGCAGCCGTCCGAATAGCCCCGGAAGAGCGTCCGGCGCATGATCGGGAATAGATCCAAGCCGCAGGTCGCTTAGATCACGACAACAACCGTTCGATTCTTGCCCCAAAGGGGTGAGGTCGGTGCGGGGAGGTAGACTTAGCAGTGTCTGGCCGGACGCGTGCCCGCGCATGCCCTGAGCGCACCTGTGTGGGGTGCAGGCAGCGAGCGGCCAAGACCGAGCTGCTGCGCGTCGTGGCGATCGAGGACGAATGCGTCCCCGATCCTCGCGGTACGCTGCCCGGCCGGGGTGCGTACATCCACCCCGCCCTGGTCTGTCTCGACCTGGCGGTTCGCCGCCGGGCGTTCCCGCGGGCGCTCCGTGCCCCGGGACCGCTCGACACCGCGGCGTTGCGCCTCACCGTCGAGCAGGCAACACAGTAAGACGCGTCGCATGGAACCTCCGTGCGGCCCTGGTACCCCGCGAGTTGGAAGTAGGTCGAGATTGCGATGAGCACTCGATGAGCACGCGATGAGTACGCCCATGAAGTAGCGACGGTCCGGCGTCAACCCGGACCTAAAAGGAGCGAAGTGGCTAAGGTCCGGGTATACGAACTCGCCAAGGAGTTCGGGGTTGAGAGCAAGGTCGTCATGGCCAAGCTCCAAGAGCTCGGTGAATTCGTCCGTTCGGCGTCCTCGACGATCGAGGCGCCTGTTGTACGCAAGCTGACTGACGCCCTCCAGCAGGGCAGCGGTGGCGGCAAGCCCGCCCCGCGCAAGGCCGCCCCGGCTCGTCCGGCGGCCCCCTCCCCCGCGCAGGCCGCCCGTCCGGCTGCCCCGCGTCCGGGTCCGGCGGCTCCCAAGCCGCCCGCCGCGGAGAAGCCCGCGGCCCCGACCCCGGGTCCGCGTCCCGTGCCCGGCCCGAAGCCGCCGACGCCGAAGCCCGCTCCGGCCTCCCCGGCCCCGAGCGTGCCCGAGTTCCAGGCGCCCCCGTCGGCTCCGGCCGCCCAGTCCCCGCGTCCGGGCGCCCGTCCGGGCCCGGGTGCGCCGCGCCCCGGTGGCCAGCAGCGTCCGGCCGGCCCCGGCCAGGAGCGTCAGGCCCCCCGCCCCGGCGGTCAGCGTCCCGGCGGTGCCGGTGCGCCCAAGCCCGGCGGCGCCCGTCCCGCGGGTCCGCGTCCCGGTAACAACCCCTTCACCTCCGGTGGCTCCACCGGCATGGGCCGCCCGCAGGCGCCCCGTCCCGGCGGTGCGCCGCGTCCCGGTGGCCCCGGTGCCCCCGGCCCGCGTCCGCAGGCTCCCGGCCAGGCCCCCCGTCCGCAGGGTGCGGCCGGTGGCGGTCCCCGTCCCCAGGCTCCGGGCGGTCCCCGTCCGACGCCCGGTGGCATGCCCCGTCCGCAGGGCGGTCCCCGTCCCGGCGGCGGCCCCGGCGGCCCGCGTCCGAACCCCGGCATGATGCCGCAGCGTCCCGCTGCCGGCCCGCGTCCCGGTGGCGGCGGTCCCGGCGGTCGTGGTCCTGGTGGCGGCGGTCGTCCCGGTGGCGGCGGCGGTCGTCCGGGTGGCGGCGGCTTCGCCGGTCGTCCCGGTGGCGGCGGTGGCGGTTTCGCCGGCCGTCCCGGTGCTCCCGGTGGTGGCGGCGGTTTCGCCGGTCGTCCCGGTGGTCCGGGTGCGGGCGGCGGCGGTCGTCCCGGCTTCGGTGGTCGTCCCGGTGGTCCGGGTGCCCGTGGTGGCACGCAGGGCGCCTTCGGTCGTCCCGGCGGTCCGGCGCGTCGTGGCCGCAAGTCGAAGCGGCAGAGGCGCCAGGAGTACGAGGCCATGCAGGCCCCGTCGGTCGGCGGCGTGATGCTGCCTCGCGGCAACGGCGAGTCCATTCGCCTGTCGCGCGGTGCGTCGCTCACCGACTTCGCGGAGAAGATCAACGCCAACCCGGCGTCGCTCGTCGCGGTCATGATGAACCTCGGCGAGATGGTCACCGCGACCCAGTCCGTCTCCGACGAGACGCTCCAGCTCCTCGCCGACGAGATGAACTACACCGTTCAGATCGTCAGCCCGGAGGAGGAGGACCGCGAGCTGCTCGAGTCCTTCGACCTGGAGTTCGGCGAGGACGAGGGCGACGAGGACGACCTGGTCGTCCGCCCGCCGGTCGTCACCGTCATGGGTCACGTCGACCACGGTAAGACCCGACTGCTCGACGCCATCCGCAAGACGAACGTCATCGCGGGCGAGGCCGGCGGCATCACCCAGCACATCGGTGCCTACCAGGTGGCGACCGAGGTCAACGACGAAGAGCGCAAGATCACCTTCATCGACACCCCGGGTCACGAGGCGTTCACCGCCATGCGTGCCCGTGGTGCCCGGTCGACGGACATCGCGATCCTGGTCGTCGCGGCCAACGACGGCGTCATGCCGCAGACGGTCGAGGCGCTCAACCACGCCAAGGCGGCCGACGTCCCGATCGTCGTCGCGGTCAACAAGATCGACGTCGAGGGCGCGGACCCGACCAAGGTGCGTGGTCAGCTGACCGAGTACGGCCTGGTGGCCGAGGAGTACGGCGGCGACACCATGTTCGTCGACATCTCCGCCAAGCAGGGTCTGCACATCGACTCGCTGCTGGAAGCGGTCATCCTGACCGCCGACGCCTCGCTCGACCTGCGGGCCAACCCGAAGCAGGACGCGCAGGGCATCTCGATCGAGTCCCGCCTCGACCGCGGCCGCGGTGCCGTGGCGACGGTCCTCGTCCAGCGAGGCACGCTGCGGGTCGGCGACACGATGGTGGTCGGCGACGCGTACGGCCGCGTCCGTGCCATGCACGACGACAACGGCAACAACGTGCTCGAAGCGGGCCCGTCGACGCCGGTGCAGGTCCTGGGTCTCACCAACGTCCCGGGTGCGGGCGACAACTTCATCGTCGTGGACGAGGACCGTACGGCCCGTCAGATCGCCGAGAAGCGTGCCGCCCGTGAGCGCAACGCCGCGTTCGCCAAGCGCACGCGCCGCGTCTCGCTCGAGGACCTGGACAAGGTGCTCAAGGCCGGCGAGGTCCAGCAGCTCAACCTCATCATCAAGGGTGACGCTTCTGGTTCCGTCGAGGCCCTGGAGTCCTCCCTGCTCCAGCTGGACGTCGGCGAAGAGGTCGACATCCGCGTCCTGCACCGCGGCGTCGGTGCGGTCACGGAGTCCGACATCGACCTGGCGATGGGCTCCGACGCCATCGTGATCGGCTTCAATGTGCGCGCCGCCGGGCGTGCGCAGCAGATGGCCGAGCGCGAGGGTGTGGACGTCCGCTACTACTCGGTCATCTACCAGGCGATCGAGGAGATCGAGGCGGCCCTCAAGGGCATGCTCAAGCCGGAGTACGAAGAGGTCGAGCTCGGTACGGCGGAGATCCGCGAGGTCTTCAAGTCGTCCAAGCTGGGCAACATCGCGGGTGTTCTCATCCGCTCCGGCGAGGTCAAGCGGAACACCAAGGCCCGCCTCATCCGCGACGGCAAGGTCGTCGCGGAGAACCTCAACATCGAGGGCCTGCGTCGCTTCAAGGACGACGTCACCGAGATCCGAGAGGGCTTCGAGGGTGGTATCAACCTCGGAAACTTCAACGACATCAAGGTGGACGACGTCATCGCGACGTACGAGATGCGGGAGAAGCCGCGGGCGTAAGCCCAGGTTCATGCCGGCCGGGGGTGACGTGGTCACCGCCGGCCGGTGTGGCCGTTTTCCGGGGGCTGCCGCCCTCGGGCCCTTTTGACAAGAGGCGGGCTGGATCGGTCGTCGTGAGACTGCCGGCCGGATGGGGCTTGTCGCGTAGTTCCCCGCGCCCCTGAAAAGCGACCGGGGCTGCCCCCCGTGCTTTTCAGGATGAAGGGCGGGTCGCAGGCCCGTTCCCTTCAGGGGCGCGGGGAACTGCGCGAGGAACCACGAACTGCCCGCGGTCGCCAACGAACCCGTACCCCCGAGTCACTAGGCGCCCGATATCCCGTCGAGCCGCACCGCAGGTTCGGGGTACGGTTCAGATGTTCCTGCCCGGACACGGCGCAGGCCATCTACCCCGGCCCGGCGGGTTAACCGGCTACACACATGTACGTGGGGACTCTGTCCTTCGACCTCCTGCTCGGCGACGTACGGTCGCTGAAGGAGAAGCGCTCCGTCGTCCGTCCGATCGTGGCCGAGCTCCAGCGGAAGTTCGCGGTGAGCGTGGCGGAGGTCGACCATATGGATCTGCACCGCCGGGCCGTCATCGGGCTGGCGGTCGTCTCCGGTGACACGGGGCACCTGACCGACGTACTGGACCGGTGCGAGCGGCTGGTCGCCGGTCGTCCCGAGGTGGAACTGCTCTCGGTCAGACGGCGGCTGCACGGCGACGACGACTAGACCGGTCGCGGAGCCGGATCGCAGGACAATTCAAGAAACAGCGGTAACGCAGAACGAGCTAGGAGACGGACCAGTGGCCGACAACGCGCGCGCCAAGAGGCTGGCGGACCTCATCCGAGAGGTGGTGGCCCAGAAGCTGCTGCGCGGGATCAAGGACCCGCGGCTCGGCTCACACGTCACCATCACGGACACCCGGGTCACCGGGGACCTGCGGGAGGCGACCGTCTTCTACACGGTGTACGGGGACGACGAGGAGCGGGCGGCGGCCGCCGCCGGACTGGAGAGCGCCAAGGGCATCCTCCGTTCCGAGGTCGGCCGGGCCGCGGGCGTGAAGTTCACGCCGACGCTCACCTTCGTGGCCGACGCCCTCCCGGACACCGCCCGCACCATCGAGGACCTCCTCGACAAGGCGCGTACCTCGGACGCCAAGGTGCGCGAGAGCGCCTCAGGGGCGAAGTACGCCGGTGACGCCGACCCGTACAAGAAGCCGGGTGACGACGAGGACGACGTCGCCGAATGACCCAGCAGCGCCAGAAGAGCACCACGCCCGACGGGCTTGTCATCGTCGACAAGCCGTCGGGCTTCACTTCGCACGACGTCGTCGCCAAGATGCGCGGCATCGCACGGACCCGCCGGGTCGGGCATGCGGGCACCCTGGATCCCATGGCCACCGGCGTGCTCGTCCTCGGTGTGGAGAAGGCCACCAAGCTCCTCGGTCATCTCGCGCTCACCGAGAAGGAGTACCTGGGCACCATCCGGCTGGGGCAGACCACCGTCACCGACGACGCCGAGGGCGAGATCACGGCGTCGGTCGACGCGTCGAAGGTCACCCGCGACGGCGTCGACGCCGGGGTCGCCAAACTGACCGGCGACATCATGCAGGTGCCGTCCAAGGTCAGCGCCATCAAGATCAACGGGGTGCGCTCGTACAAGCGGGCCAGGGACGGCGAGGACTTCGACATCCCCGCCCGGCCCGTCACGATCTCCTCGTTCGCCGTGTATGACATCCGCGACGCCGTCGCCGGGGACGGCACCCCCGTCCTCGACCTGGTGGTGTCGGTGGTGTGCTCCTCCGGGACGTACATCCGGGCCCTCGCCCGCGACCTGGGCGCCGATCTCGGTGTCGGCGGTCACCTCACCGCGCTGCGCCGGACCCGCGTCGGGCCGTACAAGCTGGACTCGGCCCGGACCCTCGACCAGCTCCAGGAGGAGCTGACCGTGATGCCGATCGCCGAGGCGGCCGCCGCCGCGTTCCCCCGCTGGGACGTCGACACCAAGCGGGCCCGGCTCCTGCTCAACGGCGTGCGCCTGGAGATGCCGGAGGAGTACGCCGGGACCGGCCCCGTGGCGGTCTTCGACGCCGACGGTCGCTTCCTGGCCCTGGTGGAGAACCTGAAGGGCAAGGCCAAGAGCCTGGCCGTCTTCGGCTGAGGCCGCAGGCGGGCCTTGCCGGAGTGCGGAGCGAGGGCGCACCTCCCGGCGAGCGTGGAGCGACGGTCACGGGGTTGCTGTTCCCGCCGCTCCACGGTCCCCCCTCGGTTCCCCCACCCAGAGGTGTATCCACCCGCCCCTCTCTATTCACCCCTTAGTGCAGGCGCTCGGAGTGAACCGAGGGAGCGGAAGGGGGCGCGTTCGCCGAGCGGTCTGAGCGGTGACCCGCCTGCCGGCCCTCGATCTCGCGTTGATCCGCCGAAGGGCTCGGCGTCGACCCGCTCGCCCTTCGCGCTGTGTCACGGGATCGAGGCGGGCACGAACGTCCGCTTCGCCGCCGGCGGCCGGCCCGAGGCGCGGGTACTGGGCGCCGCGGATGTCACCTACACCGCGACGGACGGCTTCCATCTGGTGTCCGGCGCCCTGGAGTTGGCGATCGGGACGGTGGGGAGCGAGGCGCTGCGGGCGGGCGGGGGAGCGGCCGGTGGGCCCGTGCTCGACATGACCGCCGGGGCCGTGGTGGGTGTCCTCGGGACGGCCCTGGAGGCACCCCACCGGTCGGCCGGCTTCGCCGTGCCCCTGGCAGCAGGGGCCGGCCGAACCGGCCGGACGGCTGGAGGAGTTGCTCGTCGCCCTGGACGCGTTGCTGCCGCCGGACAGCACAGCACGGCTCCCGACGACCCCGGAGGAGCCGTCGGCCGTGTGCCGGGCTGTGGACCGGTGGGCGCACGACGAGGGGCCGGCGCGGCGGGTGGGGGCACTGACGTACGGGCTGCGGGCCGCGCCCCACGCGCGGACGGACTCCGACCGTGGCCTGCTCCGCCACGCCGCCCTCACCCTGCTCGCCGGCTCGGCCGACAGCACCCTGCACGGCGGGGCGCTCGCACCGCTCGCACCGCTCGTCCGCGACCCGGGGACCAGGGCCCGGCAGCCGCCGCAGGCGCTGGAGCGGTTCATGGCGGGCGACCCACAGCTGCCCGTGAGCGTGCTCGCCGCCGCCCTGCCCAGCCGCCCCGACCCCGTGCTGAACGCCTTCCGCATCCGGCTGCGGACACCCGGCGCCGACGGTGGCGCCCTGCGCGCCCTGGCCGAGATCACCTCCCCCGCCATCACCTGCCGCGTCAGCGGCCTCGTACGGGAGACCGTGGAGCTGCGCCCCGAGGCGGCCGGGCATGTCGCCGCGTACATCGAGCGGCGTCCGGAGCACCGGCCGGGAACCGTGCCGTACTGTTCCCGTTGATCAGCGGGCTCATCGCCGACGGTCCCGTGCAGGTGCGGGCGGCGCTCGGGGCCGTGTTCGCCGAGCGGGGCACCGTCTCCTCCCGCCCACTGCGCCGCGAGGTCCCTGATCTGCTGCTGGTGACCGAGCATGACCCGTCCGTCCTGGACGGCCTGCCGCGGGCCGTGGCCGCCTCCCGCGTACCCACCGGCGACACCACCGAGGCGGACGCCGCGGACACCAGGAAGCTGGTGCATCGCGTCGGCCTGCTTCTCGTCCGTACGCCCGAAGGGGCGACCCGTCTCGACTGGGCGCTCGTCGACCTCGCCCGCCACGCCCCCGGCTTCGCGGTGCTGGTGGCGAGCTGGCTCAGCGGCACACCGCAGGAATGGGCCGCGGTGCTGGGGCCGAGCACCCGACGGATGATCGAGAACCTGGCGGGCTGGCCGGGGGCGCGGGTGCCCGCCCGAGAGGGGTGCCTCGACCGTGCTCCGGGTCACAGGCAGGATGCCGATGCGGGCCGACGGCTGCGGGCATGGCACCCTTAGACCTGCGTAGAGGCAACCACGGACACAGGTTCGACGAGGAGCGGTCACAGTGCAGCGCTGGCGTGGCTTGGAGGACATCCCCGAGGACTGGGGGCGCAGCGTCGTCACCATCGGTTCCTACGACGGGGTGCACCGTGGGCACCAGCTGATCCTCCGGCACGCCGTGGAACGCGCCCGCGAGCTGGGTGTTCCCTCCGTCGTCGTCACGTTTGACCCGCACCCCAGCGAGGTGGTGCGTCCCGGCACCCACCCGCCGCTGCTCGCAGCGCACCACCGCCGCGCCGAACTGATGGCCGAGCTGGGCGTCGACGCGGTCCTGGTCCTGCCCTTCACAACGGAGTTCTCACGACTCTCCCCGGCCGACTTCGTGGTCAAGGTCCTGGTCGACAAACTGCACGCCAAGGCTGTCGTCGAGGGCCCCAACTTCCGCTTCGGCCACAAGGCCGCCGGCGACGTGGACTTCCTCGCCGAGCAGGGCAAGACGTACGACTTCGAGGTCGAGGTCGTCGACCTGTACGTGACCGGTGAGGCGGGCGGCGGCGAGCCCTTCTCGTCCACCCTGACCCGGCGGCTCATCGCCGAGGGCGACGTCGAGGGCGCACGGGAGATCCTCGGGCGCCCCCACCGCGTCGAAGGCGTCGTCGTACGCGGCGCCCAGCGCGGTCGCGAGCTGGGCTTCCCCACGGCCAACGTGGAGACCCTCCCGCACACCGCGATCCCCGCCGACGGCGTCTACGCAGGCTGGCTGCACGTCGAGGGCGAGGCCATGCCCGCCGCGATCTCCGTCGGCACGAACCCGCAGTTCGACGGCACGGAACGCACGGTCGAGGCGTACGCGATCGACCGGGTCGGCCTCGATCTGTACGGGCTCCATGTCGCCGTCGACTTCTACGCGTTCGTGCGGGGACAGGCGAAGTTCGAGTCGCTGGAGGCGTTGCTCGTGGCGATGGCGGAGGACGTCAAGAAGTGCCGTGAGCTGATCGCGGCGTACACGGGGGAGTAATCCTCTCCGCGGACCGACTGGCCACAGGCCACAGGCCATACGGACAGACCACAGGGCATACGGAAAGGCCCACACCGTCCATCACGGTGCGGGCCTTTCCGTATGCCTAGCTCCTAGCTCCTACGCCTGCTACTGCTGCGGGGGCGCTGCCGGCGGCGGGGTCTGGCCCTGCTGGGGCGGGTACGGCTGACCCGGAGCCGGGTGGCCGGGGTGGGGCTGGGGCGGCTGGCCCGGCTGGGGAGCCTGACCCGGATAGGGCTGACCGGGGTACGGCTGACCGGGGTAGGGCTGACCGGGATAGGGCTGGCCCTGCTGCTGCGGGTACGGCTGGCCCGGTACGGGCTGTCCCGGCAGCGGCGGGGCGGCCACCGGCGGTGGGTTGCCGTCGGAGGTCCACAGGCCGTGCGACTGCTGGTGCCGTGCGATGTCCTCGGCGACCATCGCGGCGAGCGTGAAGTACGCCTCCCGCACCTTCGGCCGCATCATGTCGAGGTCCAACTCCGCACCGGCAGCCAGGTGTTCGTCGAACGGCACCACCACGACGCCGCGGCAGCGCGTCTCGAAGTGGTGGACGATGTCCTCCACCTTGATCATCTTTCCGGTCTCGCGCACACCGGAGATGACCGTGATGGACCGCGCCACCAGGTCCTGATACCCGTGCGCGGAGAGCCAGTCCAGGGTCGTACTGGCGCTGCTCGCACCGTCCACGGACGGCGTCGAGATGATGATGAGCTGGTCGGCGAGGTCCAGCACCCCGCGCATCGCGCTGTAGAGCAGACCCGTGCCCGAGTCGGTCAGGATGATCGGGTACTGCCTGCCGAGCACGTCGATCGCGCGCCGGTAGTCCTCGTCGTTGAAGGTCGTGGAGACGGCCGGGTCGACGTCGTTGGCGATGATCTCCAGCCCCGACGGGGCCTGGGAGGTGAACCGCCGGATGTCCATGTACGAGTTGAGGTACGGGATCGCCTGGACCAGGTCACGGATGGTGGCGCCGGTCTCGCGGCGGACCCGGCGGCCGAGCGTGCCCGCGTCCGGGTTGGCGTCGATCGCGAGGATCTTGTCCTGCCGTTCGCTGGCGAGCGTGGAGCCGAGGGCAGTGGTGGTCGTGGTCTTGCCGACGCCGCCCTTGAGGCTGATGACCGCGATGCGGTAGCACGACAGGACGGGGGTCCTGATCAGTTCCAGCTTCCGCTGCCGCTCGGCCTCCTCCTTCTTGCCGCCGAGCTTGAACAGCCCACCGCCGGACGCCGGACGGCTGCTCTTCGCCTTCTGCTTCTTGCTGTTGAGCAGCCGGTCGGAGGACAGCTCCACCGCCGCCGTGTAACCGAGCGGCGCCACACCGGGGTTGGTCGGCTGCCGCTGATCGTGTTGTACGGGCTGCGGCCAGGCGGTGCCGGTACGAGGGTCGACGGGAGCGGTGGGGGCGGCGTTGCCTGCGGGGGCCTGGGGGTGGCCGGGCTGCGCGGGGGCGCCGGGGTGGCCGAACTGTCCGGGCTGGGCCGGGGTGCCGGGCTGGCCGGGTTGGGCCGGGGGCTGGGGGAAGCCGTAACCCGCCGGGCCGGGCTGGCCGGGGATCGGGGCGTGCGGCTGGTTGGGTCCGCCGGGGCCGCCAGGGGCGTGGGATGCGCCGGGGTGCGGGAAGCCGTAGCCCGCGGGCGGGGCCGGGGGCTGAGGGCTGTCCGGGGTGCCTGGCTGGGCCGGGGGCTGGGGGGAGCCGTAGCCGCCTTGCGGGGGTACGGGCGCCTGTGGGGGCGTGGCCGGAGGCGGGAAGCCGTAGCCGGGGGCAGGCTGCGCCGGGTGCGCGGCGGGCATGGGGGCGTCGGGCCGACCGGGTTGTCCCGGCTGTCCGGGTTGGGCTGGAGCCTGGGGGAAGCCGTAGCCGGCGACGGGCCGGCCTGGCTGGGCCGGGGGCTGCGGGAAACCGTAACCCGCCGGGGGCTGGACCTCGTTGGGGGCCTGCGCGGGAGTTGGCGCGCCCGGAGTGGAGGGTGTACCCGGAACGGGAGGCGCATCCGGCGCCCCCGGCACACCGGGCGCCCCCGGTGCGCCACCGGCCGCGTCGCCCCACGCTGCGGGCGCACCCTGCGGGGTCTGCGGAGTCTGCGGGGTCTGCGGGACGAAGGGCTGCTGCGGAACCGCCGGCTGCGGCGCGGGGGCCGGGGCCTCGGGGAACGCCTGCGTGGCCGGGGCCGACGGAGCGGACGCGGGCCACTGCGCGGCCGGTGGGGGTGCCGCGGGCTGGTACGCGGGCGGCAGCGGCGGCAGCCCGCCCTGCGGGGCCGGCGGTGGAGCCCAGGCGGGAGGAGTGGGCGGTACGGCACCGGAGGCGTCCGGCGAGGCGGGCGCGGGCTGCGCGTCCTGGGGCGCCGGACCCTCCTTCGGGTCGGCGCCCTCGGCGGGCTCGCCGGTGCCAGGGGTGGGCACCCGCGGAGCGGCGTCCTGCGGTACGGCATCTGCCGGCTCGGCCTCGCCGGAGGCGGCTTCCGGGGTGGCGGTGTCTCCGAGCCGCTCGCCCTCTGCGGCGCCGGCTTCGCCCGATGCGACGGTAGCCGCCGAGCCCTCGGCGCTCACGCCGCCCTGCTCGGCCTGATCCTCCGCCGCGGCGGCCGGGCCGCCGTCGGCGGGCCGCTCGGCCGAACCGGCGTCGGCATCGGCCTCGTTGGCGGCACCCTCCGGGGCCTGGACCTGAACCGGGCTCTGGTCCTGGCCGTCGGGCGAGGAACCGCTCTGCGCGGTCCCTTCGGCGCCACGGTCGCCGCCCAGGTCATCCGCACCGACACCGGCCACGTCCTCGGCCTCGGACGCACCTGCACCCGCGCCCTCGGACTTCGGGGTCTGCGGCTCACGCCCCTTCAGCTCCCGGCCCTCGACCGGCTGCTCACCGCCGGAAGCAGCGCCGGCGTCCACAGCGGCGCCGGCACCTGCGTCGGCTCCGGCTTCCGCACCCGCCTCAGTCTTCGCACCCCCGCCGGGGACGGCGCTCCCTCCGTCGTCCGCAGCGGCAGTTGCCTCCTCGGCGGCGGCCACCGCCGCGATGTCCCGCTTCAGCGCGGCGGCGGAGATCCGCATGGTCGCGCCGCTCTCAAGGTCACCGTTGTCGGTGTCGGCCCGGGCGGGAACGGGGGAGGGGGCCGGACCCGGGGTGGGTGCGGCGGCCACCGGGGGCCACGGCGGCGGATACGCGCCGCCCGACGCCGTACCCGCCATGTCGACCGGCGGGCCGGCCGGCGGAGCGGGCGGAGGTGTCGCGGGACCGGCCGCCGGGGAGGCTCCTCCCGCACCCGCACCAGGATCCGCGCTCGTACCCGGATCCGAACCGGCCCCTTGCGACGAGGCGTTCTGCGTGTACCAGGCAGGCGGTGCGTAGTCGATGGTGAACTCGCCCGTCGTCTCGATGGCGGACTCCGCGTCGGACTGGTCATCGCCGGGTGTGGCCCAGCCCCCGCGCATCCCGTCCCGATCGCTGTTCACAGTTCCTCCTGGTGTGGTCGAGCACCCTCAAAGTCGTACCGGGGCCGACCGTTCTCGTCGTTCGAGCCGTGTCGTCCTGAACGTCGTGGTGTGCGCCCCCGGTCCCAGCCTAATCACCACGAGCGTGACGACGGCAGGCCCGCCCGCCCCTCCGCGCGCGCCCGTTCCGTCAACCCCTGCCCGGAGCTGACATCCCCACCTCTCACGCGACCGACCGGGCGCGTGCCCTCAGTCCATCCGTCGGGGCGTGCCCAACAACCCCGTCTCCGCGTCGGTCGGCTGCGTCATCACGTACTGCCGGTCGCGGTCGGCGCACCACAGTGTGACGCCGTCGGCGAGCGTCGGCAGCGACTCCACGTCCGCCCGGGGCAGTGCCATCGTGCGCCCCAACTGGGCGGCCTCGTCCGGCGAGACCCGCTGTACGCCGACCAGCCGCGCCTGGCGGATGAGCCGAGGGGCCACCGGGCTGAGATACGGCAGCAGCGTCAGCACCGACTGCCAGGGCCCGGAGACCACCCGGCCGCGCGGCGGCCGCATACCGCAGTCCCGCACGACCAGGACGGGGTTGCCCGCCGAGGCGCCCTGCGGGGGCACCCGGCCCACGTCGTAGACGGTCATGCCGTTCTGCCCGCCGCCCATGGCGTGCACCATCTGCATCCACAGCTGCGCCCGCCCGGTCTCCACGGCGACGCGCGCCCCCGTCGCCGCCGCGCGCAGGGCGAGGACCTGGGCGGTCCACAGGCCGCCGATGAGGACGACGTCGTACGGCGTGGGCCGGTTGACGCCCAGCACGGCGGGCTGTCCCTCGGCGTCCACCCCTATGACGACCCCGTCGTCACCGATGGGCAGCGCGAGTGAGTCGATCTGCTCGGCGGAGAGCGTGTGCCGCCCGTGCCGGGGCCCGATGAGGCCGAGTCCGGAGCGAACCCGCTCACGCACCCGCTCCCCGACGGAAGGCCCGTTCGCGGGCCGGCCCGATGGCGAACCAATCGGTGAACCAGGCGGATACGAACTCGGCGGCTGCGAACCCGTACCGGTCATGGCCGTCACCTAGCACCCCCGAGGGGCAGAGTGGCGAGCACACCCGGCAGTTGCTCGCGGTCGAGCCGGGCCAGCCCGGTGCCCGCATCCCGGGCGGCCTGCTCCAACGCGCGGCGGGCGGCGACGAGTTCGTCGTCGCCGCGTCCCGTCACCCGGAGGTGCCCGGTGAGCGTCACTTCCTGCCGGTCCCCGCGCCTCAGGGTCAGACTGAAGGTGGTGGCGAGCGCGGGCACGGCCGTCAGCGCGCCCACGAGCTGGGGGAACGAGGGTCCCTGACCGCCCAACTGAGGCCAGCGACGCACCCAGTAGGTGGTGTGCCGCCGGTTGTCGCACCGCCAGCTCCGCCCTGACTCCTCGGTCCGCCGCTGCGGCGTGTCCGTACGCCCCGCCTCGGCCGTCACCAGCGGATTGGCGCAGGCGGAGGTGGCAATGGCGGCGACCAGTTCCTCCTCGTCGAGCACCGTCGCCCGGAATCCGGCACCGGTCAGCCGGCTGGCCAGGTGGTCGGCGACCCGTACGACGCACTTCTGGGCGCCCACGAGACCGCCCCCGCGCATCGCGACGGCCTCCGGGCAGAGTTCGGGGTCGAGCTTCAGGGCGATCCAGGTGATACGGACCGCGGGAGCGCCCGTCTGGGCCTGCAACGGCGCGTAGTTGCTGACGGCCACCGACTGCTGGGGCAGCTGTATCGCGGGCGCCGGCTGGGTGTGCAGCACGACCTGCGCCCCCTCCAGCCGGATGCCGTCGACCTCCAGCGCATCCCGCACCAGCCCCAACGGCAACGGCTGCCGGCTCCGCTCGGCGCGCAGCGCCGTCACGTCCGCCTCGACCTGGAGGACGGCCGTCACGAAGGTGCCGTCCCCGATGATGCCGACGGGCCGACGCTCCCGGCCGCCGTACGCGTACGTCCGCAGACTCGGGTCGCACTCGACGGCGGGCGCGAGGCCGGGCTCGGTCCCCGGCCGTATCACCGACGCCGCAGCCTTCTTCTGCCGCGCCCTCAACCCCCTTGCCGTGGCCAGCCATTCGGGCAGCGAGCGCCCCCTGCGGCGTACCACCGCGGGCAGGACGAGCAGGACGGCGACGATGCCCGCTGGGATCAGGGCCAGGGGACCCACCGCCCAGCCGACCAGCAGGACCGCGACGGCGATTTCCAGCAGAACGATCCGTTGCAAGCGGAACGACCCCGACTGCCGTGGACGAAGACTCAGTTGCACCGCGCCCTGCGGGACGGGCGTCACACCTGGAGCGGACGGCTGCCCCGCAGGGCGCGCCGCGGGGTCCGAGGAGCCCCGTGTCCGCGACCGGTCACGCGACCGGGTCGACGCTCCGGAAACCCTCACTCCATCCCCCCGTTCTGCTCACAACTCACTGCGATTTCCCTGGCACACAAGCCTCAGGAAGACCCAGGTACCCTACCCGCTCCACAGAGTCGTCCCCGTACCAGGCATAGTAGGGGGCCGGTCTGACAACGGAGGGCGGGGGACGGTGACCCCCGAGCGCCAATCAGGGCGAGACACGGGGAGATTCAGGCACACATGGTATCTCGGCGGGACCAGCTCAACGCCTACACCTTCGCGAAGCGCCGTATGCTCGCGTCCTTCCTCCAGTCGTCCCCCGACGGCTCGGACGAGGGAGCACCGCGCCCGCTGCGCGCCGTCCTGCCCGGCACGATCGTCGGAGTCGTCATCGTCGCCGCCTTCGGGGCGTGGGGGATGTTCAAGCCGACGGCGCCGAAGGACTGGGACAAGCCCGGCGAGAAGGTGATCATCGCCAGCAAGTCCACCACCCGGTACGTCGTCCTGGAGACCGAGAGCAGGACCGGCAAGAAGACCCAGCTCCACCCCGTCCTCAACATGGCCTCCGCCAAGCTGCTGCTCGCCACCGGGAAGGGTGAGGTCGTCACCGTCGACGAGTCCGTCCTCGACAAGGGCGACATCCCGCACGGTGTGACGATCGGCATCCCGTACGCCCCCGACCGGCTGCCCTCCGCGGAGGAGGCGGGTGCCGAGAAGCGCTGGGCGGTGTGCGAACGGCCGGGCCCGGGCGGCAGGGCCATCCAGAAGGCGGCGTTCGTCCTCGCCTCTCGCGACATGAACAGGACCGAGGGCCGGAACAAGCTGCGCGGCGGCGAACTCCTCAACGTGGTGGGCCCGGACGGAACCCGCTATGTCGTGGACGCGGGCGGCACCGCCTACAAGGTGGACGGCACCGACAAAGTGCTGGTGCGTACCGTCATCGGGTCGAGTCGCACACCCCAGCGGGTGAGCCGGGAATGGCTCGAAACCCTCCACCCGGGTGACCCGATCACCTTCCCGAAGATCGACGGACGACCGGGTGCCCCGGCGGATGTCCCCGGTCTGCTGGAGGACGACGTCAAGAAAGTCGGCATGGTCCTGATGGCGGGCGACGGGGACGAGCTGCGGTACTACGTGGTGCTCCCGGACCGGGTCGCGCCGGTCTCCGCGTTCGTCGCCAAACTGCTCCTGGCGAGTGAGGATTTGGTTCCCCTCGGCCAGGCGGACGAGGCGCGCAGGGTCAGCACCGGGTCGATCGACCCGGGAAAGCCGTTCGAGGCCGACAGGAAGTGGCCGACCCTGCGTCCCGAGACCGTCAACGACGCCTCGGAGGGCGGCGGGGGCCGCGGCACGGTCTGCAACGTCCTGCGTGACGTCAACGAGAAGAACGGTGTCACCACATTGAGCACGTGGGCCGGCACCGACTTCCCCGCGACGCTGGCCACCGGCTCCTCCAGCGCCTACGTCACCCCCGGTTCCGGCCAGCTCTACCGCCAGTTCCAGGGCGAGGAGACCAAGGCCGGCAGCGTCTTCCTGGTGACCGACACCGGTCTGCGCTACGCCATGCAGTCCAACGCGGACGGCGCCGGGGACGACGCGGGCATCGGCATCACGAAGGAGGAGCGCAAACGGCTCCAGAACGAGGCGCAGCTCGCCCAGGTCCGCCTCGGCTACGGCGACCTGGACCCGGCCGTGATCCCGGCCGAGTGGTCCGTCTTCCTGCCGACGGGGCCCCGGCTGTCGACGGCGGACGCGCGTCAGCCGCAGGGATCGTGAGGGGGAGTCCTTCATGCGATACGAAAGCCACCCGGCGGCCATCTCGTCCCCTTGCGGTCGGCTCGTCCGCGCCTCCGCCGCGACGACCGCCGCGCTCGTCCTCGCCGGCGCGGTGATGGCGACGCCCGCGGCCGCGGCCTCCCCCGACCAGTGCGGCTTCGGCAACAAGAAGTACGAGGGCCGCCCCTGGTCCCTCCAGCGCGTCCTCCTTGACGAACTGTGGAGCCAGTCGAAGGGCAGAGGCGTACGGGTCGCGGTGATCGACACGGGCGTCGACGTCCGGAACGAGCAGCTCAAGGACGCCGTCGACGCCTCCAGCGGCGCCAACTACCTGCCCCGGAAGGACGACAAGGGCCGGCCCATCGACCGCGGCAAGGCGAACGGCACCACGGACACGGTCGGCCACGGCACACGCGTCGCCGGCATCATCGCGGCCCGTCCCGTCAAGGGCACGGGGTTCGTGGGCCTGGCCCCCGAGGCGACCATCATCCCCATCAAGCAGAACGACGCGGAGGGCCACGGCACCACGAAGACGCTGGTGCAGGCGATCGACCACGCCATGGCCAAGAAGGCCGACGTCATCAACATCTCCCAGGACACGGCGAACGCGGTCGAGCCGGACGAGTCCCTCCGCCGGGCGATCGACGCGGCCCTGGAACGGAACATCGTGGTGGTCGCGTCGGCCGGCAACGACGGCCTCGGAGGCAACGACAAGAAGACCTACCCCGCGTCGTACGAGGGGGTCCTCGCCGTCGCCGCCTCGGACCGCAACAACGAACGAGCCCCCTTCTCCCAGTCCGGGGACTTCGTCGGGGTCGCCGCCCCCGGTGTCGACATCATCTCCACGGTCCCCAAGGGCGGGCACTGCTCCGACAACGGCACCAGCTTCTCCGCCCCCTACGTGGCGGGGGTCGCCGCCCTCATCAAGGCCAAGCACCCCACGTGGACCGGACGCCGGATCGTCGCCCAGATCGAGCAGACCGCCGAACGCTCCTTCGCGGGCCACGACCAGCGGGTCGGCTGGGGAGTCGTCGACCCGGTCCGCGCTCTCACGGACGACGACCAGCCGATCGAGTCCCCCGACCCCCGAGAGGGCCTCAGTGAGGCGGAGGCGCCGACGGCCGCCGAGCTCCAACTCGGCGAGACCCCGCAGGAACGCAGTGAGCGCTACGCCACCTACGCCCTCGGCGCGACGGCCGTCCTGGCCGCGCTCATCGCCGGCACCGCCGTGGTGGTGCGTGACGTACGCCGCCGCGCCGACAGGCTCCGGTGACATCGGGATTTGGGGAAGCAAAGGGCCTGCGCGGTCACTCGCCGATGCAACGCCCCTTTCGTAACTGACTTCTCACAAACTCCAGTTGGATGCGATTTACACAGTGACTACAGTGGTCATCGAGTGGGGAACGCACGCAGTCCGCGTACGCAGTGCGACCGAGGTCTCCCGACAGAGCGCGCACCCATCGATGGCATCGATGTGAAGGCCACGACCACAGTTCAGGAAAGGGAGTGCGAGACATGACGGACGGGCGGAAGCTCAACAGTGAGAGCGTCTGGCTGCTGGAGAAGGGGATCATCGACCGCTACGACGACATCAAGAAGCTCCTCGGCCGTCTCCAGGGCACGATCGACATGATCGAGAAGAACTGGACGGGTCAGGGCGCCATGGCCTTCGACAAGAAGCAGACCGAGATCAACGACCACGTGGTGGCGCTCGGCCGCATGCTGGAGAAGGTCCTCGAGGGCGTGAACCTCAACCGCAAGGACAAGGACAAGCTGGAGGACGCGCTCCACCAGCAGATCACCCAGATCGACGTCCAGGACCTGGGCGGCAAGACCTCGGCCCTCAGCAGCTACTAGTCACGGCGGCGACCGGCACCGGCAACCGGCCCACGGACCTCGGCCCGAACCACCAAGGAGACAAAGGCAGTCATGACGAACGTCAACGGCGACTACCAGGACCTTGCCGTCAAGTACGGCACGCTCGACGCGCTCACCACCGAACTCGGCAACCTGGCCCGCGACTTCGAGAGCCAGATCCAGGCCCTCAAGGCCGATGTCGAGAAGATCGCCGAAGGCTGGGGCGGTGAGGCCCACGAGGCCTTCAAGACCCAGCACAAGGACTGGGACACCCACGCCAACGGCATCCGCGACGCGCTCATGGCCATCGGCCACCGGATCGGCGACGCCGGCGGTGACTACCGCGGCGGCGACCTCAAGGGCGCGAGCTACTTCCTGTGACCCGACCCAGCAGGCGGGTGGGCGCGTCCAGGTCCACCCGCCTGCTGTGGTCTGTCAGCTGTGCTCCATGGCCTGACGGAGCGACGGTCCAAGGCAGCTCTGTTCGGTTCTACTCGGCCGCATCCACGGTGAGCCCGCCGTTGTGCGGCGCCGGCTCCAGGTCGAACTCCCCGTCCCGCGCACCGAGTACGAACGCCCGCCACTCGGCCTCGGTGTACCGCAGCACCGTGTCGGGGTCGAGCGACGACCGCATCGCGACGGCACCCTCCGGCAGGTAGGCGATCTCCACCCGCTCCTCGTGCTCCTCCGTACCGGGCGCGGAGTGCCACTCCACCCCGGAGATGTCCAGGGCGTACAGCTCGTTCTTCTCCCGCTCCTTGCGAGCCTTCACATCCTCGGCCTGGGCGCCGACCTCGGTGTCCGGTGCGTCGGTCATCCTGATGAAAACCTTCCTGACGTGCGAACGAACCGTGCGAGCCACCCTACTGCCTGGGGTCGCCGGTCGGTCCCTCACTTCCGAGGGCTGTCGCAGGGGGCCTTCCGGTGAGCGAAGACGGCGGCGTTCTTGGCCAAACCGATCAGATGTGTACGCAGTACGGATCGGTCGGCGTCTCCCGGCCGCTTGAGATGGACGACCACACTCAGGTGCTCCGAGGTGCTCCGAGGTGCTCCGAGGTGCTCCGAGGTGCCCCGAGGCGCGCCGGGCCGGCCTGACAGGCCCTGAGACCCCCTACCTCCCGGGCGCCGGAGCACCGCCACCGGGCTCCAGCTGGTTCAGCCGCGTCCCGGCCGACTGGCGCTCCGCGGCCCGCGACTTCAGCTGCTCCCACTCGTCCCCCGCCACGCCCGACTTCCTCCCCGACTCGTTCCACCCGGCCTGGATCCGCTGGTGGACGTCGGGTTCTTCCAGCGGAACCGGGCGCGGCTCAGGACGACGCAGAGACTCCCGTCAGGGGGTCTCCTCCGGCAGCAGACCGGTCTGGATCAGCGGCTTGCCGCGGCGCCGTGACACGAAGATTCCCCGGCCCGCGGGCATCGGGCGAGGCCGGACACCGCCGAGGAGGTCACCTTCCCCCGGATCACCCGCAAGGACGACACCCTGTGCGCCGAGTTCCTTCATCCGCTGCATGAACGGCTCGTACGACGCCCGCCCCGCGCCCGCCGTGGAGCGGGCGATGAGGAACCGCACACCGACGTCCCGGGCGAACGGCAGGAGCTCGGTGAGACCGCTCAGCGGGTTGCCGCTCGACGTCGACACGAGGTCGTAGTCGTCGATGACCACGTACACCGTCGGCCCGCGCCACCAGCTCCGGTCCCGCAACTGCTGCGCGGTCACGTCGGCGGTGGGCGTGCGCCGCTTCATCAGGTCCGCGAGTGCCGTCATGTGGTGGTCCATGGCGTTGGACATCGGGATGTACTCCGCCAGGTGGGACGCCGGAGTGACATCCAGCAGGGACCGGCGGTTGTCGACCACGAACAGCTTGCAGGTGTCCCCGGAGTAGCGCTCGGTGAGCTGCTTGACCAGCAGCCGCAGCAGATTCGACTTGCCCGACTCGCTCTCGCCGAAGACCAGGAAGAACGGGTCCTGCTCGAAGTCCACGAAGACCGGTTCCAGGTTGTCCTCGTCGAGCCCGAACGCGACGCCCTGCCGGGGGAAGCGATCGCCCGGCGGCAACTGCTCCACCGGCACCCTCCGGGGCAGCAACCGGACCTCCGGCGCACCCGGCGCCTCCCAGTGCCGCGCGACCTCGGTGGCCAGCGCGGCCGTGGCGTCCGCCAGATCGGTGTCGGAGGTGAGCCCGTCGATCCGTGGCACCGCCGCCATGAAGTGCAGCTTCTGCGGCGACAGACCACGCCCCGGCACCCCCGTCGGCACGTTCACCGCGACCTTGCGGTCGATCTCGGAGTCCATCGGGTCACCGAGCCGCAGCTCCAGGCGGTTCATGATGTGGTCCTTGAGGTTCGAGCGGACCTCCATCGAACGGGACGCGGCCAGCACCAGGTGGATGCCGTACCCGAGGCCCCGCGCCGCGATGTCCAGGACCACCGCGTCCAGACCCTCGTAGTCCGTACGGAAGTTGCCCCACCCGTCGATGACGAGGAAGACGTCCCCCCACGGCTGGTCCGAGACCGCGATGTCGCCCCGGGCGCGCCGGGCCCGGAACTCCGCCATCGACGAGATGCCCTGCGACCTGAAGTACTCCTCCCGGCGCGTCATCACGCCGTACACCTCGGCGACCGTACGCCGCACCTTCTCCGGGTCCAGCCGCGAGGCGACCCCGCCCACATGCGGCAGACCGGCCACCGCCGACATGCCGCCACCGCCGAAGTCCAGCCCGTAGAACTGCACCTCGTACGGCGTGTGCGTGAGCGCGAACGACGAGATCAGGGTGCGCAGCAGCGTCGACTTGCCTGACTGGGGGCCACCGATGATCTGCATATGGCCCGCCGCACCGGAGAAGTCCACCCACAGCGGATCACGCCGCTGCTCGAACGGCTTGTCCACGATGCCGACCGGGACGACCAGCCGGCCCGCGCCCTCGTACCCCGGCTGGGTCAGACCCCGGCCCCGCACCGCAGTGAGCCCGGGCAGCAGCCCGTCCAGCGACGGCGGGCTGTCCAGCGGAGGCAGCCACACCTGGTGCGCCGCCGGGCCCTGCGCCTCCAGCCGCCGCACGATCACGTCCAGCACCGTGTCGGCCAGCGCGTCGTCCGTGTCCGACGTGGGCTCCGTACGGGGCCGAGGCACCGCCGCATAGCGCACCGGCACCTCTGTCGCTGTGAACAGCACCGGCCGCCGGTCCACCGGCAGCGGCCCGCCCGGGGCGCCCGCGCCCGCCGCGCCCGAGCGGTACACCCCGGACACGTACGCCGCCTTGAAGCGCACCATCTCGTCCGTGCCGAACTTCAGGAACCCGGAACCCGGCACGTTCGGCAGCTCGTACGCGTCCGGCACACCCAGCGCGGCCCGCGACTCGGCGGCGGAGAAGGTCCGCAGACCGACGCGGTAGGAGAGGTACGTCTCCAGGCCCCGCAGCCGCCCCTCCTCCAGACGCTGCGACGCGAGCAGCAGATGCACGCCCAGCGACCGCCCGATCCGGCCGATCTGCACGAACATCTCGATGAAGTCGGGCTTCGCGGTGAGCAGTTCGCTGAACTCGTCGATCACCAGCACCAGCGAGGGGATCGGCTGGAGCGGAGCGCCCGCCGCGCGCGCCTTCTCGTAGTCGTGGATGTTGGCGTAGTTCCCCGCGTCGCGCAGCATCTCCTGGCGGCGGTTGAGCTCGCCCCGGATGGAGTCGCCCATGCGGTCGACCAGGGTGAGATCGTCGGCCAGGTTGGTGATCACGGCCGCGACATGCGGCATCTGCGCCATACCGGCGAAGGTCGCACCGCCCTTGAAGTCCGCGAGGACGAAGTTCAGGGTCTCCGAGGAGTGCGTGACCGCGAGGCCGAGCACAAGCGTGCGCAGCAGCTCCGACTTGCCGGAACCCGTGGCGCCGACGCACAGACCGTGCGGTCCCATGCCCTCCTGCGCGGCTTCCTTCAGGTCGAGCATCACAGGCCGGCCGTCCTCGCCCACACCGATCGGCACCCGCAGCCGCTCGGCGAGTGCACGCGGCCGCCAGGTCCGGGCCGTGTCCACCGACGCCGCGTCCCCGAGACCCAGCAGGTCCGTGAACTCCAGGTTGGCCAGCAGCGGTTCGTCGTCGTCCCCGCCCGAGGCCATGCGCAGCGGCGCCAACTGCCGGGCCAGCGCTTCGGCCGACTCGTACGACAACGCGTCGGGCACGCCCTCGTAGACCAGACCGTGCCCGGACTCCAGGTGCAGCGATCCGGGGTGCACAAGGACGGAGAGGTCACCGCGGGCGCCGCCCGGCTCGCCGGGAACGACCTCCACGACGGTCACGCCCTGCAGTCCCTCGGCGGAGGCGAGGACGGAGTCCGGCGGCAGGGAAACACCGTCGAGCACGACGACGATGTGCGGTTCCTCGGGAAGCGGCGCCGCACCGGGGTGGAAGCGGGGGCGGCCGGTGAGGCGGCTCGCCAGCAGGTCCTCCAGGTCGCGGGGATCGCTGCCGATGAGCCGGCGGCTGCCGGCGCCGTCCACGGCACCCGGCGCCTGCACATGCGGCAGCCACTTGGCCCACTCCCAGTGCGGCAGGGCCTCCCGCCCGGCCATGACCACGATCATCAGGTCCGCCGGCGAGTGCAGGGAGGCCAGAGAGCCGGTCAGGGCACGCACCGAGGACCGTACGGACTCCGGTTCACCGCCCAGGGTGACGTGGTAGAAGGCGCGCAGTGACACTGCCATCGGCAGGTCGTCGAGGGTGTCGTGCGTGGCGAGGAAGCGCTGCATCGCCCCCGCGGTCAGCGGTTCCAACTGTTCGACCGGCGCGGTCTCCGGGGCGATCAGGGGGGTGGCGAGGGCCTGCGGACCGAGACCGATGCGCACCTGCGCGAAGTCCTCGTCACCCGGCCGCCGTTCCCACAGCCGGCTGCCCTCCGCGACGAGCGCCCACAGCTGGTCGGGGGAGGGGTGCAGGTAGTACTGGGCGTCGCGCTGCTTCCTGGCCGTCTCGACGGCGGAACGCCGGGCCTGCGACAGGTACAGCAGATAGTCACGGCGGATGTCCGCCAACTGCGTCTGGGAACCCCGGCGGTAGCGGATGACCATCGCGACGGACATGGCGATCGTCGACGCGATCATCACCATGCCCATCACCTTCATGAACGGCTGGCCGCTCGTGAAGAAGAAGACCACCGAGCCACCCATGCCGAGGGTGGGCAGCAACTGCAGGAGCACACTCTCCTGTTGGCCGCGCGGCAACTCCGGCGGAGGCTGCAGGACGACCTCGTTGGTCGGCACCTCGGACGGCAGCGCCCTCGGTGGACGCTTCACAACGATCTGGCTCACCGCTCACCAATTCCCTTGCCGGACCCGGAGTTCCGTCCGCCGCCCCGTGTCGGGCGGACGCGGGCCGCCGCGTGATCCTACTGACTTCCCCTCACACCGACGGGCGGTAGGGTGCCGGTTGATTCGCGTGAGCACACGCGAATCAGGTCGGCGAAACAGGGCAATCCGCGCGATGCGGAGCCGCCCGGACACCAGCGGCCGACCGCATCGACCCCTGCCCGCCGTCCCGCCGGACCACCCGCGGGACGGCCCGGGGGAAGTGGCGCAGGACCTTCACACCGCAGACGCGGAACCAACACCGAGGGGGAGCAGCAGGTGAGCATGACGGCCTCCGCGACGGCAGCCGGAGCCGGTGGGCCCGGCCAGGGAGCCCCTGCCGGGGCCGGGACGGGACTGGGCTTCTGCCGGGTCACCATCGTCGCGCCCGACAGCCGCATCGACGTGGCCCTGCCGGACGACGTGCCGGTCGCCGACCTCTACCCGGAGATCCTCAGGCTCTCCCGGCAGAGCCCCGCCGAGGGTGCCCCGGTCGGCTACCACCTCGTGCGCCGCGACGGCACGGTCCTCGACAGCGCCCGCTCCTTCGCCGCACAGCGCATTCTCGACGGCGAACTTCTCACTCTGCGGCCCTTCGCCGACTCGCTGCCCCCGGCCGTCTTCGACGACGTCTCCGAAGCGGTGGCCGCCGCCGTCACCCGCGACCACCGGCTGTGGAGCGGAGACCTGACGCGCGCCGCCGGCCTGGTCGGCGGCGGCGTCCTGCCCGTCCTGCTCGCCTTCGTCGTCTGGACCGCCGATCCGCGGCACGACATGCACAGCCGGATCGGCATCCTCGCGGCCGTGGCCGGCGTCGTCCTCGTCGCCCTCGCCGCCGTCCGCGCCCGGGTCTACGACGACCGCGCCTCCGCCGTCGCCCTGGGGGTCGGCGCCCTGGTGAACACGGGGGTCGGCGGGTCCGGGCTCCTCCCGCTCACCGACGGCCAGGGCATCGGCAAGCTGCAGTTCCTGCTCGGCTGCGCGGCGGTGCTCGTGGCCTCCGTCGTCCTGACCGTCTGCTCACCGCGCGGCGACGGCCCGTTCGTGGCCTGCGTGTTCGCCTCGGCCGTCGCCATGCTCACGGTGTTCGTCGCGATCCTCCTGAACTGGACGCCCACCCGGATCGCCGCCCTGTGCGCCCCCCTCGCCGTCATGACCCTGGCCTTCCTGCCCGGCATGTCCATGCGGTTCGCCCGCCTCCCCATCGGCTACGAGCCCCCGAGCACCGGCCGCGGTGCGTACGGCGGCGACCCCGCCCCGCAGGAACCGGTCGACCTGGCCCGTATCGAGGCCCGGGCCCGGCGCGGCCACGAACTGCTGGTCGGTCTCGTCGGCGGCTGTGCCCTGCTCGCCGTCGCCTCCGCCGCCGTCCTGGGCTTCTCCGACGACGTCTGGGGGCAACTGCTCGCGTTCGCGGCCGGCGTCGCCCTCCTGATGCGCGCCCAGCTTTTCCGCTACACCGCCCAGGTCGGCGCCTGCCTCGCCGCGGGCCTCGGCTCCCTCGTGCTGCTGGGTCTGGGGCTGGCCCTCAACCCGCCGCACTCGGTGATCCGCGAGGCCCTCGCCGACGACCGTACGGCCCTGGAGATCCGCACCGTCTGGCTCGTCGTCGCCATCGCGGCGCTCGCCGCGCTGATCACCGCCATCGGCCTGATCGTCCCCCGCAGCGGCCTCACCCCCTTCTGGGGCCGCTTCCTGGAGATCTTCGAAGGCTTCGTCCTGCTGACGCTGATCCCGCTGGCCCTGGCCGTCTTCGACGTCTACGGCGCCGCCCGCGCCATGACCGGCTGACCGGGGGCCACATCGTGAGCACCGACCCCTCCCACTCCCCGTACACCGCCTCCACCCTGGAGGCCGAGCGTCGCCGAAGGCTCCGCCGGCTCCAGGTCCTCGGCGCCGCCGCCGGCGCGGTCGTCCTGCTCGCCGCGGGCATCTGGGGGCTCTCCTCGGGGGCCGACCGGGCCCGGTCGGACGCGCGTCCGGTGGCCGCCCGGCAGGCGCCGGACGCGATACGCGAGACCGTGGAGAAGAAACCCGCGTCGCCCGAGGGCGGACGGTCCCTCTACCTCGTCGAGGAGATGAAGACCGTCGGCAAGGACGTCTCGGCCCTCGGCACCTGGGCCACCGACAAGGTCTTCGCCAAGGGCATCGGCGACTACATCCAGGGCTTCGCCCCGGGTGACGACAGCGACGACCTGTACAAGCTCCGCTTCCCGGCCCCGCTGTGCGCGGTGACCCGCCACGTCAGCGTTGCGGGCTGGACGGCGGTCGTGCATCCGGGACACAGGCCCGACCCGGACGCGGACGCCACCGAGACCGCGATGACGCTGCCCTGCGACCGGCTCACCGTCTTCGACATCGACACCGGCGAGAAGAAGTGGGACGTGAAGCTGCCCGGCGACGGCAACGCCATGTCCGTCAACGTCACCATGACCGACGGCGCGGTCCTCGTCAGCTGGGGCCAGGGCTCAGCGGCCTACGACATGACCACCGGCAAGCGCCTGTGGGCCGACACCACGCCGTCCGCGTGCGAGGACACCGGCTTCGCCGGCGGCAAGGGCCTCATCGCGCTCCGGCAGTGCGGTGACTCGGGCGACCCCGAGTTCCGGGTGGAGAAGGTCGACGCCCGCACCGGGAAGTCGCGGTGGACCTACAAGGTCGCTCCCGGCGTCAACACGGTGTATCTGATCTCCTCCGAACCGGCGGTCATCGCCGTCCAGGCGGGTGATTTCGCGGTCACCGACCTGATCTCCCTCGACGACCGGGGCAAGGCCCGTGCCTCCATCCAGCCCAAGCGCGACCACCAGGTCGTCAACTGCACCGAGACCTTCAACGGGGTCGTCGAGTCGTGCGGCACCGTCGTCGTGAGCGAAAAGCAGCTGTACATCACGACCGACGACGACATCGTCGCCTACGACCTCGGCACCGGCCGGACCGTCTTCAAGTTCGACTCCCTGCCGGGGCGCCCCATGCACCCGCTGCGGATGAGCGGCGGCAAGCTCATCGCGTACCGCGAGTCCGGTGACCTCTCGCCCGCCGCGGTGGTCAGCCTCGACCCGGGGACCCGTGAGGAGACACCCCTGCTGCTCCTCGGCGGTGACCTGGACCTCGTCGAGGTCGGCGACCCCGAGGAGGACGACATCGTCTACGAGGACGGCCGGATCTACTTCGCCACCCAGACCCTGCACGGCCCGGACAAGAAGGGCGAGGTCGGCGAGAACGCCACCGTGGCGATCGGCTACGAGAGCGTCGCCCTCTCCCGCTGAGCCGGGGCCGGCGTCTCCGCCCGGACGGGGAGGCCGGGCCCCGGGCAGGACCGTCCTTGCGTACTGGTACGCTGTGTGACGGCCGTCTGTGTGCGCACCCTGCGGACTCCTCCAAGGACTCCACGAGGCAGCGCCGACGGATCCCGCCACCCGAGCTCCAGAAGTTCCCCTGAGACGAAGACCAGGGGCGCTCGGTGGCATCGACAAGACTCAGAAGGAGTATCGCGTGTCGCTCGACGCCGCTACGAAGAAGCAGATCATCGCCGAGTTCGGTACCAAGGAGGGCGACACCGGCTCCCCCGAGGTCCAGGTCGCGATGCTCTCGCGCCGTATCTCGGACCTGACCGAGCACCTCAAGACCCACAAGCACGACCACCACTCCCGTCGTGGTCTGCTGATCCTGGTCGGTCAGCGCCGCCGTCTGCTGCAGTACCTCGCCAAGAAGGACATCCAGCGCTTCCGTACGCTGGTCGACCGCCTCGGCATCCGCCGCGGTGCGGCCGGCGCCAAGTAAGACGCCGTGAAGGGAGCGGTTCCCGAAACGATCGGGGGCCGCTCCCTTTGCCGTACATACGGACCGCACGTGCGGGAACGTGCGGAGTGTCACCACCCCTTTGTAGTGTGGTAGCACAACGCCATATGTACGAAGCGTGAGGGCACCCGTGAAAGGGTGACCGTACGCGACCGAACGAGGAGAAGCGCACCAAAGCCGCCGCCGGTCCTCGGTAGTGGCCCCCGGGGCAGCGAACCCCGGGTGCTTCGATCGAAGACCGGCCCGACCGCACGGAGCGCTTCTCCGCCACCGTCCCCCTGTCACACGGACAGCGCGGGACAAAAGACGACAAAGTAACGGAGAATACGCTAGTGGAGAACGAGACCCACTACGCCGAGGCCGTCATCGACAACGGCTCCTTCGGCACCCGCACCATCCGCTTCGAGACGGGCCGCCTGGCCCGCCAGGCCGCCGGCTCCGCCGTCGCCTACCTGGACGACGACACCATGGTGCTGTCGGCCACCACCGCCTCCAAGAACCCCAAGGACCAGCTCGACTTCTTCCCCCTCACGGTGGACGTCGAGGAGCGGATGTACGCCGCCGGCAAGATCCCCGGCAGCTTCTTCCGCCGTGAGGGCCGTCCCTCCGAGGACGCCATCCTCACCTGCCGGCTGATCGACCGCCCGCTGCGCCCCTCCTTCAAGAAGGGCCTGCGCAACGAGATCCAGGTCGTCGCCACGATCATGGCCCTCAACCCCGACCACCTGTACGACGTCGTCGCGATCAACGCCGCGTCCGCGTCCACGCAGCTGGCCGGCCTGCCCTTCTCCGGCCCGATCGGCGGCGTCCGCGTCGCGCTGATCAACGGCCAGTGGGTGGCCTTCCCGACCCACTCCGAGCTGGAGGCCGCCGTCTTCGACATGGTCGTCGCCGGTCGTGTCCTGGAGGACGGCGACGTCGCGATCATGATGGTCGAGGCCGAGGCCACCGAGGAGACCATCAAGCTGGTCCAGGGCGGTGCCGAGGCGCCGACCGAGGAGGTCGTCGCCGCCGGTCTGGACGCCGCGAAGCCCTTCATCAAGGTCCTGTGCAAGGCCCAGTCCGACCTCGCGTCGAAGGCCGCCAAGCCGACCGGCGAGTTCCCGATCTTCCTCGACTACCAGGACGACGTCCTGGAGGCCCTGACGACCGCCGTCAAGGACGAGCTCGCCCAGGCGCTCACCATCGCCGGCAAGCAGGAGCGCGAGACGGAGCTGGACCGCGTCAAGGCGCTCGCCGCCGAGAAGCTGCTCCCGCAGTTCGAGGGCCGCGAGAAGGAGATCTCCGCCGCGTACCGCTCGCTGACCAAGTCCCTGGTCCGTGAGCGCGTCATCAAGGAGAAGAAGCGCATCGACGGCCGCGGCGTCACGGACATCCGTACGCTCGCCGCCGAGGTCGAGGCCATCCCGCGCGTGCACGGCTCCGCGCTGTTCGAGCGTGGCGAGACCCAGATCCTGGGCGTCACCACCCTCAACATGCTCCGCATGGAGCAGCAGCTCGACACCCTCTCCCCGGTGACGCGCAAGCGCTACATGCACAACTACAACTTCCCGCCGTACTCCACCGGCGAGACCGGCCGCGTCGGCTCCCCGAAGCGCCGCGAGATCGGTCACGGCGCCCTCGCCGAGCGCGCCCTGATCCCGGTCCTGCCGACCCGCGAGGAGTTCCCCTACGCGATCCGTCAGGTGTCCGAGGCCCTCGGCTCCAACGGCTCGACGTCCATGGGCTCGGTGTGCGCCTCCACCATGTCGCTGCTGAACGCCGGTGTGCCGCTGAAGGCACCCGTCGCCGGTATCGCCATGGGTCTGATCTCCCAGGAGATCGACGGCGAGACGCACTACGTCACCCTCACCGACATCCTCGGTGCGGAGGACGCCTTCGGCGACATGGACTTCAAGGTCGCCGGCACCAAGGAGTTCGTGACCGCCCTCCAGCTCGACACCAAGCTGGACGGCATCCCGGCCTCCGTCCTGGCCGCCGCCCTCAAGCAGGCCCGTGACGCCCGCCTCCACATCCTCGACGTGATGATGGAAGCGATCGACACGCCGGACGAGATGTCCCCGAACGCCCCGCGGATCATCACCGTGAAGATCCCGGTCGACAAGATCGGCGAGGTCATCGGCCCCAAGGGCAAGATGATCAACCAGATCCAGGAGGACACCGGCGCCGAGATCACGATCGAGGACGACGGCACCATCTACATCGGTGCCGCCGACGGCCCGGCCGCCGAGGCCGCCCGCGCCACGATCAACGGCATCGCCAACCCGACCATGCCGGAGGTCGGCGAGCGCTACCTGGGCACCGTCGTGAAGACGACGACCTTCGGTGCGTTCGTGTCGCTGCTCCCGGGCAAGGACGGTCTGCTGCACATCTCGCAGATCCGCAAGCTCGCCGGTGGCAAGCGCGTGGAGAACGTCGAGGACGTCCTCGGAGTGGGCCAGAAGGTCCAGGTCGAGATCGCCGAGATCGACTCCCGCGGCAAGCTCTCCCTCATCCCCGTGATCGAGGGCGAGGAAGGCTCTGAGGACAAGAAGGACGACGCCGACAAGTGACGTCGCGTAGCTCCAGGGCGACGGCCCGCACCTCCACGGAGGCGCGGGCCGTCGCCCGTACCCAAACCCTGATCAAGGGCGTCGGCGGCATCGGCACGGTCCGCAAGACCACCCTCCCGGGCGGCCTGCGCATCGTCACCGAGACCCTGCCGTCCGTGCGCTCCGCCACCTTCGGCATCTGGGCCCACGTCGGCTCCCGCGACGAGACACCCGCCCTGAACGGCGCCACGCACTACCTGGAGCACCTGCTCTTCAAGGGCACGTCCCGCCGGAGCGCGCTCGACATATCGTCCGCGATCGACGCGGTCGGCGGCGAGATGAACGCGTTCACGGCGAAGGAGTACACGTGCTACTACGCGCGGGTGCTCGACTCCGACCTGCCCCTCGCCATAGACGTCGTCTGCGACATGCTCACCGGCTCGCTGATCCGTGAGGAGGACGTCGACGTCGAACGCGGCGCCATCCTCGAAGAGATCGCGATGACCGAGGACGACCCGGGCGACTGTGTGCACGACCTGTTCGCGCACACCATGTTCGGCGACACCCCCCTCGGCCGCCCCGTCCTCGGCACGGTCGACACGGTCAACGCCCTCACCGCCGACCGCATCCGCCGCTTCTACAAGAGGCACTACGACCCCACCCACCTCGTGGTCGCCTGCGCGGGCAACGTCGACCACAACAAGGTCGTACGGCAGGTCCGCGCGGCCTTCGAGAAGGCGGGCGCCCTCACCCGCACCGACGCCACCCCGATCGCCCCGCGCGAGGGCCGCCGCAGCCTCCGCACGGCCGGCCGTGTCGAACTGATCGGCCGCAAGACGGAGCAGGCACATGTCGTCCTCGGCATGCCCGGCCTCGCCCGCACCGACGAGCGCCGCTGGGCCCTCGGCGTCCTCAACACCGCGCTCGGCGGCGGCATGTCCTCCCGCCTCTTCCAGGAGGTCCGGGAGAAGCGCGGCCTCGCCTACAGCGTGTACTCGTACACCTCCGGCTTCGCCGACTGCGGCCTCTTCGGCGTCTATGCCGGCTGCCGCCCCTCCCAGGTCCACGACGTGCTCAAGATCTGCCGCGACGAGCTGGACCAGGTCGCCGAGCACGGACTGCCCGACGAGGAGATCGACCGGGCCATCGGCCAGCTGAAGGGCTCCACCGTCCTCGGCCTGGAGGACACCGGCGCGCTCATGAACCGCATCGGCAAGAGCGAGCTGTGCTGGGGCGAGCAGATGTCCGTCGACGAGATGCTGACCCGGATCGCCATGGTGACACCGGACGAGGTCCGCGCCGTGGCTCGCGAGGTCCTCGGGCAGCGCCCCTCCCTGTCGGTGATCGGCCCGCTCAAGGACAAACAGGCGTCCCGACTCCACGACACCGTCGCCTGACCCTCCCACAAGGCCCCCAGAAGGAAGCAGGACAGATGAGCAAGCTGCGCGTGGCGGTCCTCGGTGCCCAGGGCCGTATCGGCTCCGAGGCGGTGAAGGCCGTCGAGGCCGCCGAGGACATGGAACTGGTCGCCGCCCTGAGTCGGGGCGACAAGCTGGAGACCCTCGCCGAACAGGGCGCCCAGGTCGTCGTCGAGCTGACCACCCCCGCCTCCGTCATGGACAACCTCGACTTCTGCGTCCGCCACGGCATCCACGCGGTCGTCGGCACCACGGGCTGGACGGACGAGCGCCTCGCGCAGCTCAAGGGCTGGCTGGACGGCTCCCCGGAGACAGGCGTGCTCATCGCGCCCAACTTCTCCATCGGGGCCGTCCTCACCATGAAGTTCGCCCAGATCGCCGCGCCCTACTTCGAGTCCGTCGAGGTCGTCGAGCTGCACCACCCGAACAAGGTCGACGCCCCGAGCGGCACCGCCACCCGCACGGCCCAGCTCATCGCCGAGGCCCGCCGCGCCGCCGGCACCGCCCCGGCGCCGGACGCCACCGTGACCGCCCTGGACGGCGCTCGGGGCGCCAGCGTCGACGGTGTCCCCGTCCACGCCGTACGGCTGAGGGGCCTGCTCGCCCACCAGGAGGTGCTGCTCGGCGGCGAGGGCGAGACCCTGACGGTCCGCCATGACTCCCTGCACCACAGCAGCTTCATGCCGGGCATCCTGCTCGGCGCCCGCCGCGTGGTGCAGACCCCGGGCCTCACCTTCGGCCTCGAACACTTCCTCGACCTGGGCTGATCGGCCGGAACCCACCATGCGCGCGAAGATCACCTACGCCGTCACGGCAGCCGTCCTGGTCGTCTACTTCGTCCTGGTCGGCAGCCGTGGGGTCATGCTCATCGAGACCGGCACCCCGATCACGATCGCCTTCGGCGTCGCCGTCCTCGTCCTGCCGGCGATCGGCGTCTGGTTCCTGTGGAAGAACACCCAGTTCGTCCACAAGGCCAACCAGCTCGCCGCCGAACTCGACGCCGAGGGCGGCCTGCCCGTCGACGAGTTGAAGCGCACCCCGAGCGGCCGCATCGACCGCGCCTCGGCCGACGAGGTCTTCGCACAGCGCAAGGCGGAGACGGAAGACGCCCCCGACGACTGGCGCACCTGGTTCCGCCTCGCCGTCGCGTACCACGACGCCCGCGACACTCCACGGGCCCGCAAGGCGATGCAACGGGCCATCGCGCTCCACGACGGCAGGCCGGTCCAGGCCGCCTGACGCCCGCACACGGGTGAGGGGCCGATCCGCACGCGCGGACCGGCCCCTCACCCGTTCGGCCGACTACGCGGCACGCCCGTACTCCGCCGCCCACGCCTCGATCGTGTCGGCCGCCCGGTCGAAGGCCTCCGTACGCGCCAGGAAGTCGGCGTTGTGGGTGGTCATCAGCGGCGTCACATACTCCTGCACACGGTCCCTGCGCACGAGCAGCAGTGCCTGCCCCTGCACGGACCGCGGCAGCCCGAGCCACCGCACCGGCTGCTGCACGGTGCGCACCGAGATGCCTGGCTCCCAGGAAGCCGTACGCGTCCGGAAGAAGCCCACCTGACGCACGCCCCGCGCACTCACCCAGATGCCGACCCGCAGCAGCCGCAAGGCGCAGGCGATGATCAACAGCGCCGCTCCGAGACAGACCGCGCCCGCCTGCGGCGTCCCGGCCGCCGCGATGATGACCGCCGCGACCAGCACGTACGACGCGAGCAGCAGCAGGAGCGCGGCCGCGCCGACCCGCCACGGGCCGGGCCGGTAGGGCCGCCGCCAGCGGTCACGGTCGTCGAACGGCAACGCCTCGTCCACCGCCTGGTCGAAGGCGCGATCGGCGGTCAGGAAGGGCAGGGGCACGGCTGATCCTCACTCGATCCACGCACAGCTTGTGCCGGGTGAGGCTACCGAGCGGGACACGGGCCCACCACTCTCGGAGGGCCGACGGGGGAACAAGGGGGCACAAGTCGGGCCATCCTGCCCGTTGTCGGTGCCGGGCCGTAGAGTGGGCGCCGCCCGAGAGCAGCAATGGGAAGGACCATCCGAGCCGTGACCGACAGCCCCGCCGACGATCTCAAGCCCAGCTTCCGCAGCGATGTCACCGTCGAGCTGGTCAAGCACAGCGCCTCCGACTCCGACGTGCTGTGGGCCGCCCGCGTCTCCACCGCCGGCGAGCAGTCCCTGGACGAGCTGAAGAAGGACCCGGAGCGCTCCAAGGGCCTCATCAACTACCTCATGCGGGACCGTCACGGCAGCCCCTTCGAGCACAACTCGATGACCTTCTTCATCAGTGCCCCGATCTTCGTCTTCCGCGAGTTCATGCGTCACCGGGTGGGCTGGAGCTACAACGAGGAAAGCGGCCGTTACAGGGAGCTCCAGCCCGTCTTCTACATCCCCGACGAGGCCCGCAAGCTCGTCCAGGAGGGCCGCCCCGGTAAGTACGTCTTCGTCGAGGGCACCCAGGCGCAGCAGGAGCTGGTCGGCCGGGTCATGGAGGACTCGTACGTCCACGCGTACGAGGCGTACCAGGAGATGCTCGCCGCCGGGGTGGCGCGCGAGGTCGCCCGCGCGGTGCTGCCGGTCGGGCTCTTCTCCTCGATGTACGCCACGTGCAACGCCCGCTCGCTGATGCACTTCCTCGGCCTGCGCACCCAGCACGAGCTCGCGAAGGTGCCGTCCTTCCCGCAGCGCGAGATCGAGATGGTCGGCGAGAAGATGGAGGCCGCCTGGGCCGAGCTCATGCCGCTGACCTACGCCGCCTTCAATGCCAACGGCCGCGTCGCTCCTTGATCGACAGATGCGTTTCGGCCAGGCACAGATGTACGGGTCAGCCGAGCGAAGTGTCCGTATTGCGGCATTTCGCGAAGTTCATCTAGCCTGATCAAACGGACCCGGCACTGCTTGAACCCCCGAGCAGGCAGTGCCGGGCTCCGCATTTGTCCTGACTTTTCCCGGCCCCCGAGGGCAGACCGTGCCCTGAGCAACGAGTAGCGTGTTACCCATGGCTCCGACCTCGACTCCGCAGACCCCCTTCGGGCGGGTCCTCACCGCCATGGTCACGCCTTTCACGGCGGACGGCGCAATCGACCTCGACGGCGCGCAGCGGCTCGCCACGCACCTGGTGGACGCAGGCAACGACGGCCTGGTCATCAACGGGACCACCGGCGAGTCCCCCACCACCAGTGACGCGGAGAAATCGGACCTCGTACGAGCCGTACTGGAAGCCGTGGGCGACCGCGCCCACATCATCGCCGGCGTCGGCACGAACGACACCCACCACAGCATCGAGCTGGCCCGCGCCGCCGAGCAGGTCGGCGCCCACGGCCTCCTCGTCGTCACGCCGTACTACAACAAGCCCCCGCAGGAGGGCCTGTACCGCCACTTCAAGGCCATCGCCGACGCTGCCGCCCTCCCGGTCATGCTCTACGACATCCCGGGCCGCAGCGGCGTGCCGATCGACACCGAGACGATCGTCCGGCTCGCCGAGCACCCGCGCATCGTCGCCAACAAGGACGCCAAGGGCGACCTCGGCCGCGCCAGCTGGGCCATCGCCCGCTCGGGCCTCGCCTGGTACTCCGGCGACGACATGCTCAACCTGCCGCTGCTCTCCGTGGGCGCGGTCGGCTTCGTCTCCGTCGTCGGCCATGTCGTCACCCCTGAGCTGCGCGCTCTGGTCGAGGCGTACGTCTCCGGTGACGTCCACAAGGCCACCGAGATCCACCAGAAGCTGCTCCCGGTCTTCACCGGCATGTTCCGCACCCAGGGCGTGATGACCACCAAGGCGGCGCTCGCCCTCCAGGGCCTGCCCGCCGGACCGCTGCGCGCCCCCATGGTCGAGCTCTCGCCCGAGGAGACCGCCCAGCTCAAGATCGATCTTGCTGCCGGCGGGGTACAGCTCTAATACCAGACTTCGCGCGGCGCGACCTGGCATCGCACAGTGCGGCACCCGACTTCACAACTGAATACGCAGGACGCGAGTGCCTGCATCCCCATACACAACTGCTTATGCACGAACGTCACGCGCGCCACGTGCCACAGAGGCACGTGGCGCGCGTGGTGAGGAGAGTCTTTTGAGTCATCCGCATCCTGAACTGGGCTCGCCCCCGCCCCTTCCCGAAGGTGGCCTGCGGGTCACCCCGCTGGGTGGTCTCGGCGAGATCGGCCGGAACATGACCGTCTTCGAGTACGGCGGCCGACTGCTGATCGTCGACTGCGGAGTGCTCTTCCCCGAGGAGGAGCAGCCCGGAATCGACCTGATCCTGCCGGACTTCTCGTCCATCCGGGACCGCCTCGACGACATCGAGGGCATCGTCCTCACGCACGGACACGAGGACCACATCGGTGGTGTCCCGTATCTGCTGCGCGAGAAGCCCGACATCCCGCTGATCGGCTCCAAGCTGACCCTTGCCCTCATCGAGGCCAAGCTCCAGGAGCACCGCATCCGCCCGTACACCCTTGAGGTGGCGGAGGGGAACCGCGAGCGCATCGGCCCCTTCGACTGCGAGTTCGTCGCGGTCAACCACTCCATCCCGGACGCCCTGGCGGTCGCCATCCGCACCCCCGCGGGCATGGTCGTCCACACCGGTGACTTCAAGATGGACCAGCTCCCGCTGGACAGCCGTCTGACCGATCTCCACGCGTTCGCACGGCTGAGCGAGGAAGGCATCGACCTCCTTCTCTCCGACTCGACCAATGCCGAGGTCCCGGGCTTCACCCCGCACGAGCGGGACATCTCCAACGTCCTGCGTCAGGTCTTCGCCGGCGCCCGCAAGCGCATCATCGTGGCCAGCTTCGCCAGCCACGTCCACCGCATCCAGCAGATCCTGGACGCGGCCCACGAGTACGGCCGCCGGGTCGCCTTCGTCGGCCGTTCGATGGTCCGCAACATGGGCATCGCCAGGGACCTGGGCTATCTGCGGGTCCCGCCGGGCCTGGTCGTGGACGTCAAGACACTCGACGACCTGCCCGACCACGAGATCGTCCTTGTCTGCACCGGCTCCCAGGGCGAACCGATGGCGGCCCTGTCCCGGATGGCCAACCGGGACCACCAGATCCGCATCGTCCAGGGCGACACGGTGATCCTGGCCTCGTCGCTGATCCCCGGCAACGAGAACGCGGTCTACCGCGTCATCAACGGCCTGACCCGCTGGGGCGCCAACGTCGTCCACAAGGGCAACGCCAAGGTCCATGTCTCCGGACACGCCTCGGCCGGCGAGCTGCTGTACTTCTACAACATCTGCCGCCCGAAGAACCTGATGCCGGTCCACGGCGAATGGCGCCACCTGCGAGCCAACGCCGAGCTCGGCGCCATGACCGGTGTCCCGCACGACCGCATCGTCATCGCCGAGGACGGCGTCGTCGTCGACCTGGTCGAGGGCAAGGCCAAGATCTCCGGCAAGGTCCAGGCGGGTTACGTCTACGTCGACGGCCTCTCGGTGGGCGATGTCGGCGAGCCGGCCCTGAAGGACCGCAAGATCCTCGGTGACGAGGGGATCATCTCCGTCTTCGTGGTCGTGGACGCCTCCACCGGCAAGATCACCGGCGGTCCGCACATCCAGGCCCGCGGCTCCGGCATCGAGGACTCGGCCTTCGGCGATGTCGTCCCGAGGATCACCGAAGTCCTGGAGCGTTCGGCGCAGGACGGGGTCGTCGAGCCCCACCAGCTGCAACAACTCGTCCGCCGCACGTTGGGCAAGTGGGTCTCGGACACGTACCGACGCAGGCCGATGATCCTCCCTGTGGTGGTTGAGGTCTGACCGCTCGTCAGCTCTCCGACTGGAGCGGGGCTCCTCGATTTGCATCGGGGCGCCCCGCTCCAGTACGTTTACGGCTCCGCCCAGGGGGGAACCCGGCGCAACTGTGCGCCAGGAGCCACCCGGACCGGGCGGAAATCCCGACTCAGAACTTCTGATAAAGTCGGAACCGCCGGAAAGGGAAACGCGAAAGCGAGAACCTGGAAAGCACCGAGGAAATCGGATCGGAAAAAGATCTGATAGAGTCGGAAACGCA
>NZ_JBVIDX010000042.1:0-45835 GCF_055572155.1 Streptomyces sp. NPDC030814
GCCCGATCCGGGGCCTCCGCTCCGCTCCAGCCCCAACACTCCCCGCCCGCAGGGGAACCGGTCGGAAAAGCAGCAGCAGTGAGAGGGGGAGGCGGGGCCGGGAATGCGGGCGCGGGGCGAATCGGGGGAATCGGAGGGGGTGACGGAGAGTCAGGGTGGCATGGAAAAGCTGGGCTGAGAGTGGACTTGAAACCACGATCACGTGACCTCCCGTCAGGCTGCTTTCCGGCTCCGATAGGGCCAGACTAACGAATCGCGCCACGTTCGAGGGATTTTCTCCCTTGTTGCTGCTTCATTTTTAAGCACGAGATAGACTATGGACTCAGAGCGCACCACCCTTGGAACGCTCTGAGGCTTATCGAGATCCACTTAGGACCCTTGCGAGCGCTTCGGTGAGGCAGAGTAGCCAACCGCCCGCGCCACTCCCACCGTAGCCCTTGTGGCGCTTCTACGTGCAGATTTCCCGTTTCACCTCACTCGAACCAACCGGGCATCACCCAGGAGAAAGCAGACAGGAATGTCGACCACGAACCGCGCAGATCAGCGCGAGGCCGCCCAGCGAGAAGCCATTGACGCGGTCCTCCGTGCCCTCGAACTCCCTGCAAGATCTCTGGTGCCGGAGAGGGGTCTGCGGACACAGGTGATCATGGCGACCGGGTCCGGGAAGACCCGGGTGGCGGTCCGGAGCGCCGAAGAGCTCCACGCGGGCCGTGTGCTGGTCCTCGTGCCCTCGCTGGATCTGCTCGCCCAGACCGAGTCTGCGTGGCGCGAGGGCGGCCGCAGGGGGCCGATGATCGGGGTCTCCTCCCTGCGGGGTGAGGAGGTATCCTTCCCCAACACCACGGACGTGGACGAGCTGGTGGAGTGGACGAGGGGCCTGGAGAAGGTCACCGTGTACGCCACGTACGCCAGCCTGGGTCTGGGCACGCTGGAGCGGGCGCACGCCGCCGGCCTTTCGGCGTGGGACCTGATCGTGGTCGATGAGGCGCACCGGACTTCGGGCCGGATCGGCAAGCCGTGGGCGGTCGTTCACGACAACACCCGCATCCCATCCCTGCGCAGGCTGTACATGACGGCCACGCCCCGGCTGTGGCAGCTGGACGAGGACCAGGAGCAGGGTGCGCCGGGTGAGCTGGTGGCCAGCATGGAGGACGACCCGGACGGGCCGTTCGGCAGCCGCTGCTACACGCTGACGCTGTCAGAGGCGATCGACCGGGGCATCTGTGCGCCGTACCAGGTGGTGTGCGTGGACATCACCGACACGCAGTTCCAGGCCGCCATGCTGCTGGGTGCCAAGGGCCGGTCGGACGAGATGCGCGGGGCCCGGCTCGCCGCACTCCAGACGGCCCTGGTGAAGGCCTCAGCGGAGGAAGCCTTCAAGCGCACTCTCGTGTTCCACCACGTCATCAAGGAAGCCGAAGCCTTCTCGGCCGGGGTCCCGGATGTCGCCGCGCAGCTGCACGCCGCCGATCCCGAGCTGTACCCGGCGACAGTGTGGGCGGACTGGCTGTGCGGCGATCACAAGGCGCTCCACCGCCGGCGCGTGCTCGGGGAGTTCTCCTCTCTCATCGCCACGGACGGCACGGTGGTGGAGAAGGCGTTCCTCAGCTCGGTGAAGGTGTTGGGCGAGGGCGTCGACACCCGCAACTGCGACTCCGTGTACTTCGCGGACGTGCGCGGCTCGATGCCCGACCTGGTCCAGGCCGTGGGTCGTGCGCTGCGGATGCAGCCCGGCGAGGGCAAGATGGCCTCTCTCGTGGTGCCGGTGCTGCTGGCGCCCGGGGAGACGGCGGACAACATGCTCACCAGCCGAGCGTTTGGCGGGCTGGCGAAGCTGCTGGAGGCGCTCAGGGCGCACGACACCCGCATCGTCGAACAACTGGCCCAACAGCAGGCCCCGAGCCGCTACAAGCCCGTCCAGAAGGACGCCAAGGGCAAGGAGAAGAGCGGGGGCGGGGACGGTGGGCCGTCCGCGTCGGCGAAGGCGTTGCTGAAGTTCTCCACGCCGCGTGACCCGGCGCAGCTGGCCGCGTTCATCAATCTGCGGGTCCTCAACCCCGAGCACGAGCACTGGCGGCGCGGCATCGAGGCCTCCGTGCTGTACGCGCGCGAAGTCGGCGACTTGAAGGTGCCGTTCACGTACCGCGTGCCGAAGGAGCCCGAGGCGGTGGAAGCTGGGTGGCCGGCTTCGCTCGCCAACTTCCCGCTGGGGCAGTGGATCGCGGATGCCCGCCGCTTCTACGCCCGCGGGGACATGGACGAGGACCGCGTCCAGCAGCTGGAGAAGCTCGGCATGATCTGGTCGCACTTCGACGTCGCATGGGAGGAGGGCCTGGCCGCCGCCCGCGGTTGGGCTGCCGAGAACGGGCACCTCCTGGCGCCGCTGGACGCCACCTACCAGGGCGCGAAGGTGGGCATCTGGCTCAAGAACGCCCGGGCCGCCGCGCGGAAGGCGATGGACATCGAGCAGCGGCGTGCCGAGGGCCTGCCAGTGGGATCGGTGGCTGGTGCGCTGTCGGAGGATCGGCGCGAGCAGCTGGAGGAGATCGATGCCTCGTGGTGCCCCACGTGGCCGGTGGAGTGGCAGCGGGCGTTTCACCTCACCCGGCTGCACCTGGACGAAGGCGGGGCGCTGCCGACCGAGCCGGGTGACGTCCTGCGCCAGGGCGAGGACCTCGGGCGGTGGGTGCGCGCCCAGCGGCTGGGCTGGGACAAGCTCACCGGAGTGCAGCAGTGGATGCTGGAGCAGGTCCTCGGGATCGAGCCCGCCACCGAGGAGGAGAAGCCCAAGCCGCGCCGTACGCAGGCCGACAAGTGGGCCGCCAACCTGGCAGCCGCGAAGCAGTTCTACGAGCGTGAGGGACATCTGAACGTCCCCCGCAAGCACGTGGAGACCATGCTCTCGGACGAGGGATGGGAACTGCAGTTCCGTCTGGGGGCATGGATCGGCAACCAGCGCTCGCGTGCGGCGACGCTGTCGGAGGACCGGCGCGAGCAACTGTCCGCGATCGGGATGCGGTGGTCCTGACGATGAGCGGGAAGAACGACCTCGAGTTCGCGTGGGGGCCGCGCATCCGTCTCAGCCGGTGAATCCCAGAAGGAGCAGCGAAGCCCCGGGTGTGAGCCCGGGGCTTCGTGCTGTGCTGGCTCTGGATCAGGTGCTCACCTCGGTGATGGCGTCCGAGATCAGGACGGGCAGGTGGTTGAGGGCGCGTTCCAGGAGCCGCTCGATCGGGACCGCGTGCCGACTGGTGTCGACGCTGATGAGCGTGCCCCAGACCGCGGGTTGGTAGCGGGCGAGCATGGACAGCGCGTACAGCACGGCCCACCAGGCCATCAGAGGGTGTAGCTCCCGCTTCATCGAGCCCAGGACGGGCAGGAAGTACCGGAGCCCGGCGTAGCCGCGGGTCAGGGTCCGCAGGTGGGCCAGCCGTTCGGTGCTGGTCGCCATTCCGTCGAATCCGGTGCCCATGCCCTCGGGCATGAGCCAGTTCATCACCAGTTCGCCGCCGCCGTGGTTGTAGCGGGTGTACTCCAGAGGCGCCTCTGGACCGAGGGTGAGGGCGCGGGTGGTCACGTAGCTCTCGTGCTGGGCGACGGACGGGTAGGAGGTGAGGAAGTCGGCCAGCGCCTCGCGGGTGCCGGCGTCGATGACCCGGTCGGGGATGTCGCATACGGGGACGCTCAGCAGGGAGTGCTCGTGCGTGCCGACGCCGACGTCGTCCCCGACCGTGTACAGCAGGGTGAGCCGGTCCCTGGTGGTGAGCGGGTAGCGGAGGTTGGGGGGCAGCAGGTCCCAGACGTCTTCCAGACGCAGCGGGTCCGTCTCCCACACCGGCGAGTCGAGGACCTCGCTGACCTTCACGAAGCTGCCCTGGGTTCCGGCGGATCGGTGCGGATCTCGATGTCGGGGAAGGGCAGGTGGAACCCCGTGGTCTTGATCCCGTGGGTGTCGAGGCGCCAGTCCTCGCCCTTGAGGGACCAGGCTGCGGCCGTGATGGCGCGGCCGGCCTGGCTGAGGCCGTAGAAGGCCAGGACCGGGCTCGTGGCCGGGCCCACGACGGCGGCGGCGCGGAACAGCTGCTGAGCCTGCTCCAGGGATGCCGAGTACGTCTTGCGGCGGGAGCCGGTGTTGGCTCTGGCCGGCGGATCGGAGCGGCTGGCCCGCAGCCGCTCCCACGCCTCATCGGCGTCGAGATCGCTGTGCATGGCCGGGACGCTACCCGCTGTCGAGTTGACGCCGCAGGGTGAATTTTTCCCTCGCGTACGCGGGCGCGGATCTAAGCGAATGAGTCCAACTTGACCAAATTTAAAGGCTCTTGACAGGATTTCAGATGTTCTGTCACGGTCTTGTTCGCCCGCTCCGGGCAGACTACGAGAGAGGGAGATCCCCCATGGCACGACGCACCGAGTACGACGAAAGCCAGGCCGCCGGACGTCTCCGGGTGCCGATCGCCGCCTTCCGGTGGGCGCGGCACACCGGCCTCGTCCCGGCTCCGGACGCCTCCTCCTACCAGTGGTCGCGGGCCACTGTGGAGGCGATGGACGCGGACGCGATCCGGGCCTCGCTCCCCCCACGAGCCGATCTCCGCCGCAGCGGCCGCGGACCGGATCGCCCGGGCCCTGGGCACGCCGAACGTGCCCGACGAACCGCCGGTCGTGAGCGCCTTCGCGGTGCGCCGGCTCGTCGCCTGCGGGCTGCTGACCGACCTGACGGCGAACCCGGAGGCCGTGCTGATCAACCCCGACCAGGTGACGGAGGTCTGCGGCCTCGAGGGCCTCGCGCAGCGGCTCGCCGACGAAGCGCCGCTCGGGCCGGACCAGGCCGCCGCCCGGCTGGGCGTGAGGAGGGTCGATTTCGACTACATGCGCGACCTGTTGTGGGTACGGCCGGCGGAACGGCGTGAGGTGCGTTTCGGCACGTCGCGGGCCGGGGCGGTGATGGTCCCGCTGTTCACCACGGCGTCCGTCGACGCGCTGCCCGGTGCGCACCCCGAGGTCGACTGGGAGCAGCTGCGTTAGGACAAGGATCCCTGGCTGTCTCATGTGCCATCTGAGGCGACACCGGGAGAGCGGGGAGACCGTTAGGTTTCCTGACCTCTTGTTGTCTCAGAGGGAGTTGGGGTGGATCACTTCTTTGTGTCTCACGGCAAGGTGCGTCGGTTCTACGAGGCACCGCCGGGCGTCGATCTCGATGCGGTGGCGTACGTACAGCGGCCGGGGGCGGTGAAGGAGGGCACGCCCTTCTTCCTTGATCTCGGAATGCGTCCGGCCGAGCCGTTGTGCTCGTTCTTTCTGGAGATGCTGATCATCTCGCGACCGCACGATGTCCGGCGCCTGCGCAAGACGGCCAAGGTGGTCCGCGCGGTCGTCCTGGGCGGCTCGCTCAGTGACCTGGCCGGCGACGACCACCACGTCGAGATCTACCGCGGCCACTACGCCCACGGCACGACCGCGCACGTCCTAGCGGGAGTGGCCATCAACCGGTCCCAGCAGTGGGTATTCCAACGCGTCGCGCAAAAGCCGGTGTTCGTCGATGCCGCCGCCGAGCCCCAGTTGGAGGAGCGCGAGGTCGCCGAGTCGCTGGGGCTGAGCTCGACGGAAGCGAAGGCGATGCGCACGGGCGAGCTGGACATGGGGCTCACGCACTGCCGCGACCCCTACGACTCTCCCCACCGAAGTGACGGCAAGGTATGCCATGTTGCGCCGACGATGTGCATGCTCTGCCGCAACGCGGTGATCTTCACGTCTCAGCTGCCGCGGCTGCTGATGCTGTCCGATCACATCGAGCGGATGCGGGCCGCGCTACCTCCGCCCCAGTGGCAGGCCGTCTGGGGACGCCAGGCAGCCGCGCTGCAGGAAGTCTTCACCGAATGCGCCGACCTGCTGCCCGCCGCCCGTCAGCAGGTCCTTGACCTGGGCCTTCGTCTTGACCTGCCGCTGGGCCAGCGAACGGAGTTCGACCGATGACCCCTCAGCCGGCGCTCCGAGCCGCCGTCTCGGCCCGCTTCCGCGACGACGAGCCGGTCTTCGGCCCCGGTTACCGGCTCGTCGCTGGCATTGTCGTCCCGCGCTTCGGCGACACCGGCTTCTGGTCCGGCGACTGCATCGGCCGCCCCGCCAACCAGCCTCCCACCCGGTACAAGATCCATTTCGCGCCGGAGGACCCGCTGATCACCCTGCAGCTGCGGGAGATCGCGTTTGCCCAGTTCAACCCCACTCACCGAGTCCTGCGGCAGGCGGCCATCTACCGTTCGGCCGAGCCAGCAGCCTTCCCGACGGTCAAGATGTGCTGCCAGAAGCTGCGGGTGATCTTGAGGTGGGGACGGCGGCAGGGCCTTCCGGCGGACCCGGGCCGCTGGGCTGCGGCAGACTGGCAGTCCTTCCTGGACGAGCTGGCCGCGACGGTCGGCGACACGACGGTGGCCAACCACGTGGGCGCCGTCCGTACGCTGCGGGAACTCGCTGCGGTGGTCACCGGCGTCACGCCGTTCGACGACCCGTGGGACGAATGCTCCGCCGCCGAGCTCGGACGGCAGGCAGTGCTCAACGCCACCACGGACGACGCTTCGCTGGCCACCCCGACCATCCCACCGCAGACCTGGTGGCCCTTGATCCGCGCCGCCTGGACGTACGTCCACACCTTCGCCCCCGACATCCTGCGCTGGAAAGAGCACTTCGAGCACCTGGCCGTGGAGCTCGGCCAAGGGGCACCACCTCGTCGGCACGTCGCCAGGACCGCCGACGACACCGATGCCCAGATCGCCGCCTGGCTGGCCGACCCAGGCCACTGCGTGCCGGTTCACGCCGTCAACCGGCACGGCACCAAGGCAGGCGACCCCATCTGGACAGTTCTCAGTGAGCTGATCACCGAAGGACAGCGGGACAGCATCTTTGCCACTCACAGCCGTTCGCCACGTGCACGTGCCCTGGCCCGCCGGGCGTCCGTCCTCGCCGTGGTCGCCCTGGGCCGCACGCACTCGGTCCGGGGAAAAGTCGCCGCAGCCGTCATGAATGCTCCCCGCCATGCCCCCGCCGGCGCCCGCCCGTCCGCAGCCGTGATCGACGAGGAGCTCCGGCAGTGGCTGGCCAACCCGGACAACCGCGTTCCCATCCGGTCGGCCGACGACGGCGTCGGCCAGGCGGGAACGGTGATCTGGAGCACCCTCGCCCGCCTGATCTGGGGCATCCCGACCGGCGATCGCTTCACCTCGCATGCGGCGTCGGGACGGGCCCGGCGCCAACGTGTCGCGGATGCCGTCGTCGCAGGGCGAACCGTGGTGATGGCCGCCAACCGCTACTGGTCAATCCCCCAGCCCTGCCCTGACGCCGCCCTCATCACCTGCAAGGACAGCACGACACGTCCCTGGCGCACGCACATCACCCAGGCGGAACTGACTGTCGAGCTGCGCATGCTCAGGGCAGCCTGCTACGTCTTCGTCACTGCGACGAGTGACACCACGTGGGCCAAGGAGTTCGACCAGCAACTCGAGTACGCCGCCGCACTCCGGTTGGTCGACCTGCTCAGGGCCCGCCGGACAGGCGAGAAGGTCGCAGTCGGGCCCGGCGCCGACCGGCTGCACGCCGGCCTTGACCAGGTCATCGCAACCATGAACGAGGACCCCGCCCTACGGGCGCAGATCGCCGATGAACAGGCCGAGGCAGCACTGCTGGCCACCCAGTTCACCAACCTCCACCTGGGGACTATCAACCACTGCATGTTCGACGCCCCGCAGGCCGAGTGCCAGAACGAACTGCCCGCCGATCAGCGCGGCACAGCCCCTCTGATCGGCGCCTGCCAACCCGACCACTGCCGCAATTCCGTGATCACCCCACGACATGCTCCCATCTGGACCGCCGAGGAAAACGACCTCACAGCCAGAGCCCAGGACCCCACCCTGTCACCACCCAGCCGCGAAGCCGTCCTGATCCGGCTCGCCGACGTCCAGCGCATCACCCGCGCTCTTCGCCACGAAGGAGTCACCCCCTGATGCCGGTGTCCGCCAAGACCGCCACCAAGCTCCGCGAGGCTATGGCCCGGCTGCTGGCCGGCGAACCTCTGCACACCGACGGCGCCCTCACCAAGGAGAACCTCGCCCGAGAAGCCCAGGTCAGCCACGCGACCGTACACCGCGCCAACGACATCCTCGCCGAGTGGAACGCCCAGGTCACCCGACCCGTCCTCCGCACCCCCGGCGAGGTCGCCCGGGACGAGACGATCACCGAACTCCGCAAACAGCTTCGTGAGGCGAGAGCCGAGATCACCCTGTTGAACGGCAAGCTCGACGCCCTCGCGACGGTCACGAGAACCAGGCATTGAGGAAGCGCGACAGCGACCGCAGACTCGCACCTCTGCCGTCCGCCAACTGAGCACATCATCCGTACATCAGGCGGCGGGACATCGTCGCAGCTCGACAGAAGCTGCCAGGCCCGCTGCCGGACTCACCGCGGCAGGCCCACCCTCGATACGACAGCAGATACAAGCATCAGGGCCACCTTAGGTCGCTCCTTATGCACCGGTGGCTCTATAAAGGAAGGGCAGCATAGCCCCATTGGCGGAGCAGGCATGCAGGCTCAATCGGGCGCTGCTAGCTTCATTTCCATGGGTAAAGCGGACATGCCTGGAGGACCTAAAGAACGCAGTTTGCGCGACAGCGGGACCTCCCGCCCTGCCTACTGGGAGCTTGGCCGCAGGGCCTTCATCCTGGGCGGGCTGACGACCCTTTACACTGCATGTAGCAGCAATAGCTCACGGCAGGCCACCTCACCACCGCCAAAAAGTCCCAGCATTCCGACTGCACAGCTCTGGGCGACGCTGAAACATGAGACTCCTGACAGCGGACCGGATTATGCCGTTGCGTTTAGCCCTGACGGTAAAACAATCGCTACCGGAGGGGAGCGCGACACTATCGATCTTTGGAACGTTTCCACCAAGGAAGTATTCGCCAATCCCACATTTCTTGATAGCGCCCCAACGAATAATGCAGTCGAGTCACTTGCATACTCTCCCGACGGCACCACGCTTGCCAGCGGAAACCACGACGGAACAATCACCCTATGGGATGTGGAAAACGAGAGCGGCACTGCCACCCTCACCGACAACAGACCCGTCTGGTGCATCGCTTTCAGCCCTGACGGCGCTCTGCTAGCAAGCGCAAAGGAAGACGCCGTACGCATTTGGGACATCGGCGATCAAGCCATTGCCGCCACCCTCACAGGCCCTGCCGACTCCGAGGTGGCTTTCAGTCCTGATGGTGCCCTACTCGCCAGCGCAGGCGGCAGCTCTAGGACGGTCTCCGTATGGGATGTAGCCAAGCGAAAAAACGTCGCTACTCTCACCGGCCACACCGACTTTGTGTATGGGGTAACTTTCGATCCCAAGGATTCCCTTCTCGCTAGCGGAAGCAGCGACAAGACCAGACGCCTGTGGGATGTCACCGAACGCAAGACCGTCGCCACTCTCACCGGCCACACCGACTCGGTGGGTCCACTGGAATTCAACCCCGAGGGCACCCTGCTCGCCAGCGGGGGCGACGACAAACAACCCCCATGGAACCCTGCTGGCCAGTATTGGGCACTGGGGAACATTGCGCGTGTGGCAACTGAGTTAGCCCTCGCATTCGGATCGACTATCGTCCCAGTTGCGCGTCGCCCCAGCTTCCGTAGTAGTAGTTTCCAGCGTCTTGGCCGGTGTACGTGATGGCCAGCTTGAGGCGCAGCGCATTTTTTAGGTCAAGCTTGACCTTCTGTGATTCACCGAGGCGGATCCTCTTCTCGTATTTCTCCATTCCATCTACCGTTGCCTCGAACGTAAGAATTCCCCCAGTGGGTGAATCGTCTCGCAGTCCGACCGTGGCGGTGAAGGTGCCCCAATGACGGCCAAGGTTGTATTCAGCGGCCTGCAGCATTGGCAGTGAGCGTCACGCTTCGGGCGAACCCTTTGCCGTTTACCTCGGCTGCGCTGGTGTCCACCCCCTTGCGTGGAGGTAAGCGGCTCCAACTCACTCAGGTATTGAGTCTGTGAGGCTGGGCTCGTGGACTCGGGCTCAGGCTGCCTCGACGGCTCGCTTGCCGTCACGGTCACGGTAGGCGGCGTTGTGGTGACAGTGCGCGTGCTCTGGGCGGGGCCGGCTTCCCCACCACCGCCGCAGTGGTCGTAGCACACATGGTCACCGCCCGGAACCAGCGTGTGGCCGAGCGCCCTGGCTGTCGCCTCGTCCTCATCGGTCGCCTCTGTTGTGAGGTTCATCAGTGGGATCAGGTGAGTCATCCGGCGGTGCGCCGTGACGACGTTGCTGTGGCGCGCTGAACTCGGGGTACACAAGGGCGTCTCCTGTCCCCCACTTAAAGGCCAGGGCGAAAAGGACGAACAACATGGTCAGGAGAGCGAAGACAAAGCCCAGCCACAGTCCGGCGCCGGTGCCGACGCTCGCACCAGTGAACGACGCCGCCAGCCGGCTGTACAGGTCTGCCAGGTCGGACACATCCGCAACCTTCACCACGTAAATAGCTAGGAGGATTGAAGATGGCACCAGTGCCGCCTTTAGGTACCGTCTGTTGGTCGTTGCCACGGCCATGGCTAGGAAGGCGATGGTGGCGAGCGCCATGACGACTATTAGGGCCGGCCCTGCGGACTGAAGGTCCTCCCCGAAGGCGTTCTCGCTGTCGCCTCCACCCGTCAGCCAGGGTGGGAAAAGCATGATGAAGCTTAGAAGCGCCGAGCCTGCGGCTGCGGCCAGAGGCCAGTCGCGTGACGCCTTCCAGCGCAGCGAGTAGCGGGGGCGGCGAGCTGAGATCGTCATGCGTCCTCCCAGGAGGTTCACGACACCCGTGGCGTAATCCGGTCCCGGACGAGTCAAGGAAAATAGCCTGTTCGCTCCACCATCAGTTGACTCCGACACCTATTACGGTGACGATCCCGCAAGCATTTGTTGCTCTGGGTACACTCCGACAAGTGGAAAGATTAGGTTTTGGACACAGGTGCCTGCGATACTTACCCACCGGCGTGCCTGCAATTAATCTTCCCGAGTTCAGCTTAGGAACCTGGGGAGGCATTAGATACTTCCGGAAAAGAACATGCGGCTAGTGCATACGTTATGAAGACTTCAGCTTGCGCCTGTGTCAACCCATATGTGTCCGGATCCGTCCATTCATCGAGCAGCTCCTGCCAGGCGGCACCCTTATTGTTGTATTTGTCGCATATATCGTTCGACCAAACGAAGATGGCTTGGTCATCCCAGTCTTCTCCGACATCGGTCCGCACTGCCGTAGTGAACTCATCTACGGTTGAAAACGAAGGTGACGGTGATGACGTCGTCTCTTCTGGCGGAGTCTCCGTTACCGTAGCCGTACTCGTCGCAGTCGTGGTTTTGGTGACGGTAGACGGCGCTTCCGCAGTCCCATCTTCGCTACCGCACGAGGCCATAGCAAAGGATGAGGTCCCGATAACCAGCAATGGGATCAGTGGCCAGGTTCTGTTCATGGCGTCGTATCCCTGAAGGCTAGTGATTGCGTCCTAGCTAAGGCCCTCTGAGGGGCGAGGCGGTGCAGCCTCCTCCAGGTCACCACAGCTCCATCATCAACGCATCCTTTTCAACTTGGCACCGAAGGAAGAAATGAGCATCATCCAGCTCATCACGGCTGCAGAATCTGCGCATCTTCGCGGCTCGCCGATTTTCCTGGCACCGCACTGGATCCTCCTCACCCCGCCAGCCCGGTCGCAGGCTGACCCGTCCGGTCACACGCCGGTCAGGCAGCCTCTTGGCCGTCCCCATCCTGCTGTGGGTGTGCGCACTGGTGGCAGCAGGGTGAGCATGAGGAGTATGGACGCGCGCCTCAGGGTGTCCCACACCGTCGTTGCGGCTGTATTGCTCGTGGCCATGGCCGCCTGCTCCGACAACTCCGAAGAAGCTCCCATAGGAGGGACCGCGCCCCCCAGCACCCCCAGCGCCCCCACGGATGGAGCGCCGCCGGGCGCGGAGGTGCTCGGCACAGTGCGGACGGGCGAGCCGTTTACCGTCACGGTCTTGGCCAAGGACACCGCCGACGATCCACACCGTTGGCAGTTCACCGTACGCAGCGTGTCCTGCGGCAAGCCGCTGGACAGCGCCGTCATGGCATTTGCAGCCGAGTCGGTCGGTGAACCAACCCCGACCCCTACCCCCGAGGCTGGCAAACAGTTCTGCGTCCTGACCATGGACGCGCTCAACGTCGGCAAGAGCATGGCGGTCTGGAACTCCGACAACAGGGTGAGCCTGAACGTTGGTGACACTCGTTACACCCAGTCGCAGAAGGACGCCGACTACGCCTCGGATTACGAGCAGTACTTCAACAGCAAGGGACAAGTCGCCCCGGCCTTTGGGCTGAACCCCGGCAGCCACGGACCGGTGCACGGGGTCTTCCAGATCCCTGCCGGACAACAGCCCACCAGTGTCTGGGTCACCGCTGGTACGGCCATCGAAACGATCGACGGCGTTCAACCGGGCTATCTAGTGCTCCTCAAGGGATGACACGGTTCATCCGCTGAGCCACATGCCGCTTGGTGTGCCGTTCGCAACGGCGCCCTCGTTGGCAATCTGCGCGCTGGAGGCGCTTGCGGCACCTGATGAGCGGCAAGGCGGTTACGGAACGGCAAAGTCTTTGAGACAGGCCGACGTTTACCGCAGGAGCCTTCCTTTGATCGCCTCCAGTGAGCTGATGAGACAGATTGGCGGCTGAGACAGATGAACTGTTCCTAAGGGCTGTCCCGTAAATGATCTATGGCATGCCGACTGACCAGCGACGCTGCCCCTCACGCTGTGAGGGTGAGGTTGTGGAGGCGGGCGATGCCGAGCATGGCGTGGTAGACGCCCTCGTCCTTGAGGCGGCAGTCGCGGAGGATCTTCCACGTCTTCATGCGTGCGAAGACGTGCTCGACGCGGGCGCGGACCTTGCGGTGGGAGGCGTTGTGCTCTTCTTTCCAGGTCGGTAGTTCGGCCTGGTCGCGTTCCCGGCGGTGAGGGATGACCAAGCCGGTGCCGCGGTAGCCGCCGTCAGCGATCACGGTTGTCCTGCCGACGGCGGCCTTCGCGCCGGACAGTTCCCATGCCTTGCAGTCGTTGCAATTGCCCGGCAGGGGCCGACCGACGGCGACGACGCGCCGGGTGTCGGCGTCGATGACGACCTGATGGTTGGTGGAGTATCGGTAGTTCTTCGAACGCTCGGCGATGCTGTGGTCGCGGGTGGGGACCAAGGTGCCGTCCACGATCAGCACGGCATCCTTGCGAAACCGCCGGCGCTGGCGCAGAGCGAGGGCAGGCCCGAGGTGGTCGATGATGCGGTCGGCGGCCGACTTCGATATCCCGAACAGGAGCGCGAGCTGTCGCAGTGTCATGTTGGTCCGCCAGTACGCGATGACCAGTAGCACGCGGTCCTCCAGCGGGAGACCCCACGGCCGTCCCCTGCGTACCGGGACCGCGCCTTCCTTGCGCAGAGCGGTGATGAGCGTGCCGAACTGCTGCGGGCTGAGCCCGGTGAACGGGCTTATCCAGCGGGGCTCCGATGCCGTGATCACGGCGAGATCATCTCCCGGCTCCGAGGAGCCGTACTGAGCTACGGGATGTCGGGGTACTGAGGGCGCTTCCGCTTGAGCTTGGCCAGGTCACTGAGATCGATGCCCGTGGCCTTGGCATACTGCCTGGACCAGTCGGCGACGGCCTGCCGGATCAGGTAGTCGGGGCGACGAGCCACCGGTTCCTCGCCGCGGTTCCGCAACTTAGCGACAGCGGCCCGCTCCAGATCCTGATCACCGCACTGACGAGCCAGAAGGATGGCCTTCGCAAGTCGTCCCGGCTCGTTGTTGGCCGACGCGAACGACCAGACCCCGTCCCGGTGAACATGGGTGTCCGCCAGGAGCAGCAGTCCCAGGTCGTGGGAGTCGCGGACGAAGCGCAGGGACGGCGGCCCGTAGTAAGTGACGCCGGCGGAGACTGCAGAGGCGAGCGGAGCACTGCCCGCCGGCCAGGGGTAGCAGGCAGCGGGAGGGATGTCAGTCGGACCTGCGTCGCCGGACGGCGAGTGGTGGTCGATCCGGATGCCCACTCCACCAAAGCCGTCCATCCGGTCACCGAGACCGCAGTAGTCCGTGTGTACCATCCAGCCGAAGAGCGACCGGTCGTAACGGTCCTTCCAGATCGAAAGCGTGGTGCACAGGCTTCCCCGGACGAACTTCAGCTCGCCGCCATCGATGCTGGTAGGAGCCATCCCGAGCAGCTCAACAAACTGCTCGGCCATCCTTCGTACCGTCCACGGTCGCGTCACGAGGGCATGGTAGGTGCTACCCACGACGCGCTGACCGACCGAAGCACCAGCGCTCCTGCCAGGTCACTCGCCACCCGAAGATCGATTACGGGACAGCCCTTAAGCTGCGCAACGTCGGAAAGGGCCGGCGGTCCCCGCTCGCCGCTCTGGTGAAGGCCAGGCGGCAGGAGAAGGAGGCCGCCGTGGTGTGAGCGGGCGCCACCCGTGTGGGTGATGACAGGCGGGCGGTTCGGCGAGACGCTCAGCAGAAAGCTCGAAAACCACAGACCACTTCAGGGCCCGGTCGCGTAGCGCGGCCGGGCTCGCGCCGTGCGGCGGCGCGGCTGTACCGCAGCGGCCTCGCCGCCCGGGCCGCCTGCTGGCAGCGCGGGAGTAGCCAGCAGGCGGCCGGTGTCCCAGGGGCGCAGGCTGAGGGGGTGGAGTGGCCCGTAGACGTCGCCCTGGCCCGCCCGGTGACGCAGCTTCCGACGGGACCGTGGGCTTATGAGATCAAGGTCGACGGCCACCGGACCGTGCTGTGGCGGACCGAGGACAGTGTCCGGCTGCAGTCGCGTTCCGGCCGCGACGTCACCGCGCTCTGGATGGATCTGGCCGTGGCCGCCATGCGCCTGCCGCCCGGCGTGATCCTGGACGGCGAGGCAGTGGTGTACCTCTCCGACGCGGACGGCAACGCGCGGATCAGCTTCGAGGCAGCGCAGTCGCGCGCACTCTCCAGGCCGCGCCGGGCACGGGAACTCGCCGACCGGCACCCCGCGACGTACGTGGCGTTCGACGTCCTGGCCCATCCTGCGGCGGGCTTTCCTGACCTGCGCCCGCGTCCGTACGTGGAGCGCCGCCAGGTCCTCCTGGACGTGCTCGCCGACGCCGGTCCGTCGATCGTGCCGGTGTGGTCGACCACCGACCTGGACGAGGCCCTGCTCTGGTACGCGGCGCTCGAAGGCACCGGCGTTGAGGGGATCGTGGCGAAGCCGCTGCGAGGGGCCTACAAAGCGGGCCGGGTCTGGGCGAAGATCAGGCACGCGGACACCGTCGACGCGGCCGTGGTCGGGTTCACCGGCAGCGCCCGGCACCCGAAGGCGCTCGCCGTACGACTGCCCGACGGACGGGTGGCGCTGTCCCAAAGGCTGACCACGGCCCTGTCCTCGGGCGTGGCCCCGCGGCTGGTCCCCCAGGCCGGGCGGGCGTTCACGAAGGCCGGCGACTCCTACACGCCCGCCGGGGGCGGTGCCGTGGTAGAGGTCGTGGCGGGCACGACCCGGCACGCGGTCGTCACTGTGATGCGGCTGCGCTGACCGGCGCGGCGTCGGCCGACGCAGTGACCAGGTCGGTGGGCTGACGCAGGTCCAGGTAGCAGCGCAGCCGTACGCCGGGCTCGCCCGCGTCCCGGGTCGTGTGCTCCGCTGTCGCTGTCGCCCACCGGTCGGCGAGCAGCTGCTGGAATGCCAGGGCGGTGGCGTCGTCGGCGGCCGCGACGTCGACGACCAGGAGGCCGGGCTCGCTCACGTGCACCTCGTTGATCGGGTTCATGTACGGCACTACGCCCGAGCCTTCCGGAGGGTTCCGGCGATCCGGCGTCTTCACCCGACCGAGTAGCTTGGCCAAGCCCCACGACGATCAGCCAGGCAGCAGGGCGGCCTGACTGACGCGCATGAATTCCAGGTAGGCGAGCTTCATCTCCTGCCCGTCCTCAGCCAGCATCTCCAGCCAGACAGGCCTTCTGCCGTTCCTGGCGGACCCAATGCTGCAGCTCCAGAGCAGCCTGGTCTCGAACCTGTTCCCGTACGGCGGCCGCGTTCATCTCCGCACCGATCCGAGCGCCCCGGACCGCGGCAAGCCCGCCGACGAGAGCACCAACGACCGCGCCAACAAGACCGACGCCACCTGCGATAACCGCTGCCCATCCTTGATCCACGCATTCGAAACTGGCAGAGGCTCGGGACCCCATGAGCCGTTTCACCGAACAGTGGCCGCATCAGTGCAACACGGTGGCCACTTCTCGTGCCGTGATGACCGCCCGGTGGCGGGTGATCAGGGGCTGTCGCCGCCCCAGTCCCAGCGGGCCGGGTCGTGGGTCGTACAGCGCCCTCCCGCCGGGCCCGAACTGCCCGAGCTCCGTGGCGAGGGAGACACCGTCGTCGATTTCCTCCGGCCTCCAGCCGGTGATGTCGAGCAGCAGTCCGTCCAGCGGCCCGCCCACCAGTTCGGCATAGCTGCGGCCCGGCTTCGGGCCCGGATGGTCGTGATCGGCTCCGTAGATCCGGCCGCGCAGCAGCTGCTCATCGTCGCTGTCCATGCCCTCCAGCCTCGCAGCCGCCACCGACAACGAGGGCTTGCCCAGGCGACCCTGGGCAAGCCCTCGCGCTGCCGGGGGTGGCGTGCTCGAATAAGCTGCGCCAGCGTCCGAGCCAGCCGCTGGCCTTCGAGGCCTGCACCTCCTCCACCTCCTGGCGCTCCTGCTCCTGGCGCTCGTGTTCTGCCTGCTCCGCCTGCCGCTCCGCTTCGACTGCCCGGGCCTTGCAGTCGTCGCACAGGTGCGGGTGGCTGTCCCCGCGGCCCCAGTCGACCGCGACGCTGGCCTTCCACCGATCGTCGGTGAACTTGGTCCCGCAGTCGGCGCACACGGGTCGCTGAGCCTCGCGTTCTACTGCTTGCTGCGCGAGACGGCGCCGCCCTTCTTCGGCGCGGCGGGCGAGGGCGGCGTCCCGGCGGGGGTTGCCGATCGCCTCGCACAGGTTCTGTCGGTCCTCGCGGCCGAAACGCCAGAACGCGGGCCCGGCCGGGCCGTGCTCGCGCAGCAGCTCCAGCGTGGTCGCCACGATCGGCATCTTCTGGTTGTAGATGCGGAAGCCGCCTTCGGCCCACTGGCCCTGCCAGTGCTCGCGGGTGAGTTCGGCGACGTTCTTCATCTGCTGCAGCGCGGGCCGCTTGCCGACCTGGTGGAACACGAGCAGGACCGGCGGGTGCGTCGCGTCGCCCCACTGAGGATCGGGAGCGGACCAGCGGGTGCGCCACATCGGCTTGTCCCTGCCGTCGGTGTCCTTCACCTTCCGGTGGAAGTGGCGCATGTACTTGTCGAACTTGGCAGCGATGATCGGGGCTTCCTCGGTGCAGTTGTCGGCCTCGATGAACAACAGCGGCAGTCCCACCTCCGGGGCGGTGAGGACGATGTCGGCCCACGCGGACCCGACGCCGGGGTTCCTCCAGGTGCCGGTCGCCGGGAGGGCGACCTCGGTGGCGTAGGAGGTGAGGGTGCCGATCCCGTCGGGCGCGTCGACCCATGCCTGGGCGGCCGCGATGGCTTCGGCCGGCTCACCGGCCACCAGGGCGAGGTCGGGCTTCGGGCGGATCATCGCGATGACCGTCTCGTTGACCGTCATCGCGTGCGAGGCACCCGAGCGGCCCGCGCTCTTGGGCATGCCGCCCATCTCCTCCGGCCCCCGGTCCAACTCGAGGCCGGCGGCGGCCAGCCCGTCCTTCGTGAGCAGCCGCACCTCCTCCCGCCTCGGGTGCGGCCGCCGTCGACGGACAGACCGTGCCGTCGCAGATCGTTGAGCGCGCCGCGATGGGAGGCGGTGCGCGCCTCCTTCCGCTCGGCTGCCGTCTTCTTGAGGGTGTGCCGGTACGTCAGGTGCGGAGAGGACAAGCGCTGGATCTGGTCCGCCGTCGCAGCCTTGAGCACCCCGAGCACGCGCAGCACATCGGCGCGCAGCCCGGTCGACGATCCCGCCTCGTTCTCCTTGCGCTTCGCCATCAGCCCCGCCCTCCCATGCGTCGCGTCCGGCCACCGGCCGGGCGCCGGCCCCCGGCCGCAGAGGGCACCAGGCGCGCCCTGAACCCGATGATCGCCTCCACCACTGACACCCCACCCCCACCTATGTCCCAGGGCTTGGTCAGTGAGAGGAGGAGAGAAGAGGGTTGTGACGACGCACCAAAGCCCCGGAAAGCCGTGGTGGCCAGGGGAAATACGGTCCGCGCTCGCGCCGGGCACGGAAGTGGGAACGGCAGTGGGATCGCAAGCGCCGGCGGCAGGAGACTGCGGCGGCCTGTCCGGCCGACCAGCCCTGTCAGTGCGGGGCGCGCGGCTCGCCGGTCGGCGGCGTGGTCAGGGTACGGCGGGCACCTGTGTTGGGTCATCATCCCCGTCTCTCCTTGCGTCGTGGCGTCCTCCACCGGCCCTGTGACGGCCGGTGGCACGCCCGCGCGAGGGAGAAGCCGCCCCGATGGCTCGGTGGCCGCTGCATGCCCCTCCTGCGGGCGCGTGGCGGCCATCGTGAACACCCACCCCTTGTCCGCGACCTGACGGCGGCCGGTAGCGGAGTCTGTCAAGGAGAAACGTGCGCTCCTGGCGGCCCGCGCCGCATCGGACAAGGGGTCCGTGGTCGGGCCGACCACGACTCGACAAGGGGTCATGGTCGGCCCGACCACACTCGACAAGAGGGCCCGCTTCGACCCTTGACGCACCAGTTCACCCCGGTTTGGAGAGGGGGAGAGATCTCCGGCCCTTATCCACAGGGGCCCGGCGTGAGCATCGGGTCAGTCGCCGTGATCGGCACGGCGGCAACCTGTTGAGGAGATCCGCATGCCGCACCTGGAGCAGTCCCGCACGCCGCTGACGCCCGAAGAGGTGGAGCTCGCCTTCGAGTACGTCCTGGCGATCCAGGACCAGAGCGAGCACGGCCTTGCCGCCGTCGTCGATCGGACGAGGGCCGTTCCGGCGCCGTCCTACCTCTTGTTGCGGCTGGCTGAGGACATCATCCTGCCCGTCACGGACCTGGCGGCCGATGCCGATCCGTGCGCGGACTCCTTCGCTCTGGACGAGGTCGGCGGCGTCCTGCTGGCCGCGCTCCAGGAGTGGACACAAGAGTGCGTCCCCAGTGCGATCTGGGGCGTCGCCAACACCATCATCCGGTTCACCGAGAACGTCCTGAGGCAGGAGGGCGAGGACATCGTCGACACCCTGAAGACGATGCGCACCGAGCACCTGGAACGGGCCCACGCGGCGTGTCCCTCGGGCGGTGCGCACCGGTAGCGCGCCGCGGTGCGCAGCTGATGCGCGCCGCGCGGCGGCCGGTGCGCATCGGGTGCGCACCACCACCGTGTAGTGCGCACCGCCGCCTGAGCCGGTGCGCATCGAACGCGCCGGTAACCGCGCCTCGGTGCGCAGCTGATGCGCATCGCGCGGTGGTCGGCGCGCGGCTGGTGCGCATCGGTGCGGTGCGTTTTCCCTTGACCAGGTTCGTGGTCAAGGGAAAACGCGCGCGGTGCGCATGGTGGTGGATACGCCGTATCCCAGGGGGATTCGGCGAATCGCCCCCGGCGCGATACGGCGAATCGTCCTCCGCACCGGATGCGGTTACCGGTGCGCACCGGGACTCTGGCCGGGGCCGGGCTGGTGCGGTTGGTGCGCGCGCTGGTCGTCCTGGCGGTGCGCATCGGCAGCCTTCTGCGCATCCGGTGCGCTGCCGGTGGCGGCCTGGTGCGCACGCCGGTTGGCGTCCTTGCGCAGCTTGCTGAGGTGCTGCCCGGCGCGGTTGAGGTAGCCGAGCTGTTCAGCGGTCAGCCCCAGAGCCTCGAGGTCGGTGCGCAGGACCGCGACGTCGACCGCCGGGCGGCCCGCCACAGGCGGCTGCTCCTGGGCGAAGAGGAGCAGCTGCTCGGCTGGCATGGACGGTTGGTGCGTGGCCGGGCCGTACTGGGGGCGGCCGGTGCGGCGTGCGGTGCGCAGCCGGGCGGTGAGCACGGCGGTGGCGATGACGGCGCGGTCGTGGCGCAGTGGCACGCGCGGGATGTCCCACTCCCCCGGCTGAAGCGGCAGGAAGGGCGCGGCCGGGTCGGCGGCCGGCCACCGGTCCCGGCCGGAGACGGCTGCCTGTGTTCGGGAGCGCGGCGGGGCGGCGGCTGCCCATCGGGCGGTGTAGAGGCGGTAGTCGGCTTCCTCACCGCGCTCGGTGCGGGCCTCGGTGATGTCGGTGCAGTGGGCGGCGAGCGCGGTCTTCACGATCGTCTCGTCCAGGCCGGGTTCGCGGCGGCGGCCGCGCTGGACGAGGGCGAGGTGGCGGCGGGCTTCGGCGAGCAGGTGGCGGCGGTGGAAGCAGCCGCCGGTGTTCATGACGAACACGGTGGCAGTGACGGCGACGGCCGCCAGGCCGACGTCGACGACGACGGCGACCCGGGCCCGGATCGCGGCGGCCGCGGCGCGGGCGCGCTCGAGGAGGGAGTCGATGAGGTCGGCGCCAGCGGCGAGGAAGGCTCGCGCGCTGTCTCGCCAGTCCTGGCGCAGCTGCGTCAGGGAGCGGGGCCGCGGTTTCGTGGGGCGGGTCTTGAGGGCGGCGATCCGGTTCAGCTTCGCCCGGGTCCGCTCGGAGACCTCGGGCCCGAACTTGAGGTTGCCGTCGTTGTCGGTGGCGGTGACGTACTCGCGCTCCAGGTCGGTGAGGCAGGCGGCGATCTGCGCGCTGCGGCGGGAAGTCCAGCGGATCAGCTCGTGCGGAACGCCGGCGACTTCCATGACTGGTCGGCGGCCCGGCGTGACGGTGCGCGGCTCGGAGGCCAGTCCCAGCGCCTCGCACGCCTCAGCCATGACGACTTCGTTGTAGAGCGCGGACGCGGCGACTGCCGACTCCAGCAACGCCGTGGAGTGCACCGCACCCCAGACACCGTCCTTCGGGCGCAGGCCCTTGAGGGACAGAAGGAGGTGGTCGTGGAGCAGCGGCATGCCCGACCTGGCCTCGTAGTGGCGGAAGAGGGCGGCGACCAGGCCGTGCGCGGGACGGGTGCGGTGGATGCCCTGCGGGCCGTAGCGGATGACGGCGACGTCGTCCTCGATCCATGCGAGCACGAGGGCGATGGCCCGCTCGTGTGCGGCCTCGATCGCCTTGCGCGTCTCCTCATCCCCAAGCGCCCACAGCAGTTGCAGGGTCGGCTGCGGGCGGAAGACGAGATGGGCTCCGGTGACCTTCACCTTGCGTCCGAGCGCACCGGCCCGGCGCGCGGCCGCGGGCTTCTTCCCCGTCGCCAGCTGCTCGGCTACGAGCCGGTCGGCGTCCGGGTGCCGGCCCTCGCCGAACAGGGAGCGCAGCTGCGCCTCGGTCACCTCCGCACCGAGCACGAGACCGAGAGCGGGCAGGCCCCGGCCCATCCATCTGCCGACCGGCACTCCGGCGTCCTGCTGCGCCTTCTTCAGCGGCGTGCGGCCCCGTCGGCGGCCGTCGCCGACGAGGACCTGGCGCAGGAAGTAGCGGTACATCTGCCCGGCGGTGATCAGCGTGATATCCATCGTCATGCAGACACGCCACACGGCCCTGACCTGCGAGAAAAGGCCGATCAGCGTTCCCTCCCGCCAGGCGGGAGCAGCGGCCGAACTTTCTTCTCAGGTGCCCGTCAGGCGGGAAGCGGCTCCGGCCGGCGCGCGAGTGTCAACGCTCTCCGGTCAGGCTCCACCACCACCGCGCACTCTCACCGAACCGGCGCAGCGCGCGGCGCGCGGCGGTCGGTGCGCATCGGGTGCGACACCACCACCGCGCGAAAGGTCAACCGGAAGTTTCGGCACGGGAAGCGGCTAACCCGCGAGGAGTCGGGCGGGCACAGGGCCGGGGCCGCGATCACTCGCAGGAGCGAGCAGGGCCTGTCTCACGGCTTTGCCTGCTCTGCCCCTGGTGTGGTGTCGGCGGGAAGGCGGAACAGACGCCGGAGCTCCGCCGCGATCCGCACCGCCACGTCGAGGACGTCCGTCGCATCGGGGTGGAGGGTCGCGAGGGTCTGCACGTGGATCTCGAACGCGGCAACGGCGTCCTCGGCGGAGTCCTGGTCCCAGCCGCCGGGCCGCGCGATGTCGTGCAGCTCGAAAGCGGCATCGGCCATGGCCCGTGCCCACACCCCGACGCGCGGCGCCGCGTCAGCCGGCCCCTCCCATACGGCTGCTGGCCCCGGCGCCTGCGTGGTCCTGGTCGTGCTCGGGCCGGTGCTCAGTCGACGGCGTCGGGGGCTGCTCATGACGGAAGTCTGCCGCCTCGCCGACGCTGGCGACGGCTCGCCCGCCCCATCACCTAGAATCCGGAGCGGCCGGAGTGCAGGCGGCCGCCGTGCCAGTCGGTGGACCCGCGTCCTCGAGCGGACCACGAGGGCACGGCAGCGGGTGTACGCCCCCTCCAGCCGAAGCTGGTCCAATGAGCGACGTCGACCACGGCCATGACCCGGGCTCGGATCGCGGCGGCCGCGGGCGACCCCAGAAGCCCCACCGAAACGAAATCCGGTGGGGCTTCTGGCTTGCATCAGAGATATTCTGCCGGTCAGACGGAACGGGCTATTCGAACTGATACTTAATCCAGCCCGTTCCACCTATCGGAACCACGCCTGCTTGCGCAAGTCGCTTGGCCTCTTCCGTGTAGTAATGACCGGCCACCCTCGACCGTGCGCTCGACATGGTGTTCTCCACCCAAGCACCCTTATGCATGGATCTCCTAGCACGCTCTCGCAGCCTTTTCCAAACTGCCGCAAGTGACGCGTCATCGGTCATAGCCGCCAGGAACGACTCTTTCAGAATGGTGTCGGATTGCTCACCAAGACTAATGAACAGAGAATCCGGATTCCTCTTCGCGTAATCAAGGGATGAAGTGGCGCTCAGGTCGGGGGGAGAGGGATTCAGAGAAATACGGTCAATGCCGTCACCACACCCCACCTTACCGCTCACTCCCTCCACCCCGCCTATCAGTTGCACCTGGTAGGCGGGGTGGAAGCGCTCCGAGACCATGAGCATCCCCGACTCTCGGGCCCACTCCCAAGCCATCGCACAGATTTCTTGGCGATCACCGTGGAACTGAAGCGTTACTTTCATCGTGACTCGCTAGTTGTAGGGAACGAAGTGCATCGGGATCCCGATGTCCTCAAGATCCTGCAACGCCTCGGCTTCCCGCTTGATGGGGGCACCAGATCGCATCGTCCGCTTGCCCACGTTGATCCCATACAGGCTACCGTCCGGCCTCTGCACAAGAATGTCGGGTCTACGAGAACTCTTGAATCCTCCGGGTGTAGCAAACTCTCGTTCAGGAAACATGCCACCTCCCGCGATCACCTGACCGTCCGTTACCTGGTCGGCAACTTCGCTAATCTTCAGATTGTGCAGCCCCGTACCCTTTGGCTTGGGGCCACGCATCAGTGCAGGCTTATCGCCATTAGCGCAGTTGCATATCGACCTGTGACGGTCGATGGATCCGCCGCAGTTGTGTACGAGCACCGGAGTCTCGCCCGCCAGTACATAGTACGTGTGCAGTTCGGCGACGCTCAGGTTGTGTACGCGGGCGGTCTGGGTCCAGCGTTTGATCGCCTTGATCTGGACCAGGGTCCCGGCGGATGTGCGGAGCCACTGCCCGGGCTCAAGTTCGCCGGCTTTCACCCACAGGAGCAGGGCGGGTACCCAGAATGGATGGTTGTCGGTAGCGGTTACCGTTTGGCGAGCTCCTTGTTCATCCTCCACCGTGAGTTTGACGAGGTTCTTAACGCCCTCGCTCAAAAGTTCGGCGGTGACCTTCTGTGGTGAGGTTCTGCCCGTCTCAGGGTCTGTCGCCAGGACTTCGTCACCGACCCGCAGGTCCTCGATCGCCTTGGTGGTGCCGTCGGCCATGAGCACCTGGGTGCCGGGGAGGAAGCTCTTCCTCACGCAGGCCAGCGCCGCCGCGGCTGCGTTGTCGCCTGCCTTGACGAGCTTCGCCGCCTTCGCGAGCTTCCCCACCGGAAGCAGCCCGACCGCCGTCCAGACACAGGCACTGACGCTTCCCTGAGCGCAGCGGATTGCGTCGCGTACGCCGATGACTTCCAGGAAGTCCTGCGTCGGGCTGATCCATCCCAGTGCGTTGAGGGCACCGCAGAGGTCACTTCCCGGATCCGACTGGCACTTGCTGTCGGACCATTGAACGAGGAGTTGGCTGTACGTCTGGTTTTTGAAGGGGTCGTACCCGATGTTGCGGAGGTATTCCTCGGTGGGGACGGGCGTGCCGGGGATGATCTCGGGCTGTTTCGCTGTCTGACCGCTGCCGGTGTTGCTGCTCGCCGTGCCCCCACTGTGGTCGATCGCGTACTCGACGTTCCCGTCCTTGTCGTAGCAGTTGCTGTGCGTGCAGCCAGGGCCGTGCTCCGGTGTCCACACCGTGTCCGGGTTGTCCGTACTGCAACCGTCACAGAAGAGGCCGGTCGGGTCCGAGTGCGTGACGGGGCTGTTGTTCGCGTAGCCGTAGCCGTTGAGGGACCAGGGGTTGTTGGTGTCGAGCACGGGGTCGACGCTGATGAACTGGCCAAGGGACGGGTCGTATTGGCGGGCTCCGACATGGGTCAGCCCGGTTGTCTCGTCAGCGGGCTTGCCGAGGAAGGCCTTGTCGTCCGGCCAGGTGCTGGGCTCGTCGCCGCGGGGGGTTCCGAAGGGGGTGAGGTAGCGGCGGGTGGCGGTCTGGGTCGCGTCGTTCTTGACGCTCAGGCTCATGGTGCCGTGGTGGTCGCCCGCCTGGAAGGTGAGTTCGCTCTTGCTGGGGCTGGCGGTTCGTACGGCGCCTCCGGCGTAGTAGCGGGTGCCGGAGAGGACCTTGTTTGCACCGCTGTTGGAGACCGTGAGCTTCACCTCGGTGCCGCCGAGGTAGAGCACGGTTTCCCCGTCCGTGGTGCCGGCGCGGCGGATGAGGAGTTCTCCGTCGGCGTCGTAGACGTACTTGGTGTTGGTGGCGGGCTTGCCTTCGGCAGCGGGCTCACTGGCGTCGGTGAGTTTGCCCTCGCTGTTCCACAGCAGGGTCTGCTTCGCCTGGGTGCCGGGCCTGGTGGTGGTGTTACCGGTCTTGTCGTACGTGTAGGTCTTCGTGGTGGGAGTCGAGCTTCCCGGGACCGTGGTCTCGGTCGTCGTCATCGGGTGCGGCTGTCCGGTGGTGGTGCCGTACCCGTAGTTGACCGTGGTGTTGCCCGAGAGGCCGTGCTGGGTCTCGGTCTTGCGCTGACCGGCTTCGTTGTAGGTGTAGCTGAACCAGTACGGGGCGACCCCGCCCAGGTTCGAGGTCGCGCGACCCGAGGCGGCGCAGTCCGCGGTCTTCGGGGTCCATGCCTCGGTGAGACGCCGGTGGCCGTCGTAGGCGAAGCACTGGTGGTCCGCCTGCGAGGTCCCCTGCCAGGTCGCGGTGTCGGAGATGGCGGTGATGTTGCCGGCGTCGTCGTAGGAGTACTTGAGGTCCTGCACCATGTAGCTGTGGGTGTCGGTGGTGACGTCCGACTCCTTCAGGCGGCGGGTGCCGTCCTCGTACTGGTTGGCGACGTAGACCTTCTTGCCCGCCGAGTCGCTGCCCAGGGTCTGCTGCTCCAGCATGCCGAGCGGCGTGTAGGTCGTACCGAGCAGATAGCCGGTGACGCCCTTGGCGGTGTTGAGCATGCCGAGGGTGTTGTACGTGAAGTCGATCTGCTCGTAGGTCTGTGTGCCGGTGGCGGGCAGACCTGCCACGACGGGCTCGCGGGAGTACTGGGCGGTGCCGTCGACGTTGTACGCCGTCGCGAACTTCAGGGTCTGCGGAACTCCCGCAGCGACGAGGGGCTCATCGGCTGCTGCGGGCAGCTGTACTTCCGAGGACAGCGGCTGGTACAGGCTGTTGTAGGCGGTGATCTTCTGGGTGTAGGCCTTGCCCCCGGCTCCGCCGACGTGGCGGGTGGCGGCGGCCAGGTAGCCCTTGCCGTTCGTGACTGTGTCGAAGGTCCAGGTGGCGAGCTTGTTGGCGTCCGTCTTGTCGGTCTGCCACAGGTCCGTCTTGCGGCCGAGTACGTCATAGCCGTAGACCAGCTTCTTGTCCTCCGCGTCCTTGCTGGTCTCCAGCTGATCGACGCTCGTGTACGTCGACGTCGTGGTGCCGCTGTCCGGGTCAGTCGCCGTGGTGCGGCGTCCCTTGAGGTCGTATCCGTAGGACCACTGCTTCTGGTCCGGGCCGGTGATGGTCTGGGTCTGGCCGCCGGGAGTGTAGGTGAACGTGGTGGTGGCCGGTGTGCCGGTGGCTGTGGGGTTGGGGTACTCGCGTCGCTCGGTGACCTGCCCGAGCAGGTTGCTCACCACGGTCACGGCGTTGCCGCCGTCGGGTGCGGTGGTGGTGACGGAGTCTCCGGTGTAGCTGGTCGTCGTGGTCCAGCGGGTGGTGTTGTAGGTCTTGGTCACCGCCTGGGTCGGCCGGCCGGTCCCGTCGTGGCTGGTTTCGGTGTGCAGCGGAGCGGAGCCGCCCGCCGTGCCGACGAGCGTGCCGGAGGGGGCGGTGGTGTCCCACAGGTCGGCGTTGGTCTCGACCGCCAGGCCGCGGTCGTCATACAGGGTCTCGCCGACGACCCTGCCGCCGCGGGGTGAGGGGGCCTGGGTCTGACGCGGACGCTGGAGCGCGTCGAAGATCTCGTAGCTGGTGTTGTACTGGGTCCTGCCGAGAATCGACGTGGACAGCCACGACGGAGCCGTGCTGGAGATGCTGTAGCCGAACTTGTAGTTGCCGCCCTGGGCAAGGACGCGGGACCGGTTGGGCAGCCACACCTCGGTCAGCCGGCCCAGGCTGTCGTAGGCCTGCTCGGTGACTCGGCTGTTGGGGTCCGTGGTCTTCAACGGGAGGCTGCGGGCGGCGTCCATGACCGTGACGGTCTTGTGGTCCTTGGCGTTGAGGACCTCCGTCTGGGTCAGCGGGCCGGTCGTGGCCGGGGTATAGGTGGTGAGGGTCCGGTTCCCGAGGTTGTTCGTGACCGTGGTCGCGCGCCCGAGAGTGTCGTACGCCGTCTCGGTCACCTTCTCCCAGACCGGATTGCCCGACGCGTCATAGCGGTCGACACGACCGATCCAGCGGACCGCTCCCTTGGTGGGTACCTGTGTTGCCGACCACGTGGTGCTGTCGTACGAGGTGGCGGTGTCGGCGATGACATCGCCGGGACGGGAGGCGTCGACCGGCAGGTCGAGCGTGGACACGCTGCACGCCTTGGCGACCGTCTGTTCACGGGAGACCAGCGCGGTGAGCCCGGCGGAAGTGTTGCGGGCGTACCAGGTCCGGGTGCAGACCTCGTCGCCCGAGGCTTCCTTGCCGGAGTCCTGAACCGTGACCGGCATGCCGTAGTCGTCGAAGGTCGTCTGCGTGGTGCGCGTCTTGTCCGTGGCGCTGACGCCGGACGTCACTCTGGTACGGGAGTGTGTGGCCTGCGTGCGTACGTAGTAGGCCTCGATGTCGGCGTACGACTTGTGCTGCGTGGCGGTCTTCTTCGACCAGGGGTCGTTGATCTTCCCGGAGATCTCGTCGGCGCCGTCGTAGGTGACCTGCTCACGGGTCTGGCCAGCGTACTGGTCCAGGTCGGTGATCTCCGGGGCCTTGATACCGGTGACCTTCACGGTGCGCGTGGAGCCGTCCTTCTGTTTGTCGCCGTGCATACCGCGCAGGTACACGGTGACGTCCTTGGACTTCGGCCCGGTGTCGTCACCTACGGTGTGCGTGACCTTCTCGAAGCCCCGCCAGACCGACCACGTGCGCTCCTTCTCGGGCGTCATGGGGTCGTCGTTGTAGTGCCACGCGCCGCCGCCCGAGTAGTCGTAGTGGTGGTTGACGGCCAGGGTGCCTCCGTAGGCGGAGGCGAGGCGTACGTCGGACACGGGGTACTTCTGGAACCAGTCGAGCTGGGGGACGGAACCGCCGTTGGGCGACCAGTAGACCGGGTAACAGCGCTTGGTGTTGTTGTCCTCGGCCGGCTTGGTCATGCCCGCTGTGCACTCGGCGGGCATGTAGTCGACCGTGGTCTGCTGCCCGGTCTCGGAGACGACCGTGGACAGACGGGGCTTGCCCAGTCCAAGGATGTTGTCGGCCGTGCCGTCGACACGGTTCTTGAACATCTGGTGGCCGAACTTGATGGCCGGGAGCGAGATGTCGGTGCCGTACGTCCCGGTGCGCTGGAGTTCGTCGAGCCACAGCGACTGGTCCGACGAGTCGCCGACCTCACCGGGATCCAGGTAGAGGTGCTTGAGCTTCCAGGAGTCGACCTGGTCGAAGGCCGGTGTGGTGAGCTTCGTGTTCCAGAAGTACGTCTCCACAGCGGTCAGCCGCTTGCGGGTGAAGAAGCTGGGACTGCTCAGGCCGGTGCAGGCATCCCCCTCCTTGCAGATCGCGTCGTAGGGCACGTCGGGCCAGTTGGTGCGGTGCGCCTCGTCCAGGGTGTCGCAGCCGGGAGAGGCGGCTAGGCAGCGCTCGGCTACGGAGAAGGTCACCTTGTTGGAGGCGGCCGGCACGGCGCTGAAGAGGGCGTCGGCGCGCTGTCCGTAGCGGATCTCCTTGAGGTAGCCGCCGCGCACGTATTCGGTGCCCGGGGAGTCGACGCCGTTCTTGGCGTAGAAGTTCTTCTCTGCGGCGTACCAGTAGGTCATGGCGTTGCCGTAGGTGTCCTCGACCATGTCGAGGTTCCACCGCCAGGCCTGGATGTCCCACCGTCCGGCGAAGCTGGTGCCGCCGGCGTAACCCGGCTCGCCCTCGTCGTCGCCGAAGACCGGCACGGTCCACACGGAGTTGGTGCGCTCGCCGGTCGGTGCGCCGGGCAGCTTGTGCAGGCCGAAGGTGTACCGGGTGCCGTCGCCGGTGGTCACGCGCCAGTACTCGCCGCTGCTGTCGCCGTTACCGAGGGCGGTGTCGGTCAGGTGCTCGACCTTGGAGGCGTCGTCGTTCTTCAGCCGCCACTCACCGCTGGTGTCGTCCTTGACCAGCTCGGAGGCTCGGCCGTTGAGCACGAGGGAGGCGTTGGTGTACTTCCAGCACAGGTCGAACTTGTCGGTCTGGCCGTCGTCGTCGCACGAGCCGTACTTGCGCTCGATGTAGGAGGAGGTGAGGTCGAACCCCTCTCCCACCAGGGATCCCTGGTTGTTGGTGTTCGCGGTGCGCCCGTCGACGCTGCTGGAGTCGTAGGAGAAGGCGAGATCAGGTCTCGGTCCGGCCGCCGGGGAGGGGACGCCCAGCGGGTAACTCCAGGTGAATGAGCCGGAGGAGCCGCCCGCTTCCCATGTGGAGGAAGCCGACAGCGGGGTGGCCTTGTAGCTGCCGAGACCTGAGGCGGCGCCCGCGGTGACGGCCAGCACGGTCATCTGGCTCGTCTGTGAAGCCGTTCCGGGTGCGGCGGTCTTCGAGGCGTCGGCCGTCGGCTGCGGAAGGCTGACGTCGCCGGCCACCCGGGCCGTCCGGCGGCTGTTGACGGAGGGCAGTTCCTTCTGAACGCGGCAGGCGCGCTTGTCAGGTTTGGTCAGGGCACAGGAGGGCAGCTGGACCAGACGGAGTCGGCCGCCGAAGTCGCCGCCTCCGACCGCGAACTTGTCGTAGTTCACGGCCAGTCGGGCAGCGCCCTTTTCGTTGCCCGTGACGGTGAGCAGCACCCCATTGATTCCGGCCGCTCTCGCTGCTTTGCGGCTCAGGACCGTGACGGTCACCTCGTCGGCGGCTGGTGAACGCTTGGTTTTCGGGGCTGCGATGCTGACCGGCAGTGATCCTGCCTTGGCGCGGGTGGCTCCGGTGGTCGGCACTTTCACCGTCACGGTGCCGGGTTTCGGCCACACCGGGCTCGCGGACTGTTCTTCGCGTGCGCGCTTGGCCGCGGCCTTGTCAGCGGCTTCCGCCTTCTTCAGGGCGGCGGCGCTCTTCTTGTCCGGCTTGGGCTTGACAGTGTGCAGGTCGGCCTGGCGCGGGGCGGGCAGTTTGGGACGGCCGAGCGGCTTGTCCTGTGCCTCGGCCTGGAACTGGGACTGTGCCAGCATGCTCGGCAGCATGGCCAAGGCCAGAATCGCTGCCGCGCGCCCTGTCCAGCGCCGGCGCCCCGCCCGGTGTGCAGCCTTCACGACCTTCTCCAGCCCTGTCGTCGTCGTCCGACCCGCACCGGTGTGGGTGCGTGGATGTGCGTCCCTGCTCATGTGGTGCCTCGGGCGTCAGCGCCTGAGGCGTTCCGCCTCGATGGCGCGGCTAGCCGGTGGTTGGCGCCGGCTCACCGAGCACCCGCTCGGCAATCTGGCGGCTCTCCATGGCCCCGGCCCAGATCCGCAGTTCCTGCACCGCACCGGGCAGGTACTCACCGGGTGCGTTATTGGTGTGGCCGCGGCCGATCGCGAGCTCTCCGGTGCCCTGCTGGGGCTGGGGGAAGTTCGCCAGGGTGGCCTCGTCGACCTGTTCGTCGGCGCCGACGAACAGGTGCAGCTTGCCGAAACGGGTCGCATCGCCGTCGGGGAATTCCTCGGCCGCGTTGTACACCCCGGTGATGTGCACCAGTTCGTCCAGCACGGCCAGGGCGGTGGACGACACTTGAGTCGAGGATGCCTTCGCTCCGGTGGCGTCCACGGTGGCCCGTTCGAAGCGCCATACGCATTCCGGCTTGCCGTCGCCGTCGATGTCGTCGGCCAGCTTGACCAGCTTCAGTGCCCAGGAGGCCTCGTGGCCGATCTTCTGTTTGGCGACAGTGACGGTGTAACCGTCCGCCTTGCCGACCAACTTCGCCGAGTCCACCCGGGCGAGCGCACTGACGGTGAACGCACCCGTTTCGTCGACCACCGGCCCGGTCGTGGAGGCGTAGCTGTTGGTGCCGTCCAAGGTCAGCAACTGCGGGGCCCCGGCGAGTTGGGCGTTGCCGGCGAGCGTCATTCCCGCGAACGGGTAGCCCGACTGCTCCGCCAGCGTCGTTCCGGTGGAGGCGGAGGCGTCCCAGTTGGCCATCAGCTCGGTCGCCGCAGCCTCGTTCTCACGCAGCTGGCCCTCCCCGCGTACTTCGGCCTCGGTCAGTGCGCGCTGCCACACGGCGGTCTCATCCAGACGGCCACGGAAGAACTCGCCACCGACACCGGACTTGACCGAGCGTGCCCACTGCAGTCCGCCGGTCGCCGACCAGGGCTGGTAGGTGGATGCCGCAGCGGCCAACTTGACCGGCTCGCCCTGCGGCTCACCGTTGACGAAGAGCTGAATGGTGTCGTTCGTCGGATCGGTGTCGGGCAGGCCGTCGTCGCCCTCGGTCTTGAACACGCCGGCGAGGTGCGTCCACACCTTCAGCTGGGGGTTCTGCTTCTCCGCGAGGGAACGGATGAACACCGGACTCGTCTTGTCCTGGTCGGCGCGGTTGAACACCCATGCCTTGTAAGCCGACGAGTAGTACAGCGCGAACGCGTTCGCCGCGCTGCCGGGCTGAGCGAGCACCACTCTGTTCACCGAGGCGTCGGTGAGGTACGCCCAGGTCGAAACCGTGAAGGAGTCGGTGGTGTTGATCGCTGGCGTGGACGTTGCGGCATAACCCTGCTGCTTAGCGGGGTCTGCGCTGTCCAGCCAGAGCGACTGGTCGGCGTCCCCGCGGCGGGCCAGCGACGAGAATCCCGTCCCGTCGGTATACATCGTCGCGTTGTGCCGGACGCTGCCTTCGGTGGCCGTGTCCTTGGCGAGCTTCTCAGGAGAACCGGGCGGGTAGTCGTCGAAGTGCCAGCGCCCGACCGCACTCTGGCCGGCCGCCACCTTGATCTTGACGTAGGCCCATTCCCCCGAGCCTCCGGCATCCCAGCCGCGCACCTGAAGAGTCTGTCTGCCTGCCAGCAAGGGAACGATCTCTTCGTCCACGCTGGCACCGGTGATGAAGTCGGTCTTGGTCATACCGGGCAGTCGCCACTCGAACTTCACAACGTCGGTGTCCGCGGAGTTCTGAGCGAAGTGCAGCTTGCCCCGGACGCCCGGGCCGCCCTGTGCGGCGCAGTCCTCCGTCGAGCACAGGGTGTAGACACCGTTCTGCACCGCGGACACCACGGGCGTCTTCGGTCTGTCCGGGTCGACCTTGAAGTAACACCAGGGTGTGTACGAGGAGAACAGGTCCCCGGACGCGCCCGTCGCGGAGTAGTACCAGTGCGACTGAGTACGCGCCTTGAGCCGGTACAGCGCCCCGCTCAACGACGAGACCTGCGCCGTTTCGACTGTGCCGTCGGAGTCCCAGCCGGAAGAAGGCCTGTAGGCACTCCAGTTCTTCACCCACGTACCGTCGGCCTGCTTGCGTTCCATCACCCACTCGGCCTGCAGATCACCCTCCGAGCTGCCCGCGTTGTGTTCGACCTTCGTCTGAACCGCTGCCTGCACGTAGGGAGTGGCCCGAGTCACGATCACCGGATTGCTCGAGGTGGTGGAGCACTGCACGTCATCCGGATCGCCACCGGGGTTGCCCGGCCACACTCCGTACCGGGTGGGCACACCCGGCTGGTAGGCGAACTCCACCTCCAGTTCCGCGTTGTCGTCGAACCGCTTCCATGCGGTGACGTCCGACTCGTCCTTCGCCTTCAGCATGAGCGTCAGATTGTCGATCTTGCCGTCGGCGAAGTTCCGCACCGTGGACTTCAGGTTCTCGTCGGGCTCCTGCGGGTTGTCGTTGAACTCGATCCACTTGTTCGGCTGCTCCGGAGAGCAAGCAGTCCCGCGGCCGGCCGAGACGTACTTGTCACCCACCTGGTCCCAGCTGTTGTCCGATTTGGGCCCGCCCGGCCCAGGCCAGCTGCTGCCGGAGGAGATGCCGTCCGTGCGCTCCAGGTCCACCCAGGCCGGGTTGCAGTCGAACGACCACGTCTCATACGCCCGGAAGGTGGCATCGACCACGTACTTGCCGCGCAGCGCGCTCGCCGAGTTGAACTGGAAGTACATCCGGTTCGTGTACCAGGCGCCGGTTGTGCACGCGCCCTCGGAGTTGTAACCGCACCGGCCGATGCCATGGCCCGCCCCATCGAACATCCAGAAGTCGTCACCGTCGGACGACAGGACCGTGCGGTACGTGTGCCCCACGCCAACCGCAGGGTCGATGTAGACGGGATAGACGGTCTGCTCGCCCTTCAGCACCTCGTCGTCGGGCACCACGGCAATCGTGTCGTCTCCGACCTGCACAGGCATGACGGCGGAGGCACTGCCGTCTCCCGGCCCGGCAGCCGGGTCGGCCAGATCGTCCTCTGCGCCCTCGGCCGCGGCTACGCCCATCATGGTGCTGACTCCCCCGGCCTCGGCCTGGGTTTCACCCGCGGAGTCCCACATCCGTCCCGGTGGGCCCGTGAACACCTCCACACCGTCACTGTTCTCCGCCACCAGGCCGCCGTTGGCAGTGGGCCTCACCTCCAGCCCGTCACCCTCAATCTCGAGGACCACCTTGTCCAGCGCGGGACTCGCCGCCGCTTCCCGCGTCTTGACGACGAGCACCTCACGGTAAGACTCGGGCGTCGCGGTCAGCAGCAGATCGACTCCGGGAAGCACCTCCCGATAGGTGGCCGTGTCTCCTTCCAGCACCGGCTCCGGCAGCTCGTTGCCCCATCCCAAGGTGAGTGCGTGGCCATCGCGGTCACCGATCCGGATCATGTCGGAACCGGAGCCCTTACCGGAGAAAGAAAGGTCCACCACGGCGCCCTTGGGCGCGATGCGACCGTCCGCCCGCTTCACCAGCGTCACATCGACCGGCTTCCACGAGCCGTCGGCATCCCTGACGTGTTGGGGGGTGGTCGACTGAGTCAGTGTGAATCCGCCATCGGGTTGGGCGAACACCTGGGAGTACTCGGTGCGTTCCGCCAGTACCTCGACCGGCTCGCCGGTCTCCGCAGCGCGGGCCTCGGCGGACAGCGCGGCCGGCGGAGTCGCGTCCGCGGCTTGAGATGTTGTTGCGGTGACCGCCCCGGTGGAGGCATGTGCCGCACCACCGCTTCCCAGTGGCAGCAGACCGCCGACGACCGCGACAACAAGCCCTGTCATCGTTGCTCTGCCGATGCCGTCACGCAGCCTGGGCACGCCCATTACCCCGCCTTCCCCCGCTACTCCACGAGGCCGTCACCCGCGAGTCACAAAAAGATCAAAGCCGGGGCACCGTATCCGCCAATGGTCGGATCATGTCAATAGACGCTCGCTGAATGACCGCCGCACGAGAGGGCGTTGCGTCCCTTCTCTCCCGTTTCATGATCACTCGTTCGTGGTACTGATCATCCCCCAGCCCAGCCTGTCTGGCATGCACATGCCGAGATGCGAGGCATGTAGCGAAACCCGTATCCGCGTAGCTCCGCCCCCGCTTCGTGCCCTGCTGCGGCACGGGCGCGCTCAGTCGATGACGTCGACGGCTACCCCGGAGGTCAGGATCGCGCTCGTCTTCCACCATGCGCGCAGTTGCGCGAGCGGCCGGGTCTGCTGCTTGGGCGGGCGGGTCATCTTCGCCGCGATCCGGTTCAGCTTGGCGCGGGCCTGCTCAGAGACGACGGGTGCTGCCCCGGGGCAGCGGCACGCAGTCCTCGTCACCGTAGGGCCGTGTGGATTGACGCCAGCCGGCCCCGGGTAGATCAGGTCTCTCGCGTACGGCCGGACCGCAGCGGCGTGCCGTCGTGCGCATGATGTCCCCGCATTCCAGGGGGCGTTGAGGGGGAATGTGAGAGTGACGAGGAACCGGGTTCACCCGACATCCCGCCACCCGGACCGAGAAGAAAAACGGCACCGCAAGGCCGTGCTCGACCGCTGTCCGGAAGTCGCGTCCGCCGCAGAGCTGACCAGCTCTTTCGCCGAGAACTCACCACCTTCAGCAGCGACCGACTGCCCGAGTGGATCAACGAGGCCGCCGACGCCAAGACACCCGGCATCAGCAGCTTCGCCACCGGCCTGAATAGCGACTTCACTGCAGTGACCGCCGGTCTGACCACCGACTGGAACTCCGGACTGTGAAGGAGCAGTTAACCGGATCAAGACGCTGAAACGGCAGATGTTCGGCCGCGCCGGCTTCGGCCTCCTGCGCAAGCGGGTCCTGCTCTCCTGAGGCTGCCGTCAGACCGCTTCCTCCGCCAGTCCGAAGCCGTCCGGGAACTCCTCCAAAAACGCCCGCCGCGACGGATCAGACTCCTCGCGGGCCATGGCGGCGAGTCGGCAGATTTTGTGCTTCCCCCATCAGAGGTCTTCGGACCAGGTGCTGATCGTTCAGATAGGAGATGCGAGATGCCTTCAGAGGTACTGGCGATCTTGCAGGCGGCCAAGCGCGACCGGTTCCGGTAGCCATCGGCATCCGTTGGGGCACCGGCTCCTCCCCCATGGCTGAGCAGGCGTCCACAACTGCTGCCTCGGCGGCCTGGACGGCAGCGAAGGAGGCGGTGCGGGTCCTGGGCCGCCACGCCTGGAAAAGGTCCTGCGAGTTGCGCCTTGGCACCCGTTGGGGCTCGTCACCTTTGGTGACGAGCCCCGACGGTGTATGCCGCTACTTGGCGGACTAGCGGCGCAGGATCACGTGGCGGCCGCGCCCTGGCTGTCTCTGTGCTGGAGTAGCAGCTGCAGCATCTTGTCGAACTCCTCCTGCGGCATCCTGCGGATCAGGTACATCGCTGCCGACTGGCCGTCTTCATACGGGAATCGCTTCAGCTGCTTCCCAGCAGGCTGGGACTCGCCGGAGGGAGCTTCGTTGTGAGGGCGTGGTTCTGGGACGGACTGCCCGTTTGTGGCTCCCTGTTCTGGGGCGCTCTGCGCATCATGCGCTGTCGAAGGAGCTTCACGGCGAGGCCCTTCATTGTCTGCGTCGTCTGCAGGGTATTCGCTCTGGACTCCGGCGGACGATCCGTTCACGACGTCCTCGTCTATTACGCCGTAATAGCCGTCGGTTGTCTTGGTGTCGTGCGCGGCAGGCGTCTCGGCTGTCTGTCGCTTCTTGGAACGGTCTCGCTTGGCCTCTTCCTTACGGGCCCGTTCCTGCTTCAGCTCTGTGAGTGCGGCTTCCTGTTCCGTGGCGGGCTTGTTGCCGACGGCGCGGAGCAGGTCGATGGGCTCTGTGCCGATGCGTGCCTGGAGTTCAGGGGTGAGGTTGAGGAGGGCCAGGCGTTGTGAGACCCAGCCCTGCGAGCGGTGGAGCCGCTTGGCGAGGGCGGTCTGGCTGCCGTGGATGGCGAGGAGACGCTGAAGGGCTCGGGCTTCATCGAGTTCTTCGAGGTCCTGGCGGTGGATGTTGGCGACGAGGGCGGATTCGAGGATTTCCTCGGAGGTGGTGCCCTGGTCGTCGCTGACCATGATTTTGATGGTCGTGAGGTGTGCTTCGCGGGCAGCTGCGAGGCGGCTGCTGCCGTCGATGACGACGTGGGTGGTGTCGGGTTCGAGGTCGGCTTCGCGCTCGGGGTTGGCCTTGATGTAGGTGTCGCGGTTCATGACCGTGATCGCCTGCTTCTGGCCGTGTGTCTTCAGGCTGCCTGCGAGGTCGGTGAGATCGCCGAGGGCGGAGCGGGGGTTGTCGGGGTTGAGGCTGATGCGGTGTGGGGGGAGTTCGGTAGGGGCGGCGGCGCCGTCGGTGGGGACCCCGGTGGCGGCAGCGACCGCCTGCCGGCGCGCGCTGATGGGGCGTACTCCCCCGCCGAATCGGCCGGCTCCCAGTTGGTCGGCCTTGCTCATGCGATCTCCCGGGCCAGTGCGCGCATGCCGATCGCCTGCTGTGACTTGGGGGCGTATGACAGCAGGGGTTGCTTCATCCGTACTGCTTCCTTCTGTTCCTTGAGATCGCCGATGAGGCCGACGACCCGTGGATCCTTTATGTCGACCCACCCTTGTAGTGAGGAGGTGGCGATGAAGCCGCGGCGGGAGTCGTAGAGGTTGACGACGATGCCGAGGTAGTCGATGTCGATCTGCAGGTCTCCGCGCAGGTCGTCGATCTGTGTGGTGAGCAGTTCGTAGGCGTCGGCGGAGCTGTCCTCTGCCTGCACGACGATCAGGGCGCCGGACTGTCCCGGCTTTTCGCCGTCGCGGCGGCGGCCGTAGTAGGCGGCGGCGTCCATGCTGAGGCCGAGGCTGGGTGGGCAGTCCACGAGGATGACGTCGTAGTCGGCTTCGAGCGGGGCGAGTGCGCGTTCCAGGGCGGCTTCACGGGCTCGCACAGCGGACAGGCGCACGTCGAGGAGGAAGGCGTCGTTGCAGGCGGGCAGCAGGTGGAGGCGACCGCCGAAGGGGGCGTCGCCGATAGAGACGATGAGGTCCCGGAGGTCGCCCTTCGGGTCCCCGGCCATGTGGTTGGTGAGGCTGTCGCCGTTCATCGGCAGCGGTGTGGCGCCGAGTTGGTTGGTGAGGTGGCACTGCGGGTCGAAGTCGACGAGCAGGACGCGCAAGCCGAGGCCTGGCAGATTCTCGATGTCGAGTGGGTCGTTCGTGGGTGCGTCATCGGAGTGGACGTAGCTGGCGCGCAGGGCCTTGGCGAGGGCCTTGGCAACTCGAACAGCGTGCAGGGCGTTGGGGTCTTCGGCGAGTGCCTCACCGAGGCCGGCGGTGATCGCGGTCTTGCCGACGCCGCCCTTCTGGTTGCACACGATGATGCGGCGGGTGACTTCGGGGCGGGCGACGTCGGGTGCGGGGTTGGCGTCGAGCCACAGCTGGACGGACTGGGCCAGGCCTTGGATGAGGGAGATACCGCGGTCTGTGACGACTTGACGGAATTGCTCCCACTGGCCGGGCGGGAGGAAGGTGGAGAAGGAGTCGGCGCCCGCGGTGTCGACGGTTGCCGTCGCGGACGCGAGGCTGCACCAGTCGCGGATGCCCTGTTCGACGGCGGCCTGAATCTCGATGCCGTGCTGGGCGGCTCTGATCTTGAGGTTCTGCCGGAGCCATCCCGGCAGTTTGGAGACGACCTTCTCGCGGTCGCTGGAAGTGGCTGGCGAACTCATGCAGGACACCTTACTAACGTCGATGATCCTTTGCTGCATCGACACGTTAGTTTCCAACACCTGTTGGGCCGTCAGAGCTATTACGCCGTAATAGCTGCCTCATGGCGGGCGCGAGATGCCGCTGGCCCGTCTCGCTGAAGGTGACCCAGTCGCGATCTATCTGAGTGATCCCGTCTTGCGTCCCAGTCGGCCTGGGCATCACCCATCCGTCTCGCTCCTTGTGAACCATTGCCGTGCCCGGCCCCCCTACGCTCGTCGTACGTGGTCAGCGCCATGTGAGGGTGGCTGGTGGAGGCTGAGGGCTCCTCGCTGGAGTACGTCGACGGTCGTGGTGAGCTGCACAGCGGGCGTTTGAGGCGATGTGGTCGACGCGTTTCAAGGCTGCCGGGCAGGTGCGGACGTTCCCGTCGTACCGGGGGCAGCGCAACTTCCCGGCTGGTAGTGGGCTGCTGCCAGTGGCGAGTTGGTGGGCTTCGAGTCGTGGGTGGAGCTCGCTCATCTGATGCAGCTGGACTCGGAGCCGGACGTGGTGGCCGGCGCGTCACAGCTGTTCCGGCTCTCATGGCGGCCGGGTGACCAGGCCCGTCGGGTCACATACGTCGGACTACTTCGCGCGCTGTCGGGACGGCCTACCGCCGTGGTGCTGGATGTGCGCCCTGATGACCGGATCGAGCCCGAGGACGCTGTGAAGTTCGCGGCCACGGACCGCACCACCACCACGCCGTGGTTCATCCATCAACTCCGCATGATCGGGAACACCATCGAGGCCGCGGCAGCCCCTGGGAATCGCGGTGACGGCAATCTTGGCCTTGGCCTAGCTTGACCCGCATGACCTATCTGGACGGCGCCGAAGAAAGCGGCGTGACTCTCCGCTGCCTGGACAACCGCGCTGTCGGAATCCGGTTCAGCGATCGATCTCTCGTCGATGCCGACTGCGCACACTACGCCGTCGAGCTCTGGGCGCCCGGCCTGAGCTCGCGCGTCGACGGGGTCGTGGCCTGGACTCGGGACGCCGACCTCGCGTCATTCCTGGACCGCCTCGTCGCGGACTTCGATGATTGGGACGGTGCACGGCCCTGGCACACCATCGACCAGGACCTGGCCCTATCGGCCATGTTCCGCTCAGGCGGACACGTCGGGCTGACCTGGACGCTCCGTCCTTGGCGCACCTTTCCCGGGAGTTGGAACGCTTCGGTCACCATCTGGCTCGAGGCCGGCGAACAGCTCGCTGCCGCGGCATCGGACATCCGGCATTTCCTGGAAGGGAATCCGTCGTGACGATCGGCCTGCGCCTTGCCTGGCGCCTCGACGGACACGGCTGGGCTGACTGCACGATCACAGACCGGCAGGCGGCCATCGTGCTCACCGCCTCCTACATCACGAGCGCGCCGGAAGACTTCCTGACCGCCCTGACCCGGCTGATCGCCGGCGAGAGGGAAACACGAGCGCAGTTCGAGGCCGAGCCGACCGCCTATCGATGGATCTTTTATCGGGAAGACGAGCGCGTCTGGATCCGGATCCTGGAGCTCCGGGACGGAAGCGACCACGACAACAAGGGCACCGAAATCTGGTCGAGCCAATACGCCATCGACGAGCTGGCCCGCGCCGTGATCCGCTGCTTCGACGACGTCGCGCGCACCTACGGCGAGAGCGGCTACCGGAGCAAATGGGGCGAGCACTTCCCCTGCACCGAACTCGAAGCCCTCAGACGACTCTGGAACGACCGTCGACATCCGCACGGTGCAGAGCCGGATCCGCGCCAGACCTGCGACGGAGACCGATGAGACAGGTCAGGGAAATGAGCGAACGTGAGTACTTCGCCTGCGTCGGCCGCCGTCCCGGCATGTTCGTCGGCACAGCCTCGTTCCACCAGCTGACTGCCTTCCTCACCGGCTACGACCAGCACGCGATGCGCCACGGCGGACAGGGGCTCACAGGCTGGCACGAGTGGCTCGTCGTCCGCCGCGGCCGCAGCTGCAACCATGCCTGGCCCGGACAGGTCCTACACATCGCGCTCCCAGAGGGCTGGGACAACATCGCCGACCTGCCGCCCGAAGACGAGAGGCACGCGATCAAGGTCCTGTTCCAGCTTCTCGACGAGTTCGCCGCCGAACGCGAGGCAAGTCCTGGCGCTCGGAACTCAGATTGAGCGGGACGTCGGGCGCGCCTCCGTCTCGCTCAATCTGAACCACCGCTGGTCACACCCCCGAGGCGGTTCACCTTCAGCGGGTCGGGTCGGCATCACCTGTTGGGGCGTCAGGGCTATTACGCCGTAATAGCTGCCTCCAGGTGGGCCTGAGAAGAGGGCGAGCTATTACGCCGTAATAGGCCAGCGCTGTCCGTGGCCACATGGCGGTACTGGCTGCCGTGTACGGCACTGGAGGCTTGGGGCGGGTCACATCCCAGCGAGTGCACCATGTGATGCCACAGCCAGGACGCGGTCGCCTGAAAGGGCATGAAGGCAGACAGGCCCGTGCTCTCCGCACGTTTCACACGGTGCACGGGCCTGGTGTGGTTCGCAGTCGGGTTGGTGAGTCAGGGCACCCTGGTCGCGAGTGCCTCCGTGTCATCGAGGTCGGGGATGCCAGCGGCTCCCCCACGGTGCGGGTGCCGCATGCCTGCCATCGGAACAGCAACCGGGCGGGATGCGCCAGCAGCGGACACGGACTACGCGGCGGCCTCGATGATGTCGGCCCACAGCTGGTGTCTCTCGCCTCCGGGCGTCCAGATGCCTTCGGAGGAAACCATGGTGCCGTCCTCGACCTCGCTGGCCGGTATCCCGTACCGGCCTGTGATCACGTGAGCACCCCCGCGATGCTGTCTACCAGGAGCGCGGCGACGTCGGACTCGTACGGATCGTGGTAGGAGGCGTGGTCGCTGACGTGGAAGGGCGCGGCCTTCGCGGTCACGATGAAGTCGGGGATGACCGGGGTCGCCCAGTCCTGCAGTTCGGTGTTGAGGCGGTCGGCGTCGAGGGAGGCGAGCCGGGTCTGGGTGTAGGGGCCGAGGCGGAGCAGCGTGTAGCCGGTGTCATCGCCGCGGCGGGCCTCGACGTGGACGCCGTAGTGGGCGGGGGCCATGCCGACGTCGTCGGGAAGCGGCAGGTTCGCCGCAGCGTGGGTAAGTATCGCGTAGGCCGACAGCCAGATGCCGACGATCGCGGCAGTCTCGCAGCGGAGCCAGCCCTTGCGGTTGTAGCCGAGCTTGTGGCCGTGGTGGTAGGCCGCGGCGTGCGGGGTGTCCGGGTGGACCAGAGAGATGGCGATCAGGTCGGGGCCTCGGTCGTCGCCGGGGCGGGGCTGGGCGCGCTCGAGGAACGGGCCGACCTGGACGGCGACGTCCCGGTTGCAGCCCGGTGTCCAGAGCTGCGGATTCTTGCGGGCGTCGAGCAGTGCGCGAAAGGCGTCGACGGGGGCCTGGTCCTCGGGGGAGAGGGTGCCGGGGGCGTTGCTGCAGCGGCGGAAGAGACGGTGCTTCATCGGGTGGGCTCCTGCTCGGGGTTGGTGGTGTGGGTGGTGAGGACGCGTGGCAAGTGGCGGTGACGGTGCTGGACTTCCACCTGGCGGCTGCGATCGCGCAGTGCGCGGGCCAGGAGTTCGGTGAGGCCAAAGGCACTTTTCCGGACTAAGAGCACGTCCTTGGCTGTAGTTCGCGCAGGGTCCAGGCGGCTTCGAGGTTTCGCCCTCCTTTGCCGGTGCCGGGCGGCAACGTCTTTATTTGTGGTCGCGCAGGAAGGTAGGGATCTCGTCGCGGGTCGGGTAGTTCGGCAGGGGGGCTGGCTTGTCCTGAAGGAACGCAGTGATGACGGCGACAGCCCGGTCGTTGTTGTCCTCAAGGCCGTTCCACATGTGGTGTCCGACTCCAGGCATGTACTGCGTGCGCTGGATGGCGGGGTCATTGGCAAGCGCGGCGGTCGCCCATTGGCGGACCTGGGAGGAGCACTCGGCGATCATCAGCATCGCGGGGGTCCGGGAGCGCCTCAGTTGCGGGGCGATGGAGGGTGAGTCCTTGACCGTCTGCTGGATGCGGAGGCTGGCGGCGGGGCTGAAGGAGAAGTTCTGTGCGGTGTCCTCGGTGGGGATGCGGTGCGCGTCGCGCGCGCAGTAGGCGGATGCGGTGTCGCTGCCGAGGTCGGCGGCGGTGAAGGCGTTGTCGCCTTCGGCCTGTCCGATCAGTCCGGTGTCCGGGGTGAGGAGTCCAAGTCGCATGAGGCCGAATGCCACGGCGTACCGGGGGACGTGCGTCGATCGCGGTCCGGTCGGGGCCGGCGCGAGGCCCCGTGCGGATGCCCGGCCCTTGTGCCCGTTGATGTGTGCGGTGGGGCCGTCCATGGGCCCGGGCTCGGCGATGATCGCCCGGTGCAGACGTGCGGCGACGCCAGGGTCGGCCAAGGCTCAGGTGAGCACGACTCCGCCGCTGGAGAATCCGAGGATGTCGACCTTGCCCTTGTCCAGGCGGTCGACGAAGGCGGCGAGGTCACGGACGGACCTGGAGATCGTGTACTGGTCCATGGAGAGCAGGTCGCTTCGTCCGCCACCGGCCTGTTCGTAGGCGTAGACGTCGTAGCCCTGGCGTGCCAGGAGTCGCAGAAACCGGTGGTCTTGCATCGAGATGCCGCGGACGGGTCCTCCGTGGAGGTACACGAACGGGACGGGATGCCGGGGGCCGGGGTTCGCGGGCGGGTAGTGATACACCGCGACCCGGCTGCCCGTGGCCAGGTTCCAGTGCTGAGTGGACACGAACGGCAGCGCGGGCGGGTACCGCCGGGCCGTCGGCACGGTCGGGATGCAGACCGTCGCCGTCAACGCCGCCGCGACGATCACCGGCAGGAACGGCACGAGCCTCGTCGGCCAGGTGCGGTGCCGGCCCCACCACAGCGCGAGGAAAGTCCCGGTCCCGAGGGTCGTCAACCACGCGGCGAGCCCCGAACCTGACCCGCCGGTGAAGGCGATCAGTGCGAGAAAGACGACGACCAGCGTCGCGACGGCGGCCAGGGCCAGCAGTAGGCGTCCGGTGAAGCGGACGAGACGTATGGCGGACGTGGGCACAGCGGACCTCCAACAGTTTCAGAACATCGTTTCAAAACGACGTTATCAAAGGAGGTAGGCTGCTGACCGTGGGTAGGCCCAGAACGAACGACGAGGCCGTCAAAGAGCGGCTTGTGGAGTGCGCGACCGAGATGCTCGCCACCCGTCCGCGGGAGTCGGTCACGGTCCGCGCCGTGGCCGCTGCTGCCGAGGCGTCGACGACGGCGGTGTACTCGTTGTTCGGTGGCAAGGACGGGCTGATCGGTGCGGTGCGCGACAGAGCCGTCGCCGGCCTGTTCCGGGACGTGTCGGCGGTGCAGACGTCCGCGGATCCTCTCGCCGACCTCTACGCGCTGGCCGTCGCCTACCGTCGTTGGGGGTGCGGACACAGCCACCTGTACACGGTGCTCTTCGGTGGTGTGCAGTCCTTCGACCCGTCGGGAGAGGTCGGTGCCAGTGACCCGATCCGTCCGCTCCTCGCGGCAATCGATCGCGCCTTGACGGCGTCCGTCCTCGCTGGCGACGCAACGGTGATCGCCCTGTCGATCTGGGCAACCCTGCATGGGCTTGTGACCCTCGAACTGGCCGGGGCCCTCGACGCCACCACGGCCGAGGCCGCATTCCGCTCGTCGATTCACGCCACGCTGCGCGGATGGACGACCGCGGAGGTGTTCCGCAGTCTTCGCCAAGCCGAACTCGCTCGGTGACAGGATCAGGGCCGGTATCCGGACTCTCCCGATCCTGGCTGAAGCGGTGGTGCGTGGTCGGTGAAGACCGGCATGCCAAGGACGACCAGCTGCGGGCCGGCCATCGGTCGGAGCCCGTTTAAGGCTGTTGAGCTTGGCCATCGCGGCGTCAAAGCTGACTTGAAGTGACCTCGCCAAGCCAGCCGTTTGCGCGGGCCTCTCGGATGCGCTCGCGGAGGTTCTGGATGATGTACAGGAGGCGGGGCAGCTGGCGAGGATCCATCTGGAGGACCGGGCAACGGATGCAGGCGTGCTCCTGCTTGCAGGGGGTCCACCCGCCCCACGACACCGAAGGCCGCCCCGTCCCGCCACACGCCGACCGCAGCCGCCGACCATCGGCACCTCCGTCACCGCATGACGCGCGGGGCGGCCGTCGACTTCCCATCCGGCCGGCCGGCGCCCCCAGTCGCGGCCGACGGGGGAGTCGAAGTGAACACGTCGTCCTGCCAGGTGGATGGCGGTTCACTGAGGTAGTCGGCAGGGCAGCCGCGTCGGCTGGTAGTGCTCGAACCGTGACGCCCAGAGCCTGCGGGCCTCGGTGTTCGGGGCGAACCCCCGGGGAAAGCTCATGGTCCTCACGGGCGTAGGCGTTCCGTCTCGCGGTGCTTCATCCAGGGGCCGGTGTCGGTGCCGACTTCTGTGGCCACGCCCAGGATCTGGGTGGCGTGGAGGAACTCGGGCGCTGAGGCTCAGCCTTCCCACGGCCAAGGACTCGTGGGCGAGGCTGTTCGCGTCGAGGATGAGGCAGGCGGCCGCCCGGGCGCGTCAAGCCTCAGCCCAGTTGCCTACCGCGGAGGTGGTTGAGGCAGGGAGCCGTCCAACTCAGCTTGTGCTTCAACTTCGGAGAGGACACCGCGGGGCCGGGGAGATGCCGGGCCTGGGCGGAGGCCGAGCGTTTTGAACAGATCGTCGCCTGCCTGATGAGGTACCGGTACGCGAAGGAAGCCGCGTCGACGGCACGGTTGGCCGGTCACCCAGGCGGCCGAAGTGGACGGCGATGGCGGTGATGTCAGCGGCAATGTGGGATCAAGTCCGGGTAGGCCGGGGGAGCCAGGCGGCCGGCCAACACGACGAGGGCCTATGGCCGGCAGCCGGACGGTGGCACCACGGTTGACGGTGCGTTCCCGGTAGGCCGCCCCTGCCTCAGGTCAGTTACTTCGGGCCGAAAGCCGGGCCACGGTTGTCAGGGGAACAGCTCCATGGCTGCTGCGTACGCGAGGCGGGCATCAGCGTTGGTCGCGGCGGGCTTTGCTGTGCGCTCCTCCACACGCTTCAGCTCTCGGACGGCAGCCCCCAGGTAGGTGCTGAGGGCAACTTTCCGCGTGGGGGTCTCACAGTGGGGGAGTACCTCTGCGACTTCGCCCAGCCAGTAGGTGACCTCCTCGTCGTCGCTCAGGCCATCACGGTGGTCGAGGAGGCGTTGAGCTACGGCGGCGAGCAGGCTATGCCGACGGGTGGCTTCATGCTGCGCCTGACGTTCGGCAGCAGCACGGGCAGCAAGTTTCCGCTCAGCTTCGGCGACAGCCTCCGGAGTTCGTCGCACCGGTCGCTCGCCGAGCGAGGCGTCGGTGAGGGAAGCGGCCTTCAGTCGCGATGCCTTGTTGTACGCCGCGCTGGAGGTGATGACCGCGAGAGCCGGTGCCAGCTCCCTCCATTGGACGTCGGCCGCCCGAGCGTCAGCGATGGCCCGCGATTGATGTAGATCGACCTGTTCCCGGAGGTACTCCCATAGCCGCACGCGTTCGATCGCCGCGGCCTTCCGGGCCTTGGTGTCCTTGAGGGCACCTGTATGCGACTCGAGATAGAGCAAGGCCTGAAACAGTTCGTCATCGTCCGGCATCCGCTCAACGTCTTTGTCCTCGGCATCTTCGTGCAGCTGGCGCAGTCGGCCGACAAGTGCCGCAGCATCGAGGTGACCGATCCGATTCGGTGTTCTGACCAGAGGTTTCGTTGGGTTGAGGGTTCTTCGGGTGGGACGTGGCATGGGGATCATCCTGGCCTGGGGGGGGGGGGGGGGGGGGAGGGGGAGGGGGGGAGGGGAAAGGAACACGGAGGAGAAACAGGGGCGCTAGACGGAGTCGGGGGGTGGCGAAAAGAAGGGGGGGGCGAGTTTGTTAGTG
>NZ_JBVIDX010000042.1:45845-48214 GCF_055572155.1 Streptomyces sp. NPDC030814
CCTCCTCCTTGTTTTTGTTGGTTTTTGTTTGTTTGTTATGCCCGCCCCTCCCCCCCCCCCCCCCCCCCCCCCCCCCCCCCCCATCCCCCCCCCCCCCCCCCCCCCCCCCCAGGCCCCAGGGGTGAAACCTTGTGACTGCGAGCTTCAGTGGTTGGTCGATGAGCAGTAGTGGTCGACTGGTCTGTCGGTCTTGGGGGTCCGGCCCCGACAGTGGCGCTGCCTCACCGCCTGGTTTGCTTGGCTGCGCATATGGTCTGCGGGCCTTGCCTGATGAGGGGCCGTCAAGTTCTCGGTACCCGATTCCCACCTTGGCGGCTTTCCTACAGCTCATGTCGGCGGGCAGGCGGAGCGGTGTACCGTCCCGCCGACTCATGGGGGCGGGCCCATCAGCGGTTCAGACGAGGTCTCGCTGCTCAGGATCAATGTCATCGGCACAGGCTCTCGGTGGCGCCCCCCATCTTCGTTTTGGGTCGGCTGCAGGAGCACGCCGAAGCCGTTGCAGAGACCAGCCTCCCGCTGGCGGCCAAGATTCGACGTCGATCGCTTCGACGTCATGCATGTTGCCGCCCACCTGCTACCCCTGAGACTGCTGCCGGCACAGGAAGCGACGCGATTGTGGTTCAGTGCGGTGCCAATGGAGCGCGTCGCCTACACCGTGGGCTATTACGGCGTAATAGCCCACGCGCGGCTGCTGCTGAGAGCAAGACTGACTGGTTTGTATCTACCGGCGGTTGAAGGCCAGTCCGTCAGTGGCTGGTGTCTATGCCCGCCTCCATGGCCGCGTCCAGGATCTGAGTGTCATGGAGGAACTCCGGCGCTAATAGGACTCCGTTAGGTCCGTCTCGATCTTGGCCTTGAGCGCGACCCGCTGGGCAGGGGTTGGTGGCAGGTGGTGCAGACGCCGGTCCAGCACCTCAGGACGCCCTGGAGGGCGTCGAGGACTTGGTAGAGGGTGAGACCGGTCCGGGCACTTTTGGGGCCAGGCGCTGTTCAGTGAGGAAGGCGTGGGCGGCGGTCACGAGGGTGACGTGGTGGTGCCAGCCGGGCCAGGAACGGCCCTCGAAGTGGTCCAGGCCCAGGCCGTGCTTGAGTTCGCGGTAGTCGTGCTCGATGCGCCAGCGGACCTTGGCCAGACGGACCAGGTCGGCGATCGGGGTGTCGGCCGGCAGGTTGGACAGCCAGTAATCGGTCGGCGCCTCGGCATCGGCGGGCCACTCGATCAGTAGCCAGCAGTCGGGCAGGACACCGTCCCACCAGCCTTGTTCGGCCGAGGCCGCGGCTTTGATGGGACGCTCGACTGCTTTGCCGGCCGGGCGCACGCGCATGGCGGCGAAGCGGGAGCGTAACTCGCCTCTCGAGCCGTGCCGCCAGGTGAGTGGGGTGAATGCCTCCGGCTCGAGGCTGGCGGCCAGGGCTGCCACCGACGGTGCGGTCTGCCGGTAGCGGGGCTGGGGCCAGCAGCCGATGGCTCCCTTGCGGGCCGGAGCGACGGGCTTCGTCTCGAAGGGGTGGGCGCTCACGTCCGACCGGACGGCCAGGACGTAGGCAAGTCCGCGCTCGGACAGCGCGGTCCGCAGGTGAGCGTTGGTGCCGTAGGCGGCGTCGGCCACCACGACCGGAGGCTTCATGCCCCAGGCTGCGAGCGTGTCGAGCATGTCCAGGGCGAGGCGCCACTTCTCGCGGTGCGTGACGTCCGCCGGGATGCGGGCGAGGGCTCGGCGAGCGGTGTCCGACGCCCAGTCCTTGGGCAGGAACAGGCGCCATTGCAGCGGGCAGGACGCGGTATCGGTCGCGGCGTGGACGCTGACCGCGACCTGGCAGTTCGCCCTCTTTCCCAAGGCTCCGCAGTACTGCGGAGCCACGCCGGCCGACAGCCGCCCGTCCTTGGGCACCGACACGTCGTCGATCACCCAGGCCACCGGATCGATCAGCGGCAGCATCCGCTCACAGAGCCGCCGCTGCACCGGCACCGGATCCCAGGTGGACTGGTTCACGAACTGCTGCAGGTTCTGTTCGTTGCCGTCTGGTAATCGCGAGGCCATGGCCTGAATGGACTTGCGGCGGCCGTCCAGCATCAGTCCGCGCAGGTAGCAGTCGCCCTTGGCCCGCTGGTCCTTGCGCGGCACCGAGGCGAACACATCCGCCACGTACAACGCCAACTTCGCCCGGACACGGTTCACTTCATGTGCGTCCACCCAACCCAACATGCTCCCGAACAGGCCCGACGGGAAGACCTAACGGAGTCCTACTAAGAACTCCTAACGAAATGATCTTCGAGGTGGTTGGATCACTCCGGGACCGATGATCCGGGGGTGCGAGGTGGCGCGGCCGAAGCCGTGGGAAGTCGACGACGAGCTGTGGGCGGTGAT
>NZ_JBVIDX010000043.1:0-46829 GCF_055572155.1 Streptomyces sp. NPDC030814
CGAGCTGGCATCTGAAGGCGAGGGTCGATAAGCCACCCCGGAAGCCTCCCACTCACAAGGTCAGCACATCCACCGAACTTACGAAAAGGTCAGTAGGAGCGTCCGATCAGGTCGCGTGGTCTGGTGCCTTGCGAGGTGCGGTGCCAGACCACGCGACCCGGGCGGGCATAGTGAAAGGACCCCTAACCCCTCAGGCGATGCGCCCTGTCCTCTCACCCGGTCCGGTGTTCACTCGTGTCCGGTTGTTCCAGATGGGTGGCGAGGACGGCGGCCTGGACGCGACGCTGGACGCCGAGCTTGGCCAGGAGGCGGGAGATGTGGTTCTTGACGGTCTTCTCGGACAGGTAGAGCCTCTTGCCGATCTCCCGGTTGGTGAGCCCCTCGCCGATCAGGGCCAGGATGTCCCGCTCCCGCGGCGACAGACTCGCCAGCTCGGACGGTTCGGCCGGGCTCTGCACCGGCTCGGTGCGCAGCGAGCGCATCAGGCGGGCGGTGGTCGCGGGGTCCAGCATCGACTGGCCGGAGGCCACCGTGCGGACCGCCGAGACCAGGTCCGACCCCTTGATCTGCTTGAGGACGTACCCCGAGGCACCGGCCATGATCGCGTCGAGCAGGGCCTCCTCGTCGTCGAACGAGGTCAGCATCAGGCAGGTCAGCTCCGGCATGCGGCTGCGCAGCTCACGGCAGACCGAGATGCCGTCGCCGTCCGGCAGTCGCACATCCAGGACGGCGACGTCGGGCCGCAGCGCGGGGCCGCGCACCAGGGCCTGCTCGACACTGCCGGCGTCGCCGATCACCGAGATGTCCGGCTCGGAGTCGAGCAGATCGGCGAGGCCCCGGCGGACGACCTCGTGATCGTCCAGCAGGAACACGCGGATCGGGTTCTGCTCGGTGAAAGTACGCGGCTCGGACATCGTGGCCCCTCGTTACCCGGCGAAGAGGACAGCCCACGGTCTGCCCATGGTGACGATCATCACGCGCCAGGGGCGACCGCACTAGGGCCGATCGGCCCCCTCGGGCACCGCCCTTCCGCCCGCGGGCGTGCCCCGGAGCCGGGCCATGGGCCGCCAGGCCCGCCGCCCGGACCCTCCGGCCCCGTCGCCGCGGCCCTTCGGCATCCGGCGCGGCGGGGCGCGGAATGCGAGGGTGGGGGATGCCGGGGCCCGGTCCGGCCGCATACGAAGGGAAGCATCGCCATGGCCGTACACGAGCACCCCTCGGGTGTGACCGTCGTGGCGCGCCGCTCAGAGTTTCGCAGCGTGGTCCGGGACATAGGTCCGCAGATCGCGCGGAGGACGCTGGTATCCGGTCGAGGGGGGACGCTCGGGCAGTTCCAGCACCGGCGGCGGGACGTCGTGGTACGGCACCGAGTCCAGCAGGTGGGCGATCATGTTCAGCCGGGCCCGCCGCTTGTCGTCGCTCTCCACCACGAACCAGGGCGCCTCGGAGATGTCGGTGTGCACCATCATCTCGTCCTTGGCCCGCGAGTACATCTCCCAGCGGGAGATCGACTCCAGGTCCATCGGCGACAGCTTCCAGCGTCGCAGCGGATCGTCCAGCCGCTTGCGGAACCGGTCCTGCTGCTCGGTGTCGCTCACCGAGAACCAGTACTTGCGCAGCAGGATCCCGTCCTCCACCAGCATCCGCTCGAATATGGGGCACTGCCGCAGGAAAAGTTGGTACTCCTCCTCGGTGCAGAAGCCCATCACATGCTCGACGCCGGCCCGGTTGTACCAGGACCGGTCGAACAGCACGATCTCCCCGGCCGCCGGAAGGTGCTGGATGTACCGCTGGAAGTACCACTGGCCGCGCTCGCGCTCGGTCGGTTTCGGCAACGCGGCGATCCGGGCGACACGCGGGTTCAGATGCTCGGCGACCCGCTTGATCGTGCCGCCCTTGCCCGCCGCGTCCCGGCCCTCGAAGACCACGACCAGTCGGGCGCCCGTCGTCCGCACCCACTCCTGAAGCTTCGCCAACTCCGTCTGCAGACGCAGCAGTTCCTCTTCGTACGCCGCACGCGGCACCTTCGTCGCCTTCTTGCCGGCCATGCCGCCTCCACCGCCCTTTGACCCCCGTCGATGAGTTCCGGAGTCACCCATGACCAAGGTCGAACACCAGAACGTCACCGTACTTTCCGACGACGAACTGCGCACCCTGGACGCCCACTGGAGGGCCGCCAACTACCTGGCCGTCGGGCAGATCTATCTGATGGCGAACCCGCTGCTGACCGAGCCGCTGCGGCCGGAGCACATCAAACCGCGGCTCCTCGGCCACTGGGGCACCTCGCCCGGCCTCAACCTCGTGCACACCCACCTCAACCGCGTGATCAAGGCGCGCGGCCTCGACGCCCTGTGTGTCTGGGGACCCGGCCACGGCGGGCCGTCCGTGCTCGCCAACTCCTGGCTGGAGGGCAGTTACAGCGAGACCTACCCCGACGTCCCCCGGGACGCGCAGGGCATGGAGCGGCTGTTCCGGCAGTTCTCCTTCCCCGGCGGAGTACCGAGTCATGTCGCTCCGGAGACACCCGGCTCCATCCACGAGGGCGGCGAACTCGGCTACTCGCTGGCCCACGCGTACGGCGCCGCCTTCGACAACCCCGGTCTGCTGGTCGCCTGCGTGATCGGGGACGGAGAGGCGGAGACCGGGCCGCTGGCCGCCGCCTGGCACTCGAACAAGTTCCTCGACCCGGTCCACGACGGGGCGGTCCTGCCGATCCTCCACCTCAACGGCTACAAGATCGCCAACCCGACCGTCCTCTCCCGCCTCCCCGAGAGCGAGTTGGACACGCTGCTGCGCGGCTACGGCCACATCCCGATCCATGTGACCGGCGACGACCCGGCGCAGGTGCACCGCGCGATGGCCGCGGCCCTCGACGAGGCGCTGGACCGGATCGACCTCATGCAGCGCACCGCCCGAGAGGACGGTGTCACCGAGCGCGTGCACTGGCCGGTGATCGTGCTGCGCACCCCGAAGGGCTGGACCGGCCCCGCCGAGGTGGACGGGGAGCCCGTCGAGGGAACCTGGCGCGCCCATCAGGTCCCGCTCGCCGGAGTGCGGGAGAACCCGGACCACCTGCGGCAGTTGGACGCCTGGCTGCGGTCGTACCGGCCGCAGGAACTCTTCGGCCCCGACGGCCGGCCCGTCCCCGACGTGCTCGCCTGCGTCCCCGAGGGCGCCCGCCGCCTCGGCGCCACCCCGCACGCCAACGGCGGGCTCCTCGTCCGCGACCTGCCCGTCCGGTCCCTCGACGACTTCGCCGTCCCGGTGGAGAAACCCGGCACCACCCTGCACGAGCCGACCCGGGTCCTCGGCGGCCTCCTGGAAGCGGTCATGAACGACACCCGCGGGCGCCGGGACTTCCGGGTCGTCGGCCCCGACGAGACCGCCTCCAACCGGCTGCAGGCTGTCTTCGACGCCAGCGGCAAGGCCTGGCAGGCCCGGATGCTGCCGGTGGACGAGCACCTGGACCGGCACGGCCGGGTGCTGGAGATCCTCTCCGAGCACACCTGCCAGGGCTGGCTGGAGGGCTACCTCCTCACCGGCCGGCACGGACTGTTCTCCTGCTACGAGGCGTTCGTCCACATCGTCGACTCCATGGTCAACCAGCACATCAAATGGCTGCGGACCTCGCGGGAGCTGCCCTGGCGCGCCCCCATCGCATCCCTCAACTACCTGCTCACCTCCCATGTGTGGCGGCAGGACCACAACGGCTTCTCCCACCAGGACCCCGGCTTCGTCGACCACGTCCTGAACAAGAGCCCGGAGGTCGTACGGGTCTATCTGCCGCCGGACGCCAACACCCTCCTCTCCGTCGCGGACCACGTCCTGCGCAGCCGGGACTACGTCAACGTCGTCGTGGCCGGGAAGCAGCCCTGCTTCGACTGGCTGTCCATGGACGCCGCCCGCGCCCACTGCGCGCGCGGCGCGGGCATCTGGGACTGGGCCGGCACGGAGAACGGCGGCGAACCCGATGTCGTCCTCGCCTGCGCCGGTGACGTCCCCACCCAGGAGGTGCTGGCCGCCGCCCAACTGCTCCGCCGCCACCTGCCCGGACTCGCCGTGCGGGTGGTGAACGTCGTGGACATGACCCGGCTGCTGCCGCGGGAGGAACACCCGCACGGAATGAGCGACTTCGAGTACGACGGGCTGTTCACCACCGACAAGCCGGTGATCTTCGCCTACCACGGCTACCCGTGGCTGATCCACCGCCTCGCCTACCGCCGTACCGGCCACAGGAACCTGCACGTCCGCGGCTACAAGGAGTCCGGCACGACGACCACACCGTTCGACATGGTCGTCCGCAACGACCTGGACCGCTACCGCCTCGTCATGGACGTCATCGACCGCGTCCCCGGCCTCGCCGTCCGCGCCGCCGCCGTCCGCCAGCAGATGGCCGACGCCCGGACCCGCCACCACGCCTGGATCCGCGAACACGGCACCGACCTGCCCGAGGTCGCCGAATGGGCCTGGAACGCCTGACGGTCACCGTCCCCGGCAGGCCGCCCTCCACCGGCGGACCGCCGGCCGCCGCCCGCCCCGGGGCTTCAGCCCGCCGCGGCGGGCACCGGGCCCGCCGGCTCCTCGGGCTCGGGCAGCCGGGGACGCACCTCGAAGACATCGGTCAGGCCGGTGCAGCGCAGCAGCCGCAGGAAGCGGGAGTTGTCGGTGACCAGCCGGAGCCGGCCGTGCTGGGTCCGTGCGCGGTTGCGGGCCCGGCACAGCACACCGAGCCCGGAGCAGTCGATGAAGTCGACCGGGCGCAGATCCAGCACCAGGTCGGGATGGGGACGGGAGGTCAGGGCATCCAGACGGGCCGCGAGCGCGGGAGCCGTCACGACGTCTATCTCGCCCCGTAGTGTCACGACGGTCGCGCCGGCGGAGGTGCGGTGCGTGCGGTACGGCGCGGACCCGGTGTCGTTCTCGTCCATGACACGAGACAAGCCCTGGTGACGGGGTCCGCGGTAGGGCCGTTCGGTCCCTTTCGAGCGGGTCCGACCGGGACCGGGGACCCTCCCCACGGCCCCTGCGGCCCGTGCGAGGTGCGCGCCCAGCGGACAAGCTGGATGTGTCGGGCTTTTCCGGCAACTCGGCGAAAGACGGTGAGGAGCGTCATGAAAGGCTTCGTCTTCCACGGACCCGGGCAGTCAGCCTGGCAGGACATCCCCGACCCCGAGCTCATGGACCCCACCGACGCGGTCGTACGAGTCGACGCGGTGACCATATGCGGCACAGATCTGCACATCCTGAAGGGGGACGTCCCCGACGTGCGTCCCGGCACGGTCCTCGGGCACGAGGCGGTCGGCGAGATCGTGGAAGTCGGCAGCGACGTCCGGACGGTACGCCCCGGCGACCGGGTACTGGTCTCCTGCATCAGCGCCTGCGGGCGCTGCCGCTACTGCCGGGAGAGCGCCTACGGCCAGTGCCGGGGCGGCGGGGGCTGGATCCTCGGCCATCTGATCGACGGCACCCAGGCCGAGTACGTCCGCGTCCCCTTCGCCGACCTGTCCGTCCACGTGCTCCCCGGCACGGTCGCGAGCGAGGACGCCGTGCTCCTCGCGGACATCTTCCCGACCTCCTACGAGGTGGGCGTCCTCAACGGTCACGTCCGGCCGGGGGACACCGTCGCCGTCGTCGGGGCCGGTCCCATCGGCCTCGCCGCGATCGCCACGGCGCGGCTGTTCGCCCCCGAGCGGATCGTCGCCGTGGATCCGGCCGCGGCACGGCTGGAGGCCGCCAAGCGGCTCGGCTCCGACGCCGTGGCCGACGCCCGCGAGGACCCCGAGCAGCTGATCGCCGACCTCACCGACGGACTCGGCGCCGACGTGGTCATCGAGGCGGTCGGCCTGCCGGAGAGCTTCGAGGCGTGCACCCGCATGGTGCGCCCCGGCGGTCACGTGGCCAACGTCGGCGTCCACGGCAGGCCCGCCGTACTGCACCTCGAAGACCTGTGGATCAAGAACATCACCCTCACCACCGGCCTGGTCGACACCAGCTCCACCCCCACCCTGCTGCGCATGGCCGCCGCCGGCCGCCTGCCCACCGCGGAACTGGTCACCCACACCTTCCCGCTGAGCCACATGGAGGAGGCGTACGACATCTTCGGCCGGGCCGCCGACACCGGCGCCCTCAAGGTGGTGCTCGGCGACCTGCCGCACCGGGAGGTCGCCGTCCCCGCGGCCTGAGCCCCGCCGCGCGACAGCGCGATGGCGAGGGCCCCTGAATCGAAACGGGCCGGCCGCCGGCGCGCACCCGGAACGGAGCGACACCGCGGGGGATCGGTGCCGCTCCTGACTCCATTGTCCCTCCGGTCACCCCCGTCCCGCAGGGGCCGAAGGTCCCGACCCCGGGGCCGCTCTCGGCGCCGGTCGCTGCCCTTCGTCACAGGCGGAGCTGCCCGCCCGGTCCCCGCCGGGTCAACCGGATTCGCTACCGTGCCAGGGGGCCGACCAGTACGTTGGCCACATGACCGGACCGGTGGGGTCCGTCGGACAGGGGACCGGAGGGGCCGTCAGGTGGGAAGCTCGGAGGAGGCCCGGGTAAGGCTGCCGCAGCTGAGGCTGGACGAACTGCTGGAGGAGCTGCAGGCCCGCCTGGACGCGGCCCGTGGCACCCGGGACCGGGTGCACAGCCTGCTGGAGGCGGTGCTCTCGGTGGGCCGGGAGCTGGACCTGGAGCAGGCCCTGCGCAGCATCGTGGAGGCCGCCGCCGCACTCGTCGACGCCGAGTACGCGGCACTCGGGGTGATCGGACCCGACGGCAAGCGTCTGTCCGCCTTCCACACCGTCGGAGTGACCGAGGAGCAGATCGCCGGCATCGGCCCCTTCCCCGAGGGGCACGGCATCCTGGGCGAGCTGATCCGCCACCCCGAGCCGCTGCGCCTGGCGAAGCTCTCCGACCACCCGGCGTCGTACGGCTTCCCGCCGCACCACCCGCCGATGAACACCTTCCTCGGTGTCCCCATCCGGGTGCGCGACCAGGTCTTCGGGAACCTGTATCTGACCGAGAAGCGCGGCGGTGCCCAGTTCGACGAGGAGGACGTCTCGGTCACCCTCACCCTGGCCGTCGCGGCCGGTGTGGCGATCGACAACGCCCGGCTGTACGCGGAGTCCCGGCTCCGTGAGCGCTGGTTGCGGGCGAACGCCGAGATCGTGCACCGTCTGATGGCCGGAGGGGACCGCACCGAGGTCCTCGGTCTGATCGCCGACCGGGCCCGGGAGATCACCGGCGCCGCGCTGGCCGGGGTCGCGATGCCGATGGAGGAGACGGACTCGCTGTCCGTGGAACTCGCCCTGGGCCAGGAGGCCGAGACACTCCACGGTCTGGTCCTGCCCGTGGAGGGCAGCCTGCTCGGTGAGGCCTTCGCCGGGGCGACCGCCGTCACCAGCCCGGACGTCGTCCACGACGTACGCCTCTCGGCGGGGGCACCGGGGTTCACCGGTCTCGGACCGGCCGTGGCCGTCCCCGTGGGCACCGGCGAGAGCGGCGTACGCGGCGTGCTGCTGCTGGTGCGGGAAGCGGGGCGGACGCCGTTCACCGAGAAGGAGATCGACCTCCTGCGGGGCTTCGCCGCGCAGGCGGCGATCGCCATGGAGCTCGCGGAACGCAGACTGGAGGCCGAGGAGGTCGCGGTCCTCAAGGACCGGGACCGGATCGCCCGGGACCTGCACGATCTGGCCATTCAGCGGTTGTTCGCCACCGGTATGACCCTGCAGAGCGCGGGCCGGTTCATCGAGCACACCGAAGCCTCCGAGCGCGTCTCGCGGGCCGTGGACGACCTGGACGAGACCATCAAGATCATCAGGTCGACGATCTTCGGCCTGCGCACCCGTGAGGGAGCCGCGGGCAGCGGTCTGCGGGCCCGCGCGACACGGGTCGTCGGGGACGCGGCGCCCGTTGTGGGCTTCGCGCCCAGCGTGCGGATGGAGGGCCTGCTGGACACCGAGGTGCCCAAGGAGATCGCCGACCACGTGGTGGCCGTCCTCTCCGAGGCCCTCACCAACATCGCCCGCCACGCCCGCGCCGACCGCGCCGAGGTCGTCCTCGCCACCGACGGGGACGAGCTGCGCCTGTCGGTCACCGACAACGGCGTCGGCGTCCCGCCCGCGGGCCGCCGCAGCGGCCTGCGCAACATGGCCGAACGCGCCGAACAGCTCGGGGGCGGGTTCGACCTGACACAGCCCGCCGGCGGAGGCACCTGCCTGGTGTGGCGGGTACCGCTGAAGCACACCTGACCGGTGGGGCCGGGCCGTCAGCCGTCCCGGCGCCACCGGACACCCTCGCCCCACGGCACGGCGACGACACCCGCACCGTCGCGTGATGGCCGCGGGGCACCCGCCGGGCCGTTTCCGGCTCCGTCCCCCAACCCACCCCCTTCGTCGACCTCTGGAGGTCGCGCCGCCATGAGGGTCCACCACCTCAACTGCGGGACCATGCTCCCGCCCACCGCCCGGCTGGTCTGCCACGTCCTGCTCATCGAGGCGCCGAACGGGCTGGTCCTGGTGGACTCCGGCTTCGGACTGCACGACGTCGACGATCCCGGACGGCGCCTGGGAGGGTCACGCCGTCTGATCAGGCCCGTGCTGAAGGCGGACGAGACGGCGGCCCGCCAGGTCGAGGCCCTCGGCTTCCGCCGTGACGACGTCCGGCACATCGTCCTCACCCACTTCGACATGGACCACATCGGCGGGCTGTCCGACTTCCCCGCCGCCCAGGTGCACATCACCGCGGCCGAGATCCGCGGGGCCATCACCTCCCCGTCCCGGCGGGAGCAGAACCGCTACCGGCCCATCCAGTGGGCGCACGGCCCGAAACTCGTCGAACACACCCCCGACGGCGAGGCATGGCGCGGCTTCGCCGCCGCCAAGGAGCTCGACACCATCGCCCCCGGCATCGTCCTGATCGCCCTGCCGGGCCACACCCGCGGCCACGCCTGTGTCGCCGTCGACACCGGTGACCGCTGGATCCTGCACGCCGGCGACTCCTTCTTCCATCGCGGCCTCATCGACGGACGCACCCCGGTGCCGCGCGCCCTGCGTGCCACGGAAGCGCTGCTCGCCCACGACTTCACGCAGGTGCGCGCCAACCACGCCCGACTGGCCGAGCTGTACCGGCGCGCCGACGGGGACCTGACCATCGTCAACGCACACGACCCGCTCCTGTTCGAGAAGGCACGCGCCGCCGCGTAGGTCCACGGCGGACGCACGACGGTCACGGGCGCCCGGCGCCGGGGCGGCCCCGCCGCTGGCCGCTGAGGTCCCCTCTTTGACCGCGCGGACCAGTTCTTCCCGAACCGCCACTCCGTAGGTTCCCTTCAACCCCCCGACGAGGGGACCGCGAACGGTTGGACAAGGGATCGGGTTCATGGAAACAAGCCGGTACGACACATGCGTGATCGGGGCGGGGCCCGCGGGGCTGGCGGTCGCCAGGGCCCTGTCGGAGCGGAACCTGCCGTACACCCACCTCGAACGGCATACCGGGCCGGGCGGCATCTGGGACATCGACAACCCGGGCAGCCCGATGTACGAGTCGGCCCACTTCATCTCCAGCAGGACCCTCTCGGGCTTCGGCGGGTTCCCGATGCCCGACACCTTCGCGGACTACCCGCCGCACCGGCAGATCCTTTCGTACCTGACCTCCTTCGCCGACACCTACGGGTTGACCGAGCGCATCGAGTTCGGCGTGGAGGTCGAGAGTGTCGAGAAGAACGCGGACGGCACCTGGACGGTCACCCGGACCGACGGCCGGCGGACCACGCACGGCGAGGTCGTGGTGTGCACGGGCGCCCAGTGGCACCCCAACGTCCCGGAACTCCCCGGCGACTTCACCGGCGAGATCCGCCACACGGTCGGTTACCGCAGCGCGGAGGAACTGCGCGGCAAGCGGGTCCTGGTCGTGGGCGCCGGAAACTCCGGCTGCGACATCGCCTGCGACGCGGCCCGCAGCGCGGACCACGCGGTGATCAGCATGCGCCGCGGCTACTGGTTCATCCCCAAGCACCTCTTCGGCCGGCCGGTGGACACCATCGCGAGCAGCGGGCCGCACCTGCCGATGTGGCTGGCCCAGCGGGTCTTCGGCGCCCTCCTGCGGATCCTCAACGGCGACCCGACGCGTCTCGGCCTGCCGAAGCCGGACCACAAGCTGTTCGAGACGCACCCCGCGATCAACTCGCTGCTGATCCACCACCTCCAGCACGGGGACATCACCGCCAGGCCGGGGATCGCCCGCACCGAGGGCCGCACCGTCCACTTCACCGACGGCACCCGCGACGACTTCGACCTGATCCTGCTGGCCACCGGATACGTCCACAGGGTGCCGGTCGCCCAGCAGTACTTCGGCGACGAGCAGCACCCCGACCTGTATCTCTCGTCGTTCTCCCGCGAGCACCAAGGCCTGTTCGGTGTCGGCTTCATCGAGACCAACTCCGGCGCGTACCAGCTGTTCGACACCCAGGCCCAGCTGATCGCCGGGTACATCCACGACGCACGGCACCGGCTGCCCAACGCGGAGCGGTTCGCCCGCATGATCCGTACCGACCGCCCCGACCTGTCCGGCGGCATCAAGTTCGTCGCCTCGCCCCGCCACACCGGCTACGTGGACAGCACCGCCACCGTGAAGCACCTGTCCAGGATCGCCGCCGACATGGGCTGGCGCACCGAGGGCCAGCCCCCGCCCGTGCGGTCCGCGCGGCGCATGGAGGCGCTGTCATGAGCCGCTACGACTTCCACGACAAGGTCATGCTCGTCACCGGCGGCGCCGGGGGGATCGGCAGCGCGCTGTGCCACCGCTTCGCCGCCGGCGGCGCCCGCTGCGTCGTCGTCGACCTCGACGAAGGCCGCGCCGAGCGGGTCGCCGCCGAACTGCCCGGCACCGGCCACACCGCCCTCGGCTGCGACCTGGTGGACCGGTCCCGGGTCGAGCACCTCTTCGAACAGGTCTCGGACCTGTACGGCCGGCTGGACGTGCTGGTCAACAACGTCGGCATGACCAGCGCCGAACGCTTCGACGTGCGCAGCGTCGAGAGCATCGAGCGGGAGATCACCGTCAACCTTGTCTCGCCGCTCGTCACCACCAGGATCGCCGTCCCGCTGCTACGGGCGTCGCAGGACGCCCGGGTGGTCACCACCGTCTCCCTCGGCGGGATCTTTCCCCTGGGTGAGACCCCGATCTACACGGCTTCGAAGTTCGGGCTGCGCGGCGCGATGCTCGCCATCGGCCTGGACCTACGGAGCAAGGGCATCCTGGCCGGATCCGTACTGCCGTCGGCGACCGACACCCGGATGCTGCGCCAGGAAGCGGTGGACGGCGGGAACTCGCTCCAGTTCCAGGACGCGCCACAGCAGCCCGCCGACGTGGTGGCGGCGGTGGTGAGCCTCCTCGACCGGCCCCGCCTGGAGGCGTATCCCCGCCCCGGCGAGTCCCGTCTGGTCCGGCTCGCGATGCTGGCGCCGAACCTGCTGCCGAGGATGTTCCCGCTGTTCCGGCAGCGCGGCGAACGCGGCATGGCCCGCTATCTCGACGAACTGCGCCGCCGCGGACTGGCCCGGCAGGTCGACGGACGCTGGGAACTGGTGGAGGAGAAATGACCGTCGTCGACAGCCCCGCCGTCCTGGCCGTCGTCAACCCGGCCACGGGGGAACTGATCACCACCGTGGCCGCCACCGGCGCCGAAGGGGTCGCCGAGGCCGCCGAGCGGGCCCGCCGGGTCCACGAGTCCGGTGTGTGGTCGCGGCTGCCCGTCCGGGACCGTGCCGCGGTGCTGCTGCGCCTCGCCGACCTGATGGAACGCGACACCGGGATTCTCGCGCGGCTGGACAGCGAGGACGCGGGAAAGCCCGTCACGGAGTGTCTCACCGGTGATGTACCGGGCGCCGTCGAGTCGATCCGCTGGTTCGCCGAGGCGGCCGACAAGGTCTTCGGCCGGGTCTCGTCGGGAGGGCCGGACGGTCTGGGCCTGGTGACCCGGGAACCGGTCGGCGTGGTCGCGGCGATCCTGCCCTGGAACTATCCGCTCGCCATGACCGCCTGGAAGGTCGGGCCCGCACTCGCCGCGGGCAACTGTCTGCTGGTCAAGCCCGCCGAGGCGACCCCGCGCTCGGCCCTGCACCTGGCCGGGCTCGCCGCCGAGGCCGGCCTGCCCGACGGCGTCCTCACCGTCCTCACCGGCCACGGCTCCGTCACCGGCGCCGCTCTCGCCCGGAGCCCCGTCGTGGGCGCCCTGTCCTTCACCGGTTCCACCGCCACCGGTCGGCGCGTCCTCAAGGACGCCGCCGACAGCAACTTCAAACGCGTCTCACTGGAGATGGGCGGCAAGAGCCCCCAGGTGCTGATGGCCGACGCCCTCTCCTACGGCGACGAACTCATCGACCACATGATCGAGGCCGCGTTCCTGACGATGGGCCAGAACTGCACGGCGGGTTCCCGTGTCCTGGTCCACCGCGACATCGGCGAGGAGGTACTGGAGCGATTCACGACCGCCGCGCGGCGCCTGGTCATCGGCGACCCCGCGGACCCACGCACCCAGGTGGGACCACTGATCGACCGGGCGGCCTTCGACCGGGTCGCGGCGGCGGTCGACGCCGCCCGGGACGGCGGGGCCCGCGTCCACACCGGCGGACTGCCCCACGGACTGCCCCGGCACGGGGCCTACTACCCACCCACCGTGATCACCCGTGCCCCCGAGGGCAGCGACGTCCTCACCAGGGAACTGTTCGGCCCGGTCGTCACCGTGCAGACCTTCACCTCCGAGGACGAGGCGATACGGCTGGCGAACGCCACCGAGTACGGGCTCGCCGCCTCGGTCTGGACCCGCGACCTCGACACCGCCCTCCGGCTCGCGCACGGCGTCCAGGCCGGTGTGGTCTCCGTGAACGCCTACAGCGAGGGCGACATCACCACGCCCTTCGGCGGCTGGAAACAGTCCGGCTTCGGCGGTGCGGAGAAGTCGACCGACGCCTTCCACCAGTGGACCCGGGAGAAGACGGTCTGGATCCGCACTCGCTGATCCGGGTGCGACCAGGGCCGGCGCGGGCTCGGCCGCGCGACCGGCCGTGCGTCAGCCGAACGACCCGCCGACGGACGCCCGGCGCTCCAGCAAGGTCGTACGCAGCTCCATCGGTGTCACACCGTGCCAGCGGCGCACCGCCCGCCGGAGCGCCCGGACGTCGGCGAAACCGGCCTGCCGGGTGATGTCACGCAGCGTCGACTCGGGCCGCAGAACGAGCTGTTCGACTCTCTCCCGGCGCACTCCGTCGACGAGCGCCTCGTACGTGGTGCCGCACTCGGCGAGCCGGCGCCGCAGGGTGCGTTCGCTGGACGCGTGTCTGCGGGCCTGCTCCACGAAGGAGGGGACGTCCGGAAGGCTCTGTGCGATGGAGATCTCCAGCACTTCCAGGAGGTCCTGCTGGTCACGGCGGGACGCCAGCTGCGAGTCCATCAGCTCCAGGGTCGAGGCGTACGTGATGGGGTCCCGGCCCGGCTGGGCCGCGCGCACCCAGCGGGCTGGGAGGACCAGGCGGTTGCCGGGCGCGCCGAAGCGCAGCGGGCAGCGGAACACCTCGCCGAACCGGCGCGTGTCCCGCGGCGCGGGGAACGTGAAGTCGACCACCTGCGGCGCGAACGAGGCGCCCAGATTCAGCCGCGTGAGGGTGGTGGCGCTGGCGTACGCCTCCTCGATCAGGAAGACGGCGACCGCCGGGTCCAGCGCCGGGTCCGGCAGATCGGCGCGCAGCACATAGCCGTCGCCCTCCCAGCGGGCCGACCACACCAGCATCGCCCCCGAGAGGTTCTGATAACGCAAGCCCGTCTCGATGGCCTCCTGGAAGGTCTCGGCGGCCATCATGGCGAGGCCGAGCGGCCCCCACGCGGTGAGATGCTGCGCCGCGCCCACCCGCAGTCCCAGGTGCTCGTCGCCGGTCTGCTCCAAGGCCCGGCGGATGACGTCGCTGCCCTGCCGGTAGGAGACCCGCAGCGCGGCGGAACGCATCACCGAGGGGGCGAGACCGACCTTGTCGAGCACCGGCCGCAGATCGACACCGTCCTCCTCGGCGACCCGGGCGAGGTAACGCAGGATGTTCGGGGCGATGGTGGCGGAGGTGCTGCGGCTCGTGCCCGGGTGGGTGGCGGCGGTGGTGGCCGGGGTGCCGCGGCCGGTGTCCGCTCGGCCGGCCGGGGTGCCGTGAGCGGGTTCCGGGACGGTGGCCGGGGCGCTGCCTGCGGGGCCCTCGGTGGCGGCCTGGCCGGGAGCATCGTGCATCGCGTTCCCTCTCGCCCGGGCCGTCCCTCGCCTCACTGTAGGCAACGGAGCACCGGCCTGTCGTGGGTGTGGCCGCCGAGGCCCCCTTTGCGGCCTCCGACGCCCTGCTCCGGGACTCCCCGGCTCCCTACGGTTGCGCCACGGAGCCCGCCCCCTGCCGCCGTGACCCCTCAGGGCACGCGGCGCGCGAGCGTGAGAGACGAAGGACGCCATGACCGCACCTCCGCAGACCCCGGCCCTCCGACGCTCGGCTCGCCGCAGCCCGTTCGCGCCCGCCCGGCGGGTCACGGCGACGGTGTTCGCCGCCCAGGGAGCGGCCGTCGCCGCCGTGTCCACCACCGTGCCGGCCGTCAAGGAGCGTCTCGCCCTCTCCCCGCAGACGACGACCGCACTCGTCGTCGCCCTCGCGCTGTGCGCGGGCCTCGGCAGCTTCGCCGGGCTGGGGGTGATCCGGCGCCTCGGACCGGTCGCGGCCATGCGGGCCGCCGCCGCGACTGCCACCGCCCTGCTGCTGATCGGCTGGGCCCCGGACCGGACCACCGTCGCGGTGTCCTACGCCCTGTTCGGCCTGACGCTGGGGTGCATCTCATAGTAGCCGTCGTTATGACGGCGGTCATAGGATGGCGGCGTCAGGTCGTGCGAATCGGCATGCTGGAGGCAGGAATGGCGCAGTCCGTACGGGGGCCGCGTGAACGCATGGTCTTCAGCGCGGCCCAGCTGATCCGGCGCGACGGGGTCGCCGCCACCGGTATGCGTGAGGTCGCCGCCCACGCGGGCGCGCCGCGCGGCTCACTTCAGCACTACTTCCCCGGCGGCAAGGAACAACTGGTCAACGAGGCGGTGGACTGGGCGGGACGGTACGCCGCCCGGCGCGTCGCCCGTTTCCTCGCCGCGCTGGACGAGCCGACGCCCGGCGGGCTGTTCGCCGCGATGGTGCGCCAGTGGACCGACGAGTACGGCACCGCCGGGTTCGCGGGCGGCTGTCCCGTCGCCGCCGCGACGGTCGACTGCGCCGAGTCCACAGCGTCCACGCGTGCGGCGGTGGCCGCCGCGTTCGCCGCCTGGACCGGGCCGGTGGCCGGGGCCCTGACGGACATGGGCGTACCCGAGGAGCGGGCCCACGCGCTCGCCACACTCATGATCAGCGCCCTGGAGGGGGCGATTCTGATGGCCAGGGCCGAGCGCGACGTCCGCGCCCTGACCACCGTGGCCCGGGAACTCGGCCCCCTCCTCGACGCGGCGGTGCCCGAGACCCGCTGACCGGCGGGGTCCGCGGACACGACCTAGCGCAGCGTCGCCAGGAACTTCCCCAGCCGGGCGATGCCCTCGCGCAGGTCCTCGGCCGACGCCGCGTACGACAGCCGTACATGGCTCTGAGCCGTGCCCACGCCGAAGTCCTTGCCCGGTGTCAGTGCGACATGGGCCTCCTGGAGGGCTCGTTCGCAGAACTCCCACGAGGTGAGCCCGGTGCCGCTGACGTCGAAGTACACGTAGAAGGCGCCGTCGGGCGGCACCGGCACCGGCAGTCCGATGCGCTCCAGGCCGTCGAGCACGAGTGCCCGGCGTTCGGTGAACTCCACCCGGCGGGCCTCGCAGACCGCCAGGGACTCCGGGGTGAAGCAGGCTAGGGCGGCCTGCTGCGCCGGGGCGGACGCGCACAGGAAGTAGTTCTGGGCGAGGCGCTCCAGCGCCGGTACGAGCGGCTCGGGTACGACGCACCAGCCGAGCCGCCAGCCGGTCATCCCGAAGTACTTCGAGAAGCTGTTGATGACCACGGCACCGGGGTCGAACGACAGCGCACTGCGGGGCGGCCGGCCCCGCGCGTCATGGTCGCCCAGGTCGAGGTAGATCTCGTCGACGAGACGCCACGCGTCCCGTTCGCGGGCCGTCTCACAGATCGCCGCGAGTTCGTCGGCCGGCACCGAGGTGCCCGTGGGGTTCGACGGAGTGGCCACCATGACCCCGCGCGTGCTGCCCGTCCAGCTCGACCGCACCGACGAGGCGGTCAGCTGATACCGGCCCTCGGCGCTGGTGGGGACGAGGGTGACGCGGGCGCCGAAGCTCTCGACGATCTGCCGGTTGCACGGGTACGCCGGGTCCGCGATGAGCACCTCGTCACCGGGGTCGACGAGCGCGGCGGCGGCCAGCAGCAGCGCCGCCGAGGCACCCGCGGTCACGACGACCCGCGCCGGATCGACCTCGACGCCGTGCTGGTCCGCGTAGAACCGCGCGATGGCCTGCCGCAGTGCGGGCAGCCCCAGGGCCGCCGTGTAGGGCAGGGGCCGTCCGTCCATGGCGTCCCGCATCGCGTCCAGAACGGCGGGCGGCGCACCGAAGTCCGGTTCCCCGAGGCTCAGTTTGACGACGTGGCTGCCCTGGGCCTCCAGGGCGGCGGCATGCTTGCCGAACTCCATCGCGTAGAACGGGGCGACCGCCCGGGCACGTGCCGAGATCCGTATGTTGCTCATACCGGGACCTTAGGCCCGCTCGGCCGCGTGCACACACATCGCTGCCCGCCCGTCCATCCCCGGCGGATCTCCTCCTCCCCGCCCGGTGACTCCTCAGCGCCGAGAGAGCCCGGGGGCCTGTCCGGCAGGCGTCGCCGGACAGGCCCCAGCCGGCGAAGAGCGCTCAGCGCTTGAGCGTGAAGGTGAAGTCGCCGGAGAGTCTGCTGGTCAGCCGGACCGCCGAGACGAGGTTCCCCTCCGTGACCAGCCTCTCGACCGCGGACCGGGAGAGGGCGCAGCCCTCAGCGATCAGCCGTACCGGGCGGACCGGGATCCGCGCCGCGAAGCGGACCGACACGTCGATCACCTCGCGGTCCAGATGATCCGAACCGCCGGTGTCGAGTCGCCAGGCGCCGTCCCAGTCGAGGGCGACGCGATTGCGGCGCCGCACGACCGGATCCTGGAGCAACTCAGCCGCCAGAGCGGGGTCGTTGCCGTGCATCCGGTCCAGCAGTCCGGGTCGTACGGAACGCACAGGCGCCCGCTCCAGGACCGTGAGCTTCGCGGTGTCCCCGCACCCCGCGCAGAGCACGAGGAGCCAGGCGTCGAGGAGCTTGTGGTTCGCGTTGACACGGAATTTGCCGTTCGCCCGGAAGCGGTCGGACGTGCACGCGGGGCAGCGACGCACGACGAACGGCAGGCAGGTGGGCATGACCACCCAGTTGGTGAGCACAGAAGTACACCGGTTTCAGTGAGAAAGTCCGCAGCAGGAAGCGGCGCGGCGCACGAACGGGCGCGACGCGCGACCAATCAGCACTCGGGAGGTCTCACACGGTGTACAACGGCACGTCCTTGGTCCGACGACTTGGGTCGGCAGCACGGTAGTGGCGCACGAGGGCGCCGCTCCACCGATTTACGAGCGCCACCCTGCGCCGACCCGGAACGGAGACTCGCGCGCGGGTGCCCTCGGAACCGCGCCCGGACGGCCGCCTCGTTCACGGGACGCTGGAAGTCCGGCGGGGGAATGGCACCGCCGGCCGTCCGGGGCCGGTGATCGTGCCGGTGCCGTTCCCGGCCACGAGCCAACTTCCGCCCGTGTTCCAGGAGTTGCCGCTGCCGGCCGAGGCCGATCCCAGCGACGCCTCGGTGCCGTTGCGACGGCAAAGGGGCGCCGCTGCGAGGACGGAGCGGCGCCCGCCGGCCTGTGAGGGCACGGCCGCGTGGTGCGCGCAGGCCCCGGGCGGATGACGTACGGGGAACCGTCGCCCGCTACCTCGCCGTCAGCGGTGTCACGCCGATCCGGTCGATGACCGGGGCGTACGGCGACCGCTGGTCGTACTGGTTGTAGGTGGCGCCGTCGAAGTCGGGCAGTTCCTCGGCCGTGAAGGTCAGCTGGTTCCTGCCCATCCGGAGGGTGACGGGGACGGTCAGCTCCCAGAAGTTGTTGAAGTGGAAGGTCGTCGGGAACAGGACACGCCGGGCCGGGCCGCCGTTGACCGACAGGTCGGCGTGGCGGGCGATCGGGTCGGGGTTGTAGTGGGTGGCGGGCGCCTGCTCCGCGTTGGAATAGCGGATGGTCAGTGCGTGCCGGCCGGGTCGGTCGGCGACGACGTCGAAGGTGAGCGCGTTGGCCCTGCCGTCGCCGATGTCGGTGACCGCCTTGCCGCCGGTCGCGAAGGTGTACGCGTCGGTCACCCTGGCCGCCCCCGTCACCGTGCCGTCCTCGGCCTGGTACACCCGGGTCTTCAGGGCGCCGGTGGACGGGGCGACCCGGAGCCGGTCGAGGGCGAGTTCACGGGCGGCGCCGGTGACGGTGATCTTGTTGATGCCACCGGAGAGGAAGACCCGGACCCGGTCCGTGCCCTTCTTGGCGCCTCCCGCTTCGGGGACATCGAGTCTCTCGCCGTTGAGCGAGAGGGCCGCCCGGCCGCCGCCGAGGTGGTCGACCGACACCGTCGCCGCGCCGTCGCGGGGTGCGTACACCCAGAACGTCGCCGAGTCGCCCTCGGCCAGCGGCACCGTGCCGGGACCCGAGGCGCCAGGCCTGCTGTAGTCGGGTCGTGCCCCGAAGAGCGACGCGTACGCGGCCTCGTAGATCGCGGGCGCGGTCACGTGGTCGTCGCGCAGGGCGAGGTCGATCTTGTCGATGATCGCGTCGCCCTTGGTGACACCGAGTTCGGGGTCCCGCGCGGCGAGCGTGATCCGGTGCTTGCCGGCGGTCAGCTCCACCCTGGTGTCGGTGTGGCCCCAGACGACCCACTTGTAGCCGAGCGGCAGGCGCAGTTCCCGCGGGTCCTCGCCGTCGACACGCAGGAAGACATTGGTCGGGCCCTGTTCCTTCACCAGGTCGTACAGGTTGTAGGAGTTGGCGAAGACGCTCAGGTCGTAGGCGCCGTCCCGCGGGACCTCGACGTCGAAGGCGAGGACCCCGTCGGAGCCGGTGCGCAGCCCGCCCACGTTGTAGGCGCCGGACGTCGCGAACCTGCCCACGTCCGAGGGCGTGCCCTCGGGGCCGTTCCTGGAGTAGCCCCTGCCGGTGTAGGTGGCGTTCTCCGCCTCGTAGGTTCGGCGCCAGCTCACCGAGGGCGCGGCCGGATGCCCGCCGTTGCCGCCGGGGGAGAGGATGACCTGGTACGCCGACATCTCGTTCATGCCGGTCATCGGCAGGGTCACCGAGCCGTCGGCGCCGACCGTCACGTCCTCGTCGGAGAGCCGCAGCGGCTGGGCCGAGTCACCGACCTGGCCGGTCCACGGGATCTCCTGGACCGTGGCCCGGACCGTCTTCCCGAACAGCGCGGGGTCGATGTTCCTGAACACGATGTCCGCGTCACCGCCCTGGCCGCCGAAGAGGGCCCGGGACTGCCGCTTGTCCTCGTCCAGGGTGGCCACGCCCTGGAGGGTGTACTGCTGGTTGGGGTGCGGCGCGGTCACCTCGACGGTGTGCCCGGACATCTGGCCGTAGGCGTGGAACAGCCACCACTGGCCGTTGCCCTTGTTGGCCTCCACCGCCGAGTCGTTGAGGTTGCCGTCGATGTTCCAGTAAGCCAGGTCGGCGTCGATCTTGGACTCCTCGATGGCGGAGACCCACTGGACGACCTGCCCGGGCACCGACAGGTGGTAGTTGTGGCCGTACTCGTTGACATTGACCGGCAGCGGGCCGACCCCGATCTCCTTCTCCCACTGCCGGTAGGTGGCGACGCTCGTGCGGACCTTGGCGGGCGAGGACAGCTCGTGCCAGGTCATCACGTCCGGCACGACGTCGTTCGCCTTCGCGTACCGGAGGAAGCCCTTGATCTGGTCGTAGAGGACGGAGGTGTTGGGGCCGGCGATCCGCGCCTCGGGGTCGAGGTCCTTGATGAGCCGGTAGGTGTCCTTCCAGGCCGCGAAGAAGTGCTGTGGGTCGTTCAGCCACGAGATCTTGTTGTAGCTCCACTCGCCCGTGCCGAACATGTTCCCCTCGGGTTCGTTGAAGGGGACGTAGACGACATGGTCCTTGTAGCTGCCCATGGTCTTGACCTGGGCGACCTGCTTCCTGATCTTCTCCAGGAAGTCCGCGAGCCGGGCGGGGCCGTCGGCGCCCGGCCACTGGTAGGGGAAGCCACGGTAGATGTCGGTCATGTAGATGTAGACGTCCTTGCCGCCGGAGTCCACGAAGGGCGGCAGCATCTCCAGCGCGTCGGCGCCCGGGTGCTGGGGGCCGTCCTGGGCCTTCGTCGACACCGTGCGCAGGCCCATGCCCTCGATGAGGTTGCGGCTCGGCACGCCGTCGCCGTAGACGCCGTACAGGGAGCCGGAGGCGCCGCCGTGGAAGGCGCCGGTGTCGGTGCCGAGGTCGATGACGAGCCGTTCCGGCTCGGCTGCGTCGGCGGTGCCCGCGGCGGGTACGGCGAGCAGGGTGGCGAGGGCCGTGGCCGCGGTGGCTCCGGCTCCGGCTCTTGTTCTGCTGCGAGTGCGTCGCACTGAGGTCTCCGTGAGGTGATCCGTCCCCAGGTCGAACCGATTCGACGGGATGGGGGATGGGGGGAGCCCGGCATCCCGGGGGCGAGCCAGGGGTGCTGCGACGGGTTGTGCGGCTCTGTCGAACCGGTTCGCCGGAAACTAGCATCGACGACCACGTCCAGCAATACGTACGACATGGATTGCGCGAGGCGGGACGGACGTGCGGCGCAGGGGATTGACAGTGCCCCGGTCGGCTCCTACCTTCCCTTCACGCGAACCGGTTCGACAACCGATTCGCTCTCGAACCGGTTCGACGAAGGAGTGCCGTGAACATCGGTGAGATCGCCAAGCGGGCCGGTGTCTCGCGGAGCACCGTGTCGTACGCGCTGAGCGGCAAGCGCCCGGTGTCGGACGACACCCGCGAGAAGATCCAGCGGGTCATCGACGAGCTGGGGTACCGGCCGAACGCGAGCGCCCGTGCCCTGGCCAATGGCCGCACCAGCACGATCGGCCTGGTGTTCCCGCCGGCCGGGAACCACTACACCGGGATGCAGCTGGACTTCATCGGGAGTGTGGTGGAGGCCGCGGCCGTCCACGACTACGACGTGCTGCTCTCGCCGAGCGGAGTGGACAGCGACCGTTCGTTCCAGCGGCTGCTGGGGGAGCGACGGGTCGACGGGGCGATCCTGATGGAGATCAGGCTGCAGGACGACCGGGTCGATCACCTGGCCGAGCTGGACTTCCCCTCCGTCACCATCGGGCGCACCGCGCGGCCCGAGGGCACCTGGTGGGTGGGCCTGGACCACACCGCGCTGGCGGCGGCGTGCGTCCACCACCTCGCGGACCTCGGCCACCGCCGGGTCGCCTTCGTCAACCGGCCGGAGCAGCTCCTGCGGGCGGGCTACGAGTCCGCGCACCGGGGACTGGACGGCTTCACCAAGGCCGCGGCGGAACGCGGACTGACCGTGCGCACGTACCGCTGCGGCGACGACGCCGCCTCGGGCCAGGCCTGCCTGGAGCAGATCCTGCACGACGACCCCGCGACCACGGCCCTGGTCACCCTGAACGAGGCCGCCCTGGGCGGTCTCTACCGGGGGCTCGCGCATGCGGGCCGCCATGTGCCGCGCGACTTCTCCGTGACCGGAGTCGTGGCATCCCGGTGGGCTCAGACGGTGACCCCGCAGCTCACCGCCGCGGACGTACCGGCGGAGGAGATGGGCCGGCGGGCTGTCGACCTGCTCATCGAACGGCTCGACCACCCCGGCGCGGCCCCCCGGCACCATCTCCTCGCACCGCCGATCTCGTTGCGGGCCAGCACCGGACCCGCCGGCGGCACCTCGTTCGCCGAAGCCCCGACACCTGTCAGCCCCTCCTGAACCGCGACTGCCTGACCCGACCCCCTGCACCGCGACACCCCGAACAGCGACTCCTGACCGCAGATCACGGGCCTTCCCGTTCCCCCCTCTCTGCACCGGACACCCGAACCCGCGCCTCTCGTCTCTCACCCGGCCGTTCGGCGTGCCCGCATGCCCCTCTCCGCCCCTCTCACGGCACAGCTGTGCCTGGAACCAAGGAACCCGCCATGCGTAGAACCATCAGCCGTCGTCTCACCGCCGCGGCCCTGACGACCGTCGTCGCCGTCGTCGGTACCGCCTGCTCCTCCGGCTCGGGCAGCACCGGCGCCAAGGACGCGGACGGCACGTACACGATCTGGGACCCGTACCCGCAGTTCGACAAGGGCTCGGCCTGGGCGAAGCTGCTGGACGCCTGCGGCGACAAGGCCGGAGTGAAGATCAAGCGGACCGCTTTCGACACCAGCGACCTGTCGAACAAGGCGCTGCTGGCGGCCCAGCAGGACAACTCCGCCGACGTGCTCATCGTCGACAACCCCGTCGTGTCGACCCTGGCCGAGGCCGGTGTGCTCACCACGACCGACGAGAACAAGCTGGACACCTCCACGGTGGACCCGAACCTGCTCGCGGCCGGCCAGTCGGGCGGCAAGACCTACGGCACTCCGATCGGCGCCAACACCCTCGCCCTCTACTACAACAAGGAGGTGCTGAAGAAGGCCGGTGTGGACATCGCCTCGGTCAAGGACTGGGCGTCGCTGACGGCGGCGCTGAAGAAGGTCGAGAAGGCGGGCAAGAAGGGCATCACGTTCTCCGCGATCGGCACGGAGGAGGGCAGCTTCCAGTTCCTGCCGTGGTTCTGGGGCTCGGGCGCACAGCTGACCGACCTCGACTCCGACCAGGCCGTCTCCGCGCTGTCCCTGTGGCAGGACTGGCTGCGGAAGGGGTACGCCCCCAACTCGGTCATCAACAACACGCAGACCACCAGCTGGCAGGAGTTCGCGAGCGGCGACTACGCGTTCGCGGAGAACGGCACCTGGCAGCTGGCCAACGCCGAGAAGGCGGGCTTCGACTACGGCGTCCTGCCCATACCCGGCTCCGGGGGCGGCAACGCCGCGGCGCCCACCGGCGGTGAGTTCGTCACCCTCCCCGTCCAGAGCGACACCGGACGCTACGCCACCGCGCAGAAGCTGGCCATGTGCCTGACCAGCACGCAGAACCTGTACGACACCGACACCACCCTGTCCTATGTGGCGCCCACCACCGAGGTGCAGGACAAGCAGGTGGCGGCCAACGCCCAGCTCAAGCCGTGGGTGGACGCGGTCAAGGCGGCCAAGGGCCGCACCAGCGACGACCTGGGCACCAAGTACCCGAAGATCTCCGAGCAGTTGTGGAAGGCCGTGCAGTCCGCCCTCAGCGGTGCCCAGTCGCCGAAGGACGCGCTGGCCAAGGCGCAGTCCGCCGCCCGGTAGCCGGGAACGGGCGGTCCGCGGATATGAACCACGTGACACAGATGCGGGACCGCCGGCCCGTACCGGTCCGCAAGGGGGCGGCAGCCATCGCCGCCCCTCGACCGGCCCGTACGCGAGCACGGCGCGCTCCGACCTCCTCGCAGTGGGCAGCCTGGGCGTTCCTCGCCCCGGTCACCCTCTATCTCGCCCTCTTCTACGCCTATCCGCTCTACCGCAACCTCGACCTGAGCCTGCGGAACTACACGGTCCGTTCCTTCGTCCAGGGCGACGCGCCCTTCACCGGGTGGGAGAACTACACCAAGGTCTTCGACGACCCGGTCTTCGCCCCGGCCCTGACCCACACGGTGGTCTTCACCGTCGTGTGCCTGGCCTTCCAGTACGGCATCGGTCTGGCCCTCGCGGTCTTCTTCCACCAGCACTTCCGGCTCTCGGCGACCCTGCGCGCCCTGTTCCTGGTGCCGTGGCTGCTGCCGCTGATCGTGTCCGCCTCCACCTGGTCCTGGATGCTCAACAGCGACTCCGGCATCGTCAACGCGGCCCTGCACGCCCTCGGCATCGGACCCGTGAACTGGCTGACGTCCCCCGACTGGTCGCTGACCTCGGTGATCATCGCGAACATCTGGATCGGCGTCCCGTTCAACCTGGTCGTCCTCCACAGCGGTCTGCAGTCCATCCCGGCGAGCCTGTACGAGGCCGCCGCCCTCGACGGTGCGAACGCCTGGCAGCGCTTCTGGCGGATCACCTTCCCGCTGCTGCGCCCGGTGTCCGCGATCACGCTGCTGCTGGGGCTGGTCTACACGCTCAAGGTCTTCGACATCATCTGGATCATGACCAAGGGCGGCCCCGCCGACTCGTCGACCACGTTCGCCACCTGGTCCTACCAGCTCGGCTTCGGCAACCTCCTGCCCGCCTTCGGGCCGGGCGCGGCCGTCGGCAACCTGCTCGTGGTCGCCGCCCTGGTGTTCGGCCTGATCTACCTCAAGGTCCAGCGAAAGCAGGCACTGTCATGAACCGACGCGCCGCACGCTCCTGGTGGAAGACGACCCTCGGCCTCCTCCTGACCGGGATCATGCTCTTCCCGGTCTACTGGATGCTCAACGTGTCCCTCACCCCCGAGCACGACATGCGCAAGAGCCCACCGGACCTGTTCCCCGCGAACGGCACCCTGGACGGCTATCGCACGGTGCTGGCCGAGCAACTGCCCTACCTCGGCACCAGCCTCGTCGTCGGCCTGGGCACCGTCGTCCTCACCGTGGCCCTGTCCGCCCCCGCCGGCTACGCGCTGGCCAAGTTGCGCCCGCGCGGCGGCGGAGTCCTCGGCTTCCTGCTGCTGGCCGCCCAGATGATCCCCGGCATCATCATGGCGATGGGCTTCTACGCCATCTACCTCCAGCTCGGCCTGCTCCAGTCCGTCCCCGGCCTGATCGTCGCCGACTCCACGCTGGCCGTCCCCTTCGGCGTGCTCATCTTCACCGCGTTCATGTCCGGCATCCCCGGCGAACTGCTCCAGGCCGCGAGGACCGACGGCGCCGGGGCCCTGCGCACCTTCCGGTCGATCGTCCTGCCGATGAGCCGCAACGCCGTCGTCACGGTGTCGCTGTTCGCGTTCCTGTGGTCCTGGTCCGACTTCGTCTTCGCCGGGACCCTCGTCAACGGCGGCGCCCATGAGCCGATCACGCTGGGCATCTACCACTACATCGGCAACAACAACCAGGAGTGGAACGCCATCATGGCGACCGCCGTCGTGGCCTCGCTGCCCGCCGCGGTCATCCTCGTCCTCGCCCAGCGGTACGTCGCCGCGGGCGTGACCGCCGGCGCGGTCAAGGACTGACCTCCCTCCTCCCTGATGTCACGGCGCCACCGCCTCCCGGTCGGGAGCGCGATCCCCCCTGTCCGAGAAACGAGTGACACGTCATGACCGCCGCACCGTCCGGCCCGCCCTTCCCCATCCACGACATCCCCTTCAGCACGTACGGGTCCTGGTTCGACATCTCGCCCGTGGTGGCGGAGAAGACGTACGCGGAGGACCTCCACCTCGTCTCCCACCAGAACGGCATGCACGCCGTGCTGCGCCTGGTTCCCCTGGACCCGGTCACGGGCGACCGCGCCGACACCCGCGTCGAGGCGACCCCCGGCCTGCTCGGCTGGACCGGCCGGGGCGGGCGCGTGGACCTCGCCTACGAGACGCCGGACACCGTACGGCTGCGGGGCAGCGGCCTCGCCTTTGCCCTGCGGGCGGCCGCGCAGACCCTGACCCCGTTCAGCGGCACCTACTTCTACCGGGAGCCCGGCACCGAGGCGTACGTCCTCACCTCTTACGAGACCGGGCGGCGCTACCGGATCACCGTCCTGTCCGGCACCGTCACCGCGGTGCCCGGCGCGCAGGCGCTGGGCGGCGCCGAGCGTGGTGTCACGGTCGGCGCCGGGGCCGACGGAACCTGGGAGGTCGCGGTCGAGGAGTACGAGACCGCGCGCCGCCCCTACACCACGACCACCGCCTTCGACCGGGTCGTGGCAGCCGCGCGCACCGCCTTCGCCGCGTTCGCCGACGCCGTGGCGCCCTGGCGGTCGGCCGCCACTCCGGCCGCGGAACTCGCCGCGTATGTGCTGTGGTCGGCGACCGTCCGCCCGCGGGGCTTCGTGACCCGGCCCGCGGTGCTGATGTCCAAGCACTGGATGGACAAGGTCTGGAGCTGGGACCACTGCTTCAACGCCCTCGCCCTCGCCCCCGGAGCCGCCGATCTCGCCTGGGACCAGTTCTCCCTGCCCTTCGACCACCAGGACGAGGCCGGTGCGCTGCCCGACTCGGTCACCCACTCCGAGGTGCTGCACAACTTCGTCAAGCCCCCCATCCACGGCTGGGCCCTCGACCGGCTCCGCCGACGGCTCCCCGAACCGCTCACCCACGGGCAACTCACGGAGGTCTACGACCGGTTGACCCGCTGGACGGACTTCTGGCTCACCGCCCGGCGCGCACCTGGTGCCGCTCTGCCCCACTACCAGCACGGCAACGACAGCGGCTGGGACAACGCCACCACCTTCGACCCCGAACGTGTCGTCGTCACCGCCGACCTGGCCGCCTTCCTCACCCTGCAACTACGCGAACTCGCCCGACTGGCCGATGAACTGGGGCGGCCGGACGACGCCCGCCGATGGACACGGACGGCCGACGAGACCCAGGCCGCGATGCTCCGCGAACTGTGGCAGGGCGACCGGTTCGCCGCCCGGTCGGCCGAGACCAAAGACACCTGGACCAGCGCGAGCCTGCTCGACCTGATGCCCATCGCCCTCGGCGAGCATCTGCCGGAGTCCGTCAGCGCCGTCCTGGCCGACCGCATCCGGACACACCTCACCTCGTACGGCCTGGCCACGGAACAGCCCGCCTCACCGCAGTACCTCTCCGACGGCTACTGGCGCGGCCCGATCTGGGCGCCGTCCACCGTGCTCGTCGAGGACGGCCTGCGCCGTGCCGGCCACCACCGGCTCGCCGACGAGATCAGCACCCGGTTCCTCGCCCTGTGCGAGACATCCGGCTTCGCCGAGAACTTCGACGCCCTCACCGGCACCGGCCTGCGCGACCGCGCCTACACCTGGACCGCGGCCGCCTACCTCCTCCTCGCCGAGGACCACACCCGCCGAGGCAGCCGCTGACCAGCCGCCTCCCCCCAACCTCCGGGACCGATCGGGCCCGGTCACGTTCCCCCCTTCCCTCGCCCAGAGGAGCCCCACGATGACGTTGCGCACCGCACCTCCCGGACCGGCAGCACACACCGGGCGACGAGCGACCTCGACCGTCGCCGTGCTCCTGGCCGTACTGGCCACGACGCTGCTGCCCGCCGTCCCGTCACAGGCCGCCGACACCGGCGTCGCGGTCGACTTCGCCACCACCGGGGGCGCCCCCACGTACCGCGCCTCGGGCACGATCTACGGAATGGCCGAGGACGGCTCGCTGCCCCAGGACCACTTCTACAAGGACATCAAGTGGAAGTTCATGCGGGCCGGCGGCGCCCAACTGGACAATCCCGGCGGCTGGGTGGCCGGCAAGTACGACCGCCGATGGAACTCCACCCTGGCCCAGTACAAGCGCACCAAGGCGCTGGGCGGCACCTTCGTCATCCTGCCGCACGACCTGTGGGGTGCCGACGGCACCACCAGGCCCACGTTCCCCGGTGACAACGGCGACTGGTCCCGCTTCGACGCCTTCTACGACCGCCTGCTCTCCGATGTCCGCGCGGCCGGCATGACCGACATCCAGTGGGACATCTGGAATGAGCCCGACTGCCCCGGGTTCTGGGACTCCGGCATGCCCCAGTACCTGGAGATGTGGAAGCGCGCCTACCGGAAGATCCGGGCCGCCCTCCCCGGCGCCGTCGTCGTCGGCGCGAGCACCTGCGGCCATCCCACCGTGGACAACGGCTGGTGGACCACGTACCTCGACTACGTGAAGGCGAACAACGTCGAGCCGGACATCTACAGCTGGCACGACCTCCCCGGCGACCCGGTCGCGCACAGCAACTCCCTCAAGTCCCTGCTGTCGGCGCGGTCGATGACGACGAGCCGCCCCTTCCAGGTCAACGAGTACGCCGCCAACACCGAGCAGAACCCCGGCCGCGGCGGCTGGTACATCTCCCGTCTGGAGCGCGCCGGAGCCGACGGCCTGCGCGCCAACTGGGCGTGGGGCGCCAACCTGCACGACTTCCAGGCCAACCTGCTCACGAAGAACAGCGCGGGCCGGTACCTGCCGCTGGGGGAGTGGTTCCTCTACCGCTACTACGGATCCCAGACCGGCACCGTCGTGAAGTTCACGCCCGGTACGAACACCGACGGGGTGGCGACGAAGGACAACTCCGCGCGCAACGCGAAGATCCTGCTGGGCAGCAACGGCAACACCGGCAACGTCACCGTCAGCCTCAACCGTCTCGACACCACCTCGGTGGTGGAGAACAGCCGGGTGCGCGCGATGGTCCAGCGCATACCGAACAACAGCGGCGGCGCGGTGACGGGGCCCGTGACGGTCTCCGACCAGACTCTGACCGTCAGCGGTGACTCGGCTTCGGTGAGCGTGCCGTGGACGGATGCCGCCGACGGCTACTCGGTCACGCTGCTGCCGCCGTCGAACACCACCGTCTCCACGGTCGCCGTCGCACAGCACAGCGGTCAGTGCCTGGACGACACCAACCTGAGCACCGCCGACGGCACGCAGTACCAGCAGTACCACTGCGAGGGCGGCTACCAGCAGATGCTCGACCTCAAGCCGGTCGCCGGCCGGACGAACACCTACACCATCGAGAATGAGCACAGCGGTAAGTGCCTGGACGTCTCGGGCGCTTCCACGGCCGACGGTGCCGCCGTCATCCAGTGGACGTGCAGCGGCAGCACCAACCAGATGTTCACCCTCAGGCCCGTCACCGCGCTCGGCAACAGCAAGGACTATCAGCTGGTCGCGGTGCACAGCGGCAAGTGCGTGGACGTCAGCGGGATCTCGACCGACCCGGGCGCGAAGATCCACCAGTGGCCCTGCGACCCGGCGAGCGCGCTGAGCACCAAGAAGAACCAGATCTGGCGCCTCCTCGGCAAGGGGTGACGCCCGCGGGGGCCGCGGGTGATCCCCGCGGCCCCCAGGTGAGTGTGTGCTCAGCGATGGCGGGTGGTGAGCCCCGGGCGCCAGGGCCGGGCGAGGGCGGTGACGCCGTCGTCCGCGATGCCGTCGTCCGCGATGCCGTCGTCCGCGACGCCGTCGTCCGCGACGCCGCCGACGGTGAGCGCGTCGCCGCCGCGCAGCACCCGCCGGTCCCGGACCAGCCCGTCCGTGCCGTCCGTGCCGTCCCACCGACAACATGCGCAACGTGTTCGACAGCGGCGGCGGCACGATCCGGCGCCACGACGGCACGGTGCTCAGGGTCGGCGTGTACGAGACCCGGTTCAACGTGAAGATCGCCCATCGGAAGCCCGCGGAACCGGCACCGTCAAGGTGTGGGTTGACGACTTTCTCGTCCTGACCGTCGCCGACCGCGGCCCCGCCACGCGCTACGTCAAGGACGGCGTCTGCCACCACGGTTCCGGCCGCGCCGAGGCCCGCTTCCGGACATCACCTACTGGACGCGCCGACCGCCGCGCGCGAGGTGACGCCGGTAGAGGGCGACGGCCTGCTCGGCCGGGAGGTTCGGGACCGTGACCGTCTCGCCGGTCCCCTTCGCGACCACGACCTTGGCGCCACCGGGCGGAGCGGGCAGCGGGCGTCCGGCAGGGTCGGTGCGGGGCGGGAAGACGGCGTACACCAGGTAGCCGATGTCGAACTCGTGGACGTGGAGTTCGGCGGGGGTGCCGTCGGGGAGCCGCGGCCGGGCGTACCGGGCGCGGACGAGTTCGACGGCCTGCTCCGGGGTGGTGGGTGGCGTACCGGAAGCCATGGGTGTCGTCCTGGGTGTCCTGTGGGCGGCGGGCGGCCGGCGGTCAGAGCTGGGCGGGGGCGCTGCCGAAGCCGATCTCGTTGCCGTCCGGGTCGTGGTAAGTGATCTTGCGGACGCCGTTGGAGTAGGTCTCCCGGTTCGCGGGCTTCAGTCCCCGGTCCGTGATCCCCTCGACACGGGTGTCGAGGTCGTCGACGAACACGGTGTGCAGGGCGTGGCCGCCGCGCCCCGGCCGGTGCTCGATGTACAGGTACCGGTGCTCAGCCAGCTCCCACACGGCCTCCGTGTCGTTCGGGATGAACGTCGGGGGCGAGCCGAACAGGCGCTCGTACCAGGCGAGTGCCGCTTCGTAGTCATTGACGAGGATGCCTGCGAACAGATCGACGGACATGACGCCATGGTAGGGCCGCGGTGTTCCCCGGGCCGGGGACGTGAGCACTGCTTCCGGCGCGGCGCTCCGTACAATTTGGATCCGAATGACAGCTGAGATCCGATGTGCCCTCGTGGCTCAAGGGAGTGTGCCCGTGCCCGGCCAACGATCCATCACGCAAGCCGAGAAGCTGGCGGAGGCGAAGCTCGGCGGCATCCCCGTCCGTCATGAGCAGATGGCCGTCGTCGCCAACATCTACCGGGCCGCGTCCGCGGTCAGGCAGCACCTGGAGAACTCGGTGCTGCGCGGCGCGGACCTGACCTGGACGGCGTTCGTCGTCCTGTGGGTGGTCTGGATCTGGGGCGAGTCGGAGACCCGGCACGTCGCGGAGGAGGCGGGCATCTCCAAGGGGACGCTCACCGGGGTCTCCCGGACGCTGGAGAAGCGGGGGCTGCTGCGGCGGGCCGGGCACCCCACCGACGGCAGGCTGGTGCTGCTCAGCCTCACCGAGGAGGGCGAGGAGCTGATGCGACGGGTGTTCCCCGCGTTCAACGAGGAGGAGGCCTTCGTCACCGCGCAGCTCGACGTCGAGGAGTGCCGCGGCATCGCCGACGGACTACGGCGTGTCGTCCTCCAGGTCGAGGAGCACGGCGAGGAGCGCCGCCTCGCCCTCCTCGACGGCGCACCCCCGGCCCCCCGCCGCAGCGGCCGCCGCCCGCAGTCCTAAGGGGTCCTGTCGGCGCGCCCGGCCCCAGCGCGCCCCGAGGTGCCGTCCGCGTCGTCTGTCCGTGGGGCGTACCACGTGATCGCACGCCTAGCGGGAGGGGGCGGCCGGACGCGCGGGTGGGCGCGAACACTGGGATGCTGAGGACGGACAACCCGTCCACGACCTGACAAACGCAGGTGGTGAGCGCCGTGGCTGGGGCCGAGGAGAACGAGACGGGGGCCGCCCCGGAGCGGGCCGACCCCAAGGGCGACCCGTTCCTGCGGACCCGGTTCGCCGTACCCGTGCGCCCCACCACGTTCCTCCGGCGCGAGCGGCTGGTCAAACGCCTGGACGAGGCGGTGCTGACGCCGCTGACCCTCGTCGAGGGCTCCGCCGGCGCGGGCAAGACGCTGCTGGCCGCAGACTGGGCGGCCGGACGGGACGGCCCCGTGGCCTGGCTCACCACCGACACCGTCGGCCAGGCCGGCGGCATGTTCTGGGCGTACCTCCTGGAGGCCCTCCGACTCTCCGGCGCGGGGCTGCCCGGGATCGGCCCGCTCACGGACGCCCGCCGGGTCGACCCCGCGACACTGACCCGGCTCGCCACCGGACTGAGCGCCCGCGAACAGCCCGTCACGGTGGTACTCGACGAGTTCGACCGGGTGACCGCCCCCGAGGTGCCGGACCAGCTCGACTTCGTACTGCACCACGCGGGAGCGGGCCTGCGGCTGGTCCTCGTCACCCGCACCGAACCGCTGCTGCCGCTGCACCGCTACCGGGTGGCGGGCGAGGTCACCGAGATCAGGGACGCCGAGCTGGCCTTCACACCCGAGGAGGCGGCCACCCTGCTGAAGCTGCACGGACTGCGCCTCCCGCCGACCGAGGCCGACGCGCTCGTGGAGCGGACCCGCGGCTGGGCCGCAGGGCTGCGGCTGTGCGCCCTCGCGGCGCGCGAGAGCCCGCACCCGGAGACGTATCTGAAGGAGTTCGAGGCCGACCGCACCCCGATGGCCGACTACCTGCTGGCGGAGGTGCTCAGGCGGCAGACGCCCGAGACGCAGGACCTGCTGCTCAGGACCAGCGTCCTCGACCGTTTCTGTCCCGACCTGGCGAACGCGCTGACGGGACGCCTCGACGCCGAACCCATCCTGGCCGGGCTGCACCGCGCCAACGCCTTCGTGGAGCACCTCGGCCACACCTGGTACCGCCTCCACCCGCTGTTCGGGGAGATACTCCGCGCGCACCTGCATGTGCGTGCGCCCGGTCTCGAACCCGACCTGCACCGGAGGGCCGCCGAGTGGCTGCGCGACTCCGGCTCCCTCACGGAGACCCTCGACCACGGCGCCGCGGCGGGCGTCTGGGACTTCACCGCCGGTGTCCTCGTCGACGACCTCGCCATCGGCCAGCTCTTCACCGGACTGCGCTCAGACGAACTGGCCGACCTGTTCTCCCGGATGGGCCCCGAGGCGACGAGCCCCGCCACCGACCTGGTTCGCGCGGCCCGTGAGCTGGCCCGGCACGACATCGACCGTGGTCTGGCCCACCTGCGGCACGCGGAGGAGAGCCTCCTGGCCGGGGGCCCGGCGGAGGACGCCACCGACCTCGCGGCCGCCTGGTTGAGCTGTGCTCTGCTGGAGGCCGTGGTGGCGCGGCAGACCGGTTCGCCCGGCAAGGCGCTGAGGGCGGTGGCGGTGGCCGAGCGACTGAGCAGCCGGGTCCCCGCCGAGCTGCTGGAGAAGCATCCGGAACTCACCGCACAACTGGTGGCCCATCTGGGCTCGGCCCTGCTGTGGGCCGGCCGCTTCGAGGACGCCCGCACCGCCCTGTCCTCGGTGGCCGACGCCTCCGGTGCGGCGGCCACCGAAGTCCTGCGCGCCGACTGTCTGGGCCGCCTGGCGCTGATCGACTGGCTGCACGGCTGGCCCGGGAGGGCGGAGCGCGCCGCGCTGGCGGCGACGGCCGCGGCGGATCGGGTCGCCGCACCCCAGCCGTCCCGTTGCGGCGTCGGACGACTGGTCCTGGCCGCCGTGGCCGTCGACCGCGACGACCTCGCCTCCGCCGAGTCCCTCCTGCAGTCCGTGGACGACTCCGAGTCCGTGCTGCGCGACCCGGTGCTGGACGCGGGCCAGGCCCTCACGACCGCCCGTCTGCTGCTGGCACGCGACCGGACTCGGGCGGCGCTGCGAGCCGCACGGTCGTCCGTCCCCGCCGAGGTGGTCTCGCCCTGGGCCGAGGCCGGCACCACGCTGGTCACCTCCGACGTCCACCTCGCCGAGGGCCGCCCGGAACAGGCCGCCGAACTCCTGCGGTCGGTGCCCGAGGACCAGCCGGCCTGCGCGGTGGGCGCCGCCCGGGCCCAGCTGGCGACCGGTCGGCCCGACGCGGCGCTCGACCTGCTCGACCGGGCGCACCCCGAGGAGCGGGGCGGCCCCGCGGTGTCCGTCCGCGCCACGCTGGTGCGGGCGCAGGCCGCGTACCAGGCGGGCGACCCCGCCGCCACCCGCCGCCTCCTCGCCCGGGCCCTCCACCGGGCGCGCCGCGACGAACTGCGCCGGCCCTTCCACGAAGCGGGCCCCTGGATCCGCCCGTTCCTCGCCGCACCGCCCCTGCGGGAACTGGCGGCGGGCTGGCTGCAGCCCGGCACCCCTCACCCGGCGGGCGCCCCGGACACGGACGGCACCGCGGTGATCGTGGAACAGCTGAGCGGACGCGAACGCGACGTGCTGAGGCGGGCCGCCGAGATGATGTCGACGGAGGAGATCGCAGCCGACCTGTCCGTGTCGGTCAACACCGTCAAGACCCATCTGAAGAGCGCCTACCGGAAGCTTGCCGTGAACCGCCGCAACGACGCCGTACGCCGCGCACGTGAACTCCGGCTGCTGTGACCCGCGCGGGGGCCGGCGATGCCCCGGCCCCCTTCGTGACGAGTGACCCGGCGCATGCCGGGCGGGGCCTCAGGACAGCGTTCGGACCACTGCCTTACGCGACGGCCTTGGCGCCGCCCGGGTTCTGTCCGGTGATGAGGCGGTCGTCCTCCACGACATGGTGCGCGAAGGGCTTCACGGCGGTGCTGCAGGAGGCGCCGAGTTCCCTGAGCCGGTCCTCCAGGCTGTACGGGACGGTGTCGGCCCGCTGGGCGAGCTCCTCCTGCCGCCAGGAGAAGCCGGTGACGTTCCTGCCCTTCACCAGGGGCTCACCGTTGATCGGCGTGACGTCGAGCAGACCGCACGGCCCATGGCAGACGGCGGCGACGATCCGGCCGGTCTCATGGAACCGCGCGACGAGCGCCTCCACCGCCCGGCTCTGGTGGAAGTCGAACATGAGGGCTGTCCCGTGATCCGCGGCGTCGTGCGCCCACCGGGGATTGCGGGACAGTCCTCAGCTCGCGGTCGCTGATCGCGGGGTGACCTGGATCTTGGGCCCGGGGCCCGCGCCCGCCGGGCGCCGGCCCGCGAGGACGGGGCCGACCTCGTCGAGGCCCACGGTGGCGGCGACGAGCGGCCTGGGGTCGACCGTTTGGTCGGCGTAGGCGCGGATGGTGGCGTCGAGGCCGGGGGAGGCGGACAGGATGCCGACCGCTGTGACGTCCTTGAGGACGAGAGCGCGGGTGTCCAGCGGACTGGGCTCGCCGGCCAGCCCGATGTACACGAGGCGGCCGCCCGGCTCGACGAGTTCCAGGGCTCTCGCAGGCAGAGAGGCGGCGTTCGAGGCGTCCACGACCGTGTCGAAGGGCAGGTCGGGGACCGAGTCCTCGCTCCAGACGTGCTCGAATCCCAGCCCGCGGGCGAAGACGAGGGAGCCTTCGGCGGCACCCATCAGGTGGACCTCGGCACCGGCCGCACGCAGGAACATCGCGGTCAGCAGGCCGATCGTCCCCGGGCCGAGGACCAGGGCACGGTCGCCGGGGTCCGGTGCGGCGGCTCGCGCGGCGCGCAGGGCGTTGCCGCCCGGCTCGACGAGTGCGCCGAGGACGGCGTCGACCGAGTCGGGCAGCACATGCAACGAGGCGGCCGGAACGGCGAGTTGCTCCGCCAGCGCCCCGGCCCGGGCGCCGCGGATACCGACCTCCTGCCGCTTGTCGCACACGTGCCGGCGCCCGCGCAGGCAGCGGCGGCAGGTGCCGCAGCCGAGCATGGTGTCGCCCATGACCCGGCGGCCCAGCCAGCCGGGGGCGACGCCGTCGCCGACGGCCGCGACCCGTCCGCACCATTCGTGGCCGGGCCGCATCGGGTAGGCCGCGTGCCCCTGGTGGAGGTAGGCCATCTCGCCGGTGAAGAACTCCACATCGGTGCCGCACACCCCGACCCGCTCGACATCGACCACGACCTCGCCGGGACCCGCCATGGGCGAGGGGAGCTCCCGCACCTCGTACGCGCCGGGGCCGGTCAGCACGAAGGCACGCATGCGACCACCGCTCACCGGGGGGCCACGACCCGCTGACGCTGACTGCCGAGGTGCTTGATGCCCAACTCCATGACGTCGCCCGGCCGGAGGTAGGCGGGCGGGGTGAGGCCCATACCGACACCGGGCGGGGTGCCGGTGTTGATGAGGTCGCCGGGCTCCAGGACGAGGAACTGGCTGAGGTAGTGCACGATGAAGTACGGGTCGAAGATCATCGTCTTGGTGCTGCCGGTCTGCCGCCGCACCCCGTTGACGTCCAGCCACATGTCGAGTCCGAGGACGTCGTCGATCTCGTCGGCGGTGGCGAGCCAGGGCCCCGCCGGGTTGAACGTCTCGGCGGACTTGCCCTTGGCCCACTGGCCGCCGCGCTCCAGCTGGAAGCCGCGCTCGCTGACGTCGTTGACCGTCACATAGCCGGCAATGGCGTCGCGGGCCTCCTCGACCGACTCGAGATAGCTGGTACGCCGGCCGATGACGATGCCGAGCTCCACCTCCCAGTCGGTCTTCGTCGAGCCGCGGGGCACGCGCACGTCGTCGTTCGGGCCGATCAGGGTGTTGGGCGACTTGGTGAACAGGATCGGTTCGTCGGGGACGGGCATGCCGCTCTCAGCCGCGTGGTCACGGTAGTTGAGCCCGATGCACAGGATCTGGTGCGGGCGGGCGAAGGGGGCGCCGACGCGTTCCCCGGCGAAACGCGACACCCGGCCCGCGGCCGCGCGTTCGGCGACGAGGGGGCGTACGCGGTCCAGGCCGCCCGAACCGAAGAAGCGCTCGTCGAAGTCCGTGACGGCGTCGGACAGGTCGACGTACGTCTCGTCGTCGATACGGGCGACGGGCTTCTCGGCGCCGGGGGCGCCGATGCGCATGAGATACACGGGGCTGTCTCCAGGGTGGGGTGGCGAGGGCGGGATGAGTCAGGGGTGCGGCTCGGCGAGCGGGCCGAGCAGCGCCCGGATCTCGTCGAGCGCGTCCACCAGGGCGGCCAGGGGTGTCCGGTAGGCGAGGGCGCTGACGCTCACCGCGCCGGACGGGGTCGTGGGCGAGGTGAGGTACACGGGCAGGGCGAGACAGTTGACGCCCGTCTCGTTCTCCTGGTCGTCACAGGCGTAGCCCTGGGCGACCGCGGCCCGGAGCGCGGCGTGCAACTCGGCCTCCGTGGACAGCGTCCTGGGCGTCCGCCGCTCCAACGGGAAGTCGCCGACCCACGACCGGACCTCCTCCGGTGACGTCAACTCCCGGGCGAGCAGCAGCTTTCCGACCGCGGTGGTGTGGGCGGGGTTGCGGCCGCCGATCGTCGACGTCAACCTGGCGGCGCCGGTGGGCGGGTCGACCTTCGCCCGATAGACGACCTCCCGGCCGTCGAGCACCGCGTAGTGCGCCGTCTCGCCGAACCGGTGCGCCAGGGCCTCCAGGACCGGACGGACACGGACGTGCTCGGGCCGCGCCTCGTGGTGGGCGAACGCCATGCGCAGGAACTCGTCCCCGAGCACATAGCGGCTGTCGGGGCCCTGGTCGGCGAGACCGGCCCGGCGCAGGGCGCCCAGTGCCCGGTGCACGGTCGGCTTGGGGCTGCCGATCGCGCGGGTCAGCTCGTCCAGGCCCACGCCGTCGGGGTACCGGGCCAGTTCCTTCAGGACGGCCAGCACCCGGTCCGAGCCGACGAGGCGGCCGCCGTCGGGGCCGGCCGCACCGACCGCGCCGAGGTCTGCCGATTCGTGTGGTGTCTGCGTATGCTGCATGGCGTTCCAGACTCTAGATCGTCGTACCGATTACTGGAAAGGGCTCGATGGTGAGGCTCCGCAGCGCGCAGTGGTACGAGGGGCAGGACCGCAACGCCTACATCCACCGGGCGTGGATGCGCCGGGGTGTGCCGGGCGACGCCTTCACCGGCCGGCCCCAGATCGCCATCGCCAACACCGCCTCCGACCTGACCCCCTGCAACGCGCACCTGGACGAGGTGGCGGCCTCGGTCCGCAACGGTGTGTACGAGGCGGGCGGCATCCCCCTGGACCTGCCGGTGGTGTCGCTGGGCGAGACGAACGTGCGGCCCACCGCCATGCTGTGGCGGAACATGGCCGCGATGGCCACCGAGGAGATGCTGCGGGCCAACCCCGTCGACGGCGTCGTCCTGCTCGGCGGCTGCGACAAGACGATCCCGTCGCTGCTCATGGCCGCCGCCTCGGTGGACCTGCCCGCGGTCGTGGTCCCCGGCGGCCCGATGCTCAACGGCACCTTCCGCGGCAGCCTGCTGGGCTGCGGCACCGGGGTGTGGCAGCTGTCGGAGGAGGTCCGGGCCGGCACGCTCTCCCAGGAGCAGTTCATCCGCTCCGAGTCGGCCATGATCCGCAGCCGTGGGCACTGCAACACGATGGGTACGGCGTCGACGATGGCCCTGGTCGCCGAGGCGCTGGGCACCGTGGTCCCCGGAGTGGCCGGCACCCCCGCTCCGGACAGCCGGCTGCTGGAGGCCGCGCACCGCACCGGCCGGCTGGCCGTGGACATGGTGGCCGCCGACCGGCGGCCGGCGACCTTCCTGACCAAGGCGTCGTTCCACAACGCGATCGTGGCGCTGGCCGCCATCGGCGGTTCGACCAACGCAGTGGTCCATCTCCTCGCGATCGCGGGCCGCCTGGGGATCGACCTGACGCTGGACGACTTCGACCGGGTCGGCTCGCGCGTGCCGGTCCTGGTGGACCTGCAACCGGCGGGCCGCTTCCTGATGGAGGACCTCCACCGCGCCGGCGGCCTGCTCGCCGTCCTGCGCGAGGTGCGCGACCTGCTCGACCCGGAAGCGCTGACCGTCACCGGCACACCTCTGGTCGACCACCTCGACGACGCCCCGGTCTGGGACTCCGAGGTCATCCGCACCCGCGCCGAACCACTGGTCGCCGAGGGCGGCATCGCCGTCCTGCGCGGCAACCTCGCCCCCGACGGCGCCCTCATCAAACCGGCGGCCGCCTCCCCGCACCTGCTCCGACACCGGGGCCGGGCCGTCGTCTTCGACTCCATCGAGGACTTCCGCGCGCGCATCGACGCCCCCGACCTGGACGTGGACGCCGACTCCGTGCTGGTCCTGCGCGGGTGCGGCCCGAAGGGCTACCCGGGCATGCCCGAGGTCTCCAACATGCCGCTGCCGAAGAAGCTCCTGGAACAGGGCGTCCGCGACATGGTCCGCGTCTGCGACGGCCGGATGAGCGGCACCGCCTACGGCACGGTCGTGCTGCACGTGGCCCCCGAGGCCGCCGCCGGCGGCCCCCTGGCACTCGTCCGAACCGGCGACATCATCACCCTCGACGTCGCGGCCCGCCGCATCGACGTCGACGTACCCGCCGACGAGCTCGCGGCCCGCACGCCCGACCAGGCCACCGTAGACGGCTTCGCCGCCCCGCGCCGCGGCTGGGAACGCCTCTACGTCGATCACGTCCTACAGGCCGACACCGGCGCCGACCTGGACTTCCTCATCGGCTCCAGCGGGTCCGAGGTGAGCCGCGAGTCGCACTGACGGTCGCCTCACACCCTGACGCCACGCTGCTCACCCTCTGTTCCGCCCGCCCCGGCCACAGGGCGCGGCGGGCGGAACAGGGAGGCCACCTCCGGCGGCCGAACGCCGGCGACCCGGATGCCGATCGAGCGTCCCCTCTCGCCGCGCCGCGTGAGGCACTCTTGCCAAGGCCCGTGAAGCCGCCGCGCACAGGCGGTCACCCTCTTGTGCCCAGGTCGGCCGATCTCGTCCAACTGCTGGGCCCTGACGCCTCGGCGCCCTGTCAGCCACGCGCATCCGGACCGCCCCCGGCCGCCGACTCGGCGAAACGGGCGGTTGAGCGGGTGAAGCGTGACGAGGCGTCCGAACCGCGGGGCATGCATGAGATCCACAACCGTACGCGGCGGCCGAGCCGACGGCCACGCACCACTGGAGGCGAGCGGTGAACCAAAGAGACGATCAAGCCGACCCCCCGACCCATCAGGTCCCGGTCCTCATCGTCGGCGGTTCCCTCGTCGGCCTGTCGACGTCGCTGTTCCTGGGCCGGCTGGGGGTACGTCACACGCTGGTGGAGCGCCACGCCAGCACCTCCATCCACCCCCGCGGGCGGGGCAACAACGTCCGCACCATGGAGCTGTTCCGGACAGCCGGTGTCGAGCCGATGATCCGAGAGGCCGCCGCCACCCTGGCCGACAACCACGGCATCCTGCAGACACCCACCCTGGTCGGCGACGTGGGTGAGTGGCTCTTCCGGGAGATCGACGCGGGAGGCGGACTCGCCCGGTTCAGCCCCAGCTCATGGTGTCTGTGCAGCCAGAACGACCTGGAGCCGGTGCTGCTCGATCACGCGGCGCAGCTCGGTGGCGACCTGCGGTACGCCACCGAGCTGATGTCGTTCGCCGACGATCCCACCGGCGTCACCGCCGTGGTCAAGAGCCGTGAGACGGGTGAGCACACCACGATCCGCGCGGAGTACCTCGTCGCCGCCGACGGCCCCCGCAGCCCGGTCCGTGAACAGCTGGGCATCTCCCAGAGCGGTCCCGGAGATCTGTTCCACAACGTCAGCATCACCTTCCGCTCCCGCCGGCTCGCCGACATCGTCGGTGACCGTCGTTTCATCGTCTGCTACTTGACCAGCCCGGACGCCGACGGGGCGCTGCTGCCCGTGGACAACCGCGAGAACTGGGTCTTCCACGCTCCCTGGCACCCCGAACGCGGCGAAACCCTCGAGGAGTTCACCGACGAGCGCTGCGTCGCACACATTCGCCGCGCGGTCGGGGACGCCGACCTCGACGTGGAGATCACCGGCAGGGCTCCCTGGCACGCCGCCCAGCGGGTCGCCCGCAGCTACCGGTCGGGACGCGTCTTCCTGGCCGGTGACTCGGCCCACGAAATGTCCCCCACCGGGGCGTTCGGCTCCAACACCGGCATCCAGGACGCCCACAACCTGGCGTGGAAGCTGGCCGCGGTGCTGGGCGGCTGGGCGGGGGAGGGGCTGCTGGACACATACGACGCCGAGCGCCGCCCGGTGGCGGAGGCGACCAGCGCCCGCGCCGCCGCCCGGTCGGTCGAGCACAGCCATCCCGGCTTCGCCCCGCCCCCCGGCGTACAGGGCGGCCCACAGCGCGGCATCCTCAACGTGGCCCTCGGCTACCGCTATCCGCAGGGCGCCGTCATCGGTGCCGACCCGGCCACGCCGGCCGTGCCGGAGCGCCTCGACCTGTCCGGGGAGCCCGGCAGCAGGGCACCCCATGTGCCGGTACGCCACCGAGGTGAACACATCTCCACTCTGGACCTCTACGAGCGGTCATTCGTCCTGCTCAGCGACGCGGACGACCCGAGTGGATGGCACGAGGCCGCCAACCGCCTGGCCGCTTCGATGTCCATCCCCCTGATGTCGTACAGGGTGGGCAGCGGACGTGACGCCGAGCTGACAACCGAGGGCGACACGGACTGGACGGCCGCCCACGGCACGACACCCGCAGGCGCCGTACTCGTCCGGCCCGACGGGTTCGTGGCGTGGCGATCCCCGGACCGGGTCCCGGACGCCGAGTCGACACTGCGCCAGGTCCTGAGCACGCTGCTGGCCCTCTGAACCCAGGAGACGACGTCGCCGACGGGGCCGTCACGCCCTCACCGCGTGGCGGCCCCGTCGGCTTTCTCGTCGATCGACGCGGCCACGGCGCCGGCCGTTCTCGCGGGCCTCGGCGCGGTCGGAGAGCGAGCGGGCCCGGGTCCGGCTCATCACCTGTGCGGGTGACCGCGACCGCCCGGCCGACGACCGCACGCACCACACCACGGCCCTCATCACCCCACCTGAGCGGGCCCCTTCCGTCGAACTGGTGGCGGTCACCTGGGCAGAGCACACGAGTCGCGCGCTTCCCGGGGCGGGCACAGGATCGAGAAACCGACATTCGTCCGCCTCCCCCCAACGAAGGAGAAGTGCGCAGGATGACCACCACATCTGACCGCCTTTCGGAACCGCCGACGTCAAAGGCATCGCAGCGCGTCTCCCAGTCCGTGTTCGACGGCTCCCGGCTACGCGTCGTCCTGCTGGTGGACGTCTACGACGGAGCCCAGCAGCAGTTCCTCGAGGCGTACGAGGGTCTGTGCAACCAGGTCGCGTCCGTTCCCGGCCACGTGAGCGACCAGCTCTGCCAGTCCATCGAGAACCCCTCCCAATGGCTCATCACGAGTGAGTGGGAGAGCGCCCCGCCCTTCCTCACCTGGGTGAACAGCGAGGAACACGTGCGGATGGTGGAGCCACTGCACAGTTGCGTCCGGGACACCAGGTCGCTGCGCTTCCACATCGTCCGTGAGACCGGCGGCCCGGTGGCGGAGGCCGCCTCCGGGAAGCGCCGGCTCCAGACGTCACCCCGGATCGGTGACGGCCTGATCCGTCATGCGCTCACCTTCACCGTCAAGCCGGGCTGCGAGGACATCGTCGCCAAGATCCTCGCCGACTACGATCCGCCGGAGCCCCAGGTCGACGCCACCACCCGGCTGTGCCGCACATCCCTGTTCATGTACGGCAACCGGGTGGTGCGGGCCATCGAGGTGCGGGGGGATCTGCTCGCGGCGCTGCGCCACGTCGCCCGGCAGCCCGAGGTGCGGGCCGTCGAGGAGGCCATCAACCCGTATCTGGAACAGGACCGGGACCTCGATGACCCCGAGTCCGCCCGCCTCTTCTTCACCCGCGCGGCCCTGCCCGCCGTCCACCATGTGACGGCCGGCCAGGAGAGCGGGGACGCCGAGCGGCACGCGTACTACTACCCGGCCCGTGAGGGCTGCGGCATGCGGCTGGCCGAACTGCTCGCCCGGCAGGACGAGGCGGCGGCGGACGACGCGCACGGGCCGGTGCTGCGCAGCACGATCTTCCAGCGCGACGACGTCGTGGTGCGGCTGGTCGACGTCCGCGGTGGTTCCGACACGGACTCCGGCCCCGTCCTCGGTCTCCCGGACCGCGGTCAGGCGGCCGAGCTGACGGCGCTTCTCGACGACGGAGCCCTCGGGGCAGCGGGTTCCGCGCCGAAGGAGGGCGCCCACGCCCGCCTCGTGACGGCCGCCCACATGCACCTCGTCACCGACCGCAGCGCGCCCGGCGCCTGACCGCAGTCCCCGGGCCGCGACGGCCACCCCTCGTCTCCCGACAGCACAAGTTCGGAGGAACGTCGTGATCAAGAGCCATCCCGCGATCGTGGATCTGAGTGAGATCGAGCCCAACACCCGGCGCGGTGGCGATCTGCGCGCCATGCTCACTCCCGCCACCGTCGGCTCCACCAGCGGTTTCATGGGTGTGGCCATCGTGCAGCCCGGCGACCGCATCGCTGAGCACTACCACCCGTATTCCGAGGAGTTCGTCTACGTCATCTGCGGGCAGCTGGAGGTGGACCTGGACGGCGAGCCCCATCCGCTGCAGCCCGAGCAGGGCCTCATGATCCCCGCCCATGTGCGGCACCGCTTCCGCAACGTCGGCAACGTGGAGGCCCGTCTGGTCTTCCACCTCGGCCCGCTGGCCCCCAGTCCGCCGCTCGGGCACGTCGACACCGAGGAGACCGACGCCGTACCCGTCGCGGCGGAGGCCGCCCACGAGGGCGGGCACGGGATCGCCGAGCGAAGTCGGGTCCGCTCATGACCAGGCGAGTGGCGGTCACCGGCATAGGCGTCGTCGCGCCCGGAGGGATCGGCATACCGGCGTTCTGGGACCTCCTCGCGAGCGGCCGCACGGCGACGCGGGGCATCACGTTCTTCGACCCGTCCGGGCTGCGTTCACGGATCGCCGCCGAGTGCGACTTCGCCCCGGCGGCCCACGGGCTGGAGGCGGAGCAGATCGCCCGCTGCGACCGGTACATCCAGTTCGCCCTCGTCGCGGGGGAGGAGGCCGTACGGGACTCAGGTATCGACCTCGCCGCCGAGAACCCCTGGCGGGTCGGGGTCTCCCTGGGCACCGCGGTCGGCGGAACGACCCGCTTGGAGCACGACTACGTCCTGGTCAGCAACCGCGGGCAGCGCTGGGACGTGGACCACCGGCAGGCCGGTCCGCATCTGCACCGGGCGTTCTCGCCCAGCACCCTCGCCTCGACGGTGGCGGAGCGGTTCGAGGCACGCGGGCCGGTGCAGACCGTCTCCACCGGCTGCACCTCGGGGCTCGACGCGGTCGGATACGCCTTCCAGACGATCGAGGAGGGCAGGGCCGACGTGTGCATAGCCGGCGCCTCCGACTCGCCGATCTCTCCCATCACGATGGCCTGCTTCGACGCGATCAAGGCCACCTCCCCGAACAACGACGATCCCGCCCACGCCTCACGGCCCTTCGACGCCGACCGCAACGGGTTCGTCATGGGCGAGGGCGGCGCGGTGCTCGTCCTGGAGGAGCTGGAACATGCCCGAGCGCGGGGTGCGCACGTGTACTGCGAGCTCGGCGGCTACGCCACCTTCGGCAACGCCTACCACATGACCGGTCTGACCACCGAGGGCGTGGAGATGGCCCGGGCCATCGAGGGTGCCCTCGACCACGCCCGGCTCGACGGCACGGCGATCGACTACGTCAACGCGCACGGGTCGGGAACCCAGCAGAACGACCGGCACGAGACGGCCGCGGTCAAACGGGTCCTGGGCGCGCACGCCTACGACACGCCCATGAGTTCCATCAAGTCCATGGTGGGCCACTCCCTGGGCGCGATCGGGGCGATCGAGGTCGTCGCCTGTGTGCTGGCCCTGGCCCACCAGGTCGTCCCGCCCACCGCGAACTACGAGACACCGGACCCCGAGTGCGACCTGGACTACGTCCCGCGCGTCGCCCGCGAGCGACGGCTGAACAGCGTCCTGTCCGTGGGCAGCGGGTTCGGCGGCTTTCAGTCCGCGGTGGTCCTCACCCTGCCGAAGGGAAGAACGCGATGAGCGAACCGCACACTCGGCGCGCGGTCGTCACCGGCATCGGCGTGGTCGCGCCCAACGGAACCTCCACCGAGACCTTCTGGAAGTCCACCAGGGAAGGCCTCAGCGTGCTGGACCGGGTCACCCGCGAAGGATGCGGGCACCTGCCGCTGCGGGTGGCCGGCGAGGTCCGGGACTTCGATCCGCCCTCGGCGGTCGAGGAACGCTACCTCGTCCAGACCGACCGGTTCACCCACTTCGCCATGGCCGCGGCCGACATGGCGATCGACGAGGCCGGCCTCAGCCGGTCCGACACCGACGACTCGCCGTTCTCCGTCGGTGTGGTCACCGCGGCCGGTTCCGGCGGCGGCGAGTTCGGGCAGCGGGAGTTGCAGCAACTGTGGGACAAGGGCAGTCGCCACGTCGGGCCGTACCAGTCCATCGCCTGGTTCTACGCCGCGAGCACCGGCCAGATCTCCATCCGCCGCGGCTTCAAGGGCCCCTGCGGTGTGGTCGCCGCCGACGAGGCCGGCGGCCTCGACGCGCTGGCGCACGCGGCGCGGGCCGTACGGCGCGGCACGGACGTGCTGGTGGCCGGCGCGACCGAGGCACCACTGGCCCCGTACTCGATGGTCTGCCAGCTCGGCTACCAGGAGCTGAGCACGGTGGACGTCCCCGAGTGCGCCTACCGCCCGTTCACCTCCGCGGCCTGCGGATTCGTGCCCGCCGAGGGCGGCGCCATGCTCGTCGTCGAGGCCGAGACCGCGGCCCGGGAACGGGGCGCGCCCGGCCGGGCGACTCTGGCGGGACACGCGGCGACGTTCACCGGCGCCTCCCACTGGCGGGAATCCAGGGAAGGGCTGGCCCAGGCCATCCGGGGCGCCCTGGAGGAGGCCGCCTGCGCCCCCGAGGAGATCGACGTGGTCTTCGCCGACGCCCTCGGTGTCCCGGAGGCCGACCGCGCCGAAGCACTGGCGATCGCGGACGCGTTGGGCGCCCACGGCAGACGCGTCCCCGTCACGGCACCGAAGACCGCCATCGGCCGGGGCTACTGCGCGGCACCCGTCCTGGACGCCGCCGCGGCGGTGCTGGCGCTGGAGCACGGCCTGATTCCCCCCACCCCCAACGTCCATGACGTCTGCCACGACCTCGACCTCGTGACCACACACGCCCGCGCCACCGAACTGCGCACGGCGCTGGTCCTCAGCCGAGGACTCATGGGGTCGAACTCGGCGCTGGTGCTACGGCTCGGCGCCACCGACGCCTCGTAACGAGGCCTCGTCAGCACCCATCACGGAGCAAGGAGAGAAACCGCATGAGTGACATCATCACCGCGGAAGAGCTGGCCGAGCTGATGAAGAAGGCCGCCGGAGTCACCGTGGCCCCGGAGGACCTCCGACAGCGATCAGACGACGGGTTCGACAGCTTCGGCATCGACTCGCTCGGTCTGCTCGGCATCGTGGGCGAACTGGAGAAGCGCTACGGCGCGCCGATGCCTCCGGACTCGGAGAAGAGCAAGACGCCCCGTCAGTTCCTCGACGCCGTCAACAGCGCGCTGCCCGCGGGAGCCTGACATGGCCGGACACACGCAGAACGAGATCACCATCGGCGCGCCGGTCGACCTGGTCTGGGACATGACCAATGACGTGGAGAACTGGCCGCGGCTGTTCAGCGAGTACGCCTCCGCCGAGATCATCTCCCGGGAGGGGAACCGGACCACCTTCCGGCTGACCATGCACCCCGACGAGAACGGCACCGTGTGGAGCTGGGTATCGGAACGGGAAACGGATCGCGACACGCTCAGCGTGCGGGCTCGCCGCGTCGAGACCGGCCCCTTCGCCTACATGAACATCATGTGGCGGTACGAGGAGGTGCCCGACGGCACCCGCATGGTGTGGACCCAGGACTTCGAGATGAAGCCGGACGCACCGGTCGACGACGCGTGGATGACGGACAACATCAACCGGAACTCCAAGGTCCAGATGGCTCTGATCCGGGACCGTATCGAGCAGGCCGCCAAGGAACGCCGGCTCGTGCCGACGCTGTCCGACTGAGTCCTACGGAGGACAGGACGATGCACCAGTCTCTGATCGTCGCCCGTATGGCCCCGGGGTCGGCCCCCGACATCGCCGACGTGTTCGGGGAGTCGGACCGGGGAGAACTGCCCCACCTCGTGGGGGTCGCCCGGCGGAGCCTCTTCCAGTTCGGTGACGTGTACCTGCACCTCATCGAGTCCGAGCAGGACCCCGGACCCGCCATCGCGAAGATGGCCCGGCATCCCCTGTTCCAGGACGTCAGCGAACGGCTGTCGGCGTACGTCACCGCGTACGACCCGACGACCTGGCGTTCGCCGAAGGACGCGATGGCGCACTGCTTCTACCGCTGGGAGCGGGAGGCCACTTCCTGAATCCGTGAGAGCGGCGCCGGGGGGGGGGGGAAAAAAAAAGGGGGCCGGGGGAAGAGCGGGCCAGGGGAGCAAGCGAAAGGGGGGGGTGCCCCGGGGGGGGGTGAGTGGAAAAGTGGGGGGGGGGGGGGGCGAGGGGGTGCCAGTTGGGGAGAGGCACAAAAGTGCTCACTCCGAGGGGGGGCGCGGGGCTCTGTGCGGCGTCCGAACGACCGGGGACCCT
>NZ_JBVIDX010000044.1:0-45397 GCF_055572155.1 Streptomyces sp. NPDC030814
CTTCCCACGGCTTCGGCCGCGCCACCTCGCACCCCCGGATCATCGGTCCCGGAGTGATCCAACCACCTCGGAGATCATTTCGTTAGGACTTCTTAACGATGTGGTCCTCAACTGCCCTTCAGTGTCTGCTTGTTGTTGTCGTGGTACTGCTTGTGACAGCGGGTGCCACGGCGGCCGGAGCCGTCACCGAACCCCGGGGCGGAGCGCGGCCGTCCGTGGCCGCGACTCCTGATCGCCTGCGTTACGACGTGACCGTGCGCGGCGACGCCGACGGCTCCCACTGGAGTGGCCGGCAGCGGGTGTCGTTCCGCAACGCCGCCGAACGGCCCCTGCGCGAGGTGTACGTGCGCCTGTGGGGCAACGGTGCCGACGGGTGCGGTACGCCTGGAAGACCCTCTCCTGTCAACGTGTTCAACGTACGCGGGGGCAGTCCGGGGCGACCCACCGTGAACTGCTCGGCACTGCGCATCGCCTTGCCGAAGCCGCTGACGCGCGGGCAGCGGGCGAGCATCTCCTTCGACGTGTCCATCACCGTGCCCGAGCGCGCCGGCCGCTTCGGCCGTGAGGGCGCGTTCCGCTTCCTGGGCAACGCCCTGCCCGTGCTGGCCGTGCACGACGCGAAGGGGTGGCATCTCGACCCGCATGTGCCGATCGGCGAAAGCTTCTACAGCCTGGCCGGTGACTTCCGGGTTCGCATCGATCACCCGTCGGCTCTCAAGGTTCCCGCGACCGGACGTAGTTGGACGCAGGCGGGAGAAGCCGGACGCACCGTCACTCACAGCATCGCGCACCGGGTACGGGACTTCGCCTGGGCGGCCGGGCCGTTTCGTACGGCGAGTGAGACCTCGGCCGGTGGTGTGCGCGTGAAGTCGTACTGGGCACCGGACACGCCCGCCGCCGGAGTACGCCTGACCCGTAGGGAGGGCGTCGGCGCCGTCGACCGGTTCAGCAAGGAGTTCGGACGCTATCCCTACGGCGAGATCGACCTAGTGACGACCGGGAAGTTCGGCGGTGGAATGGAGTACCCCGGGCTGGTCCTCCTCGGCACCACCGACGAGGGCAGCGCCGTCGTCCACGAGGTGGCGCACCAGTGGTGGTACGGCATCGTGGGGAACGACCAGTACAAGGCGCCGTGGCTGGACGAGAGCTTCGCCCAGTACGCCAACGCGCGGTTCTACGGCTGGGACACCCGCGGGTGCTGGTCCGACATCGAGTGGCCGGACAAGCGGACCGCGCTGACCGACTCGATGGCCCGGTGGGCCGCGCACCGTGACCAGTACCACCTCGTCTACTCGGCCGGTTCCTGCGCGCTCGCGGACCTGGAACGCACCATCGGGGGCGCGGCCATGGCGCGACTCCTCAAGCGGTACGCACAGGACCACTGGTACGGCGTCTCCACCACCGCCGCGTTCAAGAAGGCCGCCCAATCGGCTACCAGCAAGGACCTCGGGCCCTTCTGGAAACGACACCGTATCCACTGACACCGGCAATCGACGTGCCGGAGGACTTGAAGCGCTCCGCCAGGCAGCTGGGCAAGCCAGATGAGATCGGGTCGTGGAGTCCCCGCCGAAAATGGCCCGCCCAGTGTCTGGCCCCACGGTCCCCCGGTCCGAATCTCTCGGCCGCATCCGATGGCGGCCGACACGGCGCACATCGTCTCCGCGTCCCAACGGCGTCCCAGAGCTCCCCAGTTCTCACAGGTCAACAGGGGTGGGACGGTCCCACTGTCCCGGGTGCGGCGCAGCGGTTGTCCGGAGCCCCCGGGGTCCTCGAATCTGCGGATGTCGCAAGCGTCACGGTGATGAATCGGTGACGCTGCGCTCCATTCAGCGGGGTCTCGGCCTGTCCAGCGCAGCGGTAGCTCCCCACCCGTACGTGTCATCCAAAGGAACCCATGTGAAGAAGTCCCGTATCGGCCGCGTGGCGGCCTCGGCCGTGCTGATCGGCAGCGGCGCCATAGTCTTCGTCCCCGCGTCGGCGGCCTCGGCCACCGAGGCTGACTGCGACGGCATTGCCGTCATCGGGCGTTTCCGGGCGGTTGAGTCCGGAGCCTCGTTCGACTTCAGGGGGCGCCGCGTCGAACTGCAGAACGAGTCGGCGCTCGACCGCTACAGCCGCGCGGAGATCAAGTCCGGCCGCAGGGCCGGCGACCGGCTGTGGGTCGACCGCAGCTTCCGCTCGTTCCCCAACACCAACGGCATCGTCAGCGACCAGCAGGCGAAGAGCGAGGGCTGGAAGATGTGCGGCCCGTACACCGGTAGCCGCACGCAGTCCGTCTTCAATGCCAACTTCGCCGCTCGCGCCTGCGGCGAGTTCGACGGCATCACCAAGTGCGGAAAGTGGTACGTGGACTGACGTGTTCCGGCGGTGGGGCGCCGAAGTGGTGCCCCACTGGGTGACCGGCTCCTGAAAGGCCGCCGCCCGTCCCCCGTGGACGGGCGGCGGCCTTGCGTGCGTCCGATGCTCGTGCCGGGTGCGGCCCCACTGATCATGCGCATTTTCCTCACCACTGGCTCCTGACAAAGGGGGTGCCGCTGTACGACCCTTGAGGGGCACCGCTCCGCCGACCGGGCTGACCGCCGGTCGCGCAGTGTGGTCGCTGTTGTTGAGCGAGGGGGAAGACAGGATGAAGACACGCCTGCTCTCCGGCGTGAACCATGTGCCGGGCAGGAGTACGGGCCTTCGGGCGGCCGGGATCGGAGACGACCGCCCTCCCGGGTGACGGCCGCGTCCGCGGGACGACCGCTGCCGGGCCACGCTCACCGGAGCAGCCGCTCCCGGGAGTCCGCGCAGGCGGCCCGTTCTCGCCTCGCCCGCCCTGCGGGCTGTGACGCCGCTGTCCACGCGATCCGTCCGCACGGAAACGGGCAGCCGCGTCAACCAGGACACACCTGCCAGTCGGTGGTTGCCGACGCCGACCAACACACGGGGAACACACGGTGCTGCGCATTCACTTCACCGCCGGGGACCTGGCCCGCGTCCATCTGGCGCGGGAGCCTGACCCGGTCTGGGAGACGCTGCTGGGTCTGCATCAGCTGACCGCGCCACGGCGGGGACTGCCGGTCTTCGCCCCCTGGCGGCGCGAAGCCCGCGCCCGACTGACGGAGGGTCATCTGGCGGGCCCGGCACGGATGTTGTCCACTCTGGCTCCCGCTTCGGCGGGCTACTGGCCCGACTTCCTGACCCCCGGTGCCTCGGCCGACGGCCTGGATGCCGCGCTGGAGGCGCTGCGGGCCACCCCCGAGCCGCAGTTACGCCAGGAGATGGACCGACTGGCCGAGACCCACCCCTTGCCTCGCTGGGCGCACCGTCTCGCCGGCGGCGAGCGGCACAGGATGGAGGAAGTCGCGACGGCGTTCCGTCTGGTGCACCGTACGATCATCACGCCTGACTGGACCGGGGCGGCCAGGACGACGGAGGCCGACCGGGCTCTGCGGACACGCGTCCTGCGCGACCGCGGTGTTGAGGGACTGCTGGATTCCTTTCGTCCGTTGATGGAATGGCGGCCGCCCGTACTGCACGTGCGCTACCCGGAAGACCGGGATCTCCATCTCGGCGGGCGCGGCCTGCGGCTCATCCCCTCCCACTTCTGCTGGAGGACCCCCATCGCCCTGGCCGACCCTTCCCTGCCCCAAGTCCTCGCGTACCCCGTCAACCACCCCCCGGTCTGGGCACCGGCCGCCACGCGCGACCGCCGCCCCGAAGCCCTGGCGACCCTGCTCGGCCGGACCCGCGCACGTGTGCTGGCGGCCCTGGACACCACCGCGACCACCGGAGAGGTCGCCCAACGCCTCGGCATCTCAGCGCCTTCGGCAAGCGAACACATCACCGCGCTGCGCGAGGTGAGCCTCGTACACAGCCGGCGCACCGGGCCTCAGGTCGTACACACTCTCACTGCGCTGGGAACGGCACTGCTCCGCGGCGAACTCCCGCCGCACGACCCGGCAGCGTGACAGCGATGCCCGGGTGGCGGCACGTGCGGCCGGCACGCCCCACGGCAGGCTCGCGCTGAGCGGATCACCGTCCGGCGGGAGTGGCGGCAGCAGGGGGGTGACCTGGGGCTGGTGGTTCGCGTTGCTCCGCTGCCGAGTGGTGAAGGCCCATTCGCCCTGGCCGAACTGCGAGCAGGACCCGTAGTCCCCCGGCCAGGGCGGCGGCCTTCGACGGAGAGCGTCTGCCGAGGGGAGCGGCACGGCGGGGCTGCGGGCCGGCGGCGGTAGTGTGGCGGCACGGTGACGAGGCGGGTGGTGGGTATGGAGTGGCGGGAGTACGCCGAGCAGATGGCTCTGCTCGCGCGGGATCTGCTGGCCCAGGACTCGGTCCAGGCGACGCTGGAGGAGATCGCGGCGTCGGCGGTCAAGCTGATCGACGGCTGCGACGCGGCCGGAATCCTCGCTGTGCGCAAGGGCCGGGCAGTGACCCTCGCTGCCTGCGGGGACATGGTCCAGGAGTGCGACCGTCTGCAGGGTGAGCTGGGTGAGGGGCCGTGTTTCGACCTGGCCCGCCGGAAGGACGGCGAGCGCCTGTACCGGATAGCGGACCTGACCCGGCCCGAGCCCGCCTGGGAGCGATTCGCCGCCTCCGCCCGCAAGCTGGGCATCGGCAGTATGACCGGTGTGCTGCTCTACACGAGTGATGAGGATTTCGGTGCCCTGAACCTGTACTCCCGTCGGCCCGGCGCCTCCGGCCAGGACATCGAGGCCGCCGGGTGGATGCTGGCGTCGCACGCCGCCGTCGCCCTGGCCGACGCACGCACCATCGACCAGCTCGAGCACGCCCTGGAGACGCGACATGCCATCGGTGAGGCCATGGGCATCCTCATGGAGCGCCACCGGCTGAGCCAGGACGAGGCCTTCAACGTGCTCCGCAGCATCTCCCAGCACCACAACATCAAACTGCGCGATGTCGCCCAGCGTGTGCGCGCCGAGCGCACCGCGCCGGAGTGATCAGCCCTCTCGCCTCCGGCGTCGGCCGGCGGCCGAAGCCCGGCCCGATGCCGGAGCCGTCGGGACCGCCGTGCCGTTGAACCGGCGGCCGGACGTTTCGGTAATCCGCCGCTTCGTCGCCTGCGTCGGCGGTGCAGCCGGCGCGGAAGCCGTTGACGACGCCGCGGTGCTTGCGGTCTCGCACGGACGCGGCATTCGTTTCTCCGCCCGCTCACCAGGGGGGCCGACCGCCCGTCGGCTCTCACATCCCTGCCTCACGAGATCTCGTCGGTCCCCTGGTTCGTTGCCGCGCCCTCCGTGGCCGCGCGCGCGGTCGGCACCCCGCTGGGCGCCGCCGGCCGCGGCCGGTCAGTGCGCGGCGAGGAGGTCGAGTGTGTCGATCACCCGGTGGGAGAAGCCCCATTCGTTGTCGTACCACGCGACCACCTTGACGTGGCGACCGTCGACGCGGGTGAGGGCCGAGTCGAAGATCGACGACGCGGGATTGCCCGTGATGTCGGACGACACGAGCGGGTCCTCCGAGTACTCGAGGATGCCGGCGAGCGGCCCCTCCGCTGCCGCGCGGTAGGCCGCCAGCACCTCGTCACGTGTCACATCGCGGGCGACGCTGGTGTTGAGTTCCACGATCGAACCCACCGGCACCGGAACGCGGATCGAGTCGCCCGACAGCTTGCCGTCGAGGTTCGGCAGCACCAGGCCGATCGCCTTCGCGGCGCCGGTCGTGGTCGGCACGATGTTGACGCCGGCGGCCCGGGCTCGGCGGGCGTCGCGGTGCGGACCGTCCTGGAGGTTCTGCTCCTGGGTGTAGGCATGCACCGTCGTCATGAACCCGTGCTCGATACCGGCGAGTTCGTCCAGAACCGCGGCCAGCGGCGCGAGCGCGTTGGTGGTGCAGGAGGCGTTCGAGACGATGGTGTGCACGTCCGGGTCGTAGGCGTCGGTGTTGACGCCGAACGCGAGAGTGACGTCCGCGCCGTCCGACGGCGCGCTGACCAGTACCTTCTTCGCGCCCGCGTCGAGGTGGGCCCGGGCGGCCTTCGCCGAGGTGAAGCGGCCGGTGGCCTCCAGGACGATGTCGACACCGAGTTCGGCCCACGGCAGTTGAGCCGGCTCACGCTCGGCCAGCACCGTGATCCGACGGCCGTCGACGACGAGGACGTCCCCGTCGACGGTCACCGGGCGCCCGAGCCGGCCGGCCGTGCTGTCGTAGGCGAGCAGCCGGGCGAGGGTGGCGGGCTCGGTGAGGTCGTTGACGGCGACGATCTCAAGGGCGCTGTCGCGTTCCAGCAGCGCGCGCAGCACATTGCGTCCGATGCGGCCGAATCCGTTGATGGCGATGCGAGTCATGAGTGAGGTCCCTTCCCTTCGCCACCAGGCTCGCCCGCGGCAGGCGCCGCTGACAGTGGCGGTATCGCCACGGTTCACAAGGATCCCGCCAGGTGGTGGTGGCGGTCACTCGCCCCGGGTGAAGGTGCGCCGGTACTCGCTCGGCGTGGTGCCGAGGATGCGCTGGAAGTGCAGACGCAGGTTCGCGCCGGTGCCGAGCCCCACGTCGGCGGCGATCTGTTCGACACTGCGCTGCGAGCGTTCGAGGAGTTCGCGGGCCAGGTCGATGCGGGCGCGCATCACCCACTGCATCGGCGTGTAGCCGGTCTCCTCGACGAAGCGCCGGGAGAAGGTGCGTGGCGAGACCCCAGCCTGCCGCGCCAGTGTGTCGAGGGTGAGGGGCTCGCCGAGCCGGTGCAGCGCCCACTCGCGGGTGGTGCCGAAGCGCTCGCCGAGCGGCTCGGGGACGCTGCGCGGCACGTACTGGGCCTGGCCGCCGCTGCGGTAGGGGGCCGCGACCAGGCGGCGGGCCGCGTGGTTGGAGGCCGCCACTCCGAGGTCGCCGCGCAGGATGTGCAGGCACAGGTCGATGCCGGAGGCCGCGCCCGCCGAGGTGAGCACGCTGCCCTCGTCGACGAACAGCACGTTCTCGTCGACCCGTACGAGGGGGTGCCTGGCCTTGAGTGCCCGGGTGTAGTGCCAGTGCGTCGTCGCACGCTTGCCGTCGAGCAGGCCCGTGGCGGCGAGCGCGAAGGCGCCCGTGGAGATGGCGGCGAGCCGCGCGCCCCGGTCGTGTGCGGCGACCAGTGCGTGGACGACGTCCTGGGGCGGGTCGTCGCGGTCCGGGAACCGGTAGCCGGGGACGAAGACGATGTCGGCCCACGCCAGGGCGTCGAGACCGTGGTCGACGTGGTACGCGAGACCGTCGCCGCCGGTCACGAGCCCGGGTGTCGCCCCGCACACCCGCACCTCGTACGGCATGCTCGCGCGGGTCGTGAAGACCTGCGCGGGAATTCCGACGTCCAGCGGCTTCGCACCTTCGAGCACGAGAACGGCGACGCGATGCAGGCGGGGTGCGGGCACAGGGAGAGGTTACGCGGCGCATGACGTCGGTACGCGCACCGCGGGGGTCGGGGAGAGACGACACCCCAGCCGAGCCGTCTTCCACGTGGGGAACAGGAGCGAATCCGGGGGCCGGCGAGGTGGGTGCGGGTGCCCGTCAGGGCCTTCGGCATGTGGCTTGCCCGGGACAGGGGCACCGATTGCCGAAGGCCGCGGGTGCCCGGCACTGGGCCGGGCGGGTTCGCGTCAGCCGCCCGTCATCGGGTAGGTCGAGATGACCTGCCCCTTGGTGTTCGCCTTGAGGTAACCACTGCCGTAGTCGTTGGAGAGGTAGACACTCATGGTCGGTTCCTCGTCGAAGACACCGGGCGGGGTGATGACGAGGTACCGGCTGGTGGGATCGTCCACGCCGAGGGTCTTCTCGGCCTTGCGCAGCAGCCCCGGCACGGTGTCCCACGCGAAGTCGTCCAGGTCGGCGGGGCCGTCTCCGCTGGTGATGGTGCCGCCGGGGCCGTCCTTGACCGCGACGTCGCCGCCACGGTAGCTGAAGCTGTCGTACAGCTTCTCCTTGCCCTTCACGGGCGCCTCGGCCAGTGCGTACTCGGGGTAGACGACGAAGCGGGTGACCTTCGAACCGCCCATGACCGCCTTGAACTTGGCGACGGTGGTCCGCAGACCGTCCGCGGTGAGCAGGTCGCCGGTCTGCTGTGAGGTACCGGTCCCCTGCGAGTCGTCGCCGTTCGAGCCGCCGGACTTCTCGTCGTCCTTGGCTGCGTCCGCCGACGCCGTGGCGCCTCCCTCGGGGGTGGCCGTGGAGGACGACGAGGCCCCGGAGTCCTTCTTGTCGCCTCCGGAGTCGGGCAGTTGCGTCCACACCAGGACGCCCGTCAGCGCCGTCGCGGCGACAGAGGTCACGACGGCGAGGACGGGGCGTCGCCGCCGTGTGCGGCTGCCCGTGACCTTGGTGCCGGGCGGAGGCACGACGCCGAGGTCGGGAACGGCGGGCCCGCCCTGGTTCGTCGGGCTCCAGGGCGAGGCGCCCCCGGCGGTCGGGGGCGACCCCGCTCCGGGCGGCGGCGTGAGCCGGTACGACGTGGCCGAGGTGTCCGCGGGGGGCGGACCGTAAGACGGGGGCGGGCCGAAGGCGGGGGCCGGGCCGAAGCCCGGGACGGCGTCGGCCGGGGGCGCGCCGGTCGCCGGGGGCGCGCCGGTCGCCGGGGGCGCGCCGGTCGCCGGGGGCTCGGCCTGTCCCGCCGCGACGGCCAGCATGCGGTCCACCTCCTCCGCTCCCGGACGCGCGAGCGGGTCCCGGACCAGCAGGGCGGTCAGTACGTCGGTCAGCGGCCCGGCTTGACGGGGCGGCGGGACATCCTCGCTGAGCACGGCGGCGAGCGTGGCGAGAGTGCTGTCCCGGCGCAGCGGATGGTGGGCCTCGACGGCCACGTACAGCAGCATCGCGAGAGACCACAGGTCGGAGGCGGGTCCTCCCTCTTTGCCACTGACCCGCTCCGGCGCCATGTAGTCGGGCGAGCCTATGACGGAACCGGTGGCGGTGAGGCTGGTGGCCTCGCGGACGGCGGCGATCCCGAAGTCGGTGAGGACGGGGCGTCCGTCGGGGCGCAGCAGGACGTTCGCCGGCTTCACGTCCCGGTGTTCGATGCCGACCGCATGGGCGGCACGCAACGCGTCGAGCACTTCCCGGCCCATGCGGGCCGCCTCGGACGGTTCCAAGCGGCCCTTGTCGAGGCGGTCCTGGAGCGAGCCACCGGTGAGCAGCTCCATGACGATCCACGGGTACGTGCCCTCGCCGCCGTCGACGATGTGGTGGATGGTGACGACGTTCGGGTGGTGGACGCGGGCCAAGGCCCGGGCTTCCCGGAGTACGCGTTCGCGCAGGGTTCGGGCGCCCTCCGGGTCGTACTCGGCGAGGCCGGGGTCAGGCGGGCGGACCTCCTTCACGGCGACCTCGCGGTGCAGCGCCAAGTCGCGGGCCCGCCAGACCCATCCCATTCCCCCGCCGCCAAGCCGCCCGACGAGTTCGAAGCGGCCGTCGATCACCCGTCTGCCGGGCTCCGTTCTGCTCATGCGGGGAGCCTAGACGGACGCGACGACAGCAGGGACGGTGAGTCCCGGTTCGTGAGGAATCGGAGATCCACAGCGGGGAACAGGCAGAGGGGTCAGGTCACATCAGGTCCGGTCGCCGTGTGGTGGTACCGCGGTGGATGGGCGTTCCACCGCGGTCGCGCCGGTCGCCGGGCCCTCGGCTCGGCATCGGCGTCCGCTTCGGCGTCACTTCACGATGACGTAGATCTTGCGCACGGTTTCGATGGTCTTCCACACACCGACGAAGCCCGGTTTCATGACAAAGCTGTCGCCGGCCCTGAAGACCATCGGCTCGCCCTCTTCAGGCGTGAGTTCGACGACGCCGGAGAGGATGTGGCAGAACTCGAATGTCTCGCCCTTGATCGACCGCGTCTCGCCGGGCGTCGCTTCCCAGACTCCCGTATGGATCGTGTCCCCGCGGGTGAGGTCCTGGGTCCAGGTCTTGAAGGCCGGATTGCCGGAGACCAGGCGTTCCGCGGGTGGGCCGGACTCGCGCGGCGCGAAGGAGGGGTGGGGGTCGATGGTCTTCAGGAGCGACATGTTCTCCCTTTCCAAAGCTTGAGGCATCGGTAGCCGCGGGGGTCCGCTCACTGAGCCCGATCAGTCGCGTGACCCCCATATACATGCCACATAGTGGCACACCATGCTGTATTGCGGCATGAGGATGACAGCCCTTCCAGAGGGAGTCAAGCGAGCGGCGCTTCGGCCGAGGGAGCGGACCGCCCTCAGGACGGGAAGTTGACCGCGCCGGTGTCGACGTGGCCGCCCAGCGCGGACGAGCCGCCGGCCGGGACCTGGTGGCCGAAGGCGTCGACGCACGTCGACGGCCGGCCCCGCTCCGCCGGACGAGCCGGTCGGCAGGCCTGGGTCGTCGTCGGTGTCCGTCCGTCCTGGCCCGGGTGTGATCGCCGACAGCCAGGCGGACGTCGGCACGGTCCGGGCCGCGCCCGCGTGGCGTGCGGCGCACGTCGGCGAATCGGTGGCGATGCGGAAGGCGGAGCTTTCATACCGGCCCGGCAGCGACGGCAGTTCGGGCGCCATGACCCAGATGGTCACGACCGGCTTGAAGGTGCGTGCGTGTCCGCGGGCCCCAGCGACGCCGCCAGGGAAACGGGCTGCGCCGACTGGGGCGCCACCCGGTGGACCTCCCCCGCTCCGGCCCGCCGATGACCCTGCAACCACAGGGACGTCATCGCCAACAACCCGGTGAAGACCACCACGAAGAGCACGGACAGCCACATGGGCCGGCCCCCGGGATGATCCCATCCCTCCCAGGCCGCCAATACCGCCCATCCGAAGGCGGCCGCTGCGTAGAAGGCGCGGATGCGGCGCAGTTGACGTACGACCCGCAGGGGCATGGGGTGATCACTTTCCGGTGCCATGCCCGCCCGGGTACCCCCAACTTCCCCGAATTCACCGGGCATGTGCCGAACCCGGCTCCACATGCCCACTGAGCCAGGACCGGCCCGCCCAACCGCCGGACCGGACCGGCATGCAAGGGACCCGAGCGGGCAGACGGTTTCCCCGGGAAGTTGGAGGACGCCATGACCGTGACCGAGCAGCCGGCCGAACCGGCGGAACAGGGCACCGCCCGCCGCGCACCCCGCACCCGGCGCGGCCCCGCACGCGGTGCGGAAGCGCCGGAAGCGGCGCACGAGAGGGTCAACCGCCGCTGGAACGAGATCCTGCAGGAGACGCGGGTGACCCAGACCGGTGTGCAGATCCTCTTCGGTTTTCTGCTCAGCGTGGCCTTCACGCCGTCGTTCAAGGAGCTGGAGGCGCTGGATCGCGGTATCTACGTCACCACCGTGGTGCTCGGTGCGGCGGCCACCGGAGCGCTGATAGCGCCCGTCTCGATCCACCGTTTCCTGTCGGGTCAGCGCATGAAGGACGATCTGGTGGAGACCGCGGGGCGCCTGATGATGTGCGGCATGGTCCTCCTCGCGCTGACGATCGGCTGCACACTTCTGCTGATCCTGCGGTTCGTGGTCCCGGGCGTCCTCGCGGAAGTGCTCGTCGGTGGAGTCATGTTGTGGTTCGGCCTGTGCTGGTACGTGCTGCCGCTGAGCCTGCGCCGCCGCGCCGCCCGGCGCTCCCGCGCACACGACGACGCATAGCCCCCTTCCCCTTGCGGGCCACCGGAAAAAGCTCGGGCCTACGGCTTCAAAGGGAGCGGGAACAGCATGCAGCTGCTGGTGGCATGGGCGAGGAGGCGGTCCTTGTCGTCGATCAGCTTCGCCTCGGCCAGCGCGGTCTGACGGCCGCCGTTGAGGACGGTGCCGATGGCGCGGACCCTGCCGGTGTCCACCGTGATGCGCCGCAGGAACTTCACGGTCAGGTCGAGGGAGGTGTACGCCATGCCGGCCGGCAGCGTGGACTGCACGGCGCAACCCGCCGCCGAGTCGAGCAGGGTGGCGAAGACCCCGCCGTGCACACTGCCGATCGGGTTGTAGTGCTCCTCCCCCGGCACCAGCGAGAACACCGCCCGGCCGAACTCCACCTCCTCGAGGGCCATGTCCAGCGTGGCCGAGACGGGCGGGGCCGGCAGCCGGCCCTCGCGCAGATCGCGCAGGAACTCCAGGCCGGAGACGCGGCCCACCGCGGCCGCCGTCAGCTCGGGGTCCTCCCACTCGTACGTACGTGTCCGCCCCACCGTTGCCTGCCTCCCGCTCCACCCACCTGACTTCGTAGATCGAAGTTAGCTGGCGCGCCTTCTGACTGTCAATGACGAAGCCAGAGTCCCTACCATGACGACATGGAGTGGCTTGAGGTGAGTACGGAGAACTGCCCCGTACAGCGCACGCTCGACGTGGTCGGCGAGAAATGGAGTCTGCTGATCCTGCGGGACGCCGCCAACGGCGTACGCAGGTTCGACGACTTCCGCCGCCACATGGGGGTGTCCGAGGCCGTCCTGAGCGACAGGCTGCGGAAGCTGACGGCGGCCGGCATCCTGACGACCGTCCCCTACCAGGAGCCCGGCAGCCGCGCACGCAACGAGTACCGGCTCACACCCAAGGGGTGGGATCTGTGGCCGGTCCTGGTCGCGCTGCGCCAGTGGGGCGAGACGCACGCCGCCGACCCGGAGGGCCCGGTGCTCGACGTGCGGCATTCGGCCTGCGGGGCGCCGGTCCGCGTGGTGGTCGAGTGCTCCGCCGAGCACACCCCGCTGACCCCCCGGGACGTCACGGCCCGGCCGGGAGCGGGGGCTCGTCGGCAGAACGGCGTGCGCTGAGCCGAGGTCCGCCCCGTCCCGCCCGGTCCCGTTCGGTCCTGTCCCGGGCGTGAAGCGGCGCCGACCGGGAATCCGCTTGTTCGGGCTCGCCCGGCACCCGTGACGTACTGGTCGTCATGGGCCAGTAGGAGGTGTGGCATGCTCTACGACCCGATATCGGCCCCTTCGGCTCCCGGCGGCGCGCCCGTGACGGCAGCGCGCAAGCAGCGTCTGCGCCGGCGCCTGGAGCGGCTGATCGGGGTGGCCGCCACCGAAGGAAACGATCTCGTGCCGCTGCGCAACGGGGACCAGATCTTCCCCGCGATGCTCGGGGCGATACGCTCCGCCCGACACACCATCGACATGATGACGTTCGTGTACTGGCGGGGCCAGATCGCCCGTGACTTCGCCGCCGCCCTGGCCGAACGCGCCCGTGCGGGGGTGCGCGTACGGCTGCTGCTCGACGGCTTCGGCGCCAAGGAGATCGAGGGGCGGCTGCTGGACCTCATGAGCGACGCGGGCGTGCAAGTGGCCTGGTTCCGCAAGCCGGTGTGGCTGTCGCCGTTCAAGCAGAATCACCGCTGCCACCGCAAGGCTCTCATCGTCGACGAGCACACCGCCTTCACCGGCGGCGTCGGTATCGCCGAGGAATGGTGCGGCGACGCCCGCACCCCTTCCGAGTGGCGGGACACCCATGTGCAGGTCCGCGGTCCGGCCGTGGACGGGATCGCCGCCGCCTTCGCGCAGAACTGGGCGGAGTGCCACGACGAGCTCTTCGACCACCGGGACCGCTTCACCCAACACCCCCAGGTGGGTTCGTCCGTGGTCCAGGTCGTGCGTGGCTCCGCGAGCATCGGCTGGCAGGACATGCAGACCCTCATCCGGATCATGCTCACCTCCGCCGAGGAACGCTTCCGGCTGGCCACCGCCTACTTCGCCCCAGACGCCTACTTCATCGACCTGCTCCGCGAAACCGCTCGTCGAGGTGTGCGCGTCGAGATCCTCCTGCCCGGCCCCCACACCGACCAGCGCGTCTGTCAGCTCGCCGGCCGGCATCACTACACCCGGCTGCTCCAGGCCGGCGTGCGCATCCGTCAGTTCCAGCCGACCATGATGCACGCCAAGATCATCACCGTGGACTCGGTCGCCGCCCTCATCGGATCCACCAACTTCAACCGGCGATCCATGGACCACGACGAGGAGGTCATGCTCGCCGTACTGGACGAGGAGTTCACCGCCGCGCTCGATCGCGATTACGACGCGGACCTCGAGAACAGTGTGGCCATCGACCTCGCGCGATGGAGACGACGAGCGTGGCTCCAACGCGCCGAGGAAGCGGCGGTCACCCCGATCCGCCGCTTCCTGTGAACCGGGCTCCACCGACCCCTGCGTGTTCAGGCCCGCACAGGTGTCGGACCGCAGCGGGCGCGTGCGGCCCGGCACCTGAACCCGGAGAGGCGCCGCACCGCGGACGCGCCTGGGTCGTGTCCGCAGAGTCCCGTCGTCCGCCTGGCGGGCGGGCGGCGCAGGCGGGACTTGGCGGTCGCGATCTAGAAGTGCCGCAGGCGCATCAGGAACTGACAGCCGCCTGAGCGGTTGTCGGCGTCGATCTTCACTGTGACCGGAGTCCCGGCGAAGGCGGAACGGTACTGGCCCGCGGGCAGGGCGTCCGGGCACTGACCGGCGTCGCCGTCGGGGTAGAACTGGACGTCGAGGACGATGTTGCCCGTCACGGTGAAGGTGAGGTTGCACCAGCCCGGCCGGCCGTCGGTGTCGACCCGGACGGCCTGCCCGAACACCTGGATCGGCAGGATCGGCGCCGCGTAGGTGTCCTGGTGGTTCCCGCACTGACCGGCGTCACCGCCGGCGCTGGGCCGGAGTGCGTAGCTGACGGAGGCCCCCGAGAGGACCCTGTCCGGGTCGTGGACGCCGAACGCCAACTGGCAGCCGCCGGAACGGCCGTCGGTGTCGAAGCGGATGGCCTGCGTCCAGCTCGGCGAGGCAGCCCACTGCTCCCCGGTCGTCCCGCCGCACTGGCCCGCGTCGCCGTCGGCGTTGAACTGGATGCCGAGCTGCGGAGGTACGCCGCGCGGGGCCGTTTCCGTCGCGTACGCCGCCGTACTGGACAGACCGGCGGCCATGAATGCGGCTGCGGCCAGAACGCCGGCCAGTGATCTCCGACGTCCGGCCATCAGTAATCCCCTCATACGAGAGTCTCCTCGAAGTTCGTGGGCACGACGGATGGGCCCGCCGTGCCGCTGTCGTGTGCCGACCGGCCGGCAGGCCCGGCTAGTCCAGACCGCAGTATTGGTCGCCGAAGCCGCGCCCGTATCGCCATGAACACGCCAATCTCCGCGACCGAGGCGATCGCAAGGGTCGCGGATCCGGGCGGTGGCCATGGTCGCGGAACCGGAGGTGGCCACGGTCGCGGAACCGGACGGTGGTGACGGCCGCGACGTCGGCGCCCTGCCGCAGCCGGACGGCGGCCGGCTGCGGCAGTCCATGATGCACTGCCATGGAGGCGGCGGCCCGTGCGAGGCATGCAGGGGCCGGCCGATCAGGAGGTGTTGTCAGCCAATATGACGTCCGCCGGCACTGACAGGGCAAGCGCCTTCACCCCGCGGACGGGTGCCCGCCTCCCGACCGCATGCCGGGTCACGAGTCAGAGTCGGACGACCCCGCTGTTTCGCGTCGCAACGGCCCGGCTCCGCGCTCTCCGAGGAATATGACGGGCCGATCCCCTCCCGATGCACGACCGCAACGCGTCAAGCCGGTTGCACCCGAGCGCGGCCGGCCGGCAGGAGCGGCACAAGCGGAACGTCGAGCACCGCACTCCAAGGCTCGACAGGCGTCTGATTCCGGCCCGCTGAGCAGAACCCCAAGGACGCCTGGACCCTTGTTCGGGCTCCGCGGGGATGATTAGGCTCCTGCTCGCTTTCGCACTTCCTGCACATATTCCACGCATCACGACTGATGTCGGCGAATCTCCCTCTGCTTTGGCATACGTATGTCGTTTGCCATCTCCGCAGGCGGGGGCGTGCGTCGCGGCGCAGCAAAGGGGGTGGAGCACCATCGACGCGTTCACGCGCCGTCCTGTCGACGACGAGTCGTCCGTGCCGGTCGCCGAGCCCTCCGCACCCGATGCCGCTTCCCCCGCCGTACGCGATGCCGGCGCCGGGCGCACCCGCGGGAGACGCGACCTCGCCGTCTTCTGGTGCGTCAACGCCGTCGACGGGCTGGGGAGTCAGGCCTCGGGGCTGGTGTTCCCCCTGCTGCTCCTGGATCTGGGGCACGGTCCCGGAGTCGTCGGCGTGTTCGCCGGCGCCGCCGCTCTGGCGGGGGTGGCGCTCGGCCCGCTGGTCGCCCTGCCCGCGGACCGGGGGTACCGGCGCCGCATCATGACCGGCGCGGCTGTGATCGCGGCAGTGGCGATGGCGGGTCTGGCCCTGTCGTGCCTACGGCATCCGCCGTTGTGGGTCCTGCTGGTCCTGGCCTTCACCGAGCGTCTGTGCGCGACGGCGTACGAGACGGCCGCGCGTGGGGCCCTGGCCCTGCTGGCGGCGCCGGACGACATGCCGCGAGCCGTGGCGAACGTGCAGGCGGGAGACCAGGCCGCGCTGGTGGCCGGGCCGGCGTTGGGCGGCGTCCTGTTCGGAGTCGGCCGCTCCCTGCCGTTCGTGGTCGACGCGGTCTCGTACGCGGTGGCGGCGCTCGGGGTACTGGCCATCCGTACGCCCCTGAACGCTCCGGACGCCGGGAGTTCGCCGGTGACACCGGACGGCGGGGCTGCGCCGGACGCACCTACCGACAGCGCCCGGTGGCGGCGGTCCGCGGTCCCGGGGGCCGCGCGGGCCGGTCTGACGGTGGTGATGCGCTCCCCCGTGCTGCGGCTGGTGCTGTGGTGGACGTCTGTCGCGAGCGGTGGACTGACCCTGCTGTTCTACACGGCGGTGTTCGTCCTGGGCCCTGCTGCGGGCGGTGCCGCGACGGGTGGGGTGCTGGCCGTGTCCGGCGCTGCCGGTCTCGTCGGCTCACTGCTGGCACCTCGTGTGGTACGACGGCTCGGGGCCGGGCGGTCGCTGACGGCGGCCACCTGGTCGCTCCTGCCCCCGTGCGTGGCCCTGGGCGTGGCGGGGGCTCCATGGCTGTGGGGAGTGTGCTTCGCCGTCATCTGCCTGGTGCTCCCCGTGGTCACCGTGGTCCTGGGTACGGCGGCCGTCCTCGCCGTACCGCAGGGGCTGCAGTCCCGGACGGGGGCCGTACTCGCAGTGGCCACCGCCGTGACGGCCGCCGGAGCGCCCGCCGTCGCGGCCGCCCTGGTCACCTGGGGCGGCCCGCGGCTCCCCGCTGCGGCCTGCGCGGTGGTCTCGGCGCTGCTCGCGGTCCGTACGCAGCGGATGGCGCCGGCGGTGCTGCGTTCCCTGGTGTCCGCCGGGGCGGGCGAGTCCTCCCGCACGGCCGGCGCACCCCCGGAGCGTCACTGATGAGCGGCCTCTACCACGTGTTCGTGACCGCGCTCCCCGACGTCTGCCCCACGACCCCGCACCGCATGGTCCTCACCGCGGATGCCGATGGGCGCTGCGAGGTGTTCGCCTGGGACGCCATGGCGGGCCGGGCCCGCCAGGTCACCGACAGCCCCGGGGGCACGTTTCACCGGGCGATCGACGCCGACGGTCACGTGTGGTGGTTCGAGGAGGACGCCGCGGGGCTGGGCCGCTGGTGGTTCCAGCACTTCGACGGCGGTCCCCGCTTACCGGGCCTGCCCGGTGCACCGCCCGGACAGCCGCGCGGCCTGGCCGTGACCGCGGACGGTCTGACCGCAGCGGCGTTCAGCCGGGGACGGGAGACCGCGGTACTCGTCGGCCGACGGGGCCGCGTCCCTCGGGAGGTGGTGCGCACGCGCCGGGCCTGCCGGCTGGGAGGGATCAGTGCGGACGGCACCCTGATCGCGCTGGCGTCGTCGGCCGACGACACGGCAGCCGTCACCGTCCTCACGTGTGACGGACGGGTCGTCGCCGAACTGCCGGGCCCCGACCATCCGGGCGACCGGCTGTGGTGCCAGGGCTTCTCGTCCCGCCCCGGACACCCGGAACTGCTGCTGGTGCGGGACCTCGGCGACCGCTACGCCCCCGCCACCTGGGACCCGGACAGGGGACTGCGTACGCACTCGTGGAGCGCCTTCGACACGGAGATCACCGCCCGTTGGTGTCCGGAGAAACGGATGGTTCTGGTGCGACAGGACCGGCACGGCCGCTCCCTGCTGCACCTCGTGGACCTGGACACCCGGCAGCGGACTGTCGTGCCGACTCCCGTCGGCAGCGTGCTGGACGCGGCGCCCCGGGCCGGTGGGGCCGTCGACTATCTGTGGACCGATACCGCACACCCCCCGGTCCTGTGCAGAGCGCCCGGAACGGTGGACCGGTCGACGCCGGCCGACGCCGCACCGCTCGTGCTGCCTCCCTCCAGCCCGTCGACCGTGGTTGCCGGTATCCACACCGAGCGGTGGACTCCCACCGGCTCGGGGCGCGTGCACAGTCTGCTGAGTCTTCCTCAGACCGAGGGCAGGACGCCGCCCCCCGCCGTGTTCCTCGTCCACGGCGGGCCCGCCGACCACGACCGGGACGCCTACGACGCGACCGTGCACTCACTGGTGGCCTCGGGCTATGCCGTGGTCCGCGTCAACTACCGCGGTTCCACCGGCTACGGGCCCCACTGGCGGCGGGCCTTCCCCGCCGGGGTCGGCCACACCCAGGTGGAGGACCTGACCGCCGTCCGCGCCGACCTCGTCTCCGCCGGCCTGATCGCCGGTGGTGCCTGCGCGCTGTGGGGGGTGTCCTGGGGCGCGTACCTCGTGCTGCTCGCGCTCGGCTCGCGTCCCGGGCTGTGGCAGGCCGGTGTAGCCGTGAAACCGGTCGCCGACTGGGTCGCCGCACACCGCGCCACCACACCGGCCCTGCGTGCTCTGGACATCAGGCTGTTCGGGGGCAGCCCGGACGAAGTCCCGGCACGGTACGCCGCCAGCTCACCGATCACATACGCGGCGAAGGTCTCGGCGCCCCTGCTCGTGGTCGGCGCCACGCACGACGCCAAGTGCCCTCCGGGGCAGATCCGCACCTACCTAGACGCCCTGGCGGCCGCCGGCGTCACCTACGACGCCATGTGGCTCGACACCGGGCACGACGGCTACGACGGCGCCGCGCACGTCGCCGTCCTGCGGCATGCCCTGCGCTTCCTGCGCGACCGGCTTCCCGACCCGGCGCACCGCGCCATCGGAACTCCCCCCGCACCCACGGGGGGACTCCGGTCCCGCTGAGCCACCAGCGGGACCGGACGCACAGCACCACTTCACATCACCGAGGAGGAACCGTGCAGAAGGACATCATCCACAACGACCCGCTCGCGGGCGACGAGGAGAACCGCAAGCCCGGCATCGGCATCACCATCACCATCCCGTTCCGCAACGCGGACGAGGGCGCCGACGAGGAGTGATCCTCACCCGGCCGGCCCCGGAGAACCAGGGGCCGGCCGGGTCTTCCACCGGCCCTTCTCCTGCCCCGTCGTCCCCCGAGGAGCCGACTGTGCGTGTCCTCCTGCTCAACATGCCCTGGTCCCCCATCGACCTGCCGTCCCTGGCCCTCGGCATCCTCAAGCGCAGTGTCGACGAACGCGTTCCCGGCGCGACGTGCGAGGTGCTGCACGCCAACCTGGAGTTCACCGACTGGATCACCGAGCGCACCGAGTTCTCCGCCGAGGACTACGAGTACTTCGCACTGTCCTCGTACTTCCTCGGCTGCGGCGACTGGGTGTTCTCCAGCGCCCTGTACGACGATCCGGCGTGGAAGACGACCGAGTTCACCGACGTGATGACCGGCAAGCTGCGCGCCTCCCGCCTGCGCATGAGCAAGCAACTGCACGACATCGTGCCGGAGTTCGTGCAGGAGATCGCCCGCCGGGTGGCCGGCCTCGCACCCGACGTCGTGGGTCTGACGTCCACCTTCCAGCAGAACACGGCGGCCCTGGCCGCGGCCCGGCAGATCAAGCGGCTCTCCCCCGGCATCGTCACGGTCATGGGCGGCGCCAACTGCGACGCCGAACAGGGCGCCGCCGTCCACCGCAACTTCCCCTTCGTCGACTTCGTGGTGCGCGGCGAGGGCGAGGAGGCGTTCCCCCGCCTGCTCCAGGCCCTGCAACAGGCGCCGGAAGCCCCCTCCACCGCGCTCGCGGACATCCCGGGGCTGTGCCACCGCGCCGACGGTGTCTCCGTCGCCAACCCGATGCCGACCGGCCCGATGCCTCCCGCGGCGATCCTTCCCCCCGACTACAGCGGCTACTTCGAACGCCTCGCCGCGTCCGTCGCCCGCAACTGGGTGGAGCCGAAGCTCGTGGTCGAAGGGGCCCGGGGCTGCTGGTGGGGCGAGAAGCACCACTGCACGTTCTGCGGTCTGAACGGCTCGTTCATGCAGTTCCGCAGCAAGAGCCCGGACACCTTCTACCAGGAGATCATGGACCTGGCGGAGCGCCACCGGGTCCTCGACATGTACGTCGTCGACAACATCCTGGACATGCGGTACCTGTCCACCGTGCTGCCCCGGATCATCGACAGCGGCTACGACCTGCGCATGCACATCGAGATCAAGGCCAACATGCGCCGCCCCCAGCTGCAGGTCCTCGCCGACGCCGGACTCATCTACGTCCAGCCCGGCATCGAGAGTCTCAACAGCCGGGTCCTCGACCTCATGGACAAGGGGGTCAGCGGCTGCCAGAACGTGCGGATGCTCCGGGACGCGGCCGAGACGGGGCTCTCCGTGTCCTGGAACTACCTGCACGGCTTCCCGGGTGAGACCGCGGAGGACTACGAGCCGGTGATTCGGCAGCTGCCCGCGCTCGAACACCTCAACCCCCCGGTCGACCTGTCCGCCCGGATCGCGATCGAACGGTTCAGCCCCTACTTCAACCGCCCCGAACTGGGCTTCACCGGTCTGCGTCCGGAGGAGCACTACCTGTTCACCTATGACCTGCCCGAAGAGGAACTGCACGATCTGGCCTATGTCTTCCAGGCGCCCGAGCGCGGCATCGGGACGGCCACCGTGAACCGGCTCAACGACGCCATCGGCGCGTGGAAGAAGCACCACACGGATGCCCGGCTCACCCACACCGATCTGGGCGACGAGATCGTCCTCGTCAGCCGGCGGCACTCCTTCACCTGGCGGACCCTGCGGCTGGCCGATCCGTTCGCCGTCGCCGCGTTCCGTCTGCTGGACCAGCCGCACTCCCCCAAGGCACTGCACCGCAAGCTCACCTCCGACGCGGCGTTCGGCGACCGTACCGCGCAGGACGTGCGGGACCTGCTGGAGGAGTGGACCGCGAAGGGGGTGGCCTTCACCGACGCGGGCCAGTACGTCCATGTCGCGCCCGCCTCGGTCAACCAGGATCTGCTGCGCCTCGATTACATGCGCCATGTGCACAGCGTGTCGGCCGCCGGTCCCGAGGAGGGACTCGCGGCCACGGCTCCCGCCGCCCCGGCGCCCGCGCTGCCCTGATCACCGCCCTCCCCCTTCCCTCATCCGGCCACGGACACCGACAAGGACCGAGCATGCCAGCAAGCACACCCACGCCGACCTCGACACCGACCCCGACTGTCCGGGCATGGCGGGACCACGACACGCAGGCCCGTTCGCTGCCGGGCATGTCCCTGGGCCGTGTCTCTCTCACAGCCGGTCCCGACGACGCCCGCCACCTGTGGTCCCTCGGCGCACGCCTCGTCGAACTCGACGTCCCCGTGGACCTCTCCGCATCGGGGCCGGATGCCGCGCGTACGGCGATCGACCAGCTGAGCCTGGTCCGGGATCTGACGGCCCGTGCCGTCCAGGTCGACTGGGACCTGGTCCTGCCGCCGGACCGCGCGGACCACCTGTGGAAGGTCCTCTCCCATCTGCATCCGCCCCGCACGCTCAGCGGCCCCGCCGACCACGACAGCGCACTCCACGCCTGGCGGACCCGCCACTACCTCTGCAAGCTGGTGTGGCGTCAAGGACCGGGGTTCCTGCAGATCCGCGACCGGCGCTGGGGGGACCTGCGGCGGTTCACCGCCGACGAGCCCCGCTACGCGGAGGCCGTCACCGCACTCGACCGCGGCCTGCACCACGCGGACGTCCCCGCGGACATCCTGGAGGAGTTCTCCTGCGAGCACCTCGTCCTGCGGGTCGAGGAGCTGGTGTGGTGGCTTCCGTACCGGGTGTCGCGGTGGCTCCAGGAGGCGATGGCCGTCTGAGGGTGTGCCGGTGGGGTCGGTGGTGGCGGCTCGTCGTCACCGTGAACGGGATGCTCGGGGCCATGTCGTCATCGGACGGCTCCCTGAGCTGAGCAGCTGGTCCGACGTGAGGAGACAGTCGATGACAGCGAGCAGTGGGCGGATCGGGCGCCGTTGCACCAGGGCCGCGGCGGTGCTGGTGACCGTGGTCGTCACGGCGGCCGTGGTGGCACCGGGCGCATCGGCGGCCGGCGGTCCGGCCCCGTCGGGCGTCCGCTCCACCGTGGTCTCGGATGCGCTGAGCGATCCGACACCCGAGGAGCAGGAGCGTCTTCGGGAAGTGGCCGGTGCGATCTGGACACCTGAGCTGGCGGCCGGATGGAACATGAACGCCGAAGTGGCCGACATCCTCTCCACGGCCACGGGAGAGATCCTTCGGTGCAGCGAGGCGTTCGCCCTCGTGCCTCGCCCGCCGGGCTTCGTGCCCGGTGTCGGATACCTCCTCAGCTACTGGCAGAACATCCGCGACTACTTCCGAGCCGTCAGGACCAGCCGGACGTACCGCGCCTGCGTCGTCACCGCCGCGGCCAACTACCGCTCCCCCGTCGAACTCGCTTCCATGGGCATCTGACCCGGTTTCACGCTCTGTGCCGTCAGGCCGCGCCGGTACGTGACCTGGGCTGGGGGCCGACGTGTTCCCCGACCACCGTGCGGGGAAACCGGGAAGCCCAAGCCCTCTCCTTACGGCCCGGCGAAAGGTACGACGTGCCTGAACCCGACACCACGGCCGGGCCGAGCGGTACGGCTGCTTCCACGAGAACGGCAAGTGGTCCGGGACGAAGCGGTGGGCGTCACCGGGCAGACACTGACCTCAACGACCGGGCCGGGTGCGTCTGTGCCGACACCTTCTGCACGAGGCACGACCTGCGACCTGCGACCTGCGACCTGCGACCTGCGACCTGCGCCCCACCGTCTCGGGTGACATGTAGGCCCACCACCCTCAGGACGGCGCTCCGTAGTGGGCGGCGATCGTGGCGGCGCGGTCACGGAGTGCCTTGCGCAACCCCTGCGGGGACAGGGCTTCGGCGTGCGTGCCGAGGCGCCACAGTGCCCATTCGGCGTGCTGCGCGTCCTGGAAGGTGACCTCCAGCCGCAGCCGGCCGTCCCCGTCGGGCTCCTCGGCGAGGACGGCCAGTGCGCTGCCCACCAGTTCCTCCCGCCGCTCCCGGTCCAGCCGTACCAGCACGGTGACCTGGTCGCCGCTCGAGCGGAACCGCGTACTTCGGTCCTGCCAGACCCGGTCCAGATCGACCCGCTCCGGCCGCTGAGCCTGCTCGGCGAGCTCCTTGGCGGTCAGGATGCGCGACAGCCGGTAGGTGCGATCCGCGCCGGAACGCGTGGCCAGCAGATAGCCCTGGCCGCGCACCGTGACCAGTCCGATCGGGTCGACCGTGCGCCACTTCGGCGCCTGGTCCACGGCCGCGTAACGGATCCGCAGCCTGTGTCCCGCGAACACCGCGCGCCGGACCTCGGCCACGACGGTGTCCGGTACCTCCTCGGCGACCAGCCTGCGCGACAGCAGATCGGTCTCCGGTTCGATGAGCAGACGCTGAGCCGCTCCGGCCGCCGTGGCCCGCTGGTTCTCCGGCAGCGCGTCCACCACCTTGCGCATCGCCGAAGCGAGCGCCGCACCGAGTCCGAACGCCTGGGCGCCCCGCCTCGATCCGGCGACGAGCAGCGCGAGTGCCTCGTCGTGGCTCAGCCCCGTCAGCTCGGTCCGGAAACCGGGCAGCAGCGCGAACCCACCGTGCCGGCCGCGTTCGGCATAGACCGGGACACCGGCCGCGGACAGCGCGTCGATGTCGCGCAGCACCGTGCGCGTGGACACCTCCAACTCCCGGGCCAGCGCCGTCGCGGACAGCCTCCCGTGCTGCCGCAGCAGGAGCACCAGGGAAACCAACCGGTCGGCGCGCATGCCCAGAACCTACCGGGAATACGTGACACAAGATGTCGTGTATCCGTTGAGAGGCTCATCCGCATGACACACGCAGAAGCGGCGAAAGAGCCGAACGACCTGGGCAGGTACTTCATCGAGCGCGCCAACGCCGACGACGTCGACGGACTGGTGGCGCTGTACGAACCGGACGCCGTACTCGCCTTCCCGCCGGGCAGCCTCGCCACCGGACACGCACAGATCCGCAAGGTGTACGAGCAGTTCGTCGCGGCGGCCCCCGTCCTCACACCGGGCCGGCAGCACCCGCCCCTGATCACCGGCGACCTGGCGCTGACGGCATCAACCCTGACCAACGGCGAGATCACCGTCGAGATCGCCCGCCGTCAGCCCGACGGATCCTGGCTGTGGGTGGCCGATCAGCCCGCGATCACCTCCTGACACACCGCCCCGGCGAAGGGGGCCCCTGGGTGAACGGAGTCACTTGGGCCGTTCTCTTCGCCGGTCAGTCGGCGGTGGCCGGCGTGTGGAGCGGCGCGGTATCAGCAGCGGCTGGACCAGTCGGCGGCGGGTCACGCCACTGCGGGTGTTGATGAGGGCGATCAGGAGGTCGACCGCCTGCTCGCCCACCTCCTCCGGGCGGAGGCTGACCGTGGTGATGGGCGGGGTCGCCGTCGCGTAGTCCGGGTCCTCGCTGATGCACGCGACCAAGAGGTCCCGCGGCACCTGGAGGCCGCGGTCGCGGGCGGCGTCGAGGATGTTGTGGCCGGAGTCGGAGTAGACGCCGATGACGGCGTCCGGGCGGGGGTCGCGGTCGAGGAGCCGGCCGACCGCTTCGCGTTCGGCCGTGAAGTAGTCGGGCAGCGTGGCGTACTCCTCGACGAGGGCGGGCATGTCGTGCTCGGCGCACCAGGACGCGTAAGCGCCGCCGATCCGCTGCGGGTACTCGGCGTCGTGGAGCGGGAGGGAGAGCGCGATCCGCCGGGCGCCGGATTCCGCGATGTGGTCGAGCAGGAGACGCATGCCGGCTTCGTTGTCGGTTTCCACCCACGCGTCGTTCCAGTGCGGCCGGGGCGGTCGGCCGTCGGTGATCATCGGGATGCCGCGCTCCCGCAGGAGGGAAAGTATCGGGTCCTCGGCCCGCGGTTCGACATGGATGACGCCGTCCATCGGCGTGTTGAGCCACATCCACGGGGACAGGGAGTTCGGCATGACCATGAGCATGTAGCCGCGCTCGTGCGCCGCCGCCATCGCGCTCAGCGTCAGCTGCGCGTAGTAGGGGATCACGGTGTACGCGACGGGGAGGTTGCCGTACGTCGTGGTGGTCAGGCCGAGCACTCCGGTGCCGCCACGGGCCAGGGCCCGGGCCGTGCTGGCCGGGGCGTGCCCGAGTTCGCGTGCCGCGGCCAGTACGCGCTGCCTCGTCGCATCGGACAGGCGTCCGGTGCCGTTGAGTGCGTTGGACACCGTGGCCGTGGACACCCCGGCCCGTGCGGCCACGGCGCCGAGTGTGGGGCGGCGCCAGGCAGGCGAGATCGTCATCTGTTCCCCAACAGCCTCGCGGCTTGTGGTTAAGACATTAATCACACACCGTACCGGGCGTCGGCGGCTGGTACGGCCCCGGGTGAGGAGTGATCAGATGCCAGACGTTCTCGACGGCCCCGCCGAAGCGCCCGTGGGCGGTGCGCTGCAGCGGCGGACGTTTTTGGCCGCGGCAGGCGCGGGCGCCCTCACGGTGGCCGGTGCCGGTACGGCAGCCCGAGCCGCGACCGGCACGTCCCCGGTGCGCGTGGCCACCGTCGTGCTGAACGGGCGGGTCTTCACCGGAACCAAGGGCGGCGCGCGAGCGCAGGCCGTGGCCATCGGCACGAACGGAAAGGTTCTCGCGGTCGGCAGCAACACGGACATACGCCGTCGCATCGGCCCCCGTACCCTCGTCCTCGACGCCGACGGCGGCACGGTCATGCCGGGCATCCAGGACGGGCACATGCACCCGCTCGGGGCGGCCGCGCAGACCCTGAACCCGTCGCTGGGGAACGCGAGCATGACGGTTCCGCAGTTCCGCGCACGTCTCCAGGAGATGCTGGACGCCTCGGCGGCGCAGGAACCGGACGGTTGGCTCCAGGTGACCGACTGGAACCCCGTCGGCCTGCTGCCCGCGGGCACCGTGGCGGACAAGTCGCTGCTGGACTCGCTGAACACCAGACGCCCGATCTTCCTGCAGGGTTCCGACTTCCACAACAGCCTCGCCAACAGCCGGGCGCTCGCCCTCGCGGGAGTCGACCGCACCACCCCCGACCCGGCGGGCGGAAAGATCGTCCGCGGCTCCGACGGGGAACCGACCGGGCTGCTGGTGGACGACGCCCAAGGGCTCGTCGCCCAGGTCATCCCGCCGCCCAGTCCCGACCTGATCCTCGCCGCCCAGACCAAGATGGCCGGCACGCTCCTGGCCGCGGGCATCACGTCCTTCCTCGACGCCTCCAGCAGCGAGGAGTCCGTCACGACCTACGCCGAGCTCATGGCCAGGGGCGTGCTGCCGCAGCGCATCACCCCCGCGCTGGTGGTCGACGCGGAACTCGCAAAGAAGCCCAAGGAGGCGGCCGAGTTCCTGCGCGGCGTGCGCAAGCGGTTCACCGGACCGGCCGGGCTGCGACTGACCACGGTCAAGGTGTTCCTCGACGGCGTGATGGAGTTCCCGGCGCAGACCGCCGCTCTGCTGGACCCGTACCTGGACGCCCAGGGCAGGCCGACCGACAACCGTGGTCCCCTCCATGTCAGCGCCCGGGACTACCGGTCCCTGGTGCGCCGCCTGGACGCGGACGGCTGGCAGATGCACGCCCACGCCATCGGCGACCGCGCCGTACGCGCGGCCCTGAACGCCTACGAGGCCGTCGCCCGCCCCGGCCGACGGCACACCATCACCCATCTCCAGCTGGTGCACCCGGACGACTACCGTCGCTTCGCCCGCGCCGGTGTGGTGGCCAGCATGCAGCTGCAGTGGGCACTGCCCTCGTCGTTCACGAACGACGCGCTGCGGCCCTTCATCGGGCCGGAGCGATACGAGCGCCTGTACCCGGCTCGCAGTCTGGCCGAGGCGGGGGCCATGCTGGCCGGAGGCTCGGACTGGCCGGTCGACCCGCTCGCTCCCTTCACCCAGGTCGCCACTGCGATCGACCGCAGCAACCCTGAGCAGAATCAGCCGCCTCTCAACGCCCGCGAAGGGCTGACCCGGACCCGGTCGCTGGTCATGCACACCGCGGGTGCGGCGCACCAGCTGCATGACAGTGGCTCGGGGTTCGTTCGGCCGGGCAAGCGAGCGGATCTGATCGTCCTCGACCGGGACGTCACCAGGGTGACGGTGAAGGAGATCCGGTCCACCGAGGTCCGGTACACCCTGATCTCCGGACGGGTGGTGCACGACGCGGGATCGGCGACCGGACGGGCCCGGGCCGAGGACGCGGGGCGCATGAGCGCGGGCACCGGCCGGTCGTCGGGTGGCTCCTGCTGTCAGGGGCACTGACCCACACGGCAGAGCGCGCCCCGGCTCCCCCGCGGGCAAGCCGGGGCGCGTTCCGGCCACGTAAAGCTTTCGATTAGGACAAGTCCCGGATTCTGCCGGGATCACGGCTGTACAGGTTGGGACGCTCGGGGCCGCGGTTTGGCCGGTTCCCGGGCACGAGTACGTCACATGAACAAAAGGGGAAGCGGTGGAGGCAACGATTTCACAGGTGCGGCAGAGCACCATACCTCCGGTCACAGCGGCGCGTTGGGCGCTGTGGACGTTCGTCGTCGTCAACGTGGTGATCGTCGAGATCTTGTTCCTCACCGCCGGGACCGGCAAGAACGGGACGCTCACGGTCGCCAAGTTCTTCGGTCTGCACGCCGCCGTGCTGATGTTGTTCCAGCTGCTGCTGGTGGCCCGGCTGCCGTGGCTCGACCGTCGTATCGGCATGGACCGGCTGACGGTGTGGCACCGCTGGGTCGGCTTCACCCTGCTGTGGACCCTCCTCACCCACGCCGTGCTGGTGGTGCTCGGCTACGCGCGGCTCAGTGACACGTCGATGGGGAAGACGTTCTTCGCGCTGGCCGGCGTGCCGGCCTCGCTGCTCGGGATGCTGGCCGCGGCGATCGTCGTCGTGATCGCCGCGGTGTCCGCCCGGCAGGTGCGGCGGCGGCTGCGCTACGAGACGTGGCACGCCCTGCACCTGCTGCTGTACGTGGCGCTGGGCCTGGCGTTCGTCCACCAGTTGCAGGAGACGACGACCTTCACCTCCTCCGCGTTCGCGATGTTCTACTGGTGGGCCCTGTGGCTGTTCGCGTTCGGCGCCCTGGTGGCGGGGCGGATCGTGATGCCTCTGTGGCGCAACGCCTATCACCGGTTCGAGGTCACGGCGGTGGTGCCGGAGTCGGACAACGTGGTGTCGGTGCACGTCACCGGCCGCCACCTCGACAGACTGCCGGCCCGGGCCGGGCAGTTCTGCATCTGGCGGTTCCCCGGGCACAACCACTGGTGGCTGGCCAACCCGTTCTCCCTGTCGGCGGCGCCCGACGGCCGTACGTTGCGGCTGACCGCCAAGGCGGTCGGTAGCGCCAGTGCCGGACTGCGCCACGTCCCCGTCGGGACCCGCGCGTTCGTCGAGGGGCCGTACGGGGCGTTCACCTCGTTGCACCGGACGCGGCCCGGCGCGCTGTTGATCGCCGGCGGGGTCGGGATCACGCCGGTCCGCGCCCTGCTGGAGGAGGAAACGGCCGGCGACGTGGTCGTGCTCTACCGGGCCCGCAGCGAGGACGATGCCGTGCTGGCCGAGGAGGTACGGATGCTGGTGGCGGACCTCGGAGGGCGGTTGCATCTGCTCACCGGCCGCACCGGCGAGGGCAGTCCGCCGTTCGAGCCGGAGAACCTGCTGGCCCTGGTTCCCGACGTGGCCGAACGCGACGTGTACGTCTGTGGTCCGCCCGCGATGACCACGGCCGTACTCGCCTCCCTGCGCACGCTGAACGTCCCCCGTCGGCAGGTGCACGCCGAGCGGTTCGGGCTGGCCTGACGGCTTTTGACGGGCGAACGGAGCGCCGTGGCCGCCGAGGAGGGGGTCCACGGCGCTCCGTCGTCCGTCACTTGAGCGCGACGCTCCGGGTGAGTTCCTGTCGCTGCTGGTGCTCTTGGTTCCAGAGGGCGGCGAGTTCGCCGAGTGCGCTGCTGAGGCGGCCGAGTTCCCAGAGGAGGTAGAGGCCGGCTCCGGCGAAAGGGATCCAGGTGCCCCAGTGGAAGACGAGAACCGGCATGTAGAGCAGGCCGACCAGGACAAGGAACTTGACGAGGATCTCGGCCAGGTACGTCTGCCTGCGTGCGACGACGACGTGCGCTCCGCGGCCGTGGGTCCACTGCAGACGCGATCTCATGGCTGCCTCCTCGGGCGTCCTGACGACTGTCGGCACGGTATGCCGGGGCTGAAGGGGGCCACAAGCCCTCGCGGACTGGGGGGAGATGGACGAGGGCGGGGCCCTGGCCGTGCTCGACGCCGCCGTGGACTCGACAGTGACGGCAGGGCGTTCAGGCGGGAGGTGTGCCCCCTGCACGACCGCCGGCGTCCCAGGCGATTCCCGTGAACTGCGGTCCCCTGGGCGCTCATGACAGCTCCTCCGGCGAAAGCCCGGATGGTCGCCGGCTTCGAGGTCCCGTGTCTCCCGAGGCGATGCCCTACTCAACGGGTCCGTGCACCTTGGCAATTCATTGCCAAGTTCATGAAAAGAAGTGCCAGATATCGAGGAAGCACCTTCTGGCCCCATGGCAAGTATCTGGGCAAATTGCTTGCCAGTAACCCCGGTTGACCTTAGACTCCGGGTCAATCAGTCCTCGGACTGCTCTCGAGAGTCGCGGGGGAGGTGGAGCCGCATACCTTTCACCTGCGCGCAAAGCGATAGTGAGAATCCGTATGCCGGAACAGCCGACCTTCGGGCGACGTCTCAAAGAGCTGCGAGTGGAGCGTGGTCTCTCGCAGGCCGCACTCGCGGGCGAGGAGATCTCCACCGGGTATCTGTCCCGCCTGGAATCAGGCGCCCGGCAGCCGACAGAGCGGGTGGTGACGTACCTCGCCCAGGCTCTGGGGGTCGATCGCTCCGCCTTCGACACACCGCCGAGCGACGGTTCCCTGGCGCAGGCCCTGTCCATCGCCACATCCACGGACGGCGACGAGGGCATCGAGAACCTCATCGCCGTGCTGGGCCAGGTCCGCACGGAGGCGGCGTTCCTGCGCTGGCAGGCCCTGTGGCTGATCTCCCGCCACTGGCAGCGCCGCGGCCGGCCGGACGAGGAGCGGGCCTGTCTTGAAGAGCTCGCCCGGGTCGCCGACGAACTCGCCCTGCCCGAACTGCAGTGCAGGGCCGGCTTCCAGCTCGCCCGTTCACTGCGTTCGACCGGGGAGGTGACCCGCGCACTCGGCATCGCCGTCAACGCCTATCAGCTGGCCAAGGGCGCCGCACTGTCCGTCACCGACACCGGTGGCGCACTGCTCACGCTGGTCTCCGTGGAAGCGGAGGCCGGACGGCTGCCCGACGCCAGGGCGCACGTCGACGAGTTGGTGCAGCTGGTGGAGGGGCGGTCCGATCCGCTGGCCGCCGAGGCATTGTGGGCGGCCGCCACCGTACGGTTCCGCCAAGGCGACCACGAGGCCGCGCGGAGCTACCTCGAGCGCGCCATGAAGGAGCTGGACAGCAGCGTCGATCTGACGTTGTGGGCGCGCCTGCGGCTGGCCGCGGCCTCCCAGCACCTGCAGAGCAGACCCCCGCAGACCGAGCGGGGTCGCGCATGCCTCGACGAGGCGGCCGGAGCCCTCACGCTGGTGGGCACACCGGTCCAGCGCCAGGAACTGCTCACCCTGCAGACGCATCTGGCCTTCGAGGAGGGCCGGCACGCGGACGCCCGCGCCCTGCACGACCAGCTCCACCGCGACGAACTGCGCCTCACCCACCGGGACCAGATCAGACTCCACATCCTCGACGCCCGTCTGATGCTTGTGGAGGGCCGCGCGGAGGAGGGCATCCGCCGGCTCAAGGAACTGGGCGAACAGGCCCGTCAGCAGTCCGACATCGACCTCTCCGCCGAGATCTGGCGCATCCTCGCCGAGTCCCTGGAAGACGCCGGCAGGTCGCGCAACAACGCGGGGGCCTGAGCCGTACCTCCGGTTCCCCAGGTACCTCCGCTCCCCCGTCCTCGATGAACGCCGGTGGCAGCTGTACGCCGTGATCGGACGGGTCGCCGCGCGCGCCGGGCGCGGCACGACACGACACGTCCGGTGTGCCGTGGCGCCCGCCGAGCAGTGCTCGCACGCGTGGTCCTCGGTTGCCGCAGGCTAGGAGGGCGAGCCGGCGGCGAGGGCGCCGCCCGCGCTGTTGCCGCCCACGACGCTCCGCTCCGGGCCGACGCCGGGGGGCGGGGCTGTGGTAGCGGCTGGTCCCTTCCTCGTCGCCGTCGACCCGGACGACCTCCCCCCAAGAGCGCCGGACGCCGAACTTCCGATCGGTGGCGATGAGAAAACCCTTGAGTCGGTGGGCTCGCCGCCACCTCAACCCACTTGGCAACTCCAAGGCAAACTCATTGCCAGTCTGGTGGAGCAACCACGGGACGGGAGTGTCAAATCCGTTGCGTGGACGTGCCGTTCCGGGCGATCATCGCCCTATGGCTTCGACTCCCCCCGACGGCCGCGCAGGCATCGACGCCGCGCTGGTCACCAGGCTGATCGCCAGTCAGTTCCCGCAGTGGGCCGACCTACCGGTGGTGCCGGTGAAGGTTGACGGCTGGGACAACCGCACCTACCGCCTGGGTGACGACATGTCGGTCCGGCTGCCCACCGCCGCCGGTTACGTCCCCGCGGTCGACAAGGAGAGCGCGTGGCTGCCGCGCCTGGCGCCCGCGCTGCCCGTACCGATACCGGCCGTGCTGGGCAAGGGCGTCCCGGGCGAGGGGTATCCCTTCCCGTGGTCGGTGCGCGGCTGGCTGGACGGGGAGACGTCCGCACCCGAACGCATCGACGACATGGCGAAGTTCGCCGTCGCCGTAGCGGAGTTCCTCCTCGCCCTCCAGCGCTGCGATCCCAGCGGCGGCCCGCTCGCGGGACAGCACAGCTGGTATCGGGGCGCCCCGCCGGCGCACTACGACGAGGAGACCCGCCGCTGTCTCGCCGCCCTCGAAGGCCGCGTCGACACCGAACGGGCCACCGAGGTCTGGCGGGCCGCGCTCGCCGCCGAGTGGCGCGGGGCACCCGTGTGGTTCCACGGGGACATCGCGAGCGGCAACCTGTTGGTCGGAGACGGCGAGTTGGCGGCCGTCATCGACTTCGGCACATCGGGTGTCGGCGACCCTGCCTGCGATCTGGTGATCGCGTGGACGATGTTCTCCGGTGACAGCCGCGAGGCGTTCCGGCGTACGGTCGCCCAGGACGAGGGCATGTGGGCGCGGGCCCGGGGGTGGGCCCTGTGGAAGTCGCTGCTGATGCTGTCCGAGACCATCGACACCGACCCGGAACTGGCCGCCCTCCACCGCCGGGTCATCGACCAGGTCCTCTCCGATCATGACGACTTCGGCTAGAAGGCTCATGAAGATCTTGGGTTCTGGCCCTGCCGCGTGAGCGGCAGGGCCAGACTCGGCTGCTCGATCTACCCGATCGGGACGTCGTTGGCCTGAAGGGTGCGCAGCAGTTTGTCGTCGGGCGCGGTGGTGGCCCGGTGTTCGGCCTAGGCGAAAGACTCGACCGGACGACGCGCCAGGCGACTTCATCACAACATCGACACCCGACCTCCCCGCGGCCCCCGCGATCTCGGCACGCATCAGCACCCCAATGACCGCAAAAGGATCCCTGACTGCGATTCAACTCTCGCGCAACCGGCGGTCTTTGGTCATGATGATCCCGGGGACAGTTCAGGGGGAAATCGCCATGAGTGAGAAGCACCGACCTGGTCAGGACACGGGTCAGGTCACTTCTTCGCCTCGCCGCACCGAGGGCCGGGCCGCACCACCGCCGCCCGTGAACGGCTGAAGTCACCCGCAGATGCGATACGGCACCCGCACAAGGGTGTGCCGACGATCCGCCGCGCCAACACCAAGGATGCTCGTATGTCACGTACAGAACAAGGTCAGCTCGACAGACGTCGGTTCCTGTCCCGGCTGGGAGCCGGGACCATAGCGCTCGTGGCCGGTTTCGACCTGGTCGGACGGCAGTGGGTCGCCGAGGCAGCCGACAGTACCTCGTTCGCCGCGGTTCCCTCCCTCGACGGAACTCTCACCTTCGACCCGGATGTCCTCGCGGCGAACGCGCACGACCAGGGCAACATCATCGTCAGGACACCCTGCGCGGTACTCCGGCCGGGCTCGGTGCTGGACATCCGGAAGATGCTCGCCTACTGCTCGGCCCACGACATCAAGGCCGCGCCGGCCGGCGCGCACCACGCGATGTTCGGCCAACCGCTCGTCAGCGGTGGACTGGTCATCGAGATGGAGTCGCTGCACACCATCCACTCGATCGGCACCGACAGTGCCGACGTCGACGCGGGCGTGCTGTGGAAGGACCTGATCGCGGCGGCGTTCGGGCGGGGCCTCAGGCCGGCGTCGATCACCAGCTACCTCGGGACCACCGTCGGCGGGACCCTCTCCATGGGCGGCATAGGGATGATGTCCTCCTACCGGGCGGGCGCCCAGGTCGACCACGCCCAGCAGCTCCAGGTGGTCACGGGCGACGGCAGGCTTCTGCGGTGCTCCGGCACACAGAGCACCGACCTGTTCGAGGCTGCGCTGGCGGGGCTCGGCCAGTGCGGTGTGATCACGCGGGCGACCGTCGACCTGGTGCCCGCCCAGCAGTTGGCCCGTACGTACCGGATCGGGTACACGGACATCCGTACGTTCTTCCAGGACATCCGGATCCTGGCGAACCGCGGCGAGTTCGACTCCCTCGGCAGCATTCCGCAGCCGGGCACGGCACAGCCGCTGACCCTGTGGGCCACGGTCTTCTACGACGCGGGCAACGTGCCCGACGCGTCGCGGCTGCTGCGCGGCCTCAGCCCGGCCGCGGCCACCGCGTCCTTCGAGGACTACGGCTTCCTCGACTACATCAACCTGGTCACCACCATGTACGACTCGTTCGCGGCGAACCTGGGCTGGGACGCGAAGGTCAAGCCGTGGCTGGATCTGTTCCTGCCGGACGGCGCCGTCGATGACTTCGTCTCTTCGGTGTTCCCCTCGCTGACACCGGAGGACCTGGGCCCGACCGGTTTCGGCCTGATCTTCCCGATGCTGCGCTCGACCTACGGACGGCCGTTGCTGCGGCTCCCCGGCGACGCGGGCGGACCCTGGGTGTGGCTGGTCAGCGTCCTGACCGACTCGGCCGGACCCGGCCCCGACCCCGACTTCGCGTCCCGGATGACGGACCGCAACTACCGGCTGTACCAGCAGGCTGCGGCTGTCGGCGGCACCCGGTACCCGCATGGCGCGTGCCCGTTCACCCGGGCCGACTGGCAGGCCCACTACGGCTCGATGTGGCCGCGGCTCGTGTCGTGGAAGAACCGCTACGACCCGAAGGGCATCCTCACCCCCGGCCCGGGCATCTTCTGACCGTCCCGCCACGGCCCCACCCGGCCGGGCACTGGTCACCGACCGTGTGACCCCGGCCGGGACAAGCGGTCCCAGGACACGGGAACTCCCCAACCGAAGCCCCGTGTCCGCCGCTTCGGGGTCACTTTCGCGCCACCGCCGAACCCTCGTCCCATCCGTCACAGTTGCCCCGTCCCGTCCGCCACTTGAGCCCCTGCCTCTTCACCTTTCAGTAACCGTTCCTGTTCACCCCGTTGACACCTCGCACACCTGATCCCTAAGGTCTCGCCAACATTCCGACCGTGTGACGACATATCGAACGGTTGAAAGGCAAGTGCCCTGCGCATCACCGCAATCAGCCCCCATGGGGCCGGAACGCCGTGGCGCGGCCCGACATGCGTACCGATGCGCATCGGCACAGGGAACACGGAAGCCGGCGGACCCCGGATGCCGGGTGGCCCGCGCCCCGATCACGCTTGCCGGAGCTCGGCCCCCACGGCGCGGTCGAGTCGGTCTCGATCTGTCCTCCCCTGGCAGCACCGCACCGACAGCTGATACGCCGCCCTGCTCTCAACGACGAGAAGAACAAGGAACGATCACATGCACACCCGAAGAGCCGCCCTCTCCACGATCGCCGGAGCCGTCTCGCTCGCCCTCACCCTGTCCGCGTGCGGCCAGGAGGACGAGGGGGCTTCGGCGGACGGCTCCGAGGACGGCACCATCGGCGTCGCGATGCCGACCCGGGCCTCCGAACGCTGGCTCACCGACGGCAAGAGCGTCGTGGACGATCTGGCGGCCAAGGGCTACAAGACCACGCTGGTCTACGGCGACGACGACCCGAAGCGGCAGGTCGCCCAGATCGAGAAGCTGATCCAGCAGGGCGTCGACGCGCTGATCATCGCGGCGATCGACAACAAGTCGATGGACAGCGTGCTCAAGAAGGCGGCGGCCGCGGAGATACCGGTGATCTCCTACGACCGGCTCATCCTCGACACGAAGAACGTCGACTACTACGTCTCCTTCGACAACGAGCAGGTGGGCCGGCTCCAGGCCCGCTACATCATCGACGAGCTCGGCCTCGAGGACGGCAAGGGCCCGTTCAACATCGAGCTGTTCGCCGGTTCGCCCGACGACAACAACACCCGGTACTTCTACGACGGCGCCATGCACCTGCTGAAGCCGTACCTGGAGACCAAGCAGTTGGTCGTCCGGTCGGGCGAGACCGAGATGGACCAGATCACCACACTGCGCTGGGACGGCCCCACCGCGCAGAAGCGCATGAACAGCCTGCTCACCAAGGCGTACCGGAGCGCCACGGTCGACGCGGTCCTGTCACCGTACGACGGCATCTCGATCGGCGTCCTGAACTCGCTGAAGGCGCACGGCTACGGCTCCGCCGCCAAGCCCCTGCCCGTCATCACCGGTCAGGACGCGGAACTGGCCTCGGTGAAGTCGATCATCGCCGGCGAGCAGTCGCAGACCGTCTACAAGGACCTCCGGCTGCTCGCCGAGATGGCCGCGAACATGGTCGACGACGTCCTCAAGGGCAAGACGCCGAACCTGAACAGCCGGAGGGCCTACAACAACGGAGCCAAGCCGGTGCCGGCCTATCTGCTCCAGCCGACGAGCGTCGACAAGAGCAACTACAAGGACGTGCTGGTGGCCGGCGGGTACTACACGACCGCGGAACTGAAGTAGCGGCACGGCTCGGCGGCGGCCACGGAGCGGGGCGACGGCCGGGCCGTCGCCCCGCTCGGCCTGCCGAGGGGCGCCTGCGCCGCCGCAGGAGCGGCGAAGGCGCCTGGGGCCGCCAGGGATGGCCCCAGGGGGCGCGGGGCGGGGCGCCCGGGACGGACCCCTGTGCCGATCGGGAGGAACGGAATCACCAACTGGCGTGCGGCGCAGGGGTGTCGGGACGTAGGTTGTCTGTTGAAACATCAAACGCTTCGGTGGAAAGACGGACGCCACTCATGACCGAACACGCGAGCACGCCCGGATCGGCGGCGCACCAGAGGATCGACACGTCGGTGCCCCACTCGGCCCGCATCTGGAACTACTGGCTGGGCGGCAAGGACAACTACCCGGTCGACGAGGAGGCGGGCGACGCCTACACCGCGGTGTTCCCCGGCATCGTCACGATCGCCCGGAGCAGCCGGGCGTTCCTGCGTCGCAACATCACGTATCTGGTGGCGGAGGCGGGAATCCGCCAGTTCCTGGACGTCGGTACGGGCCTGCCGACCGCGAACAACACCCATGAGGTCGCGCAGCGGATCGCTCCCGAGTCGCGGATCGTCTACGTGGACAACGACCCCCTGGTCCTGGCGCACGCCCGTGCGCTGCTCTACTCCACGCCGCAGGGGGCGACCGCGTACGTCGACGCCAATGTGCTGGAGCCGGACCGCATCCTCGACGCCGCCGCCGGGACGCTGGACTTCGACCGGCCCACCGGCCTCATCCTCAGCAACATCCTCGGGCACGTCGCCGACCACGACCAGGCCCGCTCCATCGTCACCCGGCTGATGGCGGCACTGCCGTCGGGCAGCTACCTCTCGGTCAACGACGGCTCCCTCGGCATCGATCCCGTCTTCGAGCAGGCCCAGGACGCCTACAACAACAGCGGCGCCGTGCCGTACATCCTGCGGACCCCCGATCAGATCGCCGCATACTTCGACGGGCTGGAGCTCATCGACCCCGGTGTGGTCTCCGTCCCGCTCTGGCGTCCCGAGCCGGACGACGCGACTCCCGAGGTCATCGGCGAGCACGGGGGACTGGGCCGCAAGCCCTGACCCCGTCAGGTGGGGCGAGGCGCGGTGACGCGCGGCCCGGGGGCGGGCGCGTTCGGGTCGCGGGCCGGGCGTGCGCGTCGTAGACCGGACGTATGGTGCTGCGACCGCCGGTGGAGCCGATGCTGGCCCAGGCCCGGGAACGGATGCCCCCGCCCGCGGCACTGCCCGGCGGCCTCGTCCTGCAGCCCAAGTTCGACGGATACCGGACGCTGGTCTTCACCCCCTGGCCGGCCCCCGGGCCCGTGCTGATCCAGTCCCGCCGGGGCAGCCTGATCCAGGCCCGCTTCCCCGATCTGGCCGCCGCGGCGGGGCGGCTGCCGGACGGCTGGGTCCTCGACGGCGAGGTGGTGGTCTGGGCGGGCGAGGAACTGTCCTTCGAGGCGCTGCAACGCCGGGCCTCGTCCAGCGGGCGAACGGCCGCTCGGCTGGCTGCGGAGCTGCCCGCCCACTTCATCGCCTTCGACGTCCTCCAGGCCGACGGCGTGGAACTGCTCCGCGAGCCGTACGACGAGCGGCGCGGGAGGCTGGAGGAGCTGTTCACCGGTCACGCACTCGCCGCGCCGTGGACTCTCTGTCCGCAGACCGATGACCTGGCCACCGCGCAGGAGTGGCTGACGTCCTGGACGCGGGTCCCCGGCGTGGAGGGGCTCGTGGTCAAGGGCCGGCGGCAGCGATATCTGCCCGGGGCTCGCGGCTGGTACAAGATCCGTCGCCGGGACACCGCCGAGGGCATCGTCGGCGCCGTCACCGGCACCCTGCGCCGTCCTCAGACGGTTCTCCTCGGCCGCTATGACCACGACGGGGTGCTGCGGCTGGTCGCCCGCAGCACCCTGCTGCCCCCCGAGGCGGTCCGGGAGCTCGCCGCCCGGCTGTCCGCGGCTCGACCGGGTCACCCCTGGGAGGGAACGCGGTTCACGACGTCCTGGGGATCGCGCACACCCCTGGAGGTCGTCCTCGTGGACCCGGACCTGGTCGCCGAGATGGCCGTGGACACCGCCCAGGGGCACGGCGCATGGCGGCATCCGGCGCGGTTCGTCCGCCTCAGACAGGACATGACGCCCGAAGAGGTGACGGCGTTCGGCGAGGGTACGGAGGAAGCCGGATGACGCACGGCCCGTGCGGCAGCCGTGCCTGCGGCCGGCGGCTGTGACACCGGGCCGCTCGACGGGGTGGCCGGGGACCGCTCGGTCAGTCGTCCGCGGCTTCGGCTGCCGCGGCGTCCGCTGCCCGGCAGGCCGCGCACAGCACTCGCGCCCGCGGGCCGTAGCGGTGGGTGAGCCCCTGACAGCGCGGGCACGCCCCGACCTGTTCCGGTAGGCATCCGAGCAGGAGCGCGGCGGTCGCCCGATCCGTCGAGGGGTCGATGCGCCGTGGCATCTCCTCCATGGCTCGAATGTATGTCCGCCACCTGGTGGCGGCAGGTCGAGAGCCGCACGCCCCCCGGCCGCTCGCGCCGGGCGACGGCCCTGCGGACGCGGCCGATGTGAGCCCCGGCCGGGGTCAGCGGCGCCCGCGGGTGTTGAGGCGGGCGGCCTGGCGGGTCAGGTGGTCGCGTTCGGCGGCGTTGGGTGCCTTGCGGGCCGCCTCGGCGTACAGCCGTGCCGCCGTCGCCAGGTCGCCGTCGCGTTCGTGGAGGTGGGCGGCCACGGCTGTGTGGCGGGGCAGGGAGTCGTCCAGCGTCGCGAGGGCCGTCAGGCCGGCGCGCGGTCCGTCGGCCTCGCCCACGGCGACGGCGCGGTTGAGCCGGACGACGGGACTGTCGGTCAGCCGGACGAGTTCGTCGTACCACTCGACGATCTGCACCCAGTCCGTCTCCTCGGCGGTGGGCGCGTCGGCGTGGAGGGCGGCTACGGCGGCCTGCGCCTGGTACTCGCCGAGCCGGTCGCGGGCGAGGGCCGCCTGGAGGATCTCGACCCCCTCGGCGATCGACGCGGTGTCCCACCGGCTCCGGTCCTGCTCGGCGAGCGGCACCAGACTGCCGTCGGGCGCGGTCCGGGCGGCGCGCCGGGCGTGGTGGAGCAGCATGAGGGCGAGCAGCCCCGCCACCTCGGGGTGGTCGAACCGGGCGGCGAGCTGCCGGGTGAGCCGGATGGCCTCGGCGGCCAGGTCGATGTCGCCGGAGTAGCCCTCGTTGAAGACCAGGTAGAGGACGCGCAGCACGGTGGCGACGTCGCCCGGCTGGTCGAACCGCACCCCGGAGACGGTTCGTTTGGCCCGGCTGATGCGCTGGGCCATGGTCGCCTCGGGCACCAGATAGGCGCGGGCGATCTGCCGGGTGGTCAGCCCGCCCACGGCGCGCAGGGTGAGCGCGACCGCGGACGAGGGGGTGAGCGAGGGGTGGGCGCACAGGAAGTAGAGCTGGAGCGTGTCGTCCACCGCCGACGCCGGACCGGGGGGCGGCTCCTCGTCGACGAGGTCCTCACGCCGGCGGCGCGCGGTGTCCGCCCGGGTCGCGTCGAGGAACTTCCGCCAGGCGACGGTGATCAGCCAGCCCCTGGGGGCCAGTGGCGGTTGGGCGGGCCACACGCGTACGGCTTCGAGGAGCGCTTCCTGTACGGCGTCCTCGGCCGCCGCGAAGTCGGCTCCGCGGCGGACGAGGACGGCGAGCACTGCGGGTGTGAGGTCGCGGAGCAGGGCCTCGTCCATCGGGGTGGTCACTCCGTGATGGTGGGCGGTGCGGTCAGGAACGGACGGACCTCCAGCCACTCGTGGATCGGCTTCCCGCCCGCTCCGGGGGCGGCCGACAGTTCACCGGCCAGTTCCACGGCACGCTCGTGGCTGTCGACGTCGATGACCATCCAGCCGGCGATGAGGTCCTTGGTCTCGGCGAACGGGCCGTCGGTGACCGGCGGGCGCCCCTCGCCGTCGTACCGGACCCAGGTCCCCTCGGGGGCGAGGGCCTGACCGTCCACGAACTCGCCGCTCTTCTCCAGACGGGCCGCGAAGTCGTGCATGTACTGCATGTGGGCCGAGATCTCCTCGGGAGTCCACTGGTCCATCGGGACGTCGTTCACCGCTGCCGGGGCGCCGCGGTAGTGCTTGAGCAACAGATACTTGGCCATCGTTCTCTCCTCGATGCTCGTGCGACCCATTGTGGTCGCCTTCACCACGGGGACGGAGCAGGCCACGGGTTCTCGACATCCCGGCGGAAGATTTCTTGTCGCCGTGCGAATCTTCCTCGCTCGCCCCCGGGCGCGGCACTCCGCTCGCTCCTGCCGCGACCGTCGTGGCCAGGGGCCCGCCCATGCCGAGCCTCGGTTGTCCCTTGGGAATCAACCGAGTTGGGATGCGGTGGGGGTGGACGCGACCGATTATGATCTTGGTCATGACTGTGCAGCACCCCGAGAAGACGCCTTCCCGCAAGCAGAGGCTTCAGGAGAAGCAGCGCCGCCAGCTGGCGGTGGTCGACACCGTGGACAAGGCCGAGGCCAAGGTACGCAAGGCAGAGGTCGAGCTGGCCCTGGCCGTCGCGGAGGCGGTGCAGATGTTCGGCACCGAGCAGTCCGCCTCGGAGGGGCTCGACATGCCGGTCGAGACGATCCGGCGCTTCCTCGGCATCGCGCAGGCCGAGGCCGCCTCGGACAAGGCCGGCGCCGAGGCCGCGGTCGCCTCGTGAGGTGATCTGCGCCTCAGGGGCAACCTCCTTGGCGTACATGACGTCTTGATCAGCAGAAGATGCGGCCCTGGCCCACGGGCCAGGGTTCGTTCTGGCCGCTCTATACACGCTATGTATACATGCCGTGTAGAGATGCTGTGTATACACCGAGAGACGGCCTGCACCTCGCACGATCGGAACGAAAGGCAACCATGTACGGCAAGGCGTTCGCCCCTGAATACCAGGGCGCCCTGACCACCCTGTCCGTGAATTCCTCCCTCACCGAGGTGCTGGCGGCCAGCACCCGGCAGCTGAGAGAGGCCGAGCGCGCCGGGGAGCACGGTGAGGCGGCGCGCTCCGGGCTCGCGGTGGCCGAGGCGCACCGGCGGCTGGGACAGATCGGGGAGGCCGACCGGGCATGGAAGGCGAGCTACCGGGCGGCCAGGGCCGTGGGCGACCAGGGGGCGATGGCCTGGGCCCTGTGGAGCGGAGGCACCCTGGCCCGGCAACGGGGCTCGTTCGCACTGGCCCGACGGCTGCTGGGGCTCGCGGCCGACATGGGCGAACGGGGAGGCGATGTCGTCGTGCGCGGCTACTCCCTCGCGGGACTGGCCGAGACGGGCAGGATCCAGGGCGACTACGAAGCCGTGGCCCGTCTGCACGAGCAGTTACTGGCCGAGGCCCGGCGGCGCGGCGAGGCCCGGCACACGGTGTGGGCGCTGGAGGGCATCGCGCAGATCCACCGCCAGCGGGGCGAGTACGACACCGCGTACGCGCTGTTCGAGGAGGCGGCGCAGATAGCCGGGGGCGCCGACGACCGGCGCGGCCACGCCTGGGCGCTGCGCGGGCTGGCCGACATCGTCTCGGCGCGGGACGGGGACGTCGAGCGGGCGCTCGCCCTGCTGTCGGAGGCGGAGACCACCTGCCGGGCGATGCGGCTCTCCAGCGCGTTGGCCTACAACCACAAGATGCGTGGCAACGTCCTGTACCGGGCCGGGCGTTACACCGAGGCACGGGACACGTACGAGCTGGCGCTGGCGGAGTTCCGGGAGATGAGCGAACCGCGCGGGGAGGCACTGGCCCGGCTTGGGCTGGCCAAGTCACTCGCCCGGCTGGGCCGCGACCACACCGAGACGGCGACCGAACTGGCCGATCTGGCACGGGAGCTGGATCGCATCGGACTACGGCACGCGAGGAAGATGGTGGCACGGGCACACGACGAACTCGGTGTGCGGGCGCTCGGCGAACCCGGCGGACGGGCGCTGAGCGAACCCGGCGGACGGGCGCTGAGCGAACCCGGCGGACGGGCGCTGAGCGAGCCCGGCGGGCGGGCACCGGACGCATCCGGCGGGCGGGTGCAGGAGGAGCACGGCGGCGGGGCCGAGGCGGCTCCCGCCGTCGAGGTCCGGACGGCGCACGGTGTCCGGGTGGAGGCCGCACGGTGACGCCGGTCTCCTCGGCGCTGCGGGTGCCGGTCGACGTCCCCCTCGTCCTGGAACGCTGCCGGGAGGCGGTGCGGCCCGCGCTGCGGGAGGCGATCGGGCGGACGCACCCCTGGGTGGGCGAGATGGCCGGGTACTCCTTCGGCTGGTGCGAGGTGGGCGGCGCTCCCGCCGCCGCGTCCGGCGGCAAGGGGGTCCGGCAGGCGCTTGCCGTGCTCGGGGCCGAGGCGGTGGGCGCCCCCGGCCGGGCCGGCGTGCCCGCGGCGGTCGCGGTGGAACTGGTGCACGCCTTCTCGCTGCTCCACGACGACATCATGGACGGCGACCCGGCTCGGCGCCGTCGCCCCACGGTCTGGAAGGCGTACGGCACCGGACCCGCGGTCCTCGCGGGCGACGCCCTGTTCGCGCTGGCCGTCGAGACGCTCGCCGCCACCGAGGCGGGTCCGCCGGCGTTGCGGATGCTCTCGGCGGCACTGGGCGATCTGGTGCGCGGGCAGGCGGACGACCTGCTGTTCGCCGAGCGTCCCTGGACGGGGCCGGAGCGGGTGCGGGCGGCGGAGTACCGGGCGATGGCCGAGCACAAGACCGGCGCGTTGCTGGGCTGCGCCGCGGCGCTCGGCGCGCTGCTCGGCGGCGGTCCGCCGTCCGCGGTCGCCGCTCTCGACCGGGCCGGGCGCCGGCTCGGTCTCGCCTTCCAGGTCGTCGACGACGTCCTGGGCATCTGGGGCGACCCCGAGGTCACGGGCAAACCCGTTCACAACGATCTCCGGGAGCGCAAGAAGACCTTCCCGGTGCTGGCGGCGCTCGACTCCCCGTCCCCCGAGGCACGGCGTCTGGCCGCGCTGCTGGCGTCGGGAGGGGACCCCGGGGAGGCGGCCGCACTCGTCGAGGCGGCGGGCGGACGGGCGGCGGCACTGGATGAGGCACGCGGTCACATAGCGGCGGCGGAGGCCGCGTTGGCGGACGTGTCGCTCCAGGGCACGGCCGGGGAGGAACTACGGGCCCTGTCGGCGTTCCTCGTTCGGCGCGACGTCTAGGGTCTGCCGTCGGATCGTGCCGACTCCGGTTACGGCACCTTGATGACTGCCGGTGAGCGGGGCGTGGTGCGTGCGGCTGCAAGGCGGAGGAGGGAGCCGACGCGATGGAGGTCCCCCCGCGCGAGGTCGTCCGAGCGCGGGGGGTCGGGGACCGACGACAACGCGGCCCGATGTGCGTGCCGAGCCCCGCGGTCCAGGCGTGATCCAGACGACAGGCCGTGGTGCTGTGACCGGGGCCTGAGGGCATGCCAGGCGGTGGTCGGCCGGCGGGACCGTGCGGACCCGACCTGGCGCCCGTCGTTCGGGGCACGCCGGGGCCGCCGGCCGTACCGCCGTGCCCCGGGGTCTTCCCGCCGGCCCGGGACACGGCCGGCGTCCTGCCTTCCGTCAGGAACGGCGCCGGCGACGGACGGGCACCCGACGGGCCCGTCCTCGGCACCTTGCGCCCGGCGACGAGCACGACGGCGAAGCCACCCCTCGGCCGGGTCGGGGCCGGCCGAGGCCGCATGGCGACGACGGCCGGTTCGCGGGCGGGGCCGAGACCGATCCGGCGCCCCGCACCCGGTGTGAGGGCGTGCCGGTCGCGGGTGCGCGGTTCTCGGGCGTCCGGGGGCGTCCCCCGTAGCGCGCGGGGACCCCGGGGTGTCGAGCGCTGGGCCATGGCTCCCGGCCTGGAGAACGTGGGGGCGGGGAGGCGGTGGCGTCCCTGCCGACCGGAGGGTGCTACCCCGCCGTGTGGCTGGAGCTGCCGCCCGAGGGGCTCCGGGGACTCACCGGGGCTCTAAGGTCGAGGCCGTGGGGACGAACATGAGGCGGGGCAGATGATCCGGGCAGTGGTGGTGGACGACGAGGCCCTGGTCCGGTCGGGCTTCGGGCTCATCCTGGGCGCGTCCGAGGACATCGAGGTCGTCGCGACCGCGAGCGGCGGCGAAGCCGTCGAGACGTGCCGCCGGGAGCGGCCCGACGTGGTGCTGCTGGACATACGGATGCCGGACGTCGACGGGCTCACCGTGCTCCGGGAGCTGCGCACGATGCCGGACCCGCCGGTGGTGGCGATGCTGACCACGTTCGACGCCGACGAGTACATCCTGACCGCGCTGCACTCCGGCGCGGCCGGTTTCCTCCTCAAGGACACCGAGCCCGAGCAGCTCGCCCAGCTGGTGCGGACCCTGGCCGCGGGCGGTGTGGTGCTCTCGCCCAAGGCGTCGCGGACGCTGCTGCACAGCCACCCCGGCACCGGGACGGCCGTCGACGAGGAGGCGGCCCGGGTCCGGCTGCTCACCCCGCGGGAGCGCGACGTCCTCGTCCTGGTGGCGGAGGGATTGTCGAACGCCGACATCGGGGCGCGCATCCACCTGGGCGCCGGCACCGTCAAGGACCACGTCAGCGCCATCCTGACGAAGCTCCGCGTGGCGAGCCGCGTGCAGGCCGCACTGCTGGCGCAACGGGCCGGGCTCCTCGACGAGCGCCCCCAGGAGGCCGGACGATGAACAGCGCACGCGCCCTGTGGCAGCGGATCCCCGCGCCGGTCATCGACCTCGTCGTGGTGGCGGCGGCAGCCGTCGACGTATGGGTGAACCTGTGGGACGACACACCGCTCGGCGTCGGACTGGCCGCTGTCGGCTGCGCCGCGCTGGCCTTCCGGCGCCGGTTCCCGCTCGTCGTCTTCCTGCTCACCCTGCCGGCCTCGCTGACGCAGGCAGTCGCCGTGGCTCCACTCGTCGCGCTGTTCACCCTGGCCGAACGGACCCGCAACCGCCTCCTCCTCGCCGGGTGCGTCACCCTGACCGGCATCGCCAACAGCATCCCGTGGCCCTGGGAGAGCCTCATGGCCATCGGCCAGGCCATGACGCTGATCGCCCTGGTGTACGGTCTGGCGACCGCCGCCGCCCCGGTTCTCTTCGGCCAACTCCTCCAGGCTCACCGGGACTTGGCGCGGCGGCTGGTGGAGATCGAGGAGGCCCGGGAGTACGAGCGTGCCCTGCACGCGCAGGCTGTGCTCGCCCGTGAACGTGCCCAGCTGGCCCGTGAGATGCACGACGTGGTCTCCCACCAGGTCAGCCTGATCGCCGTACGGGCCGGGGCGTTGCAGGTCGCCGCCAAGGACGC
>NZ_JBVIDX010000045.1:0-45084 GCF_055572155.1 Streptomyces sp. NPDC030814
CCCGGCGTCGACATCACCGTCACACCACCGGCCAACGCCAGATCACACTCACCCGACCGCAACGCCTGCACCGCCAGATGCAACGCCACCAGCGACGACGAACACGCCGTGTCGAGGGTGACGGCGGGCCCCTCCAGGCCGAGGGAGTACGAGACCCGGCCCGAGGCCAGGCTCGCCGCGCTGCCGGTGAGCAGATGGCCGCGTACGTCGTCAGGGACCTCACCGAGGGTCGCGCCGTAGCCCTGGTGGCCGCAGCCGACGAACAGGCCGGTGCGGCTGCCGCGCAGTGAGCGCGGGTCGAGGCCGGCCCGTTCGACGGTCTCCCAGGAGACCTCCAGAAGCAGTCGCTGCTGTGGGTCGATGGCGACGGCCTCGCGCGGCGAGATGCCGAAGAAGGCGGCGTCGAAGGCGTCGGCGCCGGACAGGAAGCCGCCTTCGTTGACGTAACTGGTGCCGGGGCGCAGCGAGTCGGGGTCGTACAGCGCGTCGAGGTCCCAGCCCCGGTCGGCCGGGAAGGAGCCGACGGCGTCACCACCGCGGGTCAGCAGTTCCCACAGGTCCTCCGGCGAGGTGATCCCGCCCGGCAGCCGGCAGGCCATCGCGACGATCGCGATCGGCTCGTCGTCGCGGCCACTGCCGCCCGCCGGGACCAGGTCCGCGCCGGATGCTCGGTGACCGGACGGCATGGTGCCGTCGTCGAGTTCGCGCGTCAGGTGATCGGCGAGGGCCAGGGGGGTCGGGTGGTCGAAGGCCAGGGTCGTGGGCAGAGTGAGCCCGGTGGCGGTGGCCAGCAGATTGCGCAGTTCGACGGCGGTCAGGGAGTCGAAGCCGCAGTCCTGGAAGGCACGGGCCGGCTGGATGCTCTCCGGCGTCGGATGACCGAGTGCGGCAGCCGCACTGCGGCGGACCAGCTTCAGCAGCAGCTGCCGACGCTCCACGGCGCCCAGCGGGGCGAGTTCGGCGCGCAGTCCGCCGCCGTTTCCGGCGGTGGCCTCGTGGGCCTCCGCCAGGCCGTGGACGGCCTCCGGGATACGGCTCAGCAGGGCGCCTCCCGGCAATCCCCGCCGCCCGGCGGCGATCCGGGCCCAGTCCACGTCGGAGACCAGCGCCCAGGTGTCGTCGTGGGCGAGGAGGCTGCCGAGGGCGGTGAGCGCCGGCTCGACCTCCATCGGGGTCAGGCCGCCGCGCCGCAGCCGGGCCAGTACCGCGGGGTCGTCGGCCATGCCGCCGCCGGCCCAGGGTCCCCAGGCGACGGAGGTGGCCGCGAGTCCGGCGGCGCGGCGGTGGTGGGCGAGGGCGTCGAGGTAGGCGTTGCCGGCCGCGTATCCGGCCTGTCCGGCCGATCCGAGCGCACCGGCGATCGAGGAGAAGAGCACGAAAGCGCTGAGGGGGGTGTCCAGGTGCCGGGTGGCCTCGTCCAGGTTGTCGGCCGCACGCAGCTTGGCGCGCAGGACGGTGGCGTAGCGCGCCGGGTCCATCGAGTGGAGCGGTGCGTCGTCGAGGACGCCCGCGATGTGCAGCACCGAGGTCAGCGGCCGGTCGGTCGGGACGGTGGCGAGCAGTGCCCGCAGCGCGGCCCGGTCGGCGGGGTCGCAGGCGGCGACGGTGACCCGCGTGCCCAGCTGCTCCAGTTCGCGGCGCAGTTCGTCGGCGCCGGTCGCCTCGGGGCCGCGACGGCTGACGAGCAGGAGATGCTCGGCGCCCTCCCGGGCCAGGTGGCGCGCCACCTGGGCACCTATGGTTCCGGTGCCACCGGTGATGAGGGTCGTTCCGGTGAACCGCGGTGCGGGACGCGTCTCGTCGGCGTCGCGGGTGACGCGGGTCAGCCTGCGGGCGAAGACCGCCGAGTCGCGTATCGCGAGTTCGTTCTCCTCCCCCGGCTCCGCGACGAGTGCGACCAGCCGGGCCAGCGCCCGCTGGTCCGGCCGCTGCGGCAGGTCGAGGAGACCGGCCCACAGATCGGGGTCCTCGACGGCAGTGGTTCGCCCAAGTCCCCACGTGGTGGCCTGCACGGGCCGGGTCAGCCGGTCGGCGGCGCCGACGGACACGGCCGACTGCGTGGCTGCCCATAGCCGTGCGGGGGTGCCGGTCTCGGCCAGGACCTGCACCAACAGCGTGTTGAGGTGCAGCCCCAGGGGCACGTCCGGGTGGGCCGCGTGGGGTGTCTCGGTGAGGGCGAGCAGTGACAGGATCTGGAGCGCGGCGCCGTGGTCGGCCGCGGCCCTGGTGAGCGCCTCCGTGATCTGGGCGCGGTCCGCTGCGGCGGGCACGGGGAAGGGACGCGCGTCCGCCCCGGCGGCGGTGAACGCCTCCGCCACGACCTCGGCCGTTGCCGTGGTGTCCGGGTCGTCGGCGCAGAAGGGCACCAGCCAGGCCCCGCTGGGCGAACCCTTGGGGGACGGCAGGGGTGTCCAGGTCTCCCGGTACTGCCAGGACTCGGCCGTGGCGCGCCGCATGCTGTCGTGGTGCCAGGACGTGAGGGCGGGGAGTACGGGTGCCAGGACCTCCGGGTCGAGCGCCAGCCGCTCCGCCAGGTCGCGGACGTCGCCCCTGCGGACGGCGGCCCAGAACGCGGAGTCGACGGCCTGTCCCTGGCCTTCCTGCGGGTCGGCGGCGGAGTCCACCGGCCAGTACCGGGCGCTCTGGAAGGCGTAGGTGGGCAGGTCGACGTGCCGGGCTCCGGGGTACAGGGCGGACCAGTCGGGGCTGTGCCCGTGCGCGTGCAGCGCGGCGACGGCGTGGAGAAGGGTCCCGGCTTCCGGTCCTTCCTTGCGCAGCGCGGGCACCACCACGTGCTGGGCCGGTGCTTCCGGGTGTTCCTCCGAGGGCAGCGCCGCCAGGGCGAGGGCGGAGAGGGTGCCGTCCGGTCCGAGCTCGAGACAGCGGGTGACGTTCTGCTCGACGAGGGCGCGGAGGGCGTCGGCGTAACGCACGCTCTGCCTGACATGGCGCACCCAGTAGTCCGGGGACATCAACTCCCCGGCACTCGCCGCCTCACCGGTCACCGTGGAGACCATGACCGTCCGCGGCTGCTCGTACGACAGGCCCTCCGCGACGGTCCGGAACTCCTCGAGCATCGGCTCCATCAGCGGCGAGTGGAAGGCATGACTCACCCGCAGCGCCGTGACCTTGCGGCCCTGGCCACGGAAGCGCTCCGCGATCTCCTCCACCGCCTGAGCCGCGCCCGAGACCACCACCGACCGGGGCCCGTTGACCGCCGCGATGCCCACCTCGTCACCGAGCAGAGGCAGCACCTCCTCCTCGGTGGCCTGCAGCGCGACCATCGCACCACCCGACGGCAGGGCCTGCATCAGCCGGCCACGCGCCACCACCAGACGACACGCGTCCGCCAGCGACCACACCCCCGCCACATGCGCGGCAGCGATCTCACCGATCGAATGCCCCGCCAGCACATCCGGGCGCACACCCCACGACTCCAGCAACCGGAACAACGCCACTTCCAGCGCGAACAACGCCGGCTGCGCGAACTCCGTCCGGTTCAGCAGCTCAACGTCCTCACCGAACACCACCTCCTGCAACGGACGCGGCAGTTCGGTGTCGAGATGGGCACAGGCCGCGTCGAAGGCGTCCGCGAACACCGGATACGTGTCGTACAGCTCCCGGCCCATACCCAGCCGCTGCGAGCCCTGACCCGCGAACAGGAACGCCGTGCGCCCACGCAGCGCACCGCCCCGCACCACCCGCGCGTCCGCCACACCCGCCGCCAACGCCGCCAGACCCGACCGCAGATCCTCAACCCCCGAACCCACGACCACCGCACGGTCCTCGAACACCGACCGCGTCACCGCCAACGACCACCCCACATCGACGGCAGAACCCTCCACCGCCTCCACCAGCCTCGCCGCCTGCGCCCGAAGAGCACCCTCCCCACGCCCCGACACCGGCCACAGCACAACCCCACCGGCCCCGGACCCGGCAACCCCGGCCCCCTCGACCGCCGCCCCCGACTCCTCACCCTCCTCCAGCACCACATGCGCATTCGTGCCGGAGATACCGAAGGACGACACACCTGCCCGGCGCGGGCGGTCCTCGGTACGGGGCCAGTCCTGCGGCTCGGTCAGGAGGCTCACCTCGCCCGCCGACCAGTCGACGTGGGTGGACGGCGCATCGACATGCAGGGTGCGGGGCAGTGTGCCGTGGCGCATTGCCAGCACCATCTTCATGACGCCGGCGACCCCGGCCGCGGCCTGTGTGTGGCCGATGTTCGACTTCACCGACCCCAGCCACAGCGGCCGTTGACGGTCACGTCCGTAGGTGGCGAGCAGGGCCTGCGCCTCGATCGGGTCGCCCAGCGTCGTGCCGGTGCCGTGCGCCTCCACCGCGTCCACATCCGCGGCCGACAGCCCCGCGCTCGCCAGCGCCGCCCGGATCACCCGCTGCTGCGACGGACCGTTGGGGGCCGTCAGACCGTTCGAGGCGCCGTCCTGGTTGACCGCGCTGCCCCGGATCACGGCCAGCACCCGGTGACCGTTGCGCCGCGCGTCCGACAGCCGCTCCAGCAGCAGCAGACCCGCGCCCTCACCCCACCCGGTGCCGTCCGCCGCGTCCGCGAAGGGCTTGCAGCGGCCGTCGGTGGCCATGCCGCCCTGGCGGCTGAACTCGACGAAGGCTCCGGGGGTGGCCATGACGGCGACCCCGCCCGCGAGCGCCAGTGAGCACTCGCCGGCGCGCAGGGCGTGTGCGGCCAGGTGCAGGGCGACCAGGGAGGAGGAGCAGGCCGTGTCCACGGTGATGGCGGGGCCCTCCAGACCGAGGGTGTAGGCGACCCGCCCGGAGACGACGCTGCCGGCGTTGCCGGTGAGGATGTGGCCCTCGGCGCCCTCCGGGACATCGCGAAGCACGGAGCCGTACTCCTGGTTGCTGCAGCCGACGAAGACGCCGGTGTCGCTGCCGCGCAGTGCGGCGGGGGCGATGCCCGCGCGTTCCACGGTCTCCCAGGCGACCTCCAGCAGCAGCCGCTGCTGCGGGTCCATGGCCAGGGCCTCGCGCGGTGAGACGCCGAAGAAGTCGGCGTCGAAGCGGTCGGCGCCGTGGACGAAGCCGCCCTGGGCTGCGGCGCTGCCGCCGCCGGTGCCCTCCTGTGCGAACAGTGTGTCGAGATCCCAGCCGCGGTCTGTGGGGAAGCCCGTCATGGCATCGGTGCCGTCGGCGAGGAGCCGCCAGAAGTCCTCGGGTGTGTCGGCGCCGCCCGGCCAGCGGCAGGCCATGGCGACGATGGCGACCGGCTCGGTCATCGTCTCCTGCAACCGCTGGTTGTGCTTGCGCAGCCGTTCGTTCTCCCGGAGCGAGGCACGGAGGGCTTCGACGACTTTTTCGGAGGACATGCTCAGCTCCACACTTCGCGCTTCGATGCAGACAGGGGTCCAGCCGGGCTGGATGGATCGGGGGGCGGGGCGCTCAGTCGTCAGCGCCCAGGGCCATCCGGACGAGGTCGTCGACGTCCATGCCGTCGACGTCCACGCCGGTGTCGTCGGCCGGAGCCGGCGGCTGCGGGCCGGTGCGGACGGCGGGGGCGGGGGCCGACGCGAGGTCCATCAGCGCGTCCAGCAGCCCGGAATCACGGAACCTGGTGATCGGGATGGACGTCAGCAGCCTGCGGATGGCCGCCTCGTCGGGTTCGCCCGGGCCGGCCGCGGCCGTGCCCGGCGCGACCGCGTCCTCGTCCGTTCCGCCCGCGAAGTGCTCGCGGCCCAGGTGGTCGGCGAGTGCGGCGGGGGTCGGGTAGTCGAAGACCAGGGTGGCGGGCAGCAGGACCCCGGTGGCGGCGTTCATCCGGTTGCGCAGTTCGACGGCGGTGAGCGAGTCGAACCCGAGTTCCTTGAAGGACTGGCCCGGGTCGATACGGGCCGCGGAGGCGTGCCCCAGGACGGCGGCGACCTGGCGGCAGACCTCCTCGGCCAGCCTGCGGTGCCGCTCGGCGGCGTCGAGCCGGCTCAGTTCGGCGGCGAGGTCCCCGCTGTCGCCCGCTCGGGCGGCGGGTGCGCGGTCCGTGACGGTGCGGCGGCTCCGGGCCAGGCCGGCCAGCAGCGGCGGTACGGGGCCTTCGGCCCCGAGCCGTGTCGTGTCCACCGCCATCGGTAGGCGTACGGCCCCGGGCTGGTCGAGGGCCTCGGTGAAGAGGGCCAGACCCTCCTTGGGGGCGAGCGGCGGCAGGCCGGCGCGTTCCATGCGGCGGAGGTCGGCGTCGCCGAGGCCGCTGGTCATGCCGGTGGTCTGGGACCAGGGTCCCCAGGACAGGGACAGTGCGGGCAGGCCGATGGCGCGCCGGTGCTCGGCGAGGGCGTCGAGGAAGGCGTTGGCCGCGGCGTAGTTGGCCTGGCCGGGCGCGCCCAGGGTGCCGGCGGCCGAGGAGAACAGGACGAAGGCGCTGAGGTCGAGTTGGCGGGTGAGGTCGTGGAGGTGGGCGGCGGCGTCGAGTTTGGGGCGCAGCACGGCGTCCAGCCGCTCGGGGGTGAGGTGGTCCACGACGGTGTCGTCGAGTACGCCGGCCGCGTGGACGACGGCTGTCAGCGGATGCCCCTCGGGTACGGCGGCGAGCAGTGCGGCGGCCTGGTCGCGGTCGGCGACGTCCGCGGACCGGACGTGTACCTCGGCGCCGAGCTCCTCCAGTTCCGTGACGAGTTGGGCGGCCTCGGGGGCGGCCGGTCCTCGGCGTGAGGCGAGCAGCAGGTGACGTACCCCGTGCTCGGTGACCAGGTGGCGGGCGATCAGCGCGCCGAGGCCGCTCGTGCCTCCGGTGACGAGGACCGTGCCGTCGGGGTCGAGCGGTGCCGGGACGGTGAGGACGACCTTGCCGATGTGGCGGGCCTGCGACATGTGGCGGAAGGCGTCCGGCGCGCTGCGCACGTCCCAGGGGGTGATTGGCAGCGGGGTCAGCACTCCGGTCTCGAACAGGTCGACGAGTTCGGTGAGCATCTCGCCGATGCGGTCGGGTCCGGCCTCGATGAGGTCGAACGCCCGGTAGTGGATGCCGCAATGGCGGGCGGCGACGTCTTCGGGGTCGCGGACGTCCGTCTTGCCCATCTCCAGGAAGCGTCCGCCGGGGGTGAGCAGCCGCAGGGAGGCGTCGACGAACTCGCCCGCGAGGGAGTCCAGGACGAGGTCGACACCGCGGTCGCCGGTGGCGGCGCGGAAGGCGGTCTCGAAGGCCAGGTCGCGGGAGGAGGCGATGTGTGTGTCGTCCAGTCCGGCGGCACGCAGGGCGCCCCACTTCGCTGGGCTCGCGGTGGCGTAGACCTCGGCGCCGAGGTGACGGGCGAGCTGGGTGGCGGCCATGCCGACGCCGCCGGCCGCCGCGTGGACGAGGACGGTTTGGCCCTCGGTCACGCCGCCGAGGTCGACGAGGGCGTAGTAGGCGGTGAGGAAGACGATCGGTACGGTCGCGGCCTGGGCGAACGTCCAGCCGTCCGGGACGCGGGCGACGGTGCGGGCGTCGGCGACCGCCACGGGTCCGTAGGCGGCGGGGAACATGCCCATGACGCGGTCTCCGACGGCGAGGGCGGTGACGCCGGGGCCGACCTCGGTGACCACTCCGGCTCCCTCCAGGCCGAAGTCGCGGGCCGGTCCGGGATACATGCCGAGGGCGTTGAGCACGTCACGGAAGTTGACTCCGGCGGCGCGGACCGCGATCCGTATCTCGCCGTCCGCGAGGGCGCGTTCGGCGTCCGGTGCGGCGACGAGTTCCAGGCCGTCGAGGGTGCCCTTGCGGACCATGTCCAGCCGCCAGGCCGTACCCGGGGTGGCGTGCGGGGGGCGCAGGGTGGCGGCCGGGTCGGTACGGGCGATGCGCGGGAGATGCACGGACCCTTCGCGCAGCGCCAGTTGGGCGTCGCTGCGGGTGAGTGCGGAGGGCAGCGCGGCGAGTGAGGAGGTGGCGGTGTCGGTGTCGACGAGGACGAACCGGCCGGGGTGCTCGGACTGCGCCGAGCGGACCAGGCCCCAGGCCGATGCCGCGGCCGGGTTGCGCACTCCGGGTCCGTCGGGTCCGTCGGGCATGAGCGCCTCACGGGTGAGCAGGACCAGCCGGGTCGCGCCCAGCCGGCGTTCGGCCTGCAGCTGCCGTACGAGATTGAGGGCGTGCTGTGCGGCGGCGTGGCCGGCCTGGTCGAGCGGGCCGTCGTCGTGGGGGACGACGGCCAGTACGGTGCGGGGCACGGGGTCGGCCCCGGCGGCCAGGGCGGCGAGGTCGGCGGCCCCGGTGACATCGGCGGCGACTCCGGCGGTGGCGAGCAGTGCGGCGAACTCGCGGCCGGCCGGGTCGCCGAGGACGGTGAGCCGCTCCGGGTGCGGCAGGTCACCGATGGCCGGCTGCGGCTGCCAGTCGAGCCGGAACATGTCGCCGGCGCCCCGGCTGGGCCGGACGCGCAGCCGCTCGGGGTCGATCGTGCGCAGGGTGAGGGAGCCGACGGAGGCGACGGGCCGCCCGGTGGTGTCGGCCACGTCGAGGGCGACGGTGTCCTCGCCGCGCAGGGCCAGCCGGACCCGTACGGCGGTGGCGCCGGTGGCGTGCAGGGTCACGTCCCGCCAGGAGAACGGCAGCCGGCCCGGCGCGGTGTCGTCCAGCGGCAGGAAGGCGGTGGCGTGCAGGGCGGCGTCGAGGAGCGCGGGGTGGAGACCGTAGTGGGGGGCGTCGGCGTGGGCCTCGTCGGGCAGCGCGATCTCGGCGTACACCTCGTCGTCGAGCCGCCAGGCGGCGCGCAGCCCCTGGAAGACGGGCCCGTAGCCGAACCCGGCCGCGGCGAGGCGGTGGTAGGTGTCGTCGACGCGCAGTTCCTCGGCTCCCGCGGGCGGCCAGGCGGCGAGCGGGGCGTCCTCGGGTTCGGGTCGGGCGCCGGGGGCGAGGGTGCCGTCGGCGTGCAGGGTCCAGGGCCGGTCGGCGGGGGCGTCTGTGTGCCGGGAGTGCACGCTGAGCGGGCGGTTGCCGTCCGGGCCGGGGGCGCCGACCCTCAGTTGCAGGGTGAGGGCCTGTCCGGCGGGCAGCAACAGGGGTTCCACGAGCGTCAGTTCGGTGACCTGATCGCAGCCCACGCGTTCCGCGGCGAGCAGCGCCAGGTCGAGGTGGGCGGTGCCGGGCAGGACGGCGGTGCCGCCGACGGCGTGGTCGGCGAGCCAGGGCTGGTCCGTCACGGAGAGCCTGCTGGTGAAGACGTGGCCGGCGGCGTCGGCGAGGTCGACACGGGCGCCGAGCAGCGGGTGCCCGGCGTCGGCGAGACCCGCGGCGGCCAGGTCTGCCGCGCCGCGGCCGCCGGTGGCGGGCCAGTAGCGCTCGCGCTGGAAGGCGTAGGTGGGCAGTTCGGCGATCTCGCCGGTGCTCGCGGTGGCGGCGTTCCAGTCGACGTCGACGCCGTGGGCGTGGGCGCGGGCGAGTCCGGCGAGCAGGCAGGTGGTCTCGTCCTGGCCGGGGCGCAGCAGGGCCACGGCGGCGGTGTCCGCGGGGTCGGTGACGGCGTCGGCGACCAGGGCGGTCAGTGTTCCGTCGGGGCCTATCTCGAGGTAGCGGCGGACGCCGGCCTCCTGGAGGGCGCGTACGCCGTCGTGGAAGCGGACTGCCTGGCGCACATGGCGGACCCAGTGGTCGGGCGAGGCGAGTTCCTCGTGGGTGGCGGGCCGGCCGGTGACGTCGGAGACCACGGGGATGAGGGGCTCGTGGTACTGCAGTGTGGCTGCCACCTCGCGGAAGTCCCGGAGCATGGGCTCCATCAGCGGCGAGTGGAAGGCGTGGCTGACGCGCAGCCGCTTGGTGCGCCGGCCCAGCTCCTCGATGCGGGCGGCGACCTCCCGTACGGCGTCCTCCTCGCCGGAGACCACCACGGAGCGGGGTCCGTTGACGGCGGCCAGGCCCACCTGGTGTTCCCGGCCGTCCAACAGTGGCAGCACCTCCTCCTCAGTGGCCTGGAGGGCGACCATGGCGCCGCCTGTGGGAAGGACGTCCATCAACCGGCCGCGGGCCGCCACCAGTGCGCAGGCGTCGGTGAGGGAGAGGACTCCGGCGGCGTGCACCGCGGCCAGGGAGCCGATGGAGTGGCCGAACAGGTGGTCGGGAGTCACGCCCAGGCTGCGGACGAGCCGGTAGAGGGCGGTTTCCAGCGCGAACAGGGCGGGCTGGGCGTACCCGGTGCGATCCAGCAGCGCTCCGGCGTCGCCGAGGACGGTCTCGCGCAGCGCGGTGCCGAGGACGTCGGCGCCGAAGTGGGCGCACACCTCGTCGAAGGCGTCGGCGAAGACGGGGAACGCGGCGTACAGGTCGCTTCCCATGCCGGGGCGTTGGGCGCCCTGGCCGGTGAAGAGGAACGCGGTCCGTCCGCCGCGCGCGGTGGTCCCGTCGGGCTGTGTCTCGCCCGCGGCGAGCCTGGCCAGTTCGGCGAGCAGCTCGTCGCGTACGGTGCCGAGGAGTACCGCGCGGTGTTCGAAGAGGGGGCGGGTGGTGGCGAGGGATCGTCCGATGTCGGCGGCGGACAGGTCGGGGTGCCGGGCGGCGTGGTCGAGCAGCTTTCCGGCCTGGGCGCGCAGCGCCTCGGGGGTACGGGCGGACAGCGGCCAGGCGGTCGTCCCGTGGTTGACCGGCCGCTCGGAAGCGGGCGGGATCTCGGCACCGGTGTGGGACGGGCCCCCTGCGGACGGGGCCTCTTCCAGGATGACGTGCGCGTTGGTGCCGCTGAAGCCGAAGGAGGAGACGCCCGCGCGTCGGCGGCGGCCCTCCTCGGGCTGCCACGGCGTGGCCTCGGTCAGCAGGCGTACGGCGCCCGAGGTCCAGTCGACCCGGCTGGAGGGCAGGTCGGCGTGCAGGGTGCGCGGCAGTTCGCCGTGGCGCAGCGCCAGCACCGTCTTGATGACGCCGGCGACACCGGCGGCGGCCTGGGTGTGGCCGATGTTGGACTTCACGGATCCGAGCCACAGGGGCCGTTCGCGGTCCTGGCCGTAGGTGGCCAGCAGTGCCTGTGCCTCGATGGGGTCGCCGAGGACGGTGCCGGTGCCGTGTCCCTCGACGGCGTCGACGTCGGCGGGGCTGAGTCCGGCGTCGGCCAGCGCGGCCCGGATCACACGTTCCTGCGAGGGGCCGTTGGGGGCGGTCAGCCCGTTGCTGGCGCCGTCGGAGTTGACGGCGCTGCCGCGCACGACGGCGAGGACCCGGTGGCCGTTGCGGTGGGCGTCGGACAGCCGCTCCACCAGCAGCATCCCGGCGCCCTCGCCCCAGCCCGTCCCGTCGGCGCCGTCGCCGTAGGCCTTGCAGCGTCCGTCCGGCGCGAGGCCACGCTGGCGGCTGAACTCCAGGAAGGCGGCCGGGGTCGACATCACGGTCACTCCGCCCGCGAGGGCCAGGTCGCACTCACCCGCGCGCAGTGCCCGTGCGGCCCAGTGCAGGGCGACCAGGGAGGAGGAGCAGGCGGTGTCGACGGTGACGGCGGGGCCCTCCAGACCGAGGGTGTAGGCGACCCGCCCGGAGACGACGCTGGCGGCGTTGCCGGTGCCGAGGTAGCCGTCCACGTCGTCCGCGGACGTCCGCAGCAGGGCCGTGTAGTCCTGTCCGTTGGTGCCGGCGAAGACGCCGGTGCGGGAGCCGCGCAAGGTCCGCGGGTCCACGCCGGCGCGCTCCACGGCCTCCCAGCACACCTCCAGGAGCAGCCGCTGCTGCGGGTCCATGGCCAGCGCCTCGCGCGGCGAGATGCCGAAGAAGGCGGGGTCGAACCGGTCGACGCCGTCCAGGAAGCCGCCGGTGCGGGTGTAGCTGGTGCCCTCGTGATCGGGATCCGGGTGGTAGAGCGACGTGAGGTCCCAGCCCCGGTCCTCGGGGAACGGGGTCAGGCCGTCGCCGCCGGAAGCCAGCAGATCCCACAGCCGGTCGGGCGTGTCGGCACCGCCCGGCAGCCGGCAGGCCATGCCGACGATGGCGATGGGTTCGTCCGTGCCGCCGTGCGCGCGCCGGGGCGCGGTGGTGGCCTGCCTGGCGGGCCCTTCACCGGCCGGCAGCGAGCGCAGCAGATGCTCGGCGAGCGCGGCCGGGGTGGGGTGGTCGAAGGCGACGCTGGGCGCGAGCCGCAGGCCGGTGCGGCGTTGCAGCGCGTTGCGCAGGTCGACGGCGGTCAGCGAATCGAAGCCGAGGTCGCGAAAGGCGCGTTCGGGATCGGCGGCGGGGGCGTCCGCTGAGTGGCCGAGAACGGTCGCGATCTCCGTCTGCAGGAGCCGGAGAACGGCTGCGGGCCGCTCGGACACCGGCAGCGCGGCGAGGGTACGGGCCAGTCGTCCGCCCTGCCCGGCGGACGGGGCGGTGCGTCGCGCGGAGGCGGCGGGGTCGCGCAGCAGGGCCGGGGTGGGAGTCGTGGCGGCTCGCGCGGCGGCCAGGTCCAGCCCGACCGGCAGGAGCACCGGTCGGTTCTGCGCCGACGCGAGGTCGAGCAGACGAAGGGCGTCGGCGGTGGGCAGCGGGGCGATTCCCGCGCGGGCCATCCGGGTGCGGTCGGCGTCGCCGAGCCCGGCGGTCATGCCGCTCTCCTCGGCCCACATGCCCCAGCCGAGGGCGAGCGCGGGCCGTCCCTGCGCCCGCAGTGTGGCGGCCAGTGCCTCCAGAAAGGTGTTGGCGGCGGCGTAGTTGCCCTGGCCGGGACCGCCGAAGGTGGCGGCGGCTGAGGAGAAGAGCACGAACGCCGTGAGGTCCATCTCCCGGGTCAGCCGTTCCAGATGGACGGCTGCGTCCGCCTTGGGGCGCAGCACGGCCGCGAGCCGGTCCGGGGTCAGGGTGGTGATCACCCCGTCGTCGATGACCCCGGCGGCGTGGAAGACTGCGCCGAGGGGGTGCTGCTGCGGTACGGCGTCCAGGAGTGCCGTCAGCGCGGCGGGGTCGGCGACATCGCATGCGGCGAGGGTCACCTCGGCACCGGCCTGGCCGAGAGCGGCGCGCAGTTCGGCGGCTCCGGGGGCCTCGGCGCCCCGGCGGCTCGCGAGCAGCAGGTGCCGGGCTCCGTGGACGGTGACCAGGTGACGGGCGACGGCGGCGGCGACGGTGCCGCCCGCTCCGGTGATCAGCACGGTCCGCTCGGGATCGAGGAGCGGCCTCGGGGAGCGATCCGGGTGGTGCCGGGTGAGGCGGGCGGCGTAGGCGCGGCCGTCCCGCACGGCGATCTCCGTCTCTCCGCTGGTCACCGCCTCGCAGACGGCGGCGAACAGCGTCTCCGGGTCGGTCTCGAGGTCGGTGTCCACCAGGAGGAAGGAGCCCGGGTTCTCCGACTGCGCCGAGCGCACCAGACCACGTGCGGCGGCCGCGGCGAGGTCGGCGACGGGCTCGCCGGGCCGGACCGCCACCGCGTTCCGGGTGAGCAGGACCAGCCGGGAGCCGGCCGTGCGCTCCTCCATCTGCCAGCTCTGCAGGAGTTCGAGGGCGGAGGCGGCCGACTCGTGCACGGCGGCGGGCAGTTCTGCCCCGCCGTCCTGCCAGGGGAGGAGGACCAGCTCCGGAGCGGCTGCGCCGGACTCGCCGAGGGCGGTGAAGAAGGCGTCCGGGTCCGCATGGTGGTCGGCGTCCGCCGGGGCCGGTCCGGCGCCCACGACGGCCACCGTCGGCCGGTGCGCGGGGGCGGCGGCCGGAGGCAGCGCGCTCCAGTCGACCACGAACAGGTCCCCACCGGCCGAGGAAGGTTCCCTCAGGGGCAGTTCGTCCACGGGAGCCAGCGAAACGGCGCCCATGGTGGCCACCGGGGTGCCGGCCTCGTCGGCGAGGTCCAGTCGCACTTCGCCGTCGGAATGGGACCGGACCCTGACTCGCAGCGACTCCGCGTTGGCCGCGTACAGGGTGCACTGTCGCCAGTCCACGGCGAATCCGCCGGGAAGGCCGAGCGCGGAGGCGGCGTGCAGGGCCGCTTCGAGCAGCGCCGGGTGCAGTGCGACCCGCAGGGCGTCCGAACGGAACTCCTCCGGTACGGCGATCTCGGCATACGCTTCGCCGCCGGCCAGCCACACCGAGGTGAGCCCGCGGAAGGCCGGGCCGTGGTCCAGTCCTCGGGCCCATGACGCCTCGTAGAGCTCCTCGATGTCGTCGGCGTCCAGGGCCTGGGCGTCCGGCGGCGGCCAGGCGCCGTCCAGTCCCGGCTGGGCGGGCTGGTGGGGAGCGGCCCCGGCCGGGGTCAGGGAACCGCGGGCGTTGCGGGTCCAGGGCCGCTCGGCCGCGCTCGGGTCGTCCTCCGTCCGGTCGGTGGTGACCGGGGCGGGCCGGGAGTGACAGGCGAACGCCCTGACGCCGTCCTCGTCCGGGCCGTCAAGGACGACCTGGATCTCGACGGGCCGGTGGCCGTCGAGAACGAGCGGCTGCTCCTGGACGAGTTCGACGACGTGGTGGCATCCGACGAGGCCGCCGAGGTGCAGGGCGAAGTCCAGGTAGGCGGCCGTGGGCAGCATGGTGCGGCCGGCAGCGGTGTGGTCGGCCAGCCAGGGGTGGGTGCGGGTGGAGAGCACGGTGGTGGACAGCACGGAGGAGGAGTCCGCCAGCGTCACCGCGGCACCGAGCAGCGGATGTCCGCCCGCGCGCCGCCCACCGCCGGGGACCGGGTCGAGCCAGAAGCGTCGCTGCTGGAAGGCGTAGGTGGGCAGGTCGACGTGCCGGGCTCCGGGGTACAGGGCGGACCAGTCGGGGCTGTGCCCGTGCGCGTGCAGCGCGGCGACGGCGTGGAGAAGGGTCCCGGCTTCCGGTCCTTCCTTGCGCAGCGTCGGCGCCAACATACACGGGTGGTCGTCGAGGAAGGTGCGGGCGAGCGCGGTGAGAGTGCCGTCCGGGCCGAGTTCGACGAAGCGCGTGGTCTTGTGCTCGACGAGGGCGCGGAGGGCGTCGGCGTAACGCACGCTCTGCCTGACATGGCGCACCCAGTAGTCCGGGGACATCAACTCCCCGGCACTCGCCGCCTCACCGGTCACCGTGGAGACCATGACCGTCCGCGGCTGCTCGTACGACAGGCCCTCCGCGACGGTCCGGAACTCCTCGAGCATCGGCTCCATCAGCGGCGAGTGGAACGCATGACTCACCCGCAGCGCCGTGACCTTGCGGCCCTGGCCACGGAAGCGCTCCGCGATCTCCTCCACCGCCTGAGCCGCGCCCGAGACCACCACCGACCGGGGCCCGTTGACCGCCGCGATGCCCACCTCGTCACCGAGCAGCGGCAGCACCTCCTCCTCGGTGGCCTGCAGCGCGACCATCGCACCACCCGACGGCAGGGCCTGCATCAGCCGGCCACGCGCCACCACCAGACGACACGCGTCCGCCAGCGACCACACCCCCGCCACATGCGCGGCAGCGATCTCACCGATCGAATGCCCCGCCAGCACATCCGGGCGCACACCCCACGACTCCAGCAACCGGAACAACGCCACTTCCAGCGCGAACAACGCCGGCTGCGCGAACTCCGTCCGGTTCAGCAGCTCAACGTCCTCACCGAACACCACCTCCCGCAACGGACGCGGCAGTTCGGTGTCGAGATGGGCACAGGCCGCGTCGAAGGCGTCCGCGAACACCGGATACGCGTCGTACAGCTCCCGGCCCATACCCAGCCGCTGCGAACCCTGACCCGCGAACAGGAACGCCGTGCGCCCACGCAGCGCACCGCCCCGCACCACCCGCGCGTCCGCCACACCCGCCGCCAACGCCGCCAGACCCGACCGCAGATCCTCAACCCCCGAACCCACGACCACCGCACGGTCCTCGAACACCGACCGCGTCACCGCCAACGACCACCCCACATCGACGGCAGAACCCTCCACCGCCTCCACCAGCCTCGCCGCCTGCGCCCGAAGAGCACCCTCCCCACGCCCCGACACCGGCCACAGCACAACCCCACCGGCCCCGGACCCGGCAACCCCGGCCCCCTCGACCGCCGCCCCCGACTCCTCACCCTCCTCCAGCACCACATGCGCATTCGTGCCGGAGACGCCGAACGCGGAGACGCCCGCGCGCCGCGGCTGACCGCCTTCCGTGCGCGGCCACTGCTTGGCCTCGGTCAGCAGGCGCACCTCGCCCGCCGACCAGTCGACGTGCCGGGACGGGGAGTCCACGTGGAGCGTGGGAGGGAGCGTTCCGTGCTGCATGGCCATGACCATCTTGATCACGCCGCCGACACCGGCGGCGGCCTGGGTGTGGCCGATGTTCGACTTCAACGAGCCCAGCCACAGCGGCCGTTGACGGGCACGTCCGTAGGTGGCGAGCAGGGCCTGCGCCTCGATCGGGTCGCCCAGCGTCGTGCCGGTGCCGTGCGCCTCCACCGCGTCCACATCCGCGGCCGACAGCCCCGCGCTCGCCAGCGCCGCCCGGATCACCCGCTGCTGCGACGGACCGTTGGGGGCCGTCAGACCACTGCTGGCGCCGTCCTGGTTGACCGCGCTGCCCCGGATCACGGCCAGCACCCGGTGACCGTTGCGCCGCGCGTCCGACAGCCGCTCCAACAGCAGCAGACCCGCGCCCTCACCCCACCCGGTACCGTCCGCCGCGTCCGCGAAGGACTTGCAGCGGCCATCGGCGGAGAGTCCGCGCTGACGGCTGAACTCGGTGAAGGTGACCGGCGTGGACATCACGGCCACACCGCCCGCCAGTGCCAGCGAGCACTCGCCCGCCCGCAGCGCCCGGCAAGCCATATGGACGGCGACCAGGGAGGAGGAGCAGGCCGTGTCCACGGTGACCGCGGGGCCCTCCAGGCCCAGGGTGTAGGCGACGCGGCCCGAGGCGATGCTGCCCGCGCTGCCGTTGCCGATGAAGCCCTCGAGGCCGGGCGGCGGTACGTCGAACCGGGAGCCGTAGTCGTTGTACATGACACCGACATACACACCGGTGTCGCTGCCGCGCAGGGTGCCGGGTTCGAGTCCGGCCCGTTCCAGGGCCTCCCAGGAGATCTGCAGCAGGAGCCGCTGCTGCGGGTCGGTACCGAGGGCCTCGCGCGGCGACATGCCGAAGAAGTCGGGGTCGAAGTCGGCGGCGTCATGGAGGAAGCCGCCCTCGCGGGTGTAGCAGGTGCCCGGGTGCTCGGGGTCGGGGTGGTACAGGGACGGGACGTCCCAGCCGCGGTCCTCCGGGAAGGGCGTGATGGCGTCGGTGCCGTCGGCGACCAGCCGCCACAGGTCCTCGGGCGAGCGCACGTCGCCCGGGTAGCGGCAGGCCATGGAGACGATGGCGATGGGCTCGCGGTCCTTGGTCTCCAACTCGCGCAGGCGGCTGGTCGTACGGTGCAGGTCGGCGGTGACCCGCTTCAGATAGTCCCGCAGGCGGTCTTCGCTCACAGCTCGGCCCCCAGACCCGGGTCGCACACCACGGCGGAGACCGGTGACAGGCCAGCTGCGCTCGGAACGGTAGACAACACCGGTATCTCCTCAGGCTCGGACACCCACGCGCTCGGCAGGGCTCCTCGAACACCTCGAACGCGGCCAAGTCTGGGGGCGTCCGGGCGGTCCACGGCCGATTGACCTCCGACACTGAAAAATCCCCTAGTTGCCCGCTGCACCCGTCCGGCACCCGCCGGCACCGGCAAATCCCTAGAGTTGCGCGGCTCCTGTGGCCTTCGTTTCGCCCGGCGTGCTGCGCTGAGGCGCTCCCGGGCCCGTCTCCAGTGCGGTCCGCCCTACGAGAGGGGTTCCCCTATGACAGCCGTGCCCGCTCCTGCCGGTCCGGAGGTGGCCGCGCCGCCCGAGGTCGGTCTCGACGGTGGTGCGACCTTGCTGGCCTGGCTGCGGCGGATGCGCGACGAGAAGCCGGTGTGGCGGGATCCGGCGGGCCGCTACCACGTGTTCCGCCACGAGGACGTCCAGCGGATCACCGCCGATCCGGGGGCCTTCTCCTCGGACACGGTGACCCGGCTGTCCGGCGGTGAGCGGCAACCGCCGGGCGGCACGCTGCTGTTGCTGGACCCGCCCCGTCACGGCAAGCTGCGGCGGCTGGTGAGCAAGGTCTTCACCGCGAAAATGATCAACGAGTTGGCTCCCCGCATCACCGAGGTGGCCACCGACCTGCTCGACGGCCTCGACGGCGGTGACCGCTTCGACCTGATCGAGGCGTTCGCGAACCCGCTGCCGGTGATCGTGATCTCCTCCATGCTCGGTGTGCCGCCGTCCGACCGCTCCCTGTTCCAGGGGTGGGCCGACAACTTGCTGACCGTGGACTGGGAGACGCCGGAGGGCGCCGAGGTCATGGGCACAACCGTGCGGGAGCTGGACGCCTATCTGCGCCGACACGTCGCCGAGCGGCGGGCCCGCGAGTACGACGACCTGATGAGCCTGCTGGTGCGGGCCGAGGTCGACGGGGAGAGCCTGAACGACGACGACGTGGTGAGCTTCGCCGCGCTCCTGCTGCTCGCCGGGCATGTCACCACGTCCGTGCTGCTGGGCAACATGCTGCTGACCCTGGACAGGGAAGAGGGCATGCTCGCCGACCTGCGTGCGGACCGCACGAGGATCACGCCGTTCACCGAAGAGGTGCTGCGCTGCCGGCCGCCGTTCCTGAAGATCGAGCGGGTGCCCACCGTCCCGGTGGAGATCGCCGGGGAGAAGGTGCCCGATAACGCGATGATGTACCTCTGGCTGCTGTCCGCCAACCGCGACGAGCGGGTCTTCCCCGAGCCGGACCGCTTCCTGCCGGGACGGTCCAACGCCAGGCAGCTGGCCTTCGGGCACGGCATCCACTACTGCCTGGGCGCGCCGCTGGCCCGCATGGAGGGGCAGATCGCGCTCAATCTGATGCTGGACCGCTACGCCGACATCCGGGTCGACCCTGACGCACCGCTGTCCTACTTCGACAACCGGGTCAACGTCTTCGGTCTTCGGCGGCTGCCTCTCATGGTCCGCCGGGCCTGAGCGGCACACCCAGCGGACGGAACCCACCAGACGGAGGACTCATGGCCTACGAGCCGAAACCACCTGTGATACCGACCGATCGCACCTGCCCCTTCGACCCCGATCCGGAGTACCGCCGACTGCGCGAGGAGGAGCCGATCAGCCCGGTCACCTTCGACATCGCGCCGGGCCGCGACGACGGCTGGCTGGTCACCCGGCACGACCATGTGCGGGCTATCATGACCGACCCGCGGTTCAGCCACCGCGCGGAGCTGCTGGCGCTGGTGGCGTCACCACCGTTCGAGGTGGAGAAGTACGACCCGCAGCCGTCGGGACCGGGGTCCTTCGTCCGGATGGACGCCCCGGACCACACGCGCTACCGGCGGCTGCTGACGGGCTTCTTCACGGTCCGCAAGATCCAGGAGTACGAGCCGACGCTGGCCGGGATCATCGACGACGTGCTCGAGGAGATGGCCGGTCTCGAACCGCCGGTGGACCTGCTGCCGGCGTTCGTGCAGAAGGTCGTGTACCGGTCGGTGCACTCGGTGATGGGTGTGCCGGAGGAGGACATCGCCGAGCTGGACCGGCACTTCTCGGCGATCATGCGGATCGACTACACGCTGGATGAGTTCATCGAGCACAACACGGCGCTGGACCAGACGCTGGCCCGGGTCGTCAAGGACCTGTTCGCCGAGCCGAACGACAAGCTGCTCGGCAAGCTGGTCAAGACGGGTGAGCTGACCGAGGAGGAGCTGGCGAACATCGCCTGGATCACCATCGGCGGCGCGCTGGACACCACACCGAACATGCTGGGGCTTGGCACCTTCGCGTTGCTGGAGCATCCGGAGCAGTTGCAGAAGGTCCGCGAGCAGCCGGAGTTGATGGAGCGGGCGGTCGAGGAGCTGCTGCGCTACCTGACGATCTCCCACATGGGCGCGAGCCGGGTGGCGCTGGAGGACGTGGAGGTCGGCGGAAGGACCATCGAGGCCGGTCAGACCGTGGTGCTGTCCCTGCCGGCCGCCAACCGGGATCCGGCGCAGTTCGAGAACCCGGAGGTCTTCGACGTCACCCGTCCTTCCCGCCGGCATCTGGCGTTCGGGTTCGGCATTCACCAGTGCCTGGGCCAGCACCTGGCCCGGGCGACCCTGCGCATCGGCTTCCAGAAGCTCTTCGACCGCTTCCCCGACCTCCGGCTGGCGGTCGATCCGCAGGAGGTACCACTGCGGGACAAGGCGATGCACTACGGCGTGTACGCGCTCCCCGTGACCTGGGGGTGATGCGCACACCTGTGCACCGGCCGCGGGCCGTCCCGGACAGGGCCGGCCCGCGGCCCTCGGTCGCGGCACGAGTCGCCGCGGGCTACGGCGTCGCCGCAAAGGCGCCTCGGGGGTGTTGTGAAAGGCCGGTGCGGGTGCTGTGCGGCACCTTCGCGGCATCCCCCAGGTGGGACATGCGTGGCCACGTCGTGCGCCAGGGCCGACGCAGGCCCTCGCAGACCCAGATGGGGGTGCCCCAGTTGAGATTGTGCACCTTGTGCGTGTTGGTGACCGTGCCGCGTCGGCGCACGCTGGTGAAGAACCGCAGCAGGTAGCGGCGGTCGGCGCCGACGAAGACGACGGTCGCGGTGTCGTCGGCCGGGCGGCGCAGGTACCAGTAGCCGCGGTGGCCGCTGTAGGGCCGTGGCAGGCCGAGCGCCGGGCCGAACCGGTCGAGGGCGCCCGCCTGGTCGTACCGGTCGGTGATCAGCAGGGCTCGCCGGCGCCGCTCGGCGGGCAGCCGGCGCTGGACGCGGGCCACCGATGCGGCCAGGTCGGGCCAGCCCACGCTCTCCATCGCCAGCCGGTCGGCGGAGGGCCGGGTGAGCCGCTGGACCGGGTAGACCGGAAGCACCTGCAGCGCCAGGCCCACGGACACGAGGTAGACCACGGCCGTCGACCACAGGCGCGGGCGGGTGGCGCCGAGTCGCTGCAGTGCCGTGGCGCCCGCCGCCCACAGGACGGCGAACAGCCCGGCGACGTAGTAGGGCCGTCCGTGGACGACGAGGTAGCAGGCGCACAGTCCGGCGAAGGTCAGCGCGAGGAACCGGTAGGGGCGTGCCGGGCGGGCGACCAGCAGCCGGCCCAGCCCGCAGACAAGGAGGACGGCGCCCACGAGTCCGGCGGCCGAGAGGACCGTGGGGAGGAACATGGCCCGGCCGCCCTCCTCGACGGCGACCTCCCGGGAGATGACTTTGGTCATGGCCAGTTGGGGCCACCCGGCGCGGGCCTGCCAGCACAGGCCGGGCACGGCGGTGAGCAGGGCTCCCGCCGCCGAGACCCACAGCAGCGGGCGGCGCAGCAGATCCCGGGGTCCCATGAGCAGCAGGGCCACCAGCAGCACGGCCCAGAATCCGACGCTGAGGAACTTGACCTGGAGGGAGACGGCGGCGTTCAGGCCGAGCAGGGGCAGCAGCCGGTCGCGCCTGGTGCGTACCCAGCGCACCAGCAGCCAGACGCTGACCGTCGTCAGGAAGATGTCCAGGGTGGCGGTGATGAGTAGATGGCCCATCTGCAGCATGACCGGCGAGACGGCGTACGCGCCGGCGGTGGCGAGCTGGGCGGCTGTTCTTCCGCCCAGCTCACGGGCGGTCAGGGCGGCGGTCAGCACCCCGAGTGCGGTGAGGGCCGCGGCCGGTGCGCGCAGTGCCACCAGCGAACCGGGGGACACGGTGTCGAGGGCGTGGGCCAACAGGGGCAGCAGCGGCGGCTGGTCGGCGTATCCCCAGGCGGGGGTACGGCCGGCCGCGAGGAAGTACAGCTCGTCGCTGAAGTAGCCGAAGCGCTTGGCGGTGAGCAGCAGCAGGGCCGCGGTGACGCAGGCGACGGCGCCCACCGGCAACAGTGCGAGGGGTGGGAGGGGCGTGGTCGGCGGTTCGGTCGGGGTGTGGGGGATGGTGCCGGGAGATCGGTGCCCGTCGGCGTGGTGGGTGGCGTCGGCGCGGGCGGTGGGGGGCATCGTCGCTTTCTCGATCCTGTCGGGTCCGCGGTGGAGGGGCACCGCGCGTCTTGGCGAGTCGAACCTACGGTCGGGGACCGACGCCGGAGCAATGTGTTCCCCTTTCCCGGCGCGGGAGTAGGGGCGATTCCCTAGTCTTCGGCTCCCGTGGTGGCCGAGACGGACGCGGCTGTGCTGCTGTGGAGACTCCGAACCGCCCAAGGGCCCGCGCGCTTTCGTCGTGGTTCGGCCCTGCCCGGCCGACCTGCGGCGGACGCGTGCGCAGCGCCCTGTCACACCCACGGCCCGGGCCCTCACGATCCCTCAACCGATCACGGAGAGACGACAGTCGAGTGATGGACCTTCAGTTCATGTGCGGCGGGGCCGGGTCCCGGCCCCGCACGGTCAGGGCGTGCGCGTCATGACGGCGGCGATCGTCGCGGACGGCGTCCGCAAGCGGTACGGGGACATCCAGGCCGTCGACGGTGTCTCGCTGAACATCGAGGCGGGCGAGTTCTACGGCATCCTGGGTCCCAACGGCGCGGGCAAGACGACCACTCTGGAGATTCTGGAGGGCGTCCGCGAGCCCGACGAGGGCCGGATCGAGCTGTTCGGGGAGAGCCCCTGGCCGCGCAATCCCCGGCTGCTGAAACGGATCGGCGTGCAGTTCCAGGCGTCGTCGTTCTTCGACAAGCTGACCACTCGGGAGACGATCTGCCTGTTCGCCTCCTTCTACCGGGTCGGTGTCCGGCAGGCCGACGCGATGCTGGAGCGGGTCGGCCTCACGGAGTTCGGTGACGTGCCGGCCGACAAACTCTCCGGGGGCCAGGCGCAGCGGCTGTCGATCGCCTGCGGTCTGGTGCACGACCCGGAGATCGTCTTTCTGGACGAGCCCACGGCCGGCCTTGACCCGCAGGCGCGCCGCAATCTCTGGGACCTGCTCCGGGACGTCAACGAGGAGGGCCGCACGCTGGTCCTCACCACGCACTACCTGGACGAGGCCGAGATGCTGTGCGACCGGGTGTCGGTGATGGAGAAGGGCAGGGTGCTGAAGACGGGTGCGCCTGCGGCACTGGTCCGTGAGCTCGACGACATGGTGCGGGTGAGCGTGGAGTCCGGGCTGGTCAAGGCGGACGCCCTGCGGGGGCAGCTGCTGTCGGCCGGCGTGGGGAACGCCGTGGTGGAGGACGACGGGATCACCCTGTCGATCGCCACCCACTCCCCCGGGCCGGTGCTGTCGGTCCTGGCCGACCACAGGGCGCTGCGCGGCCTGCAGGTACGCGGCGCCACCCTGGAGGACGTCTTCCTCCAGCTGACCGGACGGGAGTACCGCGCGTGAGCATCGACGAGACGTCCGCTCGCTCCACCGGGGCGGCCGGCAACGAGCCGGTGGAGCAGGAGAAGGGGGCGGGCCGGGCGGGGCCGGGAAGCAAAGGTCATGTCAAGGACCGCCGGCTGAACCCGGTGCGTGAACTGGCCCGCGCGATGATCCTCAGCGTGCTGCGGGACAAGGGCACGATCTTCTTCCTGATGATCTTCCCGATCCTGTTCCTGATGCTGTTCGGCTCGCTGTTCAAGAGCGACGGGACCTCGCACATCAAGGTGGCCCAGGTCAGGGAGGTGCAGGTGCTCGACTCGCTCTCCGACGCGCAGCGGGAACAGCTGTCCAAGGCCGCCACGGTCACCAAGGTGGAGAGCGAGTCGGCCGCACTGGAGAAGGTACGCAAGGGCGACTACGACGCGATGGTCGAGCAGGACGGTGACACCGTCGTGCTGCGCTACAGCCTCTCCGACTCGGTCAAGGGCGCTTCGGCCCGCGCGACGCTGAACGCGGTGCTGGAGCAGGCGAACCTGGCCGCGACCGGCATGCCCGCCAGGTACACCCTGAAGGCGAGTCAGGTCGAGGACGAGTCGGTCAAGCCCATCCAGTACCTGACGCCGGGTCTGCTGGGCTTCGCCATCGCCACCAGTTCGGTGTTCAGCACCGCTCTGACGCTGGTGACCCTGCGCCGCAAGAAGATCCTCCAGCGGATGCAGTTGTCCCCCATCCGCCCCTGGGAGGTGGTGGCCGCCCGTATCTCCATGACCATGCTCATGGCGCTCACGCAGACGGCGTTGTTCCTGGTGGTGGCGACCCTGCCGTACTTCGGTCTCCAGCTCACCGGGAACTGGTGGCTCGTGGTGCCGTTGGTGGTGTGCGGGACGCTGGCCCTGATGTCGCTGGGACTGCTCATCGGCTCGGTCACCAAGACCGAGGAGTCGGCCGGTGGTCTCGCCCAGCTGCTGGTGCTGCCGATGTCCCTCCTGTCGGGGTCGTTCTTCTCTCTCGACAGCGCCCCCGAGTGGGTCAGGGCGGTCTCGTACGTGATGCCGCTGCGCTACCTCGTGGAGGGCGGCGAGTCGGTGCTCAGCCGGGGCGGCGGTCTGCTGGACGTCCTGCCCACGATGGGCGGCATGCTGGCCTTCGCCGCCGTGGTGACCGGGCTGACACTGCGCCTCTTCAAGTGGAACGAAGGGTGAGGCGGCGCTGACGGCAGACGTCCGGGCCCTCTGCCGTGTCGATACGGCGGAGGGCCCCGGTCGTTTCCCGTGGACGTTTCCTGCTCCGGCGTTCCGCGCGCCTGTACGGGCGTCAGGCCCGGCCGGCGCCCTGCCAGCGATCGTGGTGCAGGACCTCCTCGAGCGGCCGCCGCGGCCCCGGCCGGAAGATGGTGCGCAACGGATACGCGGTCGGCAGCAGCGCGCCCTGGCGGACGGTGGGCGGCAGGCCCAGCAGGTCGGCGACCTCCCGCTCGCGGTCCAGATGGACGACCGTCCAGGCGGTGACCAGGCCCCGGCTGCGGGCGGCCAGCGCGTAGCTCCAGGCGGCGGGCAGCAGCGATCCCCAGACACCGGCCTGGTTGCCCTCGGGCAGGCCGTCGGGGAGTTCGAGGCAGGGATGACCAGGACGGGCACCCGGTGCAGCCGCTCGGCGAGCAGCCGGGCGCCGGTGAGCACGGAGCGGGTCCCCTCGGGCTGCTCGTCCAGCCGTTCGAGGGCGGCGCCGTTGCGGTCGTGGAACGCGGCCCGGTAGACCTCGGCGACGCCGGCGCGGAGCCGCTGGTCGGTGAGCAGCAGCCAGTGCCATCTCTGGCGGTTGTTGCCGTTGGGGGCCTGCAGGGCGATCCGCAGGCAGTCCTTGACCAGCTCCGGGTCCACCGGCCGCTCCAGGTCCAGGCCGCGTCGTACGGACCGCGTGGTGGTCAGGAGTTCCTCGCCCGACGGGGCGGGCAGCGTGGTCATGGCAGCAGCACTGCCCGGACGACCAGGGCGAAGTACGTCGTCACGACGAAACCCATCGCTGTGAGCAGGGGCCAGCCGCCGCGGCGCGCGCCGAGGAACCGCCGGGCGCCGAGAGCCGGCAGGACCGCCGTCAGGCAGGGCAGCAGCCCGGGCGCGCCGTCCGGTGCGAACAGGACGATTTGGCAGACGACCGCCCCGGCCGCCAGTGCGACAGTGACGGCGGCGCTGCCCCGGGGGCCGAGGTCGGCCGAGTACAGGCGTGCGCCGGGACCGGCCTCCCAGGCGGTCTTGCGGGCGAACTCGAAGTGCAGGAAGACGCAGGCGCACAGGCCGAGCAGCAGCGCGCCGCGCCAGTCGGCGGTGACGGTGCCGGCGGCGGCCAGTGATCCGCTTCCATGGCCGCCACCCGCCGGGCGGTGAACACATGCGACATCGGCGAACGCATCCGCCCGTGCAGGGGTGGGCTGGCGACGAAGAGGGACCGGCCGAGCATGGCCAGAGAGGGGTGTTCGGCGAGGTCGGCGCCCCAGGTCACCAGATTGACGTCGGCTCCCAGGCCGGGGCTGCGCAGCGCCTGGCGGCAGGCGTCGTAGCCGCTGACCAGCAGCAGGCCGTCACCGGCCGGTACGGCGGGCCCCAGTTCGAGGGCACGCTCGTACAGCGGGTAGGGGTCGGCTCGTCCCTCCGTCGTCAGCAACTGGCCGACGATCGATTCCGCGTCCAACGTACCTCCGGACGACGGGGGTTACAGGTCCTCGGGACGTCGGCGTGGTGGTCACGCCGCACCGGCGTCCGTCCCCGCGAAGGCGGCCGCGGGCTCCGGTGACACCGTGCGGTGCGGTGTGAGGTCGGGCCAGACCAGAGCCATCGAGCCCCAGGTGAGGCCGCCGCCGAAGCCGGCCAGCACCACCTTGTGCCCGGGGTGCAGTTCACCGGAGACGACCCCGTCGACCAGGGCCAGGGGAATCGAGGCGGCCACCGTGTTGCCCCGGACCTCGATGTTGGAGAGGAAACGCTCCGGCGGCAGTCCCAGCCGTCGGGCGACCGCGGCCAGGATCCGGGCGTTGGCCTGGTGCAGCACGAAGGAGTCGATCTCCGCCAGGTTCCATCCGGTGCGCTCGGCGGTCTCCCGCACGGACTCCGCCATGCGCTGCACCGCCTGGGCGTACACCACCTGCCCCTGCATCGAGAAGTAGGTGTCCTCGGTCTTGGCGGGCGTCCCCGTGGACCGCTGCCGTGACCCGCCGGCCGGTACTTCGATGAGATCGCTGAGGCTGCCGTCGCTGCCCAGGTTCAGCCCGGTGAGGGCGCCGGGCTCGGTCGGTGACCCGGCGCGCAGCACGACCGCGCCGCCGCCGTCGCCGAAGATGACCCGGGTCGAGCGGTCGTCCGGGGCGAGGAGCGTGGAGAACGCGTCCGCACCTACGACCAGCACGCTCTCGGCTGCCCCGAGCGCGACCATCCCGGCACCGGTGGCGAGGGCGTACACGAATCCCGTGCACACCGCCGCCACGTCGAACGCCGGGACCGGTCCGAGTCCCAGCCGGGTGGCCACCTCGGGCGCGGTCGCGGGGCAGTGCCGGTCCGGGGAGCTGGTGGCGAGGACCACCGCGTCCACGCCGTCCAGCCCGGCGGACGTCAGCGCCCGCCGGCCGGCCTCCACGGCCAGGTCGCCGGTGCACTGCCCCGGGGAGACCCAGCGCCGCTCCCGGATGCCGGTACGGCGGCGGATCCACTCGTCGCTGGTGTCGAGGACCTCCGCCAGCTGGTCGTTGGTGACGACGGTGGGGGGTACCCAACCCCCCAGTCCGGCGACGACTGCCGCTTGCTCCATGGCTTCCAGTTCCTTCCACACCCCGACGGCCCCACAGGGGCCACAGCGCGGCCCCTGCTCCACGATCCATCGAGCACCACCTCATAAGCGCGGATCTCGTCACCTATTAGGTGAAGCCCTACATCTCGGGCCCAGCGGGGTTCGGGTCACCGCGTGCCGAGCCCTGCGTCGGTACCCGCCCGCGGGGCCCGGCCTTCACCCACCGCGCCGGTGCCGACGGCGCGCGTGCCGCCGGCACCGTTCGAGCACGGCCGGGTCCCGTCGGGAGCCGGTTCAGGCGGACCCGAACTGCTTGTCGATGAAGTCGAAGAGGTCGTCGTCGCTCGCCGCGTCGATGTGCTCCTCGACCGCGACCGCCGGGCCTCCGTCGTGGTCGCCGTGGCCGCCCGAGGCCGATGTCACCGCGGTACCGACGGGTGTGGCCGAGTCGAGCGAGGACAGCAGTCCCCGCAGCCGGTCGGCCAGCGCGGAACGCACCCTCTCGTCTCCGGCGATCTCCTCCAGGGCGCCCTCCAGCCGGTCGAGTTCGGCCAGCATCGGCTGTACGGCCGCCACGGCGCCCGGCGCGGTCTCGGCCCGCAGATGACGGGCCAGCCCGAGAGGCGTCGGGTAGTCGAACAGCAGGGTGGCCGGCAGCCTGAGCCCGGTGGCGGTGCTGAGCCGGTTGCGCAGTTCGACGGCGGTCAGCGAGTCGAAACCCATCTCCAGGAAGCCGCGTTCGGGGTCGACCGCTTCGGAGTCGGCGTAACCGAGAACGGCTGCCGCGTGGTCGCGGACGAGGTCCGCCAGCAGCGCGAGGCGTGCCTCGGCGTCCAGTTCCGCGAGCCTGCGGCGCAGCCGTTCGGCGGGCGCTGCGCCGTCGGTCGAGCCGGCGGCCGTGCGACGTCCGGGGGCCGGCTTGACGAGGGACCGCAGCAGGGCCGGAACCTCCCCGTCCGGCGTCCGCAGCCCGGCCGTGTCGAAGCGGGCCGGAACCAGTACCGCCCGGTCGGCGGCCACGGCGGCGTCGAACAGATCAAGTGCCTGCTCGGACGGCATCGGGACGACTCCGCCGCGCGCCATCCGCACCAGGTCGGCCTGGTCCAGCTTGCCCGTCATGGCCGACCGCTCCTCCCACAGGCCCCACGCCAGTGACTGGGCGGGCAGGCCGTGGGCGCGCCGCTGCAGGGCGAATGCGTCGAGGAAGGCGTTGGCCGCGGCGTAGTTGCCCTGCCCCGACCCGCCGAGCACACCGGCCAGCGAGGAGTAGAGCACGAAGGCGCGCAGTCCGCTGTCACGGGTCAGTTCGTGCAGATGCAGCGCGGTGTCGACCTTGGCAGCGAGGACCGTGTCGAGCCGTTCCTGGGTGAGGGAGCCGATGACGCCGTCGTCGAGGACGCCCGCGGTGTGCACCACCGCGGTCAGCGGGTGTTCCGCGGGGACCGTGGCGAGCAGCGCGGCCAGCGCCTCCCGGTGAGAGGTGTCGCAGGCAACGAGTTCGGCCCGGGCACCGAGTGCGGTCAGGTCGTCGAGGAGTTCGCGGGCGCCGGGCGCGTCGGGGCCACGGCGGCCGACGAGCAGCAGGTGCCGGGCTCCGTGCCGGCCGGCCAGGTGCCGGGCGACGAGCCCGCCGAGCGCACCGGTGGCCCCGGTGACCAGGACGGTGCCCTCCGGGTCGAGCGGCGTACGGACGCCGTCTTCCGCGGTGTGTGCCACCCGGGCACGGACCAGTCTCGGCACCCGCGTCTCTCCCTTGCGCAGGGCGACCTGCGGTTCGTCGTGGCGGGCCGCGGAGGGCAGCGCGCGGTACGACTCCAGGGCGCCGTCCCAGTCGAGGAGCGCGAACCGGTCCGGGTTCTCGGTCTGCGCGGTGCGCACCAGACCCCATGCGGCCGCGGCCACCGGGTCCGGCGCGCGGTCACCGTCATACAGGCTGACGGCGTGCCGAGTGACGAGCACCAGGCGCGTGGCGTTGAAGGTGTCGTCGGCGAGCCATCCCTTCAGCAGCCGCAGCACGCTGCCGGTCACCCGGCGCACCGCCGCGGCCGGGTCGGTTCCGGCCGGGAGCCCCGCCTCCTCGTCACCGAGGCCGGGCACGGCGACCAGAACCGTACCGGGTACCGGATGGTCGCCGGCGGCGACCGCGCGGGCGAGGCCGTCCAGGCCGGGGTGGGATGCGGCGTCGAGCCCGGCGGCCGTCAGCGCCTCGCCGAGGGCGGGGTCACCCTCGCCGTCCAGGACGGCGAAGCCCGTGGAGACGGGCCGGGCGGGGGCGGCCGCCGGGGTCACCCACTCCAGTTCGTACAGATGACGGGCGGCGGCGCGTGCGTCCCCGAGCTGCCCGGCGGGCAGGGGGCGCAGGGTCAGCCCGGTCACCGTGGCGACGGGGCCGCCCGCGGGATCAGCGATGGTCAGCGTGACCGTGTCGGGGCCGGCCGGGGCGAGACGCACCCGCAGCGCGCCGGCTCCCGGTGTGTGCAGGCGTACGCCGGTCCAGCTGAACGGCATGACGGCGGGGCCGGACGCCGCGCTCGTGGTCAGTCCGACGGTCTGCAGGGCGGCGTCCATGAGGGCCGGGTGCAGCCAGTAACCGGCGGCGTCGGCGGCGACCTCGGCGGACGGTTCGACCTCGGCGTACGCCTCCTCGCCGAGTCTCCAGGCGGCGGCAAGCCCCTGGAACGCGGGTCCGTAGTGGAAACCGCCCGCGGCGAAGCGGTCGTACAGCCCGTCCACCGCGATCTCCTCGGCGCCCCGCGGCGGCCACTCCCCGAGCGGGGCGTGGTCGCCGGGGTCCGCCGTGGTGCTGAGCCGTCCGAGCGCGTGGCGCGTCCAGGGCTCGTCGTCCGCCGCGTCGTCCGGGCGGGAGTGGACGGTCACGCCGCGCGCTCCCTGCTCGCCGGGCTCGCCGACGGTGACCTGGAGATGGACGGCACCCTCTTCGGGCAGCACGAGGGGCGCCTCCAGGGTGAGTTCGTCGACGACGGTGCAGCCGACCCGGTCGGCGGCCAGCAGGGCGAGTTCCAGGAAGGCGGTGCCGGGCAGGATCGCGGTGCCGGACACGGCGTGGTCTGCGAGCCAGGGGTGGCTGCTGAGCGACAGCCGTCCGGTGAGCAGGTAGCCGTCGCCGCCCGCGAGTGCCGTGCCGACGGCGAGCAGCGGGTGCTCCCCGGCGGCGAGCCCGGCCGCGGCGAGGTCGGGAACCCCGGGGTCGGCGTCGAGCCAGTAGCGGGCGTGCTGGAAGGCGTACGTCGGCAGTTCGGCCCGGCGCACCGGTCGGCCCGCGAAGTACCCGGCCCAGTCGGGGCCTGCGCCGTGCACGTGGAGCGTGGCGAGGGCGGTCGTGACCGCCGTCTCCTCGGGCCGGTCGCGGCGCAGCAGCGGGGTGACGACGGCGGCCTGCGGGTCGGTGAGGCAGTCGCGGGTCATGGCGGTGAGCACCGCGTCGGGGCCCAGTTCAAGGTATGCGGTCACCCCCTGCCGTTCCAGGGTGGCGACCGAGTCCGCCCAGCGGACCGTGCCGCGCACATGGCGGACCCAGTAGTCGAGGCTCTCCAGCTGTCCGGAGTCGGCGAGTTCGCCCGTGAGGTCGCAGACCACGGGCACGGCCGGGGAGGCGTACGTCGTCTCGCGGGCGACGGCCGCGAAGCCGGCCTGCATCGGTTCCATCCGGGGCGAGTGGAAGGCGTGCGACACCGTCAGCCGCTTGGTGCGCAGCCCCGCCTCGCGCCAGGCCTCGGCCAGTTCCTCCACGGCGTCCTCGTCACCGGAGACGACCACGGACGCCGGGCCGTTGACAGCGGCGAGGGACACCCGGTCCTCGTAGGTGCGCAGGGCTTCCGCGATCTCCGCCTCCCCCGCCTGCACGGCCAGCATGGCACCGCCGTCCGGCAGCCGCTGCATCAGCCGGCCGCGTGCGGCCACCAGACGGCAGGCGTCGGCGAGGTCGAAAACCCCGGCGACGTGGGCGGCGGCCAGCTCGCCGATGGAGTGGCCGACCACGATGTCCGGTCGCAGCCCCCAGTGTTCCAGCAGCCGGAACTGGGCCACTTCCAGGGCGAACAGCCCCGCCTGCGTGTAGGCGGTGCGGTCCAGCAGCTCGGCGTCGGCCGTACCGGCCGGGGCGAACATCACTTCCTTGAGGGGCCGTTCGAGTTCGCGGTCCAGTTCGGCGCAGACGGCGTCGAGGGCGTCGGCGAACACCGGGTGGGCGGCGTACAGGTCGCGTCCCATGCCCGGTCGCTGGCTGCCCTGGCCGCTGAAGAGGAACGCGGTGCGTCCGCCGCGGCGGCGCACGCCGCGCACCAGCCCGGGAGCCTCCCGGTCCTCGGCCAAGGCCCGTACGGCGGCGATGAGTTCGTCCTGGTCACGACCGACGGCGGCCGCGCGGTGGTCGAACGCGGCCCGTCCGAGCGCGAGCGTGTGGGCGATGTCGACGGGCGAGGCGTCGTCCTGCCGCTCGGGGTCCTCCAGCCGGGCGAGCAGACGGACCGCCTGGGCACGCAGGGCGTCGGCGCCACGGGCGGAGAGCACCCAGGGGACCACGCCGCCGGGGGCGGCGGCGTCGGGCGCGCCGTCGGCTGCCGACGTGAGCGCCGGGGCGGTCACAGACGCCTCGGAGGGCTCGACGGGTGACGCGGCGGACTCGGCGGACTCGGCGGGCGGTTGCTCAAGGATCACATGGGCGTTGGTGCCGCTGATACCGAACGCCGACACGCCCGCCCGGCGCGGACGCCCCTCGGCCTCCGGCCAGTCGACAGCCTCCGTCAGCAGGGACACCGCCCCCTCGGTCCAGTCGATCCGAGTGGACGGGCGGTCGATGTGCAGGGTCCGCGGCAGCACACCGTGCTTCATTGCCAGCACCATCTTGATCACACCGCCGACTCCGGCGGCGGCCTGGGTGTGCCCGATGTTGGACTTCAGCGCGCCGAGCAGCAACGGCCGGTCCTGAGGCCGGTCCTGGCCGTACGTCGCCATCAGTGCCTGTGCCTCGATGGGGTCCCCGAGCAGGGTGCCGGTGCCGTGCGACTCGACGGCGTCCACATCGGCCGGGGAGAGCCCGGCGGCGGCCAGCGCCTGCCGGATCACACGCTGCTGCGCGGGACCGCTCGGCGCGGTGAGGCCGTTGCTGGCACCGTCCTGGTTGACCGCCGAGCCGGCCAGCACCGCGAGAACGGGGTGCCCGTTGCGCCGGGCGTCGGAGAGCCGCTCCAGCAGCACCACACCGACGCCCTCGGCCCAGCCCGCGCCGTCGGCCTCGTCGGAGAACGCCTTGCAGCGGCCGTCCGCGGACAGTGCCCGCTGCCGGCTGAACTCGATGAAGGTGTCGAGCGAGGAGATCACTGTGACGCCGCCGGCCAGCGCCATGGTGCACTCACCGGCGCGCAGTGCCTGGGCGGCCATGTGCAGGGCCACCAGGGACGAGGAGCAGGCGGTGTCGACGGTGACGGCCGGGCCCTCCAGCCCGAAGGTGTACGAGATCCGTCCCGAGGCCACGCTGCCGGCGCTTCCGGTGGCCAGGTAGCCCTCGAAGTCCTTCGGGGCGTGCTGCAGCCGGGAGCCGTAGTCGTGGTAGTTGGAGCCGACGAACACCCCGGTGCTGCTGCCGCGCATGGTCCTGGGGTCGATACCGGCCCGCTCGAACGCCTCCCACGACGTCTCGAGCAGCAGCCGCTGTTGCGGGTCCACGGCGAGCGCCTCACGCGGGCTCATGCCGAAGAACTCCGGGTCGAAGTGGTGTGCGTCGTAGAGGAATCCGCCGCCACGGGCGTAGAAGGTGCCCGGCCGCTCCGGGTCGGGGTCGTAGGCACGCTTGAGGTCCCAGCCGCGGTCCTCCGGGAAGGCGGACACGGCGTCGCCGCCGCGCGCGAGCAGCCGCCACAGCTCCTCCGGGCCGTCCACCCCTCCGGGGTAGCGGCAGCCCATCGAGACGATCACCACGGGGTCGTCGTCCGTGGCGACCGGCGGGAGCAGCGTGGCCGGTGCCGGGTCGGCGGACGTGCCGGCCGTGCCGAAGAGGTCCTCGTGCAGCTTGGCCGCGAGGGCGACGGCGGTCGGATGGTCGAAGACCAGGGTGACCGGCAGCCGCAGCCCGGTGGTCTCGGCGATGGTGTTGCGCAGGGCCACCGCGGTGAGCGAGTCGAAGCCGAGGTCGCGGAACGCCCGCTCCTCGTCGACCTGGTCGGCGCCGGAGTACCCGAGCGCCGCGGCGGCCAGGGACCGTACCAGACCGAGGAGTTCACGCCGCTGCTCGTCGTACCCAAGGCCGGCGAGACGCTTCGTGAGCGCGTTGCCGTCGCCGCCGTCCGCCGCGGGCGCGGTGCGCGCCGCCAGGGCCTCCCGCACCTCGGGCAGGTCGGCAAGCACCCGCGGGGCACGGTCGGTGTGGGCGAACGCGTACCGCTCCCACCGTACGTCGGCCAGGGCCAGCACGGGTTCCCCGGCGCCCACGGCCTGCTGAAGCCCCGTCAGCGCCGACTCCGGGTCCATGGCGGGCATACCGGAGCGGGCCAGCCGCTCACCGGTCTCGCCCGAGGCCAGACCGCCGCCGCCCCAGGCGCCCCAGGCCACCGACGTGGCGGGCAGCCCGTCGGCGTGCCGTTGCCGGGCGAGCGCGTCGAGGAAGGCGTTGGCTGCGGCGTAACTGCCCTGGCCGGGGCCGCCGAGGGTGCCCGCGAGCGAGGAGAACAGCACGAACGCGTCCAGTTCCAGGTCCCGGGTCAGCTCGTGCAGGTGCAGCGCGGCCGCCACCTTGGGCCGCAGCACCGTCTCGGCGCGCTCGGGGGTGAGGCCGTCCAGTACTCCGTCGTCGAGCACGCCGGCCGCGTGCACCACGGCGGTGAGCGGCTCGTCCTCGGGTACGGCGGCCAGCAACGCGGACAGCTGGTCACGGTCGGCGGCATCGCAGGCGGCGAGCGTGACGCGAGCGCCGAGGCCGGTCAGCTCGGCCGCCAGTTCTTCCGCGCCGGGGGCGTCCGGGCCCCGGCGTCCGGCCAGCAGCAGGTGGTCGGCGCCGTTACGGGCCAACCAGCGGGCCACGTGCGCACCGACGCCCCCGGTTCCGCCGGTCACCAGCACGGTGCCGGTCGGCTTCCAGCCGGTGGGCGCGGGGTCGGGCAGCACGGCCCGCACCAGCCGCCGCGTGAACAGCCCGGAGCCCCGTACGGCCACCTGGTCCTCCTCGGCGGCTCCGGACAGGGCGGTCACCAGCCGGGCAAGGGTACGGTCGTCCAGCTGCGGCGGCAGGTCCACCAGCCCGCCGAAGCGGTGCGGGTATTCCAGGGCAGCGATCCGGCCGAGCCCCCACGCCTGTGCCTGGACGGGTGCGGCCGGCCGGTCGGCACGCCCCGTGGAGACCGCGCCCCGGGTGGCGATCCACAGCGGCGCGGCGACTGCCACGTCCCCGAGCGCCTGCACCAGGGCGGTGTTGAGCGCGAGCCCGTTGTCGAGAGCGCTGCCAGGAGCGTACGGCGACTCGTCCAGCGCCAGCAGGGACAGCACGCCCGCCGGTTGCCGGGCACCGTCATCCTCGCTCACGACGGAACGGAGCAGCGCGGTGAGCCGCTCCCGGTCGACGCCGGCGGCCACCTCCAGGGTGCTCACCTCGGCGCCGTGGGCCGTCAGGCCGCTGTCGAGGGAGGTGATGAGTTCGGTGTCGGGGTGTGCCTGCGGGACGACGAGCAGCCAGGCACCGGTCAGGGCCGCGGCCCGGGTGTCCCGGGCGACCGGCTGCCACACCACCTTGTACCGCCAGCCGTCCACCACCGACCGCGCCGCCTGCTCGCGACGCCACCCCGACAACACGGGCAGCACCCCGGCCAGCGCCTCACTGTCCGACACCCGCAACGTCTCGGCCAGCGCCTCCAGATCCTCGCGCTCGACCGCCTCCCAGAAACGAGCGTCCACCGCCCCCTGCCCCGAAACCACAGTCCCCGCGGGAGCCGTCTTCTCCAGCCAGTACCGCCGGCGCTGGAAGGCGTAGGTCGGCAGCGGAATGGTGCGGGCGTCCTGGCCGGCCAGGACCGCGGTCCAGTCGACCGGAACACCCCGCACCCACGCCTCCGCCAGGGAAGTCAGGAAACGGGTGGCACCGCCGTCGTCACGGCGCAGAGTGCCTGTCACGACCGCGTCCGGGGCGGCTTCCTGGATTGCCATCCCCAGCACCGGATGGGAGCTGACCTCGACGAAAGCCCCATAGCCCTGCTCGGTCAGACCTGCAACAGCATCGGCGAAACGCACCCGCTGCCGCAGATTCCGATACCAGTACCCCCCATCCAACCGCACCGTGTCCACGAACCCGGCCTCGGTCGTCGAGAAGAACGGCACCTCACCCGACCGCGGCTGCACCGGCGCAAGCACCCGCGCCAACTCGTCCTCGATCGCCTCCACATGCCAGGTGTGGGAGGCGTAGTCCACCGGGACACGACGCGCCCGGATACCGCTGTCCTCGCAGTGCGCCACCAGCTCATCCAGCGCGTCCGCGTCCCCGGCCACCACCACCGAACCCGGACCATTCACCGCAGCAACATCAACCCGCCCCGCCCACGCCGATAGGAGCTCCTCAACCTCGGCGAGCGCCAGCGGCACCGAGACCATGCCGCCGCGTCCGGCGATCGCCCTGATCGCCCGCGAACGCAACGCCACCACCCGCGCCCCGTCCTCCAACGACAGACCACCCGCCACCACCGCCGCAGCGATCTCCCCCTGCGAATGACCCACCACCACCGACGGCACCACACCACACGCACGCCACACCGCCGCCAACGACACCATCACCGCCCACGACACCGGCTGCACCACATCCACCTCAGCCAGCTCCGAGCCACCCCGCACGACATCGCTCAACGACCACCCCACAAACGGAGCGAGCGCCGCCTCACACGCCTCCATCGACGCCGCGAACACCGGCGAGGCATCCCACAACTCACGCCCCATACCAACCCACTGCGCACCCTGACCCGGGAACACGAACACCACCCGGTCAGCCCCGGCCGCCACCGAACCGCGCACCACACCGGAGCCGGCCACCTCACCAGCGGCCACCACACCCAGCCCGGCAACAAGCTCGCCCGACTCACCACCCAGGACCACGGCCCGGTTCTCGAACGCCGTACGCGTCGCCGCCAACGACCACGCCACATCCACCGGCCGGACATCCCCACCGACCGCGGTCAGACGACCGGCCTGACCCGCAAGCGCGTCCCCACCACGACCCGAGACCACCCACGGCACCACACCGCCCGCCACGAACACCGGCGCCACATCCTCATGCCCGGACTCAGCCCCCGGCACCACCGCCGGAGCCTCCTCCAACAGCACATGCGCGTTCGTGCCGCTCACGCCGAAGGACGACACACCGGCCCGGCGCGGACGCCCCTCGGTCTGCGGCCACTCCACCGCCTCCGTCAGCAACGACACCGCCCCCGCCGACCAGTCGACATGCGGAGTCGGCTCGTCGACATGCAGCGTCTGCGGAAGGACCCCGTGCTGCATGGCCAGCACCATCTTCATCACACCGCCGATACCGGAGGCGGCCTGTGCGTGTCCGATGTTGGACTTCAACGAGCCCAGCCACAGGGGCCGTTCCGGGTCCCTCCCCTGCCCGTAGGTCGCGAGCAGGGCCTGCGCCTCGATCGGGTCGCCCAGCGTCGTTCCCGTGCCGTGCGCCTCCACCGCGTCCACGTCCGTGGCGGACAGCCCGGCCTTGGCGAGGGCCGCCCGGATCACCTGCTGCTGGGCCGGGCCACTGGGGGCGCTCAGGCCGTTGCTCGCGCCGTCCTGGTTGAGGGCTGAGGAGCGGATGACCGCAAGCACCGGATGACCGTTGCGCCGCGCGTCCGACAACCGCTCAAGGAGCACCATGCCCGCGCCCTCGGCCAGGCCCATGCCGTCGGCGGCCTTGGCGAACGCCTTCGACCGGCCGTCCTTGGCGACGCCGCGGGTGCGGGCGAAGCCGATGAATCCGATGGGTTCCACCATCACGGCGACACCGCCCGCGAGGGCCATCGAGCACTCGCCGGAGCGCAGCGCCTGGACCGCCATGTGCAGGGCCACCAACGACGAGGAGCATGCCGTGTCAATGGTCACCGCGCTGCCCTCGAGGCCGAGGGTGTAGGCGACACGTCCGGACAGCACGCTGGTGGCGCTGCCGGTGACGATGTGCCCCTCGACGCCCTCGGGCAGGTTGTCCAGGCCGCCGAAGCCCTGGTTGGCGGCGCCCACGAATACGCCGACGGGGGTGCCGCGCAGTTCCTCGGGGACGAGCCCGGCCCGTTCCAGTACCTCCCAGGAGGTTTCCAGCAGCAGCCGCTGCTGCGGGTCCATGGCGACGGCCTCACGCGGCGAGATGCCGAAGAAGCCGGGGTCGAAGTCGGCGGCATCGTGGACGAAGCCGCCCTCGCGTGCGTAGCAGGTGCCCTCGCGGTCCGGGTCAGGGTCGTAGAGGGCCTCCAGGTCCCAGGCGCGGTCGTCGGGGAAGGCGTCGATGACGTCGCGTCCCTCGGCGAGGATCCGCCACAGCTCTTCGGGGCTGTCGGCGCCGCCGGGGTAGCGGCAGCCCATCGAGACGATCACGATCGGGTCGTCGTCCTCGGCGGTCGCACTGGCCGGGGCCGCTGCGGCGACGGGCAGGGGAAGGGCCGGGGTGTCTCCGAGGAGTTCCTCACGGACGTGCCGGGCCAGGGCGGTGACCGTGGGCCGGTCGAAGATCACGGTGACCGGCAGGCGCAGGCCGGTGGCGGCGTTCAGCCGGTTGCGCAGCTCGACCGAGGTCAGCGAGTCGAAGCCCAACTCCCTGAAGGCCCGGCCCACTTCGATGCTGTTCGGGCTGCTGTGCCCGAGCACTCCGGCGACCTGGGCGCGCACCAGATCCAGTACGGCCTGCTGCTGCTCGTCGGCGCCCATGCCGCGCAGCCGGTCGACGAGACCGGAGTCGACCGTGCCCGACGTGCCCTGGCGGTGGCGGTCCTCCTCGGCCCGCAACAGCTCGGCGACCTCCGGCACCTCGGTGAGCAGGGGGCGGGGGCGGGCCGCGGTGAAGACGGGGACGAAGCGCTCCCAGTCGATGTCGGCGACCGAAACGAAGCACTCGTCGCGGTCCAGCACCTGCTGCATGCCCATGACCGCGAGGGCCGGGTCCATGAAGGGGATCCCTCGCCAGCGCAGTTGCTCCTGGACGATGTCGAGGGCCATGCCTCCGCCCTCGTCGCTCCAGATGCCCCAGGCGATCGAGGTACCGGCCAGACCGCGGGCCCGCCGGTGCTCGGCGACCGCGTCGGCGTAGGCGTTGGCCGCCGCGTACGCACCGTGGTCACCGCTGCCCCAGACGCCGGCGACGGACGAGAAGACGATGAAGGCATCGAGCCGGTCGTCGGAGAAGAGCGCGTCGAGATGCGCGACACCCGAGAGCTTGGCCTCGGCGCCGTCGGCGAATTCCTGAAGCGTGGTGGTGGCCAGCGGGATGAGGATGCCGACGCCTGCGGTGTGCACGACCGTGCGGATGGGCGGCCCGTCGGCCTCGACCCGCTCGACGAGCTGGGCCAGGGCGTTCCGGTCGGCGATGTCGCATGAGGCGATGGTGACGCGGGCGCCCAGCTCGCGCAGCTCCGCCTCCAACTCGGCGGCACCCGGGGCGTCCGCGCCGCGACGGCTGACCAGGACCAGGTGCTCGGTTCCGTTGCGGGCGAGCCAGCGGGCCGTGTGGCCTCCGAGGCCACCGGTGCCGCCGGTGATCAGCGCGGTACCGCGCGAGGTCCAGGTGCGGTGACCGTCGCCGGTGGTGCCCGCGGGGACCCGGGCCAGTCGGCGGATCAGGATGCCTGTCCGGCGGATGGCCACCTGGTCCTCGGCGCCGGAGTCGGCGAGGATTCCGCACAGCCGGGCGGCGGTCCGCTCGTCGGGTATCTCCGGGAGGTCCACGAGGCCGCCCCAGAACTCGGGGTGTTCGAGGGCGGCGACCCGGCCCATGCCCCACGTGCCGTTCTGTACGGGGTTACGCATCGGGTCACTGTCGCCCGTGGTGACGGCCCCGCTGGTGGCCAGCCACAGCGGCGCGCGTACGCCGGTGTCGCCGCACGCCTGGATCAGCGCCAGCCCGGCCACCAGGCCGGCCGCGAGTCCCGGCTGCTCGAGGTGCGGGTGTTCATCGAGCCCGAGGAAGGAGAGCACACCACTGAACTGGCCGTCGTGGACTCCGCTGTGCTGGGCCGTCTCGGTCAGCAGGGTGGCCAGCCGCTCGCGGTCGATGTCGCAGGAGTCCACGAACAGGGGTACGGTCTGCGCCCCGTGTGTGGCGAGTCCGTCCAGGCAGACCCGCACGAGGTCGGTGCCGGCGTGGCTCGCGGGGATGACGACCAGCCAGGGGCCGTCGAGTGTCAGGGTGGCGGGATCGGCGGTCGGCCGCCAGGCGACTCGGTAGCGCCAGGAATCGATGGTGGATGCGGCACGTCGGTCCCGTCGCCAGGCCGACAGCACGGGCAGCGCCCGGGCCAGCGCCTCCTGCCCGGTGTCCTCGGCGACATCGAGAACTCCGGTCAGCGCTTCGACGTCCTGTTCCTCGACGGCCGCCCAGAACGCGGCGTCCGCCGGGTCCTGAGCACCACCTCCCGCGGCGTCAAGCTGCGGCGTCTCGGGCTCGAACCAGAAGGCGCGGTGCTGGAAGGCGTAGGTCGGCAGCGGGACGGTGCGGGCGTCCTGACCGGCCAGGACCGCCGTCCAGTCCACCGGAACACCCCGCACCCACGCCTCCGCCAGCGAGGTCAGGAACCGGTGAGCACCGCCGTCGTCACGGCGCAGAGTGCCTGTCACGACCGCGTCCGGGGCAGCTTCCTGGATTGCCATCCCCAGCACCGGATGGGAGCTGACCTCGACGAAAGCCCCATAGCCCTGCTCGGTCAGACCTGCAACAGCATCGGCGAAACGCACCCGCTGCCGCAGATTCCGATACCAGTACCCCCCATCCAACCGCACCGTATCGACGAACCCGGCCTCGGTCGTCGAGAAGAACGGCACCTCACCCGACCGTGGAACCACCGGCCCCAGAACCCGGGCGAGTTCGTCCTCGATCGCCTCCACATGCCAGGTGTGCGAGGCGTAGTCCACCGGGACACGACGCGCCCGGATACCGCTGTCCTCGCAGTGCGCCACCAGCTCATCCAGCGCATCCGCGTCCCCGGCCACCACCACCGAACCCGGACCATTCACCGCAGCAACATCAACCCGACCCGCCCACGCCGATAGGAGCTCCTCAACCTCGGCGAGCGCAAGCGGCACCGAGACCATGCCGCCGCGTCCGGCGATCGCCCTGATCGCCCGCGAACGCAACGCCACCACCCGCGCCCCGTCCTCCAACGACAGACCACCCGCCACCACCGCCGCAGCGATCTCCCCCTGCGAATGACCCACCACCACCGACGGCACCACACCACACGCACGCCACACCGCCGCCAACGACACCATCACCGCCCACGACACCGGCTGCACCACATCCACCTCAGCCAGCTCCGAGCCACCCCGCACGACATCGCTCAACGACCACCCCACAAACGGAGCGAGCGCCGCCTCACACGCCTCCATCGACGCCGCGAACACCGGCGAGACATCCCACAACTCACGCCCCATACCGACCCACTGCGCACCCTGACCCGGGAACACGAACACCGTGCCGTCGGGCACCACGTCGAAGCTTCCGGTCACCGCTGTGGGAACCGAACCGTGGGACGCCAAGTCCTGCAAATCGGCGACGAGTTCGCCGCGCTCAGCGCCGATCACGACGGCCCGGTTCTCGAAGGCGGCTCGCGTGGCGGCGAGCGACCACGCCACATCCACCGGCCGGACATCCTCACCGGCCGACTCCACATGCGACGCCAGGCGCCCCGCCTGCCCGAGGAGCCCCTCTCCACCACGGCCCGACACCGTCCACGGAACAGCGCCGCCGACCGCGAACACCGGTGCGCCGGTCTCGTCGACGGGGTCCGGTTGCCCTGTCTCCGGGTCCGGCTCGGGTGCCTGCTCGAGGATCACATGGGCGTTGGTACCGCTGCCGCCGAAGGAGGACACGCCCACGCGGCGGGGGCGTCCGGTCTCGGGCCATTCCTGGTTCTCGGCGAGGAGTTCGACCGAGCCGGACGACCAGTCGACGTGGGGTGTCGGCTCGTCCAGGTGCAACAGCCGTGGCAGGACGCCGCGATGCATGGCGAGCACCATCTTGATGACGCCCGCCACTCCCGAACTCGCCTGCAGGTGACCGATGTTGGCCTTCAGCGATCCGATCCGCAGCGGTTCTTCGCGATCCTGTCCGTAGGTGGCGAGGAGCGCCTGCGCCTCGATCGGGTCGCCCAGCGTCGTCCCCGTTCCGTGCGCCTCCACCGCGTCCACGAGATCAGCGCTCAGCCGGGCGTTGGCCAACGCCGCACGGATCACCCGCTCCTGCGAAGGACCGTTGGGCGCGGTCAGACCATTGCTCGCACCGTCCTGGTTGATCGCCGACCCACGCACCACCGCCAACACCGGATGGCCATTGCGCCGCGCGTCCGACAGCCGCTCCAGCAACAGCACACCCACACCCTCGCCCCAGCCGGTGCCGTCCGCACCCGCCGCGAACGGCTTGCAACGACCGTCCGGCGCAAGACCCCGCTGCCTGCTGAACTCCACGAAGTTGCGGGGGCCGGCCATGACGGTGGCGCCGGCGGCGAGGGCGAGGCGGCACTCGTCCTGGCGCAGGGCCTGCACGGCGAGGTGCAGCGCGACCAGTGACGAGGAGCACATGGTGTCGACGGTGACGGCGGGGCCCTCGAAGCCGAGGGTGTAGGCGATGCGTCCGGACAGCACGGCACCGGATCCGCCCGTCAGCATGTGTCCTTCGACGCGGTCGCGGGCCCGGGCGGCCGCGGCCCCGTACCCCTGGTCGCTGCTGCCGACGAAGACACCCGCCTTCTCGCCGCGCAGGGTGCCGGGGTCGATTCCGGCCCGTTCCAGTACCTCCCAGGAGGTCTCCAACAGCAGGCGCTGCTGCGGGTCCATCATGGTGGCCTCGCGCGGCGAGATGCCGAAGAAGCCGGGGTCGAAGTCGACTGCGTCGTACAGGAAGGAGCCGGAGCGGGTGTAGCTCGTGCCCTGGTGCTCAGGGTCGGGGTGGTACAGGTTCTCCAGGTCCCACCCGCGGTTCGCGGGGAGCTCCGAGACGGTGTCGGCGCCCGCCACCAGCATGTCCCAGAAGTCCTCGGGAGTGTGCGCGTTTCCGGGGAAGCGGCAGCTCATCGAGACGATGGCGATGGGCTCCTGCTGGCGGGCCTCGACCTCCTGGAGGCGTCGGCGGGTCTGCCGAAGGTCGGTAGTGACCAGCTTGAGGTAGTCGCGGAGCTTGTCCTCGTTAGCCATGAACGTCATCAGTCCCTAGAGCAGGCCCGAAGGCTTGAAGTCACCCATGCAGCGTTGGCAACCGGGCGGTCGGACAGGGGATTCGGTGGAGTGGTGCGCTGAAGTGGATCGGTGCGGTCGTGCGGTGCTGGCAGTGCCGTGTTGGTGGTGCGGTGCCGGCAGTGCCGTGCGGGCGGTGCGACGGAGAACGGAGAAGGGAGAAGGGAGAAGGGAGAAGGGAGAAGGGATGGAGTCAGACGGGGCGGCCAGAGCGATGCACGCCGAGGCGCCGGCGTCTAGTTGAGGCCGAGTTCCTTGTCGATCAGGTCGAACATCTCGTCGTCGGAGACGGCGTCGAGCAGTTCGTCCGCCGGGTCGTCATCGGACGGGTTGTCCGCCGGACCGTCCGACAAGCGCCACAGCAGCGCTTGCAGCCGGGTGGTGATTCTGGTGCGGGCGATGTCGTCGGAGGGCGCGAGCGCGGCGACGGCCGCCTCCAGCGCGTCGAGTGCCATGAGATCCCCGCTGTCCGCTCCCGCCGTTCGCGGGGCCAGTTCCGAGAGCAGCCGTTCGCCGAGCGCGGCCGGGGTGGGATGGTCGAAGACCAGTGTGGCGGGCAGGCCGAGACCGGTGGACTCCTTCAGCCGGTTGCGCAGCTCCACCGCGGTCAGCGAGTCGAAGCCGAGATCGCGGAAGGCGTGACCGGGGCCGATCGCACCGGTCCCCTCATGGCCGAGGACCGCAGCGACCTGCGTACGCACGAGCTGGAGCACGGTCCGTTCCTGCTCGGCCCGGCTCATGCCGGCCAGCCGGTCGGCGAACGACCGTGTCGGACCGGGCGCCGACCCGGCATCGGCGTCGACCGCGACGGCGCGGACCTGCGCGGCGTGGAGGAGCCGTACCTCGGGGATCTCGTCGAAGAGGCGACGGCGACGGGCAGCCGAGTAGGTCGCCGTGAACCGTTCCCAGATCACGTCGGCGACGACCAGGACCGTCTCGTCGTGCGCGAGGGCCTGCTGTACGGCTCCCACGGCGATCTCGGGATCCATCGTGGGTACGCCGTAGCGGCGCAGCCGGTCGCCCTCGGCCTCGTGGACCATGCCGCCGCCGGCCCAGGCGCCCCACGCGATGGAGGTGGCCGGTCGGCCCCGGCTGCGGCGCCACTCGGCGAACGCGTCGAGGTAGGCGTTGGCCGCCGCGTAACCGGAGTGGCCGCCGTCGCCCCATACACCCGCGCCCGACGAGAACAGGACGAAGGCGTCCAGCGGGCGGTCGCCGAGAAGCTCGTCGAGGTGAAGGGCACCTGCGATCTTGGCGCGCATCACATCGTGCAGGGCATCGAGGTCCGCGTCCCCGATCGCGACGGCCGGCGGTTCGGTGCCCGCCGCGTGCACCACGGCGTTGACCGGTGCGTCGTCGGGCACGTCCGAGAGCAGCGCGGCCAGGGCGTCCCGGTCGGTGATGTCACAGGCGGCGACGGTGACGCGGGCGCCGAGCGCGGTGAGTTCCCGCTCCAGTTCTTCCGCGCCGGGAGCGTCCGGGCCCCGGCGGCTGACGAGCAGCAGATGCTCGGCACCGGTGGCGGCAAGCCGACGGGCCAGGTGGGCGCCGAGGGCTCCGGTGCCGCCGGTGACGAGCGTCGTACCCGTGAGGCCGACCGTGTGCCGCTCGCCCGCCTCGGTGTCGGCCGGCTTGCGGACCATACGGCGTACGTACAGTCCGTCCTCGCGCACGGCGAACTGGTCCTCGTCCTCGTCACCCGCCAGAGCGGTGAAGAACCGGCCCCAGGTGGGCGGATCGAGTTCGGCGACGGAATCACCTGGCGCGAGTTCGTCGGCAGGGGGCGGCGAGAGGTCGATGAGTCCGCCCCAACGCTGCGGATGTTCCAGCCCGTAGACCCGGCCGAGTCCCCAGACGGCCGCCTGCTCGGGCAGCGGGCTCGCAGCGGGCGTCCCGGCGGGGGCGGGCACGCCGACCGCTCCCCGGGTGACCGTCCACAGGGGTGCCTCCGGCTCGGTTTCCATGAGCGCCTGCATGAGCAGGAAGGTCTCCGTGACGGCCCCGGGCACGGCGGAGGACCGCGGACCGGTCGTGGAACGGTCGTTGCGGGTGGCGAGCGGGAGCAGATTGAGTACGCCGCCGATGAGCGGGCTCTGTTCGAAGATCTCGCGGAGACGGTCCACCACGGCGGCCCGCTCCTCCCGGGTCACGTCGAGCCCGACCGTGACGACGTGCTCGACCTCCTTGTGGCCGCGCAGCCGCTCGACCAGCTCGCGGATCGTGCCCTCGGCGGCGACGTCGGCACGGGGCACCACCACCAGCCAGTGAGACGCCAATGCGCTCGCGCCGGTCGTCGACGCGCCGCTCGGTTGCCACGTGACCGCGTACCGCCAGGAGTCCAGCACGGCGCTCTCCCGCTTACGCCGACGCCACTCGGCCAGGACGGGCAGGACCGGTTCCACCGTGCCGAGCGCCTCGCGCCGCTCCGGCGCCAGGTCGAGAGTCCGGGCGAGGGCTTCCAGGTCCTCGCGCTCGACCGCCTCCCAGAACCGGGCGTCCACATCGTCGGCCGGGGGACTTCCGGCCTCGCTCAGGGGGCTGGGTTCGGGCAGGTCAAGCCAGTAGCGCCGGCGCTGGAAGGCGTAGGTCGGCAGCGGGATGGTGCGGGCGTCCTGGCCGGCCAGGACCGCGGTCCAGTCGACCGGAACACCCCGCACCCACGCCTCCGCCAGCGAGGTCAGGAAACGGTGAGCGTCACCTTTGTCACGGCGCAGAGTGCCCGTCACGACCGCGTCCGGGGCGGCCTCCTGGACCGCCATCCCCAGCACCGGATGCGAACTGACCTCGACGAACGC
>NZ_JBVIDX010000046.1:0-40964 GCF_055572155.1 Streptomyces sp. NPDC030814
GGTGGGAGCTCGTCGCGCCGTTCCCCACGCCCCCGAAAGGTCTGCCAGGGCTGATCGGCGGTCGGCCGCTCCGCAAGCCCGACAACGCGAAGGGGATGGGAAAGGTTGCGTATCGGGTGCAGGTGGGTGGGAGCTCGTCGCGCCGTTCCCCACGCCCCCGAAAGGTCTGCCAGGGCTGATCGGCGGTCGGCCGCTCCGCAAGCCCGACAACGCGAAGGGGCGGGGAGGTTGTGTGGGGGTGCGGGTGGGTGGGGGCTGGTCGTGCCGTTCCCCGCGCCCCCTGAAGGTCTGCTTGGGCCGGGCGGCGGTTGGCAGGGCTGTATTGCTGGTCGCCTGGTCACAGCTCTTGGAGTGTTCTCGTTACCACTTCGGGGGGCTGGCTATGGACCTGGCCAGGACCTCGTCCAGGACTCGGGCTGTGGCGGGGACGTCCAGTTGGGAGTTGTCGATGATGGGGAGGCCGGAGCCGTACCAGCCGGCCATACGGCCGTGGATGCGGGCGACCTCTTCGTCGGTGAGGCGGCGGTTGCCCGTGCGCTCCGCGTTGCGCTCCAGGACGATCTCCAGGCCCGGGAGGAGGACGACGGGGAGGAGCCCGGGGCCGACGTGGCGTTTCCAGCCGCCGAGGCCGACGACGGGGCGGTCGGGGAAGACGGCGTCGTCCAGGATGCAGGAGATGCCGTTGGCCAGGAAGTTGCGGGCCGCGAAGCCGCACGTGCGGCGGGCGAGACGGTACTGCGCCTCGGAATTGTCGTTCCACCCGGACTGCGGGTCGGCGAAGCCGGAGCGGACCCATTCGCGTACGTCGTCGAGGCTGATGTGCGCGGTGGGCACCCGGCGGTGGTCCGCCCAGTACTTGGCGACGCTCGTCTTGCCCGCGCCCGCGGGGCCGATGAGGAGGACGGCGAGCGTGGTGGTCGTGACGTCCGGCGCGCCGGTGGCGGGCGGCGCGCTCGGCATGGTGACGGGGCCGCCCGGCGGCAGTTGCACGTGTCCGGTGGCATCCCGGGGCATGCCGGTGCTCTGCGGGGGCGAGGCGGGCGGATGCCCGGGGCCGCCCGCGAAGCCCGGTGCAGGCGGGGGCGCTGTTCCCGGCGGCGCAGGCGGCGCGGGGGGCGCCATGGGCGCGGGCGGGCTGGTCGGCGCGTGGCCGGGGTGCGGGGCCGGGGGGACGGGGTGTCCCGCGGGGTTGGTGCCCGGTGCTCCTGGGTGCGGTGCGGCAGGGTGTCCCTGGTGGTTCGCGGCGGGCGACCAGGGGGTCGCCGGGTCCTGCCCCGGCCGGTGGGGCGGCGGCAGCGGAGCTCCCACTGCGTGCTGCATCCGGTGCCACTCCGTCTCGTACAGTCACATCGACACTGGCAGGCGGGGCTCTGGGACCCCCGCCCTCACCGAACGGTACCGCCCCCGGCCGCCGTTTGGTGAACGGCCGGGGGCGTCCCGGAGTGCCCAAGTGGCCATGACCACAAGGCGAATCGGGCAAGCACGGCCCGAACGGTCGTTACTGGCCCACTTCGCCGTACGCCGCGAGGAGCACCGCGGGGTCGGGTCCCTCCAGGACGGTGGGCTTGGCCAGGCCGTCGAGGACGATGAAGCGCAGCAGGTCGCCGCGGGACTTCTTGTCGACCTTCATGGTCTCCAGCAGCTTGGGCCACTGGTCGTAGCGGTAGTGCAGCGGCAGTCCCACGGACTCCAGGACCGTGCGGTGCCGGTCGGCGGTCGCGTCGTCCAACCGGCCCGCCAGACGGCCCAGTTCGGCGGCGAAGTGCATACCGACGGACACGGCCGCGCCGTGGCGCCACTGGTAGCGCTCGTTCTTCTCGATGGCGTGGGCGAGGGTGTGTCCGTAGTTGAGGATCTCGCGGCGGCCGGACTCCTTGAGGTCGCCGGAGACGACCTCGGCCTTGACCCGGATGGACCGTTCGATGAGCTCGGCGGTGTGCGGTCCGGCGGGTGTGCGGGCGGCCCGCGGGTCGGCCTCGATGAGGTCGAGGATCACCGGATCGGCGATGAAGCCGGCCTTGATGATCTCGGCGAGCCCGGACACGTAGTCGTTGACCGGCAGCGAGTCGAGCGCGGCGAGGTCGCAGAGCACTCCGGCGGGCGGGTGGAAGGAACCCACGAGGTTCTTGCCCTCGGCGGTGTTGATGCCGGTCTTGCCGCCGACCGCCGCGTCCACCATGGCGAGGACGGTGGTGGGGATGGCGATCCAGCGGACGCCGCGCAGCCAGGTCGCCGCCACGAATCCCGCGAGGTCCGTGGTGGCGCCGCCGCCGACGCCCACGATGACGTCGGTGCGAGTGAACCCGGACTGGCCGAGCGCCTTCCAGCAGTACGCGGCGACCTCGGCGGTCTTCGCCTCCTCCGCGTTGGGCACCTGGATGGCCACGGCCTCGTAGCCCTGCTCGGCCAGGTCGGCACGCAGGGCCTCGGCGGTCTCGTCCAGCGCCTCGGGGTGGATCACCGCGACCCGCTTGACCTTGTCGCCGATCAACCCGCCCAGCTCGCCGAGGAGTTGGCGGCCGACCAGGACCTCGTACGGCTCGGTGCCCGCCGTGCCGCCGACCTGGATCCGGGTCACTGTCTCGCTCATGCTTCCTTCAACTCCAGGGCGTTCAGGGCCGCTTGGGTGACTTCTTCGGGCGTGCGGCCGTCCGTGGGCACGACTGCCGTGGCGATCTCCTCGTACAGGTGGCGGCGGGCCTCCATCAGTTCCCGCCACTGCTTGCGGGGGTTGACGGCCAGCAGCGGCCTGGCGGTGTTGAGGCCGGTGCGCTTGACCGCCTCCTCGACGTCCATCGAGAGGTAGACGACGCGCTGTCCGGCGAGCAGGGCGCGGGTGTCCTGGTCGAGGATCGCGCCGCCGCCGAGGGCGAGGATCCCGTCGTGCGTGGCGAGCGCCGTGTGCACGGCCTGCTTCTCGATGGCGCGGAAGGCGGGCTCGCCCTCGTCGACGAAGATCTCGGCGATCGTGCGGCCCTGCGCGGCCACGATGTCGTCGTCGGTGTCGCGGTAGGCGACGCCGAGCCGCTCGGCGAGCAGCTGTCCGACGGTGGACTTGCCGACCCCCATGGGGCCGACGAGAACGACCAGAGGCACCGGGCTCACCGGATCGCGAGGTTGTCGAGGTACGAGCGGACATTGCGGCGGGTCTCGGTGACGCTGTCGCCGCCGAACTTCTCGGCCACCGCGTCGGCCAGGACCAGCGCGACCATGGCCTCGGCGACGATGCCGGCGGCCGGCACCGCGCACACGTCGGAGCGCTGGTGGTGGGCCTGCGCGGCCTCACCGGTGGTGACGTCCACGGTCTGCAGCGCGCGCGGCACGGTCGCGATGGGCTTCATGGCAGCACGCACCCGCAGCAGCTCGCCCGTGGTGAGCCCTCCCTCGGTGCCGCCGGAGCGGCCGGTCGCCCGCTTGATGCCCTGGTCGGTGGCGAGGATCTCGTCGTGCGCCTTCGAGCCCGGCACCCGCGCCAGGTCGAAGCCGTCGCCGACCTCGACGCCCTTGATCGCCTGGATGCCCATCAGCGCGGCGGCGAGCCGGGCGTCGAGGCGGCGGTCCCAGTGCACGTGCGAGCCGAGGCCCACCGGCACGTCGTAGGCCAGCACCTCGACGACGCCGCCGAGCGTGTCGCCGTCCTTGTGGGCCTGGTCGATCTCGGCGACCATCGCCTTCGAGGCGTCCGCGTCCAGGCAGCGCACCGGGTCGGCGTCCAGCTTCTCGACGTCGGCGGGGGTCGGGTACACGCCGTAGGGGGCCTTCGCGGCGGCCAGCTCGACGACGTGGCTGACGATCTCGATGCCGGCCGTCTCCTTCAGGTACGACCGGGCAACGGCGCCGAGGGCCACCCGGGCGGCGGTCTCACGGGCGGAGGCGCGCTCCAGGATCGGCCGGGCCTCGTCGAAGCCGTACTTCTGCATGCCGGCGAGGTCGGCGTGGCCGGGGCGGGGGCGGGTCAGCGGGGCGTTGCGGGCGAGGCCGGCGAGGATCTCGGGGTCGACCGGGTCGGCCGACATGACCTGCTCCCACTTGGGCCACTCGGTGTTGCCGACCATGATCGCCACCGGCGAGCCCATGGTCAGTCCGTGCCGCACACCGCCGATGAACGTGATCTCGTCGCGCTCGAACTTCATCCGCGCACCGCGTCCATAACCGAGGCGCCGACGGGCCAGGTGGTCCGCCACCATCTCCGTGGTGATCGGCACGCCGGCGGGAAGGCCCTCCAGCGTCGCGACAAGTGCGGGACCGTGGGACTCCCCCGCGGTCAGCCAGCGCAACCTGCTCAACGGTGCTCCTCAGTGCTCGCGCCCTGGTACTGCGTCCTGCCTGCGTGTACGCGCGTCCTCGCGTACGGCGACGGCGACCGGGTGCGCGGCCCCGGCCCGCCACCTCCGATCCTCCCACGTCCGGGCGCCCAACCCGGTCGCAGGTCCATCAGGCGGACGCGGCGGGGCAGAACGCGGACGCCCGCCCGTCGCCCGTCGATCCCTCGGGGCGGGCTCGCCGCGGCGGCGGTGAGGAGCAGTCGGTCACCGAGGTCCACGGGTGTGGGCGGCGTCGGGTCGGAATCGAGGCGTCGCACTGCGGGCCCCCTCGATGATCGCCCCGGGTGTTCCAGGGCCCAGAGCCGTTCGCAGGATCATCACACGCCGGTGAGCGGACCCCCGTGCGGCCCGCGCCGAGCCGCCGAGGCCGTCATCCCCGTTCGGCGAGGGCCCGCTCCCCTGCCTGCCGCATCGCGCCCACGGGGGCCGCCTTGCAGCCGGTCATCTGCTCGACCTGCAAAACGGCCTGGTGGACCAGTAGATCGAGCCCGCTGACCACGGCACCGCCGTACGCGGACCACCGAGCAGCCAACTCCGTGGGCCAGGGGTGGTACAGCACATCGAACAGCGTCGTCGGCCGCTCCGGAACGGCCCCCGACAGCACGTCCGTGGCACCCGCCGGCGTGGTGGCGATGACCAGCGGAGCGCTCAGCCCCTGCTCTGCGTCCGCCCAGTCCGCCGTCCGCACCTCGACGTCCAGCCGCTCCCCCCACTGCCGCATCTCGGCGGCCCGGGCGTCGCTCCGTACGTACGCCACGACCTCGCCGGTGCAGATCCGCGCCAGCGCGGCCAGCGCGGAGGACGCGGTGGCCCCGGCGCCGAGGATCGCGGCGGACTCGACCTGCTCGATGCCGCGCTCCCGCAGGGCCGCGACCATCCCGGGGATGTCGGTGTTGTCACCGACCCGCCGCCCGTCCTCGGCGAACACCAGCGTGTTGACCGCCTCCACCGACATCGCCGTCTCACTGATCTCGTCCAGCAGTGGCATGACGGCCCGCTTCAGCGGCATGGTCAGCGACAGCCCCGCCCACTCCGGTCCGAGCTTCTCGACGAACGCGGGCAGCGCCTCCTCGTCGACCTCGAACCGGTCGTACGTCCAGTCGGTGAGCCCGAGTTCGGCGTAGGCGGCCCGGTGCAGCACGGGAGAGAGCGAGTGAGCGATCGGCGAACCGAGCACGGCGGCCCGGCGCTTGCTGGCGGTGCGGCTCATTTATCCGTTCTGCGCTTCCTGGTACTTCCTGCGGTTCCGGTTGTGCTCTTCGTTGGTCACGGCGAACAGCGTCTCGTCCTTGCTGATCGACACGAAGTAGTACCAGTCGCCCTTGGCAGGCTTGAGAGCTCCCTCGATCGCTTCGTCACCGGGGTTTCCAATCGGCCCAGGCGGCAGACCCTTGATCTTGTACGTGTTATAGGGGTCGTCGATCTGTCGGAGCGAGTCCACTGAACCCGTCGCCAGCTTGGATTCACCACGCAGGTAATTCACGGTCGAGTCGAAGTCGAGGAGACCGAACGTCTCCTGGTTGGTCGGCTCAAGTCGGTTGTACACGACCCGCGCGATTTTCTTGTAGTCCTTCTTGTTGTTGCCTTCGGCCTGGACGAGACTCGCCACGGTGAGTACTTGAAGCGGGCTCTCGAGCTTCAGATCCTTGGCCTTGTCCTCCAGATCGAACTGCTCGTACTTCGCCTTGGCGAGATCGACCATTTCCTTCAGGACATCCTTGGGCTTCATCCCCTTGGATACCGGATAGGTGGAGGGGTAAAGGAAACCTTCCAGCGGATCCTTGATGTCCTTGTCGTCGTTCGCCCAGTCGGGAAGGCCGAGTTTCGACCATTCCTTCTCGGCCACGTCGGCGGTCGTGCCCTTCTTGAGCCCCAACTCCAGGTCGATCTTGGCGTAGACGGAATTATTCCGCGCACCTTCGATGACGGTGAAGTTGTTCTGGCTCTTCGGGTCGAGCATCAAGGCGATGGCGCTCTTGGCAGACATCTCCTTCCTGAGGAGATAAACACCCGCCTGAATCTGCGCTTTTGGATCTTGCGCCAACGCAGCGGTGAAGGCGTCCACACTCTTGATGACCCCGGCCGCCTTCAACTTCTGCCCGATGACTGACCCGAACTCACCTTTGGCGACCGTGATCGTGACGGTCTCGTCCGTGCCGGATCCCTCGTAATCGGGAGCCTCACCGAAACGGCTTTGATAGAACTGATAGCCGAAATAGCTGACGCCGGCGAAACCGCCGCCGAAGACCATGACGACGACCAGGCAGGCGCAGCCGCTGCGGCGCTTCTTGCCGCCTTTGCCTGGCTTCCCCGACTTGCCTCCGCGGCCCTTCCGGTCACCCCGGCCGCCACGCTCCTCGGCTTCGTCGTCATCGTCATCCGCGCCGCCCGCGAAGAACGCGTGCTCGCCCTGGTCCGGTCCGGGGTCCCAGTCGGTGCGCTCGGCGGCCTGCTGCTCCTCGCGCTCGGGCTCGGGCGAAGCAGGTGGCACCGGCGCGGGTGCCGGCTCCGCAGAGCGACGTGCCGGCGGCTCCGGCGGCGGATACGCGTCCGGCGTGCCGTAGAAGTCCTGCTGACCGCCGCCGTAGGCCGCCGCCTGCTGCTGCCCGTACGGATCGGAGGGGTCGGGGGTGTAGGGACCTTGCGCCTGGTGGTGCGAGCCGTTCGCCCAGCCCCCGTCGGCCTGGCCGTACTGCTGCTGACCATCCCCGGGGTACGGCTGCTGGTGCTGGCCGGGGTACTGCTGCCCCGGGTCGCCGTACTCCTGCTGGTACTGCTGCTGGGCGTAGGCGTCCTGCTGGCCGTTGCCCCAACCACCGTTGCCGTTGTTGCCGTCGGCGTACTGCTGGTACTGCTGCTCCGGGTAGTGCTGCTGGGGCTGGCCGCCGTAGGGGGCGTGCTGGCCCACCTGGGCCTGCTGCCCGCCCCATCCGCCGTCCCCGTACAACGGGTCGTCCGGATGCCACGGTTCGGAGCCTTGGCCCCGGCCATACTCAGTCATCGATCCCCTAGAGCCGCGAGGCGGCGGTCACGCGGGGCTTGTGGCTCGGCTTTCGTCCCCGCCTCTTTCTGTGCGGAGGCTGTTCGAAGGCTCCCGCATCGCGCGGAACGTTACCGTATCGCGATCAGTGGGCCACTTCGACGCCTTCGCCGGGAGCTTTACCTGACACCCGTTCGGATTCCAGCGCTTGTTGCAGGATGATCACCGCCGCTGCCTGGTCAATGACCGACCTGCCCTTTTTCGACTTCACCCCCGAAGCACGGAGGCCTTGGCCGGCTGTCACTGTGGTCATCCTCTCGTCGACGAGTCTGACCGGAATGGGCGCGATCATGCGCGCCAACTCCTGGGCGAACCCCCGGACCTTGACCGCGGCCGGCCCCTCGCCCCCTTTGAGGGAACGAGGGAGACCGACGACGACCTCGATCGGTTCGTACTCGTCGACGAGTTGCCTCAACCGGCGCTGCGCCGCCGGGACATCACGCCCGGGGACCGTCTCCACCGGGGTGGCGAGGATCCCGTCGGGGTCGCACGAGGCGACCCCGATACGGGCGTCGCCGACGTCGATGGCGAGGCGACGGCCGCGGCGCATGACCGGGCCGTCGTCTTCGCTCCTGTGATCGGCGGTGTTCACCGGCTCACTCGATCCGTCGATCCGACCGTGCTCACTTGGCCGTCTCGGCGACCAGGCGCTCGACCGCGTCCACGGCCTCACCGATGGCGGCCGGGTTCTGGCCGCCACCCTGGGCGACGTCCGGCTTGCCGCCGCCACCGCCGCCGAGGGTCTTGGCGGCGGTGCGGACCAGGTCGCCGGCCTTCAGACCCCGCTCGCGGGCGGCCTCGTTGGTGGCGATGACCGTCAGCGGCTTACCGTTGGCCGTCGTGAACAGAGCAACCACCGCGGCCCGGCCGCCCTGGATGCGTCCGCGCACGTCGAGCACCAGCTTGCGGAGGTCGTCGGCGGTCGTGCCGTCCGGCACCTGACCGGTCACCAAGGCAACGCCGCGAACGTCCTTGGCGGATTCGGCGAGACCGGCGGCGGCCTGCAGCACCTTCTCGGCGCGGAACTTCTCGATCTCCTTCTCGGCGTCCTTCAGCTTGCCGAGCATGGCGGAGACCTTCTCCGGGAGCTCTTCCGGACGGCCCTTGACCAGCTCCTGGAGCTGGGCGACGACCGTGTGCTCACGGGCGAGGAAGTTGTAGGCGTCCACACCGACGAGGGCCTCGATACGGCGCACACCGGAGCCGATCGAGGACTCGCCGAGGAGCTTCACCAGGCCCAGCTGGGCGGTGTTGTGGACGTGCGTGCCGCCGCACAGCTCCTTGGAGAAGTCACCGATGGTCACGACACGGACACGGTCGCCGTACTTCTCGCCGAACTCGGCGATCGCGCCCTGCTTCTTGGCCTCGTCGATGCCCATGATCTCGGCGTGGACGTCCAGGTCGCGGGCGAGCACCTCGTTGATCTGCTGCTCGACGTCGGACATCACGGCCGTCGGAACGGCGGACGGGGAGCCGAAGTCGAAGCGGAAGCGGCCGGGCTGGTTCTCGGAACCGGCCTGGGCGGCCGTCGGGCCGAGGGCGTCCCGCAGGGCCTGGTGGGTGAGGTGCGTGGCGGAGTGGGCACGGGCGATGGCCTTGCGACGCAGGACGTCGATCGTGGCCTGGGCCTTGGCGCCGACGGTCACCTCGCCGACCTGGACGACGCCCTTGTGGACGTAGACGCCCGGCACCGGCTTCTGGCAGTCGCGGACCTCGATGACGGCACCGGAGTCGGTCCTGATGCGTCCGGTGTCGCCGATCTGGCCGCCGCCCTCGGCGTAGAACGGGGTGCGGTCGAGGACGATCTCGACCTCGTCGCCCTCGGTGGCGGCGGGCGAGGAGACACCGTCCACCAGGATGCCGACGACCGTCGACTCGCCCTCGGTGCTGTCGTAGCCGATGAAGTCGGTCTCGCCGGAGTTGTCGGCGATCTCGCGGTAGGCGCCGAGGTCGGCGTGGCCGGTCTTCTTGGCCTTGGCGTCAGCCTTGGCGCGCTCCCGCTGCTCCTTCATCAGGCGGCGGAAGCCGTCCTCGTCCACGGTCAGGCCCTGCTCGGCGGCCATCTCCAGGGTGAGGTCGATCGGGAAGCCCCAGGTGTCGTGGAGCAGGAACGCCTTGTCACCGGCGAGGACCTTGCCGCCGGCGGCCTTGGTCTCGGTGACTGCGGTGTCGAGGATGTTGGTGCCGGCCTTCAGCGTCTTGAGGAAGGCGGCCTCCTCGGCGAGGGCGACCTTCTCGATCCGCTCGCGGTCGGTGATCAGTTCGGGGTACTGCTGGCCCATCATGCCGATGACGACGTCGATCAGGTCCTGTACGACGGGGCCGGTGGCGCCGAGGAGGCGCATGTTGCGGATGGCGCGGCGCATGATGCGGCGCAGGACGTAGCCACGGCCCTCGTTGCCGGGGGTGACGCCGTCACCGATGAGCATCACGGCGGTGCGGATGTGGTCGGTGACCACGCGCAGGGAGACGTCGGAGTCCTTGGCGTCGCCGTAGCGGACACCGGTCAGCTCGGTGGCCTTGTTGATGACGGCCATGGAGGTGTCGATCTCGTACATGTTCTGCACGCCCTGCAGAATCATGGCGAGGCGCTCAAGGCCGAGGCCCGTGTCGATGTTCTTGCTGGGCAGCTCGCCGAGGATCTCGAAGTCCTCCTTCGAGGTGCCCTCGCCGCGCTCGTACTGCATGAAGACCAGGTTCCAGATCTCCACGTACCGCTCGTCGTTGACGGCGGGGCCGCCCTCGACTCCGAACTCGGGGCCGCGGTCGTAGTTGATCTCGGAGCACGGGCCGCAGGGGCCGGGGACGCCCATGGACCAGTAGTTGTCCTTCATTCCGAGACGCTGGATGCGCTCCTTGGGCACGCCGATCTGCTCGTGCCAGATGCGCTCGGCCTCGTCGTCGTCCTTGTAGACGGTGATCCAGAGCTTCTCCGGCTCCAGGCCGTAACCGCCCTTGTCCTGGGGGCTGGTGAGCAGCTCCCAGGCGTGCTTGATGGCGCCTTCCTTGAAGTAGTCGCCGAAGGAGAAGTTGCCGCACATCTGGAAGAACGTGCCGTGCCGGGTGGTCTTGCCGACCTCTTCGATGTCCGGCGTTCGGACGCACTTCTGCACGCTGGTGGCGCGGGCGAAGGAGGGCTTGACCTCACCGAGGAAGTACGGCTTGAAGGGGACCATGCCCGCGTTGACCAGGAGCAGAGTCGGGTCGTCCGCGATGAGCGACGCCGAAGGGACAACGGTGTGACCGCGCTCCTCGAAGAAGCTCAACCAGCGGCGACGAATCTCGGCCGACTCCATCAGTGGTCCTCATTCCGGTTGTACGGGTACGACGAGTTGTCGACGTACCTCGGATTCCTGCTGTACTTCGGGGTGTTGCTGTTCTCGATGGCGACGACGCGCCGGGGGGCCGGGAGCTCCGGAAGGTGATCGGGGTTGGCCTCGATGCCGAGGGCCTCGCCCAGTTCGGCCTCCCGCTGGGCCATGTTGTCGCGGACGTCGAGCGCGAAGCCGACCGCCCGGTCCTTGAGCTTGTGGCCCGCCTCGATCGCCTTGTTCGCCGCCTGGGTGGCGAGGTGTTCGGGGGTGAGCTGCTTCAGCTTGCGGTTGACCTTGGTGGTCGCCCACACTCCGGCGGCGACACCTGTGGTGAACCAGAACGTACGGCGGAACATCGCTCGGTCAGTCCTTCTTTCCACGGGTGCTGCGCTTGCTCCGGCGCGCTCCGGGGACCGTGCGACCCACGATCACCGTACGCCGCGGGTCCCTGGGCGCCTCGCCCTCGCGGCGGCCGCCGATGGCCCGGCGCACGCCGTAGCCGAAGGCGGCGACCTTGACGAGGGGGCCGCCGAAGGTGGAAGCGACGGTCGTGGAGAGCGCGGAGGCGTTCGACGTGACCTCCTGGACGTCGGACGCGATGGCGTCGACCCGGTCGATCTGGGTCTGCGCGGAGCGGACGGCGGTGGAGGCGTCGGCGAGGAGGGGGACGGCCTGGTCGGTCACGTCCGCGACGAGTTTGGTGGTCGCCTTGAGCGTCTGGGCCAGCCTCGCCAGCGCGACGGCGAGGAAGGAGACCAGGATCGCCCAGAAGACGGCCACCAGGATCCCGGCCACCTCTCCACCGGACACTGTGTGCCACCCGCTCCCTGAGACATGCCTGAACATCGAGAAGTCGTGTCCCGAGCCTATCGCGCCGCGACCGTCACTCCGAACCGCATTAATGCCCACCGCACAAGGCGAGAGCCCGCCGTCCCGCCCGCCGGAAGAGGCGGGAGGACGACGGGCTGACGCGTGGTCCGTACTACGTCCGTCGAAGGATCAACGGGCGTAGTACTCGACGACGAGCTGCTCGTCGCAGATGACCGGGACTTCCTTGCGGTTGGGCTCGCGGTCCAGGCGGAACGCCAGGGCCTTGAGGTTCACCTGGAGGTAGCGCGGGGTCTCACCGTCCGCGGCGAAGCCACCCTCGCGGGCGATCTCGAACAGCGGCTTCTGACGGCTGCGCTCACGGACCATGACGACGTCGTCCGGCTTGACGCGGAAGGACGGCTTGTCGACCTTCTGACCGTTGACCTCGATGTGGCCGTGGACGACCATCTGGCGGGCCTGGTAGATCGTGCGGGCGATGCCCGAACGCAGGACCAGCGCGTCGAGACGGCGCTCGAGCTCGATGATCAGGGCCTCACCGGTCTTGCCCTGGACCTTGGAGGCACGCTCGTAGGCGCGGACGAGCTGGCGCTCGGACACGTCGTACTGCGCGCGCAGACGCTGCTTCTCCAGCAGACGGACCTTGTAGTCCGAGTTCTGCTTGCGGCCGCGGCCGTGCTCGCCCGGCGGGTAGGGACGGGCCTCGAAGTACTTGACGGCCTTCGGGGTCAGCGCGATGCCGAGGGCACGCGACTTCTTGACCTTGGGGCGGGACTGGTTCGCCACTGTTTTTCCTTTTCCTGTGTTCGGCTGCCTCAGGGTTACGGGAGGTCGCATCCGCAGCCGGGGAATCCCGTCAGATCCCGTGAGGGACATGCCGGGCAGCCGCTCCCCTGGTCTGGGCACTTACGTGCAGCACACGAACGGCCCACCGACCGGTCCCGGGACTTACGGGTGGTGGTGGGCTGCCCGCGACACCTACGACGGTGCGCGACGCTCCTGGATCCGAGGATCCGGCTGGCCGTCCCGCCTGAGGCGCCGACCGGAGCCGGACACGGGACGCAGCACTACAGAGGAGTCTACAGGGGGTTCAGGACTGCTTCCGACCGAGGTGCTTCCTGGTCCACTCCACGGCGTCGGCGTACCGGGCCTCGGCCCCGTGGCGGGTCGGGGTGTAGTACTCGCGGTCCTTCAGGGCGTCCGGCGCGTACTGCTGCGCGGCGATCCCCTCGGGCAGGTCGTGCGGGTACACATACCCCTGGGCGTGGCCGAGCTTGGCCGCGCCCTTGTAGTGGCCGTCCCGCAGATGCGGTGGCACCGGCCCGGCCAGCCCCTTGCGTACGTCCTCCATGGCGGCGCCGATCGCGGTGGTCGCCGCGTTCGACTTGGGGGCGAGGGCCAGGGCGATGGTGACGTGGCTGAGGGTGAGCGCCGCCTCCGGGAAGCCGATCATGGCGACGGCCTGGGCGGCGGCGACGGCCATGGGCAGCGCGTTCGGGTCGGCGAGGCCGATGTCCTCGCTGGCGGAGATCATCAGCCGGCGGGCGATGAACCGGGGGTCCTCGCCGGCCTCGATCATGCGGGCCAGGTAGTGCAGCGCGGCGTCGACGTCGGAACCGCGGATGGACTTGATGAGGGCACTGGCGACGTCGTAGTGCTGGTCGCCGTCACGGTCGTACTTGACGGCGGCCCGGTCGACGGTCTCCTCCAGGGTCGTCAGGCCGATCTCCTGCTCGCCCTTGTCGAGGGCGGCCCCGGCCGCGGCCTCCAGGGCGGTCAGTGCGCGCCGGGCGTCACCGCCGGCGATCCGCAGGAGGTGGGCCTCGGTGTCCTCGGGGAGCGTGACGGCGCCCTTGAGGCCGCGCTCGTCGCTGAGGGCGCGCCTGAGGAGGCCCCGCACGTCGTCGTCGGTGAGCGGTTCGAGGGTGAGGAGCAGGGAGCGGGACAGCAGGGGGGAGATCACCGAGAAGTACGGGTTCTCCGTGGTCGCCGCGATCAGGGTGACCCAGCGGTTCTCGACGGCCGGGAGCAGGGAGTCCTGCTGGGCCTTGCTGAAGCGGTGGATCTCGTCGAGGAAGAGGACGGTCTCCTTGCCGAAGCCGCCGGCGGCGCGGCGGGCGCCGTCGATGACCGCGCGGACCTCCTTGACGCCGGCGGTGATCGCGGAGAGTTCCACGAAACGCTTGTTGGTGGCCTTGGAGACGACGTAGGCGAGGGTCGTCTTCCCTGTGCCGGGCGGGCCCCAGAGGATCACCGAGGAGGGGCCGGCGGGTCCGCCTCCGGACTCTCCCACCAGTCTGCGCAGGGGCGAGCCGGGCTTCAGCAGATGCTGCTGGCCCACGACCTCGTCGAGGGTGCGCGGACGCATCCGCACGGCCAGGGGGCTGGCGGCCGGGTCCTTCTCCTGACGTTCTTCGGCGGCGGCGGTGAACAGATCGGGCTCCACACTTCCGGAGCCTACGTCAGAGGTCCGACACTCCCGGCCGCGACCGGGTCAGGCCCAGAGGTTGGCGCCCCAGCGGGTCAGGATCAGCATGCCGATGACGCCGACGTGGGTGACCGGCAGTACCCAGGTGAACTCGGCGAGGAACCGCTTCAGCCAGCCGGGGGCGGGCAGGAAGTCGTTGCGGACGTTGAACGAGGTCACGTACCAGAACATGATGATCGTCGCGACCCAGGCCAGCGAGCACCACAGGCACAGCGCGTTGATCCGGTACAGGGACTGGAACTGCAGCCAGGTGCAGAAGGCGACGCCGAAGAAGGTCCCGCCGTTGAAGGTCAACCAGTACCAGCGGGGGAAGCGGGCGCGGGCGAGCAGGCTCATGCCGACGCAGATGACGATGCCGTAGGCGACGAGACCGAGCATCGGGTTGGGGAAGCCGAAGACGGAGGCCTGCTTGCTCTCCATGACGCTGCCGCAGGAGACGATCGGGTTCAGGCTGCAACCGGGCGTGAAGGTCTCGCCGGCGACCTTGGCTTCCAGGATCTTGAACTTGTCGATCGTGATGACCCAGGCCGCGAGCAGCCCGGCCGCGCCGGTGAGCACCAGCAGGACCGCGAAGGCACGACTGGCGCCCACCGTGCGCGGGGGGCCGTCGTGGTCCGGTTCCATGGAGACGTCCCTGACTGTCGTCTTGCTCATCACGTCGTATCCGTAGCTTCCGAGGGGCCTTTGGGGCACGGTCATTGTGTCGTACACCCTCGCGCGTCCACCGTTCGCTGGACGTAAATGTCGCCCCCGCCGCCCTGATCGGGCGACGGGGGCGGCACCGGCTTGACTCAGCCCAGGCGGGCTTCCAGCTCGGCCACGATCTCGTTCACACCGATCGCCACCTGCTCGCCGGACTCCATGTCCTTGAGCTGCACGACACCTTCGGCGAGGTCGCGCTCCCCCGCGACGATCGTGTACCGCGCGCCGCTGCGGTTGGCGTTCTTCATCGCACCCTTCAAGCCCTTCCCGCCGTACGAGAAGTCGGCCGCGATGCCCACCTTGCGCAACTCGGTGACCTTGGCGAACAGCAGACGGCGGGCCTCCTCACCGAGCGGGACGGCGAACACGCTGGTGGCGGCGGGGATTTCCAGCTCGATGCCCTCCGCCTCCAGGGCCAGGACCGTGCGGTCGACGCCGAGGGCCCAGCCCACGGACGGCAGCGCGGGGCCGCCGATCATCTCGGACAGACCGTCGTAGCGGCCGCCCCCGCCCACCGCGGACTGGGAGCCCAGTCCGTCGTGAACGAACTCGAAGGTGGTCCGCGTGTAGTAGTCCAGGCCGCGGACGAGCTTCGGGTCGTCCTCGAAGGAGACGCCCGCCGCCGTGATCAGCTCGCGCACCTCCTCGTGGTACGCCTTGCAGGCGTCGCACAGGTAGTCACGCAGCATCGGGGCGTCCCCGAGCTGCTTCTGGACCGACTCGCGCTTGTCGTCGAGGACGCGGAGCGGGTTGATCTCCGCGCGCCGGAGCGTGTCCTCGTCCAGGTCCAGGCCACCCAGGAACTCCTGGAGTGCGGCCCGGTAGACGGGACGGCACTCCTTGTCGCCCAGGCTGTTCAGCAGGATGCGGAAGTTCCTGAGGCCCAGCGAGCGGTACGCCTGGTCGGCCAGGATGATCAATTCGGCGTCGAGGGCCGGGTCCTCGGCCCCGATGGCCTCGGCGCCGACCTGGGAGAAGTGGCGGTAGCGGCCCGCCTGCGGGTTCTCGTAGCGGTAGTACGAACCCGAGTACCAGAGCTTGACGGGAAGGTTGCCCTGGCGGTGGAGGTTCGCCTCCAGGGTGGCGCGCAGGACGGAGGCGGTGCCCTCGGGGCGCAGGGCCAGCCGGTCGCCGCCCTTCGTCTCGAAGGCGTACATCTCCTTGGTCACGATGTCGGTCGACTCGCCTACACCGCGGGCGAACAGCTCCACGTTCTCGAAGCCGGGCGTCTCGACGTAGCCGTAACCGGAGTTGCGCAGGGGCCCGGCGATGGCCTCTCGCACCGCGAGGAACTTGGCGGAGCGGGGCGGCAGCAGGTCGTACGTGCCCTTGGGGGCCTGGAAGGTACTCACGGAAGGTCTCTCGTCACATTCCTCGTCGGGGAGGGGCCGTCGGACCCGCACCGCGTTCTTGGCGGCCTGCGGCCACCAACTGCCGCAGATACGGGTTGGTGGCGCGCTCCTGGCCGATGGTCGTCTGGGGGCCGTGGCCGGACAGCACCACGGTCGAGTCGTCGAGCGGCAGGCACACGCGGGCCAGCGAGTCGAGCATCTCGGCCATGTCACCGCCGGGCAGGTCGGTGCGTCCGATGGAGCCGGCGAAGAGCAGATCCCCGGAGAAGAACACGGAGGGGATCTCCGAGCTCTCGGGCATCCGGAAGGTCACCGACCCCTTGGTATGGCCGGGCGCGTGCGCGACGGACAGCTCCAGACCGGCCAGCTTCAGCTGCGAGCCGTCGGTCAGCTCCTTGACGTCGTCGGGCTCGCCGATGGTCAGCTCGCCCATGAGCGGCATGCCGATGGAGCGGCCGAGCGCCTTCTCGGGGTCGCTCATCATGTACCGGTCCTCGGGGTGGATCCACGCCGGTACGTCGTGCGCGCCGCACACCGGGACGACCGAGGCCACATGGTCGAGGTGGCCGTGGGTGAGGACGACGGCGACGGGCTTGAGCCGATGCTTCTTCAGCGTCTCCTCGACTCCCTGGGTGGCCTCGTGGCCCGGGTCGATGATCACGCACTCCTCACCGGCGGCGGGGGCGACCAGATAACAGTTGGTCCCCCAGGCCCCGGCGGGGAACCCGGCAATGAGCACGATCGTCCTTCTTGTGTCGTACGAGGGATGGGTTGCTGTGGATCAGAGCCTACCGGCGCTGCCGTTTCCTCAGCGAACCCATATACGGTACGGGTCACACACAAACAGTCGGCTCACGAGACGCACGACGCACCCGTCGACGTACGAGACGCATGAGGAGAGAACCCGGTGGTCAGCCAGGAACAGCGGCGGCGTCAGCTCGCCCGGGAGAAGTTCTTGCGGCAGCAGCAGCGGCGCACCCAGGCCCGGCGCAAGGCACATGTCCGCAATGCCGTGATCGCCTCGGTTCTCGGCGTGATCCTGGTCGGCAGCCTCGCGCTGTACACGACCGGGGTCCTGAAGGACGACGGCAAGAAGGAGAACGCGAGCTCGCAGGTGTCGCCCAGCCCCAAGCCGAGCAAGGCACCGGATCCGTGCGAGAAGCCGGCCGCGGGCAAGGTGAAGGAACTCACCTTCAAGAAGGAACCCGCGATCACCATCGACAAGACCGCGAAGTACACGATGGACCTGCAGACGACCTGCGGTGCCATCGGCATAACGATGGACGCGGCGAAGGCCCCGCACACCGTCAACTCGTTCGACTTCCTGGTGAACAAGGGCTATTTGGACCACACCAAGTGCCACCGTCTCACCACGCAGGGCATCTATGTGCTGCAGTGCGGTGACCCGAAAGGCACCGGCATGGGCGGTCCCGGCTACACCATCCCGGACGAGAACCTGAAGGACTCGCGTCTGAAGGGCGATGTGTACCCGGCGGGCACGGTCGCCATGGCGAACCAGTTCAACGCTCAGACGGGTCAGGGCAAGGACAGCGGCGGCAGCCAGTTCTTCCTGGTCTTCCAGGACAGCCCGCTGCCGGCCAACTACACCCCGTTCGGCACGGTCTCCAAGGACGGCATGAAGGTCCTGAAGAAGATCGCCGACGCGGGTGAGAACACGGGCATGGGTGATGGGACGCCCAACGCGACCGTGGTGATCAACAAGGCGACTGTCAAGAAGTCCTGACCGCCAACAGCGAAATTTCGGTCGCGCGGGATGCGGACAGGCAACCCGCCGGTCGCCTATGTTGGCCGTGACGAAACTGTGGACGATGCCCGGGGGAGCTTCAGCCCCCCGCAGGCATCATGTGGAGGAGGCGCTGTGAGCAGCGACCCGTGGGGCCGCGTCGACGAGACGGGGACCGTGTACGTGCGTACGGCCGACGGCGAGCAGGTCGTCGGTTCCTGGCAGGCCGGCTCCCCCGAGGAGGCGCTGGCCTACTTCGAGCGCAAGTACGAGGGCCTGGTCGTCGAAATCGGCCTCCTCGAGAAGCGGGTGAAGACCACCGACCTGTCGGCGAAGGACGCCCAGGCCGCGATCGACCACATTCGCGAGCAGGTGGACGCGCATCACGCCGTCGGTGACCTGGACGCGCTCAAGGTGCGGCTGGACAAGCTCGTCGAGACCGTCGAGGCACGCCGTGAGGAGCGCAAGCAGCAGCGGGCGAAGCAGTCCGACGAGGCCCGGCACGCCAAGGAGGCACTGGTCGCCGAGGCGGAGGAGCTGGCGCAGTCGGACCAGTGGCGGGCTGCCGGTGAGCGGCTGCGCGCCCTGGTGGACACCTGGAAGGGCCTGCCGCGGCTCGACCGGAAGTCCGACGACGAGCTCTGGCACCGGTTCTCGCACGCCCGCTCGGCATTCTCCAAGCGCCGCAAGGCCCACTTCGCGCAGCTCGACGCGCAGCGCGAGGAGGCCCGCAAGACGAAGGAGAAGCTGGTCGCCGAGGCGGAGGCGCTGTCGAGCTCGACGGACTGGGGCCCCACCGCCGCGCGCTACCGCGAGCTGATGGCCGAGTGGAAGGCGGCGGGCCGCGCCCAGCGCGAGCACGAGGACGACCTGTGGAACCGTTTCCGCGGTGCGCAGGACGTGTTCTTCGCCGCCCGTAGCTCGGTGTTCGCCGAGCGTGATGCCGAGCAGGCCGAGAACCTCAAGCTCAAGGAGGAGCTGGCCGGCGAGGCGGAGAAGATCCTGCCCGTGACGGATCTCAAGGCGGCCCGCGCCGCCTTCCGCTCGCTCAACGAGCGGTGGGAGGCCATCGGCCATGTGCCGCGCGACGCCCGCCCGAAGGTGGAGGGCCGGATGCACGCGGTCGAGCGGGCCATCCAGGAGGCCGAGGAGGCGGAGTGGCGCCGGACGAACCCGGAGGCCCGCGCCCGTGCCGCCGGTCTCACCGGCCAGCTGCAGGCCGCCGTCGACAAGTTGAAGGGCCAGATCGAGCAGGCCCGTGCCCAGGGCAACAACGCCAAGGCCGACAAGCTCCAGCGTGAGCTCGAGGGCCGCCAGGCGCTGCTGGACCAGGCGCTGAAGGGTCTGCAGGAGTTCGGCGGCTGACGCCGCGTGCTCAACGAGTGGGGGGCTCCCGTACGGTTCGTACGGGAGCCCCCCACTCGTTGGCGGCCTTCTCGGGTCAGCCGGGCCTGCGGGCCGATGTGACCCGGTACACGTCGTAGACGCCCTCCACTCCCCTGACTGCCTTCAGGACGTGGCCCAGGTGCTTCGGGTCGCCCATCTCGAAGGTGAAGCGTGAGGTGGCGACGCGGTCGCGGGAGGTCTGGACGGCGGCCGAGAGGATGTTGACGTGCTGGTCGGACAGGACGCGGGTGACGTCCGACAGCAGCCGTGAGCGGTCCAGGGCCTCGACCTGTATGGCCACGAGGAAGACCGAGGACTGGGTGGGCGCCCACTCGACCTCGAGGATGCGCTCGGGCTCACGGGACAGCGATTCGACGTTGACGCAGTCGTTGCGGTGGACCGACACGCCGCTGCCCCGGGTGACGAAGCCGATGATGGGGTCGCCGGGGACGGGCGTGCAGCAGCGGGCCAGTTTGACCCAGACGTCCTCGACGCCCTTGACCACGACACCGGGGTCGTTGCTGCCGCGCCGCTTGCGGCGGCTGCGGGTGGGCGGTACCGCCTCGTCGATCTCCTCGGTGGCCGCCTCCTCGCCGCCGAGGGCCTGGACGAGCTTCTGCACGACGCTCTGCGCGGAGACATGGCCCTCGCCTATGGCGGCGTAGAGCGCGGAGATGTCCGGGTAGCGCATCTCGTGCGCGAGGGTGACCAGGGAGTCGCCGGTGAGGATGCGCTGGATCGGCAGGTTCTGCTTGCGCATGGCGCGGACGATGGCGTCCTTGCCCTGCTCGATGGCCTCGTCGCGCCGCTCCTTGGAGAACCAGGCGCGGATCTTGTTGCGGGCGCGCGGCGACTTCACGAAGCCGAGCCAGTCGCGGGAGGGGCCCGCACCGGCGGCCTTGGAGGTGAAGACCTCCACCAGGTCGCCGTTGTCGAGGGTGGACTCCAGGGGAACCAGGCGTCCGTTGACCCGGGCGCCTATGGTGCGGTGGCCGACCTCGGTGTGGACCGCGTACGCGAAGTCCACGGGGGTGGCGCTGGCCGGCAGCGCTATGACGTCACCCTTCGGGGTGAAGACGAAGACCTCGTTGCGGGACAGGTCGAAGCGCAGGGACTCCAGGAACTCGCCGGGGTCCTCGGTCTCCTTCTGCCAGTCCAGCAGCTGGCGCAGCCACGCCATGTCGTTGAGGTGGTCATCCTTGCCGGTGGTCCGGGGCGCGTCCGTGCGCACCTTGGAGGCGCCGGCGACGGCCTCCTGCTTGTACTTCCAGTGCGCGGCGATGCCGTACTCGGCGCGGCGGTGCATGTCGAACGTGCGGATCTGGAGTTCGACCGGCTTGCCGTTGGGCCCGATGACCGTCGTGTGCAGCGACTGGTACATGTTGAACTTGGGCATCGCGATGTAGTCCTTGAACCGCCCCGGAACCGGGTTCCAGCGGGCGTGGACGGTGCCCAGCGCCGCGTAGCAGTCGCGGACGGTGTCCACCAGGACGCGGATGCCGACCAGATCGTAGATCTCCGCGAAGTCACGGCCTCGGACGATCATCTTCTGGTAGACGCTGTAGTAGTGCTTCGGGCGGCCGGTGACGGTGGCCTTGATGCGGGCCGCGCGCAGGTCCTGCTGGACCTCGTCGGTCACTATGGCGAGGTACTCGTCGCGCTTGGGGGCCCGCTCGGCGACGAGGCGGACGATCTCGTCGTACATCTTGGGGTAGAGGATCGCGAAGGCGAGGTCCTCCAACTCCCACTTGATGGTGTTCATGCCCAGGCGGTGGGCGAGCGGCGCGTAGATCTCCAGGGTCTCGCGCGCCTTCTTCTCCTGCTTCTCGCGCTTGAGGTAGCGCATGGTGCGCATGTTGTGCAGGCGGTCGGCGAGCTTGATGACCAGGACGCGGGGGTCCTTGGCCATGGCGACGACCATCTTGCGCACGGTCTCGGCCTGGGCGGCCTCGCCGAACTTGACCTTGTCCAGCTTGGTGACGCCGTCGACGAGGAGGGCCACGGAGTCGCCGAAGTCGCGGCGGAGCTGGTCGAGACCGTACTCGGTGTCCTCGACGGTGTCGTGCAGCAGACCCGCCATCAAGGTGGCAGGGTCCATGCCGAGCTCGGCGAGGATCGTGGTCACCGCGAGGGGGTGGGTGATGTACGGGTCGCCGCTCTTGCGCTTCTGGCCCCGGTGCCAGCGCTCGGCGACCTGGTAGGCCTTCTCGATCTGGCGGAGCGTCGACGTCTCGATCTTCGGGTCGTTGCTGCGCACGATCCGCAACAGTGGTTCCAGGACCGGGTTGTACGGGTTGGAGCGCTGCACGCCGAGGCGGGCGAGCCGGGCGCGGACGCGGTTGGAGGAGCCGGAGCGGGCGGGCTGGCCGGGGGCGCCGGAGCGGGCCGGGGGCGCCGGGGCGGGCGCGGGGCGCTCGGGCGCCGGCTCTGCCCCCGTCCGGCCGGAGTCGGCGGCCGGGGCGGGCTTGGGGCGCGACGGCTCGGGGGCCTTGTCGGCGGGCGCGGACTGGGCGTGCTCGACCGAGCCCTGCGCGGGGTTCATCGCCTGCGTCGCGTTCTGCGCGGGCTTGGCCGCGGGGCCCGAGGCGGGCTCGGGCTTGGCGGCGGTCAGGTGCTGGGCCTCGTCTGCCAAGAGGGCTCCTCGTGCGCGATCCGGGTCCCCCGGTCAGGCTCCGGAGCACCCATGGTAGCGATCCTGCGCCCCGGGATCGCCTTCAGGCCACTGTGAGGGCCGTCTACCCGTGAAACACGAGGGGCGGGCGCCGGATTCCTCCGGGCCCGCCTCGGGGTGCGCGTAGCGGTCAGTGGCGCAGCCGTACGTGGGCTTGCTCCTCTTGCGCAGCGGGCAGCGAACGTCCAAGAACGGAACGGGCGCCCCGGGGACGAATCCCGGGGCGCCCGTTCCGTGTGGTCGCGCGAACCGTGTCAGACGGTTATCAGCGCCTCCAGCGGTGCTCCGCCGAGCGTCGGCTCCAGGCGCTGTCGTCCGGCCAGGAAGGCCAGCTCCATCAGCACCGCGACGCCCGCCACCTCGGCGCCGGCGCGGCGGATCAGCTGGAGGGAGGCCTCGGCGGTGCCGCCGGTGGCGAGGACGTCGTCGATGACCATGACGCGGTCGCCCGCGGCGAGGTCCTCGGCATGCACCTCGATCTCGGCGGACCCGTACTCCAGGTCGTACGCCTGGCTGAGCGTGGCTCCGGGGAGCTTGCCCGCCTTGCGTACGGGGATGAAGCCGACGCCGGCCCGGACGGCGGCCGGGGCACCCAGGATGAAGCCGCGGGCCTCCAGGCCGACGATCTTCGTGGCGCCGTGCCGCACGGTCACCTCCGCCAGCGCGTCCGTCAGCGCGGTGAACGCCGCCGGGTCGGCCAGCAGCGGGGTGATGTCCTTGAACATCACGCCCGGTTCCGGGTAGTCCGCGACGTCGCGGATGCGGCTGAGCAGCAGCTCCTCGATGTCGGTCATCGCCGCTTACCGCCCCGGCCCCGGCTGCGGGCCCCGGACTGGGAGCGCGGGCCGACCACGGCGGGGGTCGCGTCCTCGTGCTCGTCCGCGTGGTGGCGGCCGTCGGTGGCGGTCTCCGCCGCCTGCTGCGCCTGGGCGCGCTTGGCGAGGACACGCTTCTTCAGGGCCTTCATCTGCGGCTCGCGCTCCTTGAGGTCGGCGACGAGCGGAGTGGCGATGAAGATCGAGGAGTACGCACCGGCCGCGAGGCCGACGAACAGCGACAGCGAGATGTCGTTCAGCATGCCCGCGCCGAGGACACCGCCACCGATGAAGAGCAGACCGGCGACCGGCAGCAGTGCGACCACCGTGGTGTTGATGGACCGCACCAGGGTGCTGTTGATCGAGCGGTTGGCGATGTCGCTGTACGTCCAGCGGGTCTGCTTGGTGATGTCCTTCGTCTGCTCCTTGAGGCTGTCGAAGACGACGACCGTGTCGTAGAGCGAGTAACCGAGGATGGTCAGCAGACCGATCACCGTACCCGGCGTCACCTCGAAGCCGACGAGGGCGTAGATGCCGACGGTGATGGTGATGTCGTGGATCAGGGCGACGAACGCGGCGACGGCCATACGCCACTCGAACGCGATCGCCAGGTAGATCACCACGAGGACCAGGAAGATGCCCAGGCCCTGCCAGGCCTTGTTGGCGATCTGGTCGCCCCAGCTGGGTCCGACCAGCTCCGCGCTGATCTTCTCCGGGCTGATGTTCAGGTCCTCGGCGATGTCCTTCTTGATCTGGTCGGCCTGGCCGGTCTCCACACCGGAGACCTGGATCCGCAGTGCGCCGGTGCCAAGTCCCTGCACGATCGCGTCGTGACCGGACGCCTTCTCCGCGGCCTCCTCCGCCTGCGAGGAGGAGACGCTGGTCTTCGGAGTGGTGAAGACGGCACCGCCCTGGAACTCGATGCCCATGTTCATGCCGCGCACCGCCAGGCCGACGATGGCCGTGATGGTGATCAGGATGGAGACCGCGTACCAGATCTTGCGGTTGCCGACGAAGTCGTAGCCGACCTCGCCGCGGTGGAGTCGTGCTCCGAGGTCACCGAGCTTGGACATCTCAGGCCTCCTTCGGGTCGGCGGGGGCGGGACGGCGCGTACGGCGCAGCGGCGGCTGCACACCCAGGCTCTTCGGGTCGAGGCCGGACCAGCGGTGGCCGCCTGCGAAGAACTTCCTGCGGGCCAGCAGCGTCAGCAGCGGCTTGGTGAAGAAGAAGACCACGACGACGTCGAGCAGAGTGGTCAGACCGAGCGTGAACGCGAAGCCCTGGACCTTGCCGACGGTGACCACGAAGAGCACGGCGGCGGCGAGGAACGACACGAAGTCGGAGACCAGGATGGTGCGCCGGGCACGCGGCCAGGCGCGCTCGACGGCCGGGCGCAGCGAACGGCCCTCGCGGATCTCGTCCCGGACGCGTTCGAAGTACACGATGAACGAGTCCGCTGTGATGCCGATCGCGACGATGGCACCGCACACGGCCGGCAGGTTCAGCGCGAAGCCGATGGCCGGGCCGAGCAACGACATGATCACGTAGGTGAGCGCAGCGGAGACCAGCAGCGAGGCGATGGCGATGAGGGACAGGCCGCGGTAGTACACGAGCAGGTAGACCACGACCAGGGCGAGCCCGATGGCGCCGGCGATCAGACCCGCCTGCAGCTGCTCACCGCCGAGCGCGGCGTCGACCGTGGTGACGCTGGACTCCTTGAAGGTCAGCGGGAGCGCGCCGTACGACAGCATGTTGGCGAGGTTCTGGGCCTCGTCCTGGGTGAAGCTGCCGGAGATCTCGGCCTTGCCACCGGTGATCGGGCTGTTGACCTCGGGGTGCGAGACCACCTCGTCGTCCAGGACGATCGCGAACTGGTTCTGCGGGGAGGGCTGGCTGGAGAGCTTGGTGGTGACGTCGAGGAACTTCTTGCTGCCCTTGGAGTCGAAGTCCATGACGACCTTCCACCCGCTGGCGTTCTGGGTGTCGAGGATCGCCTCGGCCTTGGTGATCTCCGTACCGTCGACGCCCACCGGGCCGAGCAGGAGCTTGCTCCAGACCTTGGGGGCTTCCTCACCGCAGGCGATGATGGGCTCGTTGTTCTTGCCCTTGCCGGCGGCAGCACGCTGCTTGGGGTCGCTGCAGTCGAGCTTCGCGAACGCCGCCTCCAGCGCCTGGGTGCCCTTGTCGGCGCTCGGGGTGGGGGTCGGAGATGCCTTGTCGGAGGCCTTCGGGGAGCCGGAACCGCTCGGCGACGGAGTCGGGTCGGCCTTCAGCGCGTCGGTGACGGCGCGGCCCTGCGAGGTCGCGGAGCCCGTCGGGCTGGGGGACTCGGGAGACGTCGCCTTGTCCGTGCTCTTGTCCGTGTTCTTTTCACCGGACTTCGATGGGCTGGGCGAGGCGCTGCCGCTGGGGTCGCCGCTCGGCGGGGTGCTCGGGAGAGCCGCGGCTCCGCTGCCCTCGACCCTCAGGACGGGGCGGAAGTAGAGCTTCGCGGTGGTGCCGACCTGGTCCCGGGCCTCCTCGGAGTCCGTGCCCTTGGGAATGTTGACAATGATGTTCTCATTGCCCTGGGTCTGCACTTCCGCCTCGGAGACGCCCAGACCGTTGACACGGCGGTTCATGATCTCGACCGCGGTGTCCATGTTGGTCTTGTTGATCGCGTTGGGCTGGCCGGGCTCGTTGATCGCCGTCAGCGTGATACTCGTACCACCGGCGAGGTCGATGCCGAGACGCGGCTTGGTGTGTCCGGAGGCGAACATTCCCCCAGTGAGCGCCACGATGGCGATCAGGATGAGGGCCAGCGCGCGCCCAGGCTTGCTCTGGGCGTTGGCGCTCCGGCCCTTCTTCGGTGCTGCCACCTTCTCGTACTCCCTCTCGGGCCGCCGTGCGCGGGGTCAGCGCGGAGGCGGCCATGACTGGTGTCGGGAATCCGGGCGAAAACGGCACGTTCCCGGGGCTCGGGCGGTTCTCGCCCGTGCTCCCGGGACGTGACTACTTCGCGTCGGACTCGCCGTCTGTCTTCTTCGGCTCTGCTTCGTCGGCCTTCGCCTCGGCGGCCTCGTCGGTCGCGTCGTCGGACACGTCCTTCTTGCCGAGGTCGATGGGCTTGTCGTCGGAAGCGGCGGAAGCGTCGTCGGAGGGCTCGTCGGTCTCGGTGAGGGAGGAGGCGTCGTCCGGGACGACGTCGGACTTCAGGTCGTGCTCGATGCCGTGGACGATGCGGTTGTACTCCTCGTCACTGAGGACGGCACCGATGGCGTTCTTCGCGAACAGCAGCTCGACGCCCGGCCCGGCGTCGAGGAGGACCGTGTCCTCGCTGACCTCCTTGACCGTCGCGTACATGCCCCCGATCGTGCGGACGCCGGAACCGGGCTGCATCTGGTTCCGCATGTCGACGGCCTGCTGCTGCTTCTTCTTGGCCGATCGGGTCATCAGGATCATGGCCCCGATGAGCACGATGAACGGGAGGAGGGTCACGAGACTCACGGGTCGGAACTTCCTTCACACGACCGCGATGGCGAGCGGCCTGATGGTTGGGGGTATGTGTGCTGCCGACAAGGGCGGCATCGGCGGAGTCTAAGCGAGTCCACCGTGATGGAACAACGCACAGCATGTCACCGTGGTTCCTTGCCGGGCGAGTACCGCGCCGTCACGAGAAGGTCACGCCCCGAACAGGTCCTGCTGTCCGTTTGCGCCGGTCGTGCCGCGTGGCGGGGTGAGACCGAGGTGGGTCCAGGCGGCGGGGGTGGCGACGCGTCCGCGGGGTGTGCGGGCGAGCAGTCCCTCGCGGACGAGGAAGGGTTCGGCGACCTCTTCGACGGTCTCGCGCTCCTCCCCCACGGCGACGGCCAGGGTGGACAGGCCGACCGGTCCGCCGCCGAAGAGCTTGAGCAGGGCTTCGAGCACGCCGCGGTCTAGGCGGTCGAGGCCACGGGCGTCCACTTCGTAGACGGCGAGGGCCGCGGCGGCGATGTCGCGCGTGATGATCCCGTCCGCCTTGACCTGCGCATAGTCCCGGACGCGGCGCAGCAGGCGGTTGGCGATGCGTGGGGTGCCCCGGGAGCGGCCGGCGATCTCGGCGGCGCCGTCCGGGTTGATCTCCACGTCGAGCAGGTTCGCCGAGCGGTGGATGACGCGTTCCAGCTCGGCGGGTTCGTAGAACTCCATGTGGGCGGTGAAGCCGAAGCGGTCACGCAGCGGCGGCGGCAGCAGTCCCGCGCGGGTGGTGGCGCCGACCAGGGTGAAGGGCGGCAGTTCCAGCGGGATGGCGGTGGCGCCGGGACCCTTGCCGACGATGACGTCGACCCGGAAGTCCTCCATCGCCATGTAGAGCATCTCTTCGGCGGGCCGGGACATGCGGTGGATCTCGTCGAGGAAGAGGACCTCGCCCTCCTGGAGGGAGGAGAGGATCGCGGCCAGGTCGCCGGCGTGCTGGATGGCGGGGCCGGAGGTGATGCGGATGGGTGCGCCCATCTCGGCTGCGATGATCATGGAAAGGGTGGTCTTGCCGAGGCCGGGGGCGCCTGAGAGCAGGACGTGGTCGGCCGTCGCCCCGCGCGCGCGTGCGGCCCGCAGGACGAGGTCGAGTTGTTCGCGGACCTTCTCCTGTCCGATGAACTCGTCCAGGTCCTTGGGACGCAGGGCCGCCTCGACGGCCTGGTCCTCACGGTCGGCGACAGAACCCACCAGCCGCTCGGGGGCTGTCGCGTCGGTCGTGTCGTCCCAGTTCATCTGCTGTGCCTCGCGGGTAGCGGTCGGGTGGAGTGGCGGAGTGCAGGAGTCGTCGGGGCGGGCCGTGTGCGGTGTCCGCCTCGACGGAGCGGTCAGCGGGCTCTGTTGAGGGTCTGGAGGGCCGCCTTCAGCAACTGGCCCACCTGGGGCGTGCCTTCGGCGGCCTCCGCCTGGGGGGCCACGGCCGACACGGCCTCGTCGGCCTCACGGGTCGCGTACCCGAGGCCGATCAGGGCCGCGTGCAGCTGGTCGCGCCAGCTCTGGGTGACCGGGGCGCCGACCGCGGGGGCGCCGATGGGCTCGCCCAGGCGGTCCTTCAGTTCCAGCAGCAGCTTCTGGGCGCCCTTCTTGCCGATGCCGGGGACGGCGATCAGCGCCTTCTCGTCGCCGGTGGACACGGCTCGGCGCAGCGCGTCGGGGGTGTGCACGGCCAGCATCGCCTGGGCGAGACGGGGGCCGACGCCGCTCGCGGTCTGCAGCAGCTCGAAGACCTGACGCTCGTCGTCGTCCACGAAGCCGTACAGGGTGAGGGAGTCCTCACGGACGACGAGGGAGGTGGCAAGCTTGGCCGGCTGGCCGAGGCGGAGGGTGGAGAGGGTGTTGGGCGTGCACTGGACGGCCATGCCGACACCGCCGACCTCGACCACCGCGGTGTCGGGAGCGAGGGCGGCGACCGTGCCGCTGACGAAGGCGATCATGCCGTACGGCCTTTCCGTGCGTGCGGTGCGTGGGCTGCGTGCAGGGCGACGGCCTGCTGGAGGCGGTTCTGCGCGGGGGCTCGCCAGATGTGGCAGATGGCGAGGGCGAGGGCGTCGGCGGCGTCCGCCGGCTTCGGGGGCGCGTCGAGCCGCAACAGGCGGGTGATCATGGCGCCGACCTGGGTCTTGTCGGCGCGGCCGCTGCCGGTGACGGCGGCCTTGACCTCGCTGGGCGTGTGCAGGGCGACCGGGATGCCGCGGCGGGCGGCGCAGAGCATGGCGACGGCGCTGGCCTGGGCGGTGCCCATGACCGTCCGGACATTGTGCTGGCTGAAGACCCGCTCCACGGCGACGACTTCGGGGCGGTGCTCGTCGAGCCACTGGTCGATGCCCTGCTCCACCGCGACGAGACGGTGGCCGAGGTCGGCGTCCGCCGGCGTGCGGACGACACCGACGCCGAGCATGGTCAGCGGTCGCCCGGCGACGCCTTCCACGACACCGACACCACAACGGGTCAGCCCCGGGTCCACCCCCAGTACGCGCACGCGCCCCTCCCATCGATCACCTGTTTGTGCAGGCTATCGGGTGCCACTGACAACGGCCGACAACGCGACGGGCCGACGGGGTGTCCCGTCGGCCCGTGGGAGTCCGCTCGGACGTGGAGTCCGTCCGGCTGGCGGCGGTTACGCGTCGACCTTGGCCATCACGTCGTCGCTGACGTCGAAGTTGGCGAAGACGTTCTGGACGTCGTCGCTGTCCTCGAGGGCGTCGATCAGCTTGAAGATCTTCTTGGCGCCCTCCTCGTCCAGCTCGATCTGCATCGTCGGGACGAAGTTGGCCTCGGCGGAGTCGTAGTCGATCCCCGCGTCCTGGAGGGCGGTGCGGACCGCGACCAGGTCGGTGGCCTCGCTGAGCACCTCGAAGGACTCACCGAGGTCGTTGACCTCCTCGGCGCCCGCGTCGAGCACGGCACCGAGGACGTCGTCCTCGGACAGTTCGCCCTTGGGGACGATGACGACGCCCTTGCGGTTGAAGAGGTACGACACGGAACCCGGGTCGGCCATGGAGCCGCCGTTGCGGGTCATGGCGACGCGGACGTCGGAGGCGGCGCGGTTGCGGTTGTCGGTGAGGCACTCGATGAGCACCGCGACACCGTTCGGGCCGTAGCCCTCGTACATGATCGTCTCGTAGTCGGCGCCACCGGCCTCCAGGCCGGCGCCGCGCTTGACCGCGGAGTCGATGTTCTTGTTCGGGACCGACGACTTCTTCGCCTTCTGGATGGCGTCGTACAGCGTCGGGTTGCCGTCGGGATCGGCGCCGCCCATGCGGGCCGCGACCTCGATGTTCTTGATCAGCTTCGCGAAGAGCTTGCCGCGCTTGGCGTCGATCACGGCCTTCTTGTGCTTCGTCGTGGCCCATTTAGAGTGGCCGGACATCTGCCTGTCTCCTTCGCGTAACCCATCCTGTACGAACGCCCCCAGGGTTGAACGGCTGGGGGACCCCCGGAGATCCTACTAGGACTCGGCCGCCCGGCTCGCGTGCACCATGTCGACGAACAGCGCGTGCAGCCGGTGGTCGCCGGTCAGCTCCGGGTGGAACGACGTGGCCAGGGCGTTGCCCTGGCGTACGGCGACGATGTGACCGTCGTGCTCGGCGAGCACCTCGGTCTCGGCGCCGACGGACTCGACCCAGGGGGCGCGGATGAACACGCCCTCCACGGGTGCGCCCTCGACGCCCTTCACGTCGACGGCCGCCTCGAAGGACTCGTTCTGCCGTCCGAAGGCGTTGCGGCGCACGATCATGTCGATGCCGCCGATGGTCTCCTGGCCCGAGCGCGGGTCGAGGATCTTGTCGGCGAGCATGATCAGGCCGGCGCAGGTTCCGTACACGGGCAGTCCGTCGCGGACACGCGTGCGCAGGGGCTCCATGAGGCCGAAGAGGACGGCCAGTTTGGAGATGGTGGTGGACTCGCCGCCGGGGATGACGAGGCCGTCCACCCCGGCGAGCTCCTCGGGGCGCCGCACCGGCCTGGCCACGGCGTCCGCCGCGGCCAGGGCGATGAGGTGCTCCCGTACGTCGCCCTGGAGTGCCAGGACGCCGATGACAGGTGCGTCAGTCATGTGAGTGAGGTCCCTAGGAAGGTGACGTGTCCGGTCCGGAGGGACGACTTACCAGCCGCGGTTGGCGTAGCGCTCGGCCTCGGGGAGGGTGTCGCAGTTGATGCCGACCATGGCCTCGCCCAGGTTGCGGGAGGCGTCCGCGATGATCTTCGGGTCGTCGAAGAAGGTGGTGGCCTTCACGATGGCGGCGGCGCGCTTGGCGGGGTCGCCCGACTTGAAGATGCCGGAGCCGACGAAGACGCCCTCGGCGCCCAGCTGGCGCATCAGCGCGGCGTCGGCGGGGGTCGCGACGCCACCGGCGGAGAAGAGGACCACCGGGAGCTTGCCCAGCTCGGCGACCTCCTTGACCAGCTCGTACGGGGCGCGCAGTTCCTTGGCGGCGGCGTACAGCTCGTTGTTGTCGAAGCCGCGCAGCCTGGCGATCTCGTTCTTGATCTGGCGCAGGTGGCGTACGGCCTCGACGACGTTGCCGGTACCGGCCTCGCCCTTCGAGCGGATCATGGCCGCGCCCTCGGCGATGCGGCGCAGGGCCTCGCCGAGGTTGGTGGCGCCGCAGACGAAGGGGGTGGTGAAGGCCCACTTGTCGGAGTGGTTGACCTCGTCGGCCGGGGTGAGGACCTCGGACTCGTCGATGTAGTCGACGCCGAGGGACTGCAGGACCTGGGCCTCGACGAAGTGGCCGATGCGGGACTTGGCCATCACCGGGATGGAGACGGCGTCGATGATGCCCTCGATCATGTCGGGGTCGGACATACGGGCGACGCCGCCGTCCTTGCGGATGTCGGCCGGGACCCGCTCCAGGGCCATGACCGCGACCGCACCCGCGTCCTCGGCGATCTTCGCCTGCTCCGGGGTGACGACGTCCATGATCACGCCGCCCTTGAGCTGCTCGGCCATGCCGCGCTTCACGCGGGCGGTGCCGGTTTCGGGGGTCTGGGCGGCGGAGTTGGGCAGCGTGCTGGACACGGGTTCGACCTCGCTCGGTGGAAGAGGGATTCTGCAATCACCGAGGAAACGGGAGAGGCGCAGGCCACTGCAAGGGCCAATGGAAAGGCGGTGGATCGTTTTCCGCCGCGGATCTCGGCCACGGGGGGCGGGGGACACGGTTCCCGCTCCCCTGCCGCGTCCCCGGCTTTCCTGCTCTGCGGACCGGTGTCAGGTCGTCGGCCGGTCGGCCAGGGCCGCCGGGGGCTCGTCGTCCATCTCGAAGGCCAGGGGGAAGGGCGCGTGGCCGGCGAGGCGGAACCAGCGGACCTTGCGGTGGCGGCGCAGGGCACGGGCGGCGCGCACGGCGTCGTTGTGGAACCGCCGGGCCATGGGCACGCGGCGGACGGCCTGGGCCAGCTCGTTGGCGGTCTCCTCGCCCCCCGGGGCCTCCCGCACCGCCTCCACCTGCTGCGCCTCGCCGAACACGGCGCGCAGCGCCTGGCTCAGCTCGCTCTCGGCGACCTCGCGCTGCTCCTCCTCGGCCTGTCGTGCCGCGTGCGCCGCCTCGTAGAGCACGATGGAGGCGGCGGGGTCCAGCACCCCGGAGGTGGCCAGTTCCTGGGCGACCGAGGCACGGCGCAGCAGCTGCGCGTCGAGCGCGGCGCGGGCGGCGTCGATCCGCGCGTGCAGGCGGTCGAGGCGCCCCGCCGTCCAGCTCAGATAGAGGCCGATCGCGAAGAGGACGACTGCGATCCAGATGAGTGTCGAAGTCACGGGCCGCAAGGCTACCGGTGCCCGGCACGGCAGCCGGACCCACCCGAAGCCGGATCCGCGAGCGCTCGCCTCCGGCTCCGTGCCCGACCCTGTTCGGCGAGGAACGCCGGGCCGTCACGTCGGTGGGGCATGCCTGGCCGCAAGGGGCGTCGCCGGGGCACCGGGAGGCCCCGAGGCACAGGACGTTCCAGAAGGTCCGGACAACCGGTGGACGGGGCGGGACGCGCGGGAGGGGCGATGCGCGGCGGGGCTGGGCGGGCGCGGGCAGGATTCGCCCGGGCACCGGGCGGCTGCCCTGGCCGTGGAGATGCCAGGGCGTCCCCTACCGAGCCGCATGACCTGCCCTGAGCGGCCCGCCCACTCGTCGGGGCATCGGGGCCGCCCAGCACGCTCCAGCTCCACCGTCCTGCCGAGCGGCCGCCCCACCCTCACGTCTCAGGTGCTGGCCTCGCGTCTCAGTCCCTGGCCAGGCCCAGCCGCGCGCGCAGGCCGATCCGCTCGTCCGCCGCCACCGAGGCCGCGCCCTCGGTGACCGTTTCGTAGACCCCGAGGATGTCCGCACCGACCGTCGACCAGTCGAAGCGGCGGACATGGGCGCTGCCGCGCTCCCGGAGCTCGGCGCGACGGGCGGGGTCGGCGAGGAGGCGTACGGCGGCGGCGGCCAGCGCGTCGGCGTCCTCGTTGGCGAACAGCTCTCCGGCGGCGCCCTGGTCGAGGACCTGGGTGAAGGCGTCGAGATCGGAGGCGAGGACCGGGGCGCCCGCCGACATGGCCTCGACGAGGATGATGCCGAAGCTCTCGCCGCCGGTGTTGGGGGCGACGTACACGTCGACGCTGCGCAGGAAGCGCGCCTTGTCCTCGTCGCTGATCATGCCGAGGAACTCCACGCGGGAGCGCAGCTCCTCGGGCAGCGATTCCACGGCCTCCTCCTCGTCCCCGCGCCCGGCGACCAGCAAGCGGGTCTGCGGGCGCTCGGCGAGGATCTTCGGCAGGGCCTTCATCAGCACGGGCAGGCCCTTGCGGGGCTCGTCGATCCGGCCGATGAAGCCGAGCGTGTCGCCCTGCCAGTCGGGTTCGGGCTTGGCACGGGCGAAGAAGTCCACGTCGACGCCGTTCGGGATGACGACCGCGTCGCCGCCCAGGTGCTCGACGAGGGTGCGGCGGGCGTACTCGCTCACCGCGATCCGGGCGCTGATCTTCTCCAGGGCCGGCTGGAGGATCGGGTACGCGGCGATCATCGCCCGTGAGCGGGGGTTGGAGGTGTGGAACGTGGCGACGATGGGCCCCTGTGCCGCCCAGCACGCGAGGAGGCCGAGGGACGGGGAGGCCGGCTCGTGGATGTGGATCACGTCGAACGTGCCCTCGTGCAACCAGCGGCGTACCCGGGCCGCCGACAGGAAGCCGAAGTTCAGACGGGCCACGGAGCCGTTGTAGGGCACCGGGACCGCGCGGCCCGCGGAGACCACGTACGGCGGCAGGGGCGTGTCGTCGTCGGCGGGGGCCAGGACGGACACCTCGTGGCCGAGGCGGATGAGATGGTCGGCCAGATCGCGGATGTGGAACTGGACTCCCCCGGGCACGTCCCAGGAGTACGGGCAGACGATGCCGATCCTCACGGGCGTCCCTTCCCGGGATCCTGGGAGGATCCCTTGGAGGTTCTCCCAGGATCCTTCGCGGGATCGAGGTCCGCGAGCCACAGCCGCTGGAGCATGTGCCAGTCCTCCGGATGGTCGGCGATGCCGGTGGCGAAGGCATCGGCCAGCGCCTGTGTCATGACAGACGTCTTCTCGGCCCGCGTACCTGACTGGGGTACTTCGATCGGGGGATGTACGCGCCCCTGCATGACGGGTGAGTCGTCGTACCAGAGCGTGACCGGCAGCAGCAGGGCGCCGGTCTGCTGGGCGAGGAGGGCCGGCCCGGCGGGCATCCGGGTCGGCTCGCCGAAGAAGTCGACCTCGACCCCGGAGGCGGACAGGTCGCGGTCGGCGACCAGGCAGACCAGGCCGCCGTCGCGCAGTCGCCGGGCCAGTGTGCCGAAGGCGGAGCCGCCGTTGTGCGGCAGGACCTCCATGCCGAGACCCTCGCGGTAGGCGACGAAGCGGTCGTACAGGGTTTCGGGCTTGAGGCGTTCGGCGACCGTCGTGAAGGGGGTCTTCAGCTCGGTGGTGACCCAGGCGCCGGCGAGGTCCCAGTTGGCGAGGTGGGGCAGGGCGAGGATCACGCCCCGGCCCGCGGCGAGGCCGTCGGTCAGGTGGTGGATGTCCGCGGGGGCGAAGCCCGTCCTTATCCGCTCCTCGCTCCAGGCGGGGAGCCGGAAGGACTCCATCCAGTAACGCAGGTACGAACGCATGCCCGCGCGGGACAGCTCCGCGAGCCGCTGGGGGCTCGCGCCCGGCACCACGCGCGCGTAGTTGGCCTCCAGGCGGCGTACGAGGGGGCCGCGCCGCTTCCAGGTGGCGTCGGCGATGGCGGTGCCGAGGCGGACGGCGACGGGTTCCGGCAGCTTCTTCACGGTGCCCCAGCCGAGGCCGTACAGCCCGTCGGTGAGGCGCTCCTGGAGACCGCTCACGACGTCGCCTCGCTGTTGCGCGGGGTGTCCCCCGGAGCCGCGTCCGCCGCGGCCGCGGCCTCCGCCTCGGCGGACTCGCGGCGCACGGTGACCACGCGCTGGATCAGCGTGACGAGGCTGCCGACGGCGACGATCCACAGGGCGATCGGCAGCAGGACCTCGATGCCGGGCACACCGAACGTGTGCAGTCCCGAGAGACCGGCCGCGACCAGCGAGATCACCAGGCGCTCGGCGCGTTCCACGAGTCCGTTGACCGCCACGGGCAGACCGATCGACTCGCCGCGGGCCTTGGTGTACGACACCACCTGGCCGCTCGCCAGACAGAAGATCGACACCGCGCACAGGATGTTGTCGTTGCCGCCGCCCGCGTACCACAGGGCGAAGCCACCGAAGATCGCGCCGTCGGCGACGCGGTCGAGCGTGGAGTCGAGGAAGGCGCCCCAGCGGCTGGAACGGCCCATCTGGCGGGCCATGTTGCCGTCGACGAGGTCGGAGAACACGAACAGCGTGATGACGATGGTGCCCCAGAAGAACTCGCCCCGGGGGTAGAAGACCAGCGCGCCTGCGATCACTCCGGCGGTGCCGAGGAGCGTGACCGTGTCCGGGCTGACGCCCCGGCGGATCAGAAACGCGGCGAACGGTGTGAGGACACGCGTGAAGAATGCACGCGCGTACTTGTTCAGCATGGCCTTCCCGAGGGTCGGTGTCACCGGGCGGCCCCTGCTGGCCGTCGGCTGGCCCATCGTAGCCACGGGCGTGCACGGGCGGCCGTCGGGCATCGGCCTGCCGTGTCCTGACCTGGACGCACCGGTGGCGCGGCAGGGGCACGGCCGGACGGCACCGTGCCCCACCTGCGCGGGAGGAGGGATCACGTCCGTCGTATGGACGCGCCGTGAAGGGAGTGGAAAGCTCGAAGGACCGCGGGCGTCGCCGGAGCCGCCACCGCACGCGGCCCTCGCGTGTCCGCGCCCACAGTGACCTCACCGTGCACGGGAGGCAGGATCATGGGCGACAAGGCGAACACACACCCTGGGGCCGCCGGCAGGGCTACGGCGGCCGACCACCCCGCGTCCGTACGGAATGTGGTGCTGGTCGGCCACTCCGGTTCGGGCAAGACGACTCTGGTGGAGGCTCTCGCGCTGACCGCGGGAGCGGTGAACCGGGCGGGCCGCGTGGAGGACGGCGGCACCGTCTCCGACTACGACGAGATCGAGCACCGGCAGCAACGCTCGGTGCAGCTCTCCCTGGTGCCCGTGGAATGGGGCGGGTGCAAGATCAATCTTCTGGACACCCCCGGATACGCCGACTTCGTCGGGGAACTCAGGGCCGGTCTGCGAGCGGCGGACGCGGCCCTCTTCGTCGTCTCGGCCTCCGACGGCGTCGACGGCTCGACCCGCATGGTGTGGGAGGAGTGCGCGGCGGTCGGCATGCCACGGGCGATCGTGATCACGCACCTGGAGGCCGCGCGGGCCGACTTCGAGGAGATGACGCGGATCTGCGCGGAGACGTTCGGCGGGGACGACCCCGACGCCGTGCTGCCGCTCTATCTGCCGCTGCACGGTCCGCAGGGCCCGGACGGGCACGCGCCCGTGACCGGTCTGGTCGGCCTGCTGACGCAGAAGCTGTTCGACTACGCGTCCGGGGAGCGCAAGGAGTCCGAACCGGGCCCCGAGCAACTGCCGCTGATCGAGGAGGCACGCAACCGGCTCATCGAGGGGATCATCTCGGAGAGCGAGGACGAGACCCTCATGGACCGCTATCTCGGCGGCGAGGACATCGACCTCAAGACGCTCATCGACGATCTGGAGCGGGCCGTCGCCCGCGGTGTCTTCCACCCCGTACTGGCCGCCGCGCCCGCCGCCGAGGGCGCCCGGCAGGGCATCGGCACCGTCGAGCTGCTGGAACTGATCACCGGCGGCTTCCCGACGCCGCTGGAGCGCGAGGCACCGTCGGTCACCGCTCCGGACGGTACGCCCCGGGACGTCAAGGCGATCTGCGATCCGGACGGCCCCCTGGTCGCCGAGGTCGTGAAGACCGCCAGCGACCCCTACGTGGGCCGTATCTCGCTGGTGCGGGTCTTCTCCGGGACGCTGCACCCCGACGAGACGGTGCACGTGTCCGGGCACGGGCTCGCCGACCGCGGACACGAGGACCACGACGTCGACGAGCGGATCGGCGCCCTGTCCGCCCCGTTCGGCAAACAGCAGCGGACGCTCACCCACTGCATCGCCGGCGACCTGGCGTGCGTGGCCAAGCTGAACCGCGCGGAGACCGGCGACACCCTGTCGTCGAAGGACGACCCGCTGCTCATGGAGCCGTGGGAGATGCCCGATCCCCTGCTGCCGCTCGCCATCCAGGCGCACAGCAAGGCCGACGAGGACAAGCTCTCCCAGGGCCTCGCCCGGCTGGTCGCCGAGGACCCGACGATGCGGCTCGAACAGAACCAGGACACCCACCAGGTGGTGCTCTGGTGCCTGGGCGAGGCGCACGCCGACGTGGCACTGGAGCGGCTGCGCAGCCGGTACGGCGTCCAGGTCGACGTCGTGCCGCACAAGGTCTCCCTGCGGGAGACGTTCGCGGGGAGGTCGGCCGGGCGCGGCCGCCATGTGAAGCAGTCCGGCGGACACGGGCAGTACGCGATCTGCGAGATCGACGTGGAGCCGCTGGCGGGCGGTTCGGGCATCGAGTTCGTGGACAAGGTCGTCGGCGGGGCCGTGCCCCGGCAGTTCATCCCCTCCGTCGAGAAGGGCGTACGGGCCCAGGCCGCCAAGGGTGTCGCGGCCGGCTACCCGCTCATCGACGTGCGGATCACGCTGCGGGACGGCAAGGCGCACTCGGTGGACTCCTCCGACGCGGCGTTCCAGACGGCGGGTGCGCTGGCACTGCGCGAGGCGGCCGCCGACGCGAAGATCCACCTGCTGGAACCGGTGGCCGAGGTGTCGGTCCTGGTCGGCGATGAGTACGTGGGCCCGGTCATGAGCGACCTGTCCGGGCGGCGCGGCCGGGTCGTCGGCACGGAACAGGCGGGCGGCGGACGCACCCTGGTGCGGGCCGAGGTCCCCGAGATCGAGATCGACCGGTACGCCGTCGATCTGCGCTCGCTCTCCCATGGCACGGCGCGTTTCGGCCGCCGCTACGCCCGGCACGAACCGATGCCGCCCCAGGTGGCCGAGAGGCTTCGCGAACGGGCCAGGGAGAACTGACGGTCGGGGATCGACAGGAGGGACTTCCGGCGTGTCGGCGGGCGGCTGCGAGCCGTCCGCCGACGGGTGCCGGGTGCCGCGGCCGGGTACGTGGGAGGGGAGGGCCGGTGGGTTCCGTGAATGTCCGTTCTTCGCGCCGCGCGATGCCGGTGGCTGCGGATACGCTGATCACCTGATCGACAAGTGTGGCTTGATCAGCTCCGGATCGGGTGATGACCTGATCAACAGGTGTGCGGAGCACGGAAGTCGGGAAGAGCCGCAGGAGCGAGTGTGCGGCGATGGGGGCGGCGGTGGCGGACGAATTCGATTTCACTCCCGGGGCACAGGTGCCGCTGACGGGCACCGCGGGACAGACGGCGGCGACGTACGCCCTCGCGTCCGCGGCCTACCGGGACAACGAGGTCGACGAGATCCTCAAGGCCAACAACGAGTGGCACCAGTCCACCGTGAAACCGGGCCGCAAGTGGGCGACGATCTTCCGGCCGAACCTCGGGGAGGCGTTCTCCCTGGCGGTGCGGGACCGTATGGTCGGTGCGGGCCGCAAGCCGCTCATCCAGTCCTTCGGCATGGAGCCCCAGGTCGTCGTCGAGCACTGCCTGGCGGCGACCAACATCCGCCGGGAGCGCGACAACTGGCTGTCGGCGGTGATGGTCCTGTGCGGTCTGCTCTTCCTGCCCGGCCTGCTGCTGTGGCTGCTGGTCTTCCAGATCCGCACGACGATCTCCAAGCGGGACGACAAGCGGGCCGGTGCCCTCGGCACCACCCTGCTGGTCGCCGTGGGCGCCCTGGCCGTGATCTTCCTGCTCAGGATGCCGTTCGACGGCTTCTGGGCCTGGTACGCGCGCGCGTGCGTCGTGCTCCCCGTGGTCGGCTGGTTCTGGGCCAAGCAGATCTGCGAGCGCACCGCCCAGGACCTGCGTGACCGCTGGTCCGGTCTGCTGTCCGGCGGCGGCATCGGCGCCAAGGTCCCCGAGGCCGTGCCCGGCAGCCCCGGTGAGACCAAGGCCGAGCAGCTGCGCAAGGAACTCGCCCGGCTCAGCGCCGAGCAGCGCTCCAACCTCGTCTTCTACGCCGGCCCCAAGGGCATCCTCGGCATGGGCACCCGGTGGGGCAGCTGGCAGCTCGCCGAGGACCTGGTGCCCGCCGAGGCCGGCAAGGAGATCCACCCGTTCCGCAGCTGGGACGTCATACGCGCCATCCACGACCAGCTGCGCATGCTGGAGCGCACCCCTCTCAACACCGGTGGTTTCACGGCCCCGTCGATCAAGCACTGGATCGTCAGCCCCATCGGGGAGGGCGCCGACGCCGTGGCCCGCCCCGACGGCACCGACGTGGAGGCGTACCAGTACAAGAACCACGCCATACAGGAGATCTGCAACAAGCAGCACTTCGGCAGCGGCAACCGGCACTACCTGGGCGTCCAATGGACGCTCTGGGACGGCCAGTTGATCATCACCATGCTGGTCACGGTCACCGTCCTGCACCAGACGCTCCGCATCGAGGTGACCGGGCACGCCCTGGGTCCGGTGCACGGCCTGTTCACGACCGGGCCGGCGGCCAAGGAGAAGGAAGTCCAGAAGTCGGTCAGGTTCTGGGAGACCCGCAAGGTGAAGCTCCCGCTCGTCGACGCCGACGAGGTCGTACGGCTCACCGCGCGGGCCCCGCTGACCTGGTACCCGCCGCTGCTCAACTGGCTCGGCGGCTCCATCGGCCTGCCGGAGCCGTTCGGCCTGCGGCACGCCTGGGCGGCCCAGCCGTGGCGGCACCGGTTCATGGCCGACGACGCGCTGCGCGCCGCCACGCCCGTGCTGCGGGTGGTGCACAACGCCGCGATCAAGGTGCTGGCGGAGAACGGCGTGGACACCGAGAAGTTCGGGTCCCGTTCGGCGTTCCTCAGCGGGGCGGTGCAGGATCCTACGCCGCGTAAGGCGGACGTCTACGACGCGTGAGCGCTGCGCTGGCTTGGCCGGGCGCCTCGTAGCTCGGGGGCCACTGTTGTCGGGCGGGTGCGGGTGGTGTGTGGTTTCTCGCGCAGTTCCCCGCGCCCCCGGAGGGACGGTCCTGCGGCCCGCCCTCCCCCGGAAGGGTTGGACCTTCGGCCCGCCCTCCCCTGAAAAGCGCGGGGCGCAGCCCCAGGCGCCTTTCAGGGGCGCGGGGAACTGCGCGAACTGCCCCCACGCACCCGCAGACGCGCACGCGCCCTCACCCGGCAAACGCGTAGGCGCCCCCGCTCACGCACTCGGCCACGCCTCCGCCAGCATCTTCCTCGTGTCGGCCAGCAGCTGCGGCAGGACCTTCGTGTGGCCGACCACCGGCATGAAGTTCGTGTCGCCGCCCCAGCGGGGCACGACGTGCTGGTGGAGGTGGGCCGCGATGCCCGCGCCGGCGACCGTGCCCTGGTTCATGCCGATGTTGAAGCCGTGCGCGCCGGAGGCGGTGCGCAGGGCGGTCATCGCCTGCTTGGTGAGCTCGGCCAGCTCGGCGGTCTCCGGGACGGTGAGGTCCGTGTAGTCGGCGACGTGGCGGTACGGCACGACCATGAGGTGGCCGCCGTTGTACGGGTAGAGGTTGAGCACCGCGTACACGTGCTCTCCGCGCCTGATGATCAGGCCGTCCTCATCCGATTTGGCCGGAATCGAGCAGAACGGGCATCCGTCGTCGGCCCCCGGGCCGGTCGGCTTGTTCTCGCCCTGGATGTAGGCCATCCGGTGGGGCGTCCACAGGCGCTGGAACGCGTCCTGCGTTCCCACTCCGATCTGCTGTTCCGGCTCACTCGTCATGCAGTGCAGCATATGGCTTCGTCCGTTCGCGGCGTGTCGCCGGGTGCGGGGCGGGAGGGGCGGGGCCAGGCCAGGGCGATGGACCACGACAGTCGCGCCCTCAGCCGGGAGTGACGCATGAGAGGCGTACTCGCCGCGACGTCGGTGCGCTTCACCGGCCCATGCGCGACGCGGGTGCCGGCCGACGGCATGTCCCAGGGGGGCGGGACCCTGGATCCCGCGGTGACGCTGCCGGCCTGGGTCGCCTTTGTGCTCGTCCTGCCGCTGCTGCGCCCCCTGCGGGTGGTGCTGATGCATGACGCGGTCCAGCGGGCACCTGGGAGCGGCCCGGCTCTCGCTGCGCGCGCGGCCGTCCACGCGCGTCTGTCGGCGGATGACGGAGGCCCCCGGGGAAACTGGAAGACGCTGTTGGTTTATTCGGGGGCTGGTCCTACTTTGCCCCGTCGAGCATGAGCTCGGCGGGGCAAAGTGCTGCGAAGTGGCTGGTGCGGGTGCG
>NZ_JBVIDX010000047.1:0-39577 GCF_055572155.1 Streptomyces sp. NPDC030814
GCCGGGGCCGGCCACCCACACCAGCCACCACCAGAAGCAGGGGGCCGGGGGCGACTTCCTACCCTGTGGAATCGACCCGCCGTGACCCGCCGTCAGATTAACGGAACGGCTACGAGCGTAGCTTACTCCCGGACGTCACGCGTCGAGAATCAGTCCAACCGAAACCCGTCAGGGGGTGATGATGCATGCACACCACTGCTGGGTGCATCATGTGGTGCACTGGGTAGCATCCCGAACGGTGGCGTAGCCCAGGGGGCGGGTTCTCTGTTTACCGCTTGCGCTCGATGTGAGCCACCCAGGTAACGGCCTGGACTTTGCTTGGGACTTCCCCGATTTGCCGCGCTGCAGTGCGGTAGCAGTCGGCGAGCAGATTGTAGCGGCCAACCGCACCCAAGCCTCGGTCCCGCTGGCCGTAGATTTGGCGCACGGCAATGTCGTGTGCGTGGCGATCGATCACAACGGCGTCAGGGTGTTCCGGGTCCGCAATGCACAGGTAGAAGAATCCCGTTTTGATGTGCATGGGCAGAACTTCACTCGGGTCGGTTCCCGCCAGGATTCGGTTTGCCTTGGTGATTGCGTCGCGGACGTGTCCGCTCGCGCTCCCTTCGGCGAATGCCTTACGGGCGAGCCTGCAATTCTCGGCCCATGACTTGTTGGCGGAGAGAGCAGCCAGGACCCCTGCGCCTTTGTGGGTGTCTCCTGCTGCGATGTCTGCGGCGAATTCGTGAGCCGTGGCGTACCACTGGAGTCCGCGTTGCCTCTGGTCGGCCGTGGCGGCGTTCCACTGGTCGATGATGGCGCGGGTGTAGGCGGCGCGCTGCAGCTCGGTGCACTTGACCGGGATCATTCGTCCTCTGGTGGGGCGGGCGCGCGGCTGGGGGCGGAGGAGCGGCCTCGATGGGCGCTCAACTCAGGCCGGCCTGCGCGCGGAAAGGAGGTTGGCAAAAGAGCGGGGTGGGAGGCTTTTGCGGGCCTCCCACCGCCTTTACTGCGTCAGTTGGTGCGCGGGTCCGGAACGGTCGGGACGTAGATTCCCGCCATCGTCAGAAGGGCGTGGCACTGGTCGAGGGTGAGGCCCTTGGTGTCGCCCTTGGCGTCGGGGCCGCCGGTGAATACGGCGGTGCCGTGGTAGGCCTGGTGAACGGGTGCGGTAATGGCGTAGAGCTGAATTGCCGGGTAGTTGACGGGGGAGTTCTTGAGCATCCCTTCGTCGTCCAGCCACATGGAAACCTTGGACGAAAGGTCGACGACGTCGATGCTGGTGCAGCCGATTTCGCGGTAAAGGGTGTTGAGGTTGTCACCGGTGCTGTGCCATTCGATGACGGTGAAAGAGGAGTCGGGGCGGAGAACGAGCGCGAATGCAGCGGACATGGGTGTCCCCTTTCAGGGCGTGAGGGTCTTTGGTGTTGATCGACTGCCACCGCCGACCAACAAGAAAAGTGTACCGCAATTTAGCTACTGATCAAAGCGTTTCCGCAGGTCAACGCGCTGGAGTGGCGGGCCGGGGCCCGGCTGCCGTGCCGCCTATCCGCACCGCGCAGCGGTTCGGATCTGCCTGTCCGGCCGTCGCAGACGGCGGGGCAACGCGCAGCGTCTGCCCCGGTACCGGGCAGGCCGCCGGAAGGCCGCGCAGCGGGCCCGGCGAGGGTGGGGGCAGGGCGAGCGGGCGCAGCGCGCGGCCGGGTCGCGCAGCGGCCCGGCGCCCTGGCGCCCACCCAGGCGTGAGCGCGCGCAGCGCGCGGTCTGGGGTGCGCAGCACCCCAGACACGCCCCGGCGGCGCGGCGGCCGGGCCCCGGCCCGCGGCTACAGCGCAGGAAAGACGTTCAGCGGTCCCCTGCTGCGCCCCAGGACGCCCGTGCTGCGCCGCCCCGTCGCTGCCTTCCCTGGGCATGGCGCGGGCCCCAGGGGGCATCCTGGGGGCCCGGGCCGGATCAGCGCGTGCGGCGGGGGTGGGTCAGCTGGTGCTCTCCAGGGCCCTCATGAGGTCGGCGGGGGCAGGGGTGGTGCCGGTGGCGAGATGGCGCACCCCGGGGCCGGGTGGCGGCCAGGCTGCGCCCCGGCCGAGCAGGACGTCGCAGACGGTCAAGTGAGGGTGTTCTCGCGTACGTTCCCGGTGCCGGGACGGATGATCCAGGATCCGTCTTCCTGACGATCGGAACGCCGCTTGAGACGGTAGATGTCGGTGGAAGCGGGCCATGTGGTGCGGTCCGACCACCTGACTCCGGTCAGCTTGATGTCGTCCTCGCGTACATCCGCGTTGCTGAGGTCGTCCGTGGTGAAGTCGTCCATGAAACTCGCCAGGGATTCCTCGTCCACTGCCACCGGCGCGCCGACGGCCTGCGTGTACTCGTCATTGATGATCTGCAGGCACCGGTATCGGACGCGGACGAGGTCGCTGGCGAGGGCGCGGTCGAGGTCGCGGGCGAGGTCGCTGGCGAGGGCGCGGGCGCGGGCGAGGGCGGCTCTGGCGCTGGCGCGGGCGCGGGCAAGGCCGCGGTCGAGGTCGCGGGCCACGTCGAAGGCTCGGTCGAGGGCGCGGGCCAGGTCGTCGGCCAGGTCGCGGGCGCGGGCCAGGTCGGGACCGGGGCCGAGGTCGAGGGTGAGATTGAGGGCGCGGTCGCGGGCGCTGGCCAGTTTGGGATCGGGGTGGCCGGCCAGGCCGTGGAAGCGGGCCAGGCCGAGGTCGCGGGTCAGAGCAAAGGCGCGGATGAGAGGGCGGGCAAGTTCGAGGCTGCGGTCGAGGTCGAGGTCGCGGGCCAGGTCGGGGTGGAGCCAGAGGGCGCGTTCGAGGGCATGTTCGAGGTCGCGGGCGAGGTCGCTGGCGCGGGCGCGGGCGCGGGCGCGGTCGCGGGCGAAGGCACGGTGGGAGCTGCTGGCCCATTTCCCTACGTCATGCAGCACGCGGCTCGCAGCCGCCACGCGGGGGTTGCTGCGCAGCTTCAGCCGCTGGGCCGCACTGGCCTGCCACCTGCTACTGCCCGGGGCTGTATTGGCGACAGGCGGGGCTACGGCAGGAGGGGTGCTGGGGGGCATCTGGTTGGTAGGAGGTGTGAGGATGTCGCGCAGGCCGGCTTCCACGTCCAGAGCGGTCTCAACCTTCGCCGTGAACGCTTCATGCCGGGACTGGAACAGGATGTCGCGCAGGCCGGCTTCGACATCCAGCCCAGCTTCGATCTTCGCTGTGAACGCCTCATGGTGCCGCGTCAGCTCACGGTCGGTCGGGTCGGCGGGCCCAGGCTCGTCCCTGTGAGTGGTCACTGGCGTTCCCCCTTCCGCTTCCCGAGCACTGTCACCGCGGTCTGGCGAGCGCGGGCGAGGTTGCCCCGCACCTGAGTCGCGGGCACGTCCAGGATCTGTGCGATCTCCGCCGGACTGAATTCATCGAACGTCAGAGCCAGCGCCTGCCGCTGGCAAGGAGGCAGCTCCCGCAGGATGGCCAACACCTCGTCGTATTCCAGTGATTCCCACATGACCTGGTCCCCCACCAGAGCCGCAGCAGCTGGTTCCGGCGGCTCCCCGATGACCTCCTCCCGGAGGGAGGCGAGCGCGCGGATCAGCGCCCGGCGGGCCGTCGTACGCGCCCACGCCTGGGGGTGGCGTACCTGGCCCCACTTCTGGTGCAGCGTGCGCATCGTCTCCTGCGCGGCGTCAAGTGCGTCCTCCCGACCGGCGCCTACCAGGATGAGGAACCCGACCAGACGCGGGAAGTCGGCCCGGTAGAAGGCGGAGAACTCCGCGTCGACGGCAGCACGTTCCGCGGCCCGGTCCTCGACCCCGCCGACGGACAGGTCCACCGGCGGGTCAGTGTCCGTGGGCTCCCCCGAAGTCGTCACGCTGCCTCGTCCCCCTCACCTCCACGGCGGCTCACGGTGAGCCGCACGTACCGCCCAGGCCGCCGCTCGGTCAGGCACACCTGCCCACCTGGCCCCGCCGCCCGCGTCACCTCGGCCAGGTGCCTGCGGGCCGCCCGAGCGTGCAGCACCCGGTAGCGGAAGTACGCGGCAAGCACGCCGGCAAACACCGGACCCGCGACCCCCACCACAGTGACCACATCCATCGCACCCCATCCTCTCGTCCTACGGCGGACGGATCAGCCGTCCATGGATGAGAGGCCCGAGAAGCCGCCCGCGTGAACAGACGAACCAAGATTCTTAGCGGCACCGCACCAACGCAACAGCCCGCCTCCTGCCCGGCTGCCAAGTGGGTAGTTGCCACTCCATTTTCCCCTGCATCTCCTGCCTCTCCTTCAACAACAGGGGGCGCACTTTGGGGCTTTCCCAAGGAGTTTGTCACCCTGTCTACTGCTCGCGTGCCCTAACGGGCAGCCCGGTGCATACCATCGTTGACAACACGACATCAATTGGATCATGAGGCCCCGCGTGACAACCGATGAGCGACCGCCGGAGACGAGCGGGAGATATTGGACGAGGGACCGAATTGGCACAGCCGTCGCCATATTAGGGCTGCTAGCTGCATGCTATGTAATCCTTTTTGGCGACGATGAGCTGGAGCGGCGTACGACAGAGCGCACGAAAGAGGCATTCGCTGCATACATCGCAGCATCTGATCGAGCCTGCTCCAAGCACAGCCCCTCTTATGCCGAATTGGGGAAGGGGCCATGGCAGGGTGGTGAGCCGATCGCCTATGCCGCCTACCTTCGGAAGAAGAACGAGGTACTTACCGCCATCCTTCAAGATTGGGAGGCCATTGATATCCCTCCAGGAAGCGACAAGGAGGCGGAGATAGCTGAATCCCGATCCCTAATGTACGCCTCGATAAAACAGACTGAAATGGCTGCCGAGCGCCTGGATACTGGAACTGGACGGGAGGAGGCCAACTTGAATATCGGCGAGGCGAACCGACTGTCTATGCAGGGCATCGCAAAGGCCCGATCAATCGGGTTCGCGGAGTGTCCCCATGAGTTTTGATAAGGAAAAGCTCCTAGCGGACTGGTCATCTTGTCGAAACCCATCTACCAGGAGCTTCCTTCATCCCCACCGCCGGGCTCGCCCATCCAACCGCCCGTCAGGTTGGAAACCGCCCATTCCGGCGCTGGGCTGCGCGGCGCCGGGCACGGATGGGGGCCGTTTCGTCAGTCCAGGTGATCTGGCGCCAGCGGTCGCCGTCATGGCCGGGTGTGCCTCGCCACGGCTCCAGGGCGTACACAAGGGCGTTCCAGAGCTCCATCCGCTCCGCGCGCAGGGTGGTCAGTGCGGCCTGTGCGGTGTTGCGGTGCACGCCGAGCTGCTCGGTGAACCCGGCCGCGGTGAGGGCGGGGTCGTCGTCGTTCAAGTCACCCGACAGAACCGTCAGGCTCCCGCACCGCTGTTCATGTCGCGCACCCTGCGCGTCTCCGACAAGGACGCCCGAGGGCGTCGAGAACTATGGACTGCTGTGGAGGACCGCCCGAGTGGCGGCGAGGAATTCGCAGCGAGCGTCTGCGGAGCGTCGTACTGCCTCTTCCTCCGGGGGCCCCCACTCAGGTTCCGACAGCGAGCGTCGGCGGCCGAACGTATCTTCTAGATGCAGGAGGGCTTCCCTCAGGCCCGACGCCGCCATGTGCACACTGTCGGGGCCTTCGAGTTCGATGAGGCCGAGTTGCGTGTCAAGGTTCTCAAGTGCCCTGCGATGCGCCGCCGAATCGAGACGAAACCGGCTCATGTTTCGTGCTGTGTCGCAGGCCATGAGGTACTGGGTGTACACCTGTCGGCGGGCTGTCTCAACGCGGGCGGCCCGCTGCTCGTCGAGGGTCCGGTTCACTGTGTCGATTACGGCACGGGCCTGCTCGTCGCCGGCATACCGGGCCGCTGCTGCCTGGCGTCGTCCGGCCGCGATCGTGAACCAACCCGTGAGCGCGCTGCCAGCAAGCGCGGCTCCTGCGGCAATGAGGGCTATGCCCAGCTCTCCCATGCAGGCAACGGTACTTACGGAGGGGGTCGTTCGTCGGTGAACGGTGAACGCTGCCTTGCGCTGCCCGCTGGCAGATCAATTCCACTTTCCGCTCAGCGGCTTCAATCGCTGTGTTCCAGGGCCTTCACAACGTCGATGGGGGCGGGGGTGGTGCCGGTGGCGAGGTGGCTCACTCCGGGGCCGGGCGGGGGCCAGGCTGCGCCCCGGCCGAGCGGGTGGCGGCGGGAGGTCGAGGTGCGCCAGCCGTGCCGCTCGGACCAAACCAGGGCCGCAGCAGGCGCGTCTGGGCCGTCCAGGACGAGCGCGGCGACGCACTCGTCGTCTTCCGGGTGCTGGACGGCCGGCGGGGTGTCGGTGGTGGTCCAGCCGCGGGCGTGCAGGGCGCGGGTGACCTCGGCGAGGTAGGGGCGGGCCTGGCGGCCGCGCAGGACGGCTGCGGCGCGGATGCCCGCGCGGCGGGTCAGTCCGGCCGGGTAGCCGAGCGCGGCGGCGGCCTGCGGGGCCGTGACCCCGCGCTGCTCCATCACGTCGGCCATCCGCTCCGCGCGCAGGGTGGTCAGTGCGGCCTGTGCGGTGTTGCGGTGCACGCCGAGCTGCTCGGTGACCCCGGCCGCGGTGAGGGTGGGGTCGTCGTCCAGGAGCTGCGCGACGCGCGCCGGGAGCAGATCGCGCGGGACCTGGTCGCCGGCGCCCGCAGGACGGCCCCCGCCGCTGGCGGCGGGGCGGCGGCGGGGCGTGGGGGTGTGGTCGCGCACGACGTGGCGGGGCCAGTGCTCGACTCCGCCCACGAGCACCAGGTGCTCGCTGACGGCCGGGTCCTTCTTCCGGCGGTCCCAGGCGCCCGGGTCCATCCCGCGCAGCGCAGCGGCCTCCTGACGGTCCAGCAGGTCCTCGTCGTCGTCCGTCGTCGGCAGCGCGGGCACGGGGCGCCCGGCGAGGTAGGCGTCGACCTGCTCGCCGTCGTACAGCCGGGTCCGGCCCGCGCCCAGCGGCGCGGGGAACCCTTCGGCCTGCAGGCGGCCGGAGTTGAGCAGGGTCTGCACGGCGATGCCCTGCTGCGCGGCGATGTCGGCGAGGGTGCGCACCAGGTGTCGGCGTCCGGCGCGGATCATGCTGGGTCCTTTCAGTCCGGCAAGCCGCCGGTAGTCGTCGAGAAAACGGTAGCGTTTTCACTACCGTCGCGGGGCGGGCAGCAGCCGCTTACAGGTCGAACTCGAGTTGCTCGATGTCGGTGAACTCGACCTCCAGGCCGTGGGCGCGGCGCCCGCCGTCGCGGAAGTAGACCTCGCCGAGCGCCTGGCCCGCGAGGTCGCGCAGCTGCTGCTCGCTGGCGCCCGCGTCCTGGGCGTTGAACAGGCGGGCCGCGTGCTCCGGTGGCAGGGCGAGGGTGAGGTGCCGCATGCGGGTGTCGTCGGACGTGCCGGGCGCGGCGGTGAAGCCGAACCGGGCCCGCACGTGAATGACCACGCCCGTGCTGGCAGCCGCCTGCTTGCGGGCCTGAGCGCGCACGCGCGGCTGCCAGCGCTCGCGTACGGCGTCGGCCAGGCGCTGGGCGAGGTCGGCGCGGGGCCGGCGGATCTCGTCTTTGACGTACCGCTCCACGGTGCGCTGCGAGATGCCGAGCTGCTGCGCCACGGCGCGGGTGCCTTTGAGCTGCTTGACCAGGTAGCGCATCTGCGCCCCGGCCGACTTGGGGATGGGGCGGGTGAATGCCTGCTGCACGGCCTTGTTCAGGCCGTCTCCCACGATGCCCACCAGGGGCCTCCGTTCATGATCGGCTGTGTGGGCCGCTGCGGGGCGATCACTGCCGGGCCGGGGGAAGTTGCCCGGCCGGGCCATGATCGCGCCGCACAGCGGCCTCCAGGGCGCTTAGTGGGCCGGTTCTTCCTCACCGGACATGTCGCGCAGACGGCTGTAGTGGAACTGGTGGGCCACGGTCACGGTCGTCGTGGGCCCGTTGCGGTGCTTGGCCACGATGAGATCCGTCTCCCCGGCCCGCCCGGACTCGGGCTCGTAGTAGTCCTCGCGGTGCAGCAGGATGATGTTGTCGGCGTCCTGCTCCAGGGCGCCTGAGTCGCGCAGGTCGCTGACCTGCGGGCGCTTGTCCTGCCGCTGCTCGGGCCCGCGGTTCAGCTGAGCCAGGGCGATGATCACGGCCCCGGTGTCGGAAGCCAGGATCTTCAGTTCGCGGCTGATCTCGGTAACGCGCTCGTAGGCCTGCTGCCGGCTGTTGCGCTGGTCGGTCTGCATCAGCTGCAGGTAGTCCACGATCACCAGCGGCGCGCGGCCGGTCTCACGGACAACGGTCTTGATCCGGGAGCGGATGCGGGCGGGGCTGACGCGGGCGCTGTAGTCCATCCACAGCGGCAGCTCCCGCAGCTCTGGAACGAAGCGGTCGAGCCGGTCCCAGTCCTGCTGCTTCAGGCTGTCGGCACCGTCGCGCAGGTGGTGGAACGCCACCCGCGCCCTCGCCGACAGGATGCGGTTGCTGACCTCCGCGCGGCCCATCTCCAGGCTGTGCACCAGCGTGGGCCCGCCCGCACGGGCGTTGGCGACGGCCACGCCGAGCGCGAACGCGCTCTTGCCCATCGCCGGGCGCGCGGCCACCACGATCATCTGGCCGGGCATCAGCTTCATCAGGGAGTCCAGGTCGGTGAACCCGGTGATGGCAGACGGCGGGACGGACACGGCCAGGCTGTCCAGGTGCGCGTCCAGCTGGTCGCCGAACCGCTCGAAGGTGTCGTCCTGGTCGTCGGCGGTCAGGTACTCCAGCTCCGCCTGGTGGGCCGCGATCGTCTCCGGTACCGACAGCGGGTCAGCGATGCGGGCGCCCTGCATGCCGCGCACCAGCGCTTCCTGGTAGCGGCGGACCTGGGCGTAGCCGTGCACGAGGTCGGCGTAGTGCCCGGCCTCGGCTGCGGAGCAGGCGCTGCTGGCGATCAGGGAAAGGCCGGCCGGGCCGCCGACGCGTTCAAGGTTGCCGGTGCTGCGCAGCTCGGCCTCCACCGCGGGCACGCCCGTGGGGCGGCCGTGCCCGTGCAGCCGCTGAACCGCCGACCACACCAGGCCGTGCGCGGGCTCGTACCAGTCGCCCTCGCGCACCGCGCGGGCCACGTCGGCCACCGGGTCATAGGCCGGGGTCGCCAGCAGGCAGGCGCCCAGGGCGCGCCGCTCGGCGTCCACGGACACGGCCTGCCCCTGCTCCTGGTCCAGGGTCTGCGTGGTCACTTGGCCACCTCCACGTCGTTGCGGGAGACCTCGGGGTGCGTGCAGCGGCGCTGCGGTCCGGAGTCGTCGTCGTCCAGGAGCCAGCCGTACTCATCGCATGCCAGGCAGGCCTCGATGACGCTGCGCGCCGCAGCCGGCCGCGCGCTGCTGACCGGTGCTGGCGAGGCCTGCGGGCACACCAGCGCGTAGCGGCGCAGGTCCCGCACCCACCCCGGCAGGCACTTCGTCCAGGACGCCGCGCCACCGGTGTTCTTGAGAACCTCGGCTTCGAGCAGGGCGAGGTACCCGGCATCGGCACCCACCAGGGACGGCCAGCCCTGCTCGCGCATCGTGCGCACCAGCTTGGGCGCGCAGCTGCGTGCCGTGGCGGCACCCGCCTGCCACCGCTGCATCTGCTGCAGGAAGTCGACCGCCGCAGTGATCTCCTCCGGAGAGAACTCCGGCTCCTCCTCCCTCTGTGACGGGAGCGACCCGGTGGGGCGCGAGTGAGGGGTAGGGGAGGAGGAATCCTCCTCCTCCGGGGGGTGTGGGGGGGAGGCCATTCCGTTTCCCGGAACCAGGGAAGCGGTCTGACCTGCGGGAACGTGCCGATTACCGCTTCCCGGAACGCCGGAACCGTCGTTACCGCTTCCGGCGTTCCGGGAAGCGTTCTGACCTGCGGTTTTACCTGCTTCCCGGAACACCGGTTCCGGCGTTCCGGGAAGCGTTGCGACCTGCGGTTTTACCTGCTCGTGATCTACTGCCTCCGCGGGCTTCGGAGCCCAGTCCGGGTTCCACGCGGGGTTGTCGTAGACCTCGTACACGACCGGTCCCTTGCGGCCGGGCTTGGTCGGGTGCGGCAGCTGCGTCCGGCGCACGTAGCCGGCCTCCAGGAGCCGCGCGAACGACTCGTACACGGCGTTCTTGCCGACCAGCTCCCGCGCGTTCTTAGCGGACCGGATGCCGCGCTCCTGGAGCTGCTTCCAGACTCCGAGCGGGGTGGACTCCACACGGGAGGCGAGATTGAACATGACCTGCAGCAGCACGACGTAGTCGAGGGAATGGACCAGGTCACTGCCGACACCCATGTGCCGGGGGACCGAAACGCCGCTCACAGGCGCCTGAGCTGCGGTCAGGCGCCCCGATTCGTCGACAGGGCTGCTACTGCCGGACGGGTGTTGCTGGCTGTACAAGGAGTCATCTCCCCAGTTAGGGGAGTCGCGAGCAGCGATGTGACCTAGCGGAACACCCGGAGTAGTGGCGGCGCGCAATCTCTTGCGCATACTCTGGGTATAGGTGACTGCGCGGGCCTGCCGGCCCACGGGCATCACCCCGGCGAGGTCACCTCACCGGATCACGACTCAAGGGTTGGTAGCTCGGTTGAGTCGGACTTGGAAGAGGCTCCGTTGTGGCGACGGGGCCTCTTCGCTTTACGGGGCTCGAATTCGCAGAGTCCCCTCACCCTCTTCGATCAGCTTCAAGAGCGGTCCTTGGGCGCGTATCGGATCAGCACAACGTCGCCGATGGGACGGACTTCAAGGACCCGCATGCGCGCCGTGGATCCGCCAGGGAAGTCGGCAGCACCCAGGAAGCGCGCCGCTTCCGGCTGGCCCACGAGCAGAGGAGCGATGGCTAGGTGAACTTCGTCAGCGAGGTTCTGTGCCATCAGTTGGGTGTGAATGGTTCCACCGCCCTCCACCATGAGCCGCTCGACACCACGGCGCCCGAGCGCATCAAGGACCAGGCCCCAGTCCAGCTCGGGGCCGACGCTTACGACGTCGGCCAGGCTACCGAGGATGCTGCGCACCTTCTCCACTGCGCTGTCCACCGTTATGACCAGCTTTTCGCCCCCGAAGTGCCAGAACTTCAGATCGGCGGACAGCTCACCGCTCGCCGTGACGGTGACCTTCAGCGGATAGGCCGGCTTGCCGTCAGCCACGCGCTTCGCGCGCCGCTCCTCGGAATTGACCAGCAAGCGAGGGTTGTCCAGCCGCATGGTGTTCGCGCCGATCAGAATGGCGTCGGATTCCGCGCGGACCTGGTCGACGCGGTCGAAGTCTTCTGCGTTGGACAGCCGCAGCCGGTCGGAGCTGGTGTCGTCGAGGTAGCCGTCGACCGACATAGCGGCCGAGAGGAGGACGTAGGGGCGTGCAGTCATAGTTCGGATCCGTTTCTAGGCTTCGTGGGCGACAGCGAGGGCGAAGCTCTCGCGGAAGTCGGCGACTTCGGGCTGGCGCTGCCACGGGATCAGCGCCTTGTCGAGCCGGACCAGCTCTCGCATGATCCGGCCGGACCCGGTGTCGGTCGCGACCGTCAGGGCCTGCAAACCGACGGCAGCGGCCTGCTCGGGCGCGTCGGCGCCAGCGTGCGCGATGGCCGCGCGCGCCATGTACACGCCTCGGTCTCGGTGGTAGCCCTCCGGAAGGGCCTCGATAGCAGCGGTGAAGACGGCAGCAGCCTCGGAGTGCTTGCCCAGCACCTCCAGGCCTTGCGCTCGGTGCACATCGACATACTGCTCGGTCAGCCACACGCCCCAAGGGGTGGCGTCGCTGGCGACGCGGTCGAGGCTGTTGCGCACGTCCTCAATGGCTCGCTCGCTGTCTGAGTCGGCGCCCAGGAGGGCGTGACCGTAGGCCTCGTAGGTGCGGGCAACGGCTGCCAGACGACTGCGCGGGCGGGCCATGCGCTGCGCAGCCTCGGCGAGGTCGACGACGTCGACCAAGTCGCGCTTCTCCCCCGCGAGCTGCGCCTTGCGAGCCATCACGTACGAAGTCAGGTCGGCGTCACCGACGGTGTGACTCCACTGAAAGGCGCGGTCAAGCCAGAACTCAGCACTGGTGAAGTCCCCCAAGTCTTGGTAGAGCCATGAGGCGAACTCCGCGTACTGGGTCTGCAGCTCCATCAGGGCCTGGCGGTCGCTGCCTTTGGCGTCACGACGCAAGACCTTGATGTCCTCAATGTGCTCGCGCACGGTGGCGATGGCGCGCCCTGGGCCCAGAAGATTGTCGCTGTCGATCAGAAGTCGGCGAGCGCGTTTGAAGTGCTCGATGGGGGTGCCGCTGTAGGCGGAAGCGGACCGTGCGGGCCGTTTCAGTCCCTGCAGGCCTGCTGCGTCTGCGGCTGTCGGCGCTCCTATGCCGAATGCAGCCGCAGCACCGACACCCACCCCACCGCGGAGCAGGTTGCGTCGATCGAGTGCCACGAACACCACCGATCCATCCTGTAGACGAGCGGGGACAAAGGTCCCCTCATGATCAGACGCTGCCTGCTGGGCACCAGCAATGGCCAGCCCGATCGACGCATTGGATACAAGGGGAGTCGAAACGGATACACGGGTGGGCGCGGATACAGCTCCGGTGACGCGCTCCCACAAGTCGACAAGGATGCCGCCTGCGTTGAGCTTCGAATCAACTAACGCGACCTCTTGCCGATGCTTCGGGAAACGTGATCCGTCCTCCCATTTCTGCAGCTTGCTGTGCGACATGAAGGCTTGTTGTGCCAGCCCACGCAGGGTGTAGCGCCGTGCGATCCGGAGCTCTCGAAGCGTGTAGGCGAAACGCTGCTCGGGTGTCTGATCCGGCGTCAAAGCCTCTTGCCGCTGACTCACTTGATGTCCCTTCCGTGTCTCCACTGCATGTATCCGGCGGCTGGATACACGGTTGATCTAGAACTCCCACGGCAGTCGGGCTTACAACTTTGGTACCGAGATCAAGCCCGCAGGGGAGGGATGAACATGGACCACGCGACGCAGGAATGGGCGTCAGGCGCTGCACCCCTTCTCGATCCGTGCCAGGCGCTGGGAGAGGTCGGCTACCTGTTCTTCAAGCCTCCTCAGCGCCCGAGCGGTCGAGTCCTCAACCGATTCACTGGCTGCCTCGGTGACGAAGCTGCCACGGCCCTGATGCGAGTAGATCAATCCCGCCGTTCGCAGCTCCGTCAGCGCCCTCTGGACGGTGCCTGGTGCCACGCCATACGCGTCGGACAGCTCACGGGTGCTCGGCAGCTTTGCGCCGGCCGCAAGCTCACGGGTGCGGATCTTGTTTCGCACGTCCTGAACAATTCGTTGATACGGCTGCACCGCCTCGTCGCTCATGACGGTCATCGTAGGACCACTCCTTCGGCATAGCTAGCTTCCATAGCTTCATCGATGAGCTGCTTGACATAGCCACCACTGTATCAGCTAAGTTAGGTGTGTCGATAAGGCGGGATGCCGAGTCGAACGCAGGTAGCCCTTCCCCTGACGGGGAGGGCCGGGGTTGATAGTTCGACCAAATCCCCCGGACCAGTCCCCTGGCTGGCGTGCTCCTGCACTGCACGTCGCAGCGCAGATGCGCTGTCCGTCCGTCAGGACGCCGGAATCGATCCGTGCAGCCTGGCGGGCGGAGAGGGCACCGCGACGCGCCCTGTCTCTCCGATCACGAGGGAGTCCCCAGTGAGCACAACGCCCGTGATGCGGCAGGCCCGTACGCGCCGCCGCAAGACCCGCACCACGAACGTCAACCACCGTCCGCCGATCATCGCCTCAGACCTCGCGGTCAACGAACTGGACCTGACTCCTGGCAAGGAGCACATGGTGTGCCCGGACTGCTCCACCTGGGTGCCGATCACCGGCATGCTGGGGACGCCGAAGCTGGTGCCCCATCACATGGGCCGGGCCAAGACCGCCGATCCGCGCCGTTGCACGGCCGGCAGTAACCGTCGGGTCGTCATCGATGTGGACGCCGCCCTGTGGGCCGACAAGGTCGCTGAGGCTGACGCAACTGCGGTGGGGCGTCGCAGCGGCCGGGTGAACCGCAAGCCGCAGACCGTTGTCCCGACACCGGTGCACCGTGTGGCGTCGGTGCCGGGCCCGAGCGCACGTCTGCTGGCCGCCCAGACCCAGGCTCGGGACGCCGTCAACGAGCACCGCACGGTGTGCGGGGTGTGCAAGACAGGACGGGCCCGCTGCCCCATCGGCCGCGAGCTGGAGATTCGCATGGGCCACACCGACGCCTCGGTGCGCCTGGCCCATGAGCAGCGTGAGAGCGCGCTGCGGGCCGCAGCCACGCCGCCCGTGCCGCGCGCCCGGCAGTGGCGCCGGGTGGCAGGCGACGTGACCCGTGTCGATGACGCCCGGCGTGCGTTGGTGCCGGCCGGTGCGGCCCCGGCAGCCGGGGCCCGTGGCGTGCCGCTGGAGCCGCAGGACGTGGCGGCGCACGAGCGGCGCCAGGCCGAGCTCGGCAAGCAGTACGCAGCGCGCACTCACTGAACCCTGTGCTGCCCATCGCCAACCGGCCCGCATGGGTGCGGTTGGCGGTGGAGTGCGCAGGACGCGCACGCAACGAACCCCCAGGATCAGCTCCTGGGGGTTCGTTGCAGTCAGAAGGTGACAGCCCCGGAAGGTCAGAGCTCCGGGGCTGTCCGGTCAACGGACAACGGAGGTCCCCTTGACCACGGCGATCATGACACGACCCGCACCCCGCACGACAGTGGCCGCCGCCAACCCGGAGTACGCGTGTGGGCAGTGCGGCACCTGGCATTCCGGCCCCTGCTCGGTCACCGCGCACCACCAGCTCGGCGAACTCCTGGCCCGTATGGTGCGCGAGGCCGACGCCCGCGTCCCGGCGGAGCGCCGGGCCCGGCGCACGCTGCAGGAGATGGCGCCCGGCTACGAGCGTCAGCCGGTGCTGACCCTGCACCGGCCGGTGATGGCCGACGACGCTTGCCCGCTTTGCGGCCGGTGGTCGTGCGGCGGCAGTGACTGCCCGCCCGGAGCGGCACCCGCATCCGCCTGCGCGTCCGGTCCGGTCATGACGGGCGGCGGCATGCAGTGCGAATACTGCGGCGGCTGGTTCGGCGTCACCGCTGTACGGCTCGCCCCGGCGACCGCATGGTTGTGCGGCGCTTGCAGCGCTCTCGGGCTGTGACGGCTCACCTCATACAGGCGGCTCGGGCAGCACAGCAGCGTGCGGCCCGAGCCGTCGCCGCGGTCGGCTCCCATCACCCGCTGGCCCGTCTGCTGCTCGCGGCCGCCGCCATGGCAGCCGCGGCCGCGTGGGAGGCGGGCCACCGCGTGACCGACCTTCACCCGCCCCGCCGGCACCACGAAAGAGCACCCCGTGCCTGACGACCTGTACCAGCGCTACCAGGCAGCGCATCGCGCCCACCAGACGCACCGCAGCACCTGCACGACGTGCACCGACCAGGACCACTGCCCTGCGGGCGCGCGGCTCTGGGAGTCGTTCACGCGGCTGCAGGACGCCTACCTGCAGCGCAAGCGCCCCCGCTGAGCCATCCCGCTCAGCCGTCATCGCCACCTCTGGCGGCTGCCTGATCCGCCCGGCTCCCGCCCCTCGTGCCCTGCACGCGAGCGGGGGCCGGGCGCGGTCCAGGGGAGCCGGACAGCCCGGCTTGACCCGCCCCCTGTACGCAGATTGGAGCCCTCGTGCACACGATCCCTTTGCGCACGCCCCTCGACGAATCCGGGCTGCCGCACCCGGCACCGGCCACCGCCGAGGTGCCCGCCCCCGAGCACGGAGCGGGCACGTCCCTGGGAACGGTCACCATCTCCCCGGAGGAGAACCGGCAGATCTTCCAGCGCCTGGCGCCGCATCTGCCGCCCTACCTCCGCCGGATCGAGAACCACCCCTCCGGCTGGGGCCTGCGCTACACGTTCGACCCGTTCACCGGCCGGGAGAAAGCACCGGCCGTGCCGCGCTCCTTCTACGACGACCCGCAGCTGCGCTACGTCCGTGAAGCCGATGACCCGGCCGAACACAAGCTGCGGGAAGCGGCCGATCACATCCTGTGCGCGCTGTACGACCAGGCGTACAACCAGTGGAAGGACGCCGCCTACGTCGCTGACCTGCGCATGGTCATCAGGGACGCTCCCGACCGGTGGAAGACCTACGAGCGGGCGGCCAAGACGCTGGAGGCGGCCTACGCCTACCTGCGCACGCCGCAGGCCGCTCCCGAGTGGCCGGCTGCCGTCTCCCGCCTGGTCGACGCCCAGGAGCAGACCCTGGCCGCCGCCGAGGCGTTCGACGAGCCCGCCGAGGCCATCGCGCACGTCCACAAGCGGCATCTCTACGCCGACCTGAGCCCCGCCGAGGCCCTGGCCGAGGCGGGCCATCCCGAGGGTGCGCACTGGCACGTCGGCAGCGTCTTCGACGGCTACTTCAGCGACTCCCTCGCATATCGGGTGCGCGCCCTCATCGAGGAGCAGCACTCCCACCTGCGCACCGTCGCCCGTCTGTCCGGCATGGACGCCGGCTGAGTCCGGGCGCCCTACCTGAGAAGGGACTTCACACGTGAACGCCATCAAGAACCTGGGGGCGAAGGCCTCCCCGCGCGGGACGGTGCTGACCGTCCTGGGTCTGATCACGCTGGGCGTGGCCGTGCTGTCGGTCGGCGTCAGCTACCACATCCTCGAACCCCGCTTCGGGGCGTGGGCGGTGCCGACCGTCGCCGCGCTGGACGCGCTGTGGGTCGTCTTCCAGGCGACCGAGATCCTGGCCCGCAACAACCGGCTGCGCGCCCGGCGCGTGATGGCCGCGGGGCTGGTCCTCACGCTCATCAACGCGGCCATCCCGACCGCCGATTTGATCGTGTCCGACCCGGACACCTTCGACCTGGCGATGGTCCTCACCCCGGTCGCGATCGTGGCGACCAAGGGCGCGTGGTGGCTCACCCTGCCCGCGCTCGGGCGGAAGGTCTCCGAGCAGACCTCGCGGGCCATCGCCGAGCGGCGCCAGGAGGTCGCCGACAAGCTGGAGACGATGGAGGCCGACGCCGCCCACCGCATTGAGCTGCTGGAGATGGCCACCGTACTGGAGCGGCGCGTGGCCGAGGCCGAGACCGCCTACCGCAAGTCGGTACTGGCCGCGCAGGAGTCCATGACGCGGGACCTGCACGAGCAGGCCGAGGCCACACAGAAGGCGATCACGGAGCAGGTTCTGCCGGCTGCCGTGGCGGCCATCGCCCTTCCGGACCTGGACACCTGGACGCCCACCGCGCCCGCTCTGCCCACGGCGCGTGCCGCCCTCACTCCGGGCGAGACGGACAGTCACGCAGGTCAGGACGCTGCCCCGCTCGGCCGTCACGGCGAGCGTCACGGGGGCCGTGACGCCGACCGTGACGCCGTCGCACTCGCTGACCTCGCCGCCGTGACGGGCGTGCCCACGCCCGAGCCGGGCGAGCCGCTCACCGACGAGCAGCTCGACGTGGTTCTGCGGCACCTGCGCTATCGCGACGACCCGCCCATGTCCTACCGCCAGGCCGTCGCCGCCTTCCGCCGTGCCGAGTTCGTCGGCAGCGAGAAGCGCGTACGCAACGCCTGGGCCGCGCTCATGACCAAGGAGGGCGCGGAGGAGGGCGCCACGGACGACGAGGAAGAGGAAGCGGACGCCTGACACAAGGGGCGACCGCCCCGTTTCCCGGCACCACCAGTGAGGGCCAGCCCGCAATCGCGGTCTGGCCTTTGCTGCGACTGCCGGAAGCACAACACGCAGTCGAGCACGGCGTTTCGGTGAGTGACCCGGCGAGCGAACCAACGGTTCGCAGACCCGAGAGCAGACCCGACACGCCACGTCAGAAAAACCATGTGAATCGAAAGGGCGTGCGAGTTATCGTCCGCGCCCATGATCAAGACACTCGAAGGAGAAGGGGTGGCCAAACAGAAAAAGCAGGAAGAAGACCTGTACGGACAGGCGGCCGGTGCGATCGGCACCCTCGCCGTCGCGGCCGGCGTCCTGGCAGCCATCAAGGACAAGCTCGGCCTGTCCTGGCCGGCCACCCTCGCACTCACCGCCGGGGCGCTCGTCGCACTCGGCTGGGGGACCTGGAAAGCCCGAACGGCCCTGCTACGGCTCATCGGAGGCGGCAAACAGCCCTCCAGAGCTGTACAGCAGGAATCCCCCTCCGTGGGCGCTGACGGGCTCCTGGAGGCCGTTCCGGAGGTTCCGGTGCACCCGGAGCTGACCGAGGCGCTGCGCACGTCCGGCGCCATCGACAAGGCCGAGGTGATCCGGGCCGACGAAGTCACCATCGCCCCGGTGCTCACCGGCCAGCGGTACGACTTCCTGCTGCCCAAGACCCGCACCGTCCAGGACGTGCAGAGACGGCTGGACAACGTAGCCGCCTACTTCGGCGTCAGCCGACTGCACCTGGCGCTGGAACGCAGCCGGGACAACGAGCGTCGCGTCCGGCTCCTCAAACTGGACGCACCGCCGTTCTCGGCTGACTTCCCGGCGCCGACCCGCAGGGAGATCGAGACCTTCGCAGGCGTCCCGCTCGGTCACGATGTCACCGGCCAGCTGGCCGGTGTGCCGACGTTCGACAAGGCCTCCATGCTCATCGCAGGCATGTCCCAGATGGGCAAAACCACGCTCGTCAACGGACTGATTACTTGCCTGCTCCTGGCCTACGGCGAATTCGACCTGTATCTACTCGACGGGAAAATCTGCGGGCTGATCACGTTCGAAAAGAACTGTGTCCGCTACGAGGCATCCGATGACCCGGTCGTCTTCGAGAACATAGTTGACGAACTGTCCGCCAAGGGAAAAGAGCGGTACCAGCAGAAGCAGGAAGCCAAGCGCAACAGGAAGCCTGACCCGAAGTTCAAGCCGATCATTTTCATCGTCGACGAAGTGGCCAACTTCTTCGCCGACGACGGAACACCCAAGGGCAAGGAAAAGGCCCAGCAGATTCAAGAAAAGGCTCGCAAGCTCGTCGCGATGGCACTCGAATCGGGAATCTCTACGATCTTCATGACGCAGCGCCCCGACAAGGATGCCATCCCGGTGAAGGTGCGCAGCCAATTCGTTTACAGGCTCTGCCTGTATGTGGATTCCATCGGCAGCGCCAAGGTTGCTCTGGGTGACTCGTACTTTGAGACAGTCGCCCCGATCAACCCGACCCAGCTCAACCCGGATATCAAGGGCCAGGGTGTTCTCTTCGCGAGCGGCACTTCCACCCTCATCCGAGGATTCAACTTCCCGGATGAGTTCATGTGGGAAGTCGTCGATGAAACGGCCGCACGCCAGCACAGGGCGATGGAAGCAGCGCCGCCAACTCCCCTGAAGACGGCAATCCGTCTCATGCAGGAAAGGGAGCTGGACTTCATCCGAAGCGCCGAGCTGGCACCGCTGCTCGGTATCGAAGAAAGCGACGAAGGTAAGGCGGGAACCAAACTCGCAGCCCTTCTCAAAGGCGTCCCGAAAAGCCGCAATGCCACAGCGCGCGGCTACCGCCTGGACGACCTCGTCGCAGCCGCCAAGTCCGGGCTGTGACCGGCAGGCCCCCGTCATGTCCCCCGTCATGGCCCCCGTCAGACCCCCGTCACGACCCCGTCATCCGGACGGGTTGATGACGGGTCGAGCCGGACGCGTGACGGGGCTCTGACGGCCTGCTGACGGCCCGGATGACGGGTCTCATGACGGGTCTGAACAGCAGAAACCTTCACAACGCCATGGAAAGGAGGGATGACGCTCTTGAAAGCCTCTACAGCGGCCGTCATCGGCATAGGAGCCACCGGTGCCGTGATCGTGGCCGCCCTCGTGCAGGGCGCCGGCGACGACCCCGTCGGAACCGCGCTCAGCCTGGCTGTCCCCACCGAGTACCAGGAGCTGATCGAGGAAGCGGGAAACACCTGCCCCGAGATCAGCCCGAACCTGCTCGCCGCCCTGCTGACGCAGGAATCGGGATTCAACCCGAAAGCCAAATCGCCGGTCGGCGCGCAGGGCATCGCCCAGTTCATGCCGTCCACGTGGGAAACCCACGGAATCGACGGCAACGGCGATGGAAAGCGTGACGTTTTCGATCCCGAAGACGCCATCCCGTCATCGGCCAAGTACCTGTGCACCATCGCCGAAGACGTGAAAGACGTTCCCGGTAACAAGCAGAACAACATGCTGGCCGCGTACAACGCGGGCAGCGGAGCCGTCCGCAAATACGGCGGAATCCCGCCGTACAAAGAAACCCAGAACTACGTTCGGTCGATCAACTCCCTCTCCCGAAGCACTACGGGCAGCGGAGGAACGGTCTCGGCAAGCCGCGCAGTCACTGCCGTGAATGCGGCACAGAAAATGCTTGGCACCCCATATTCGTGGGGCGGCGGGAGCGCGAGCGGCCCCAGTACGGGAACGTGCTGCTCTCCCAAGGGGCGCTCCGGTAAGAGCATCAGTGGATTCGACTGCTCTGGCCTGACGCTTTACGCCTACGCGAAAGCCGGTATCAGCCTGCCGCGCACAGCAGCTCAGCAATACGCCGCGTCAAAGCCGGTGAAACGGAGCCAGGCGAGGATCGGGGATCTCGTCTTCTACGGCTCCAGCGCCTCCAGCATTCACCACGTCGGAATCTACGTGGGCGGCGGCTACATGATCGACGCCCCCCGCCCCGACACCGAGGTCCGCTTCTCCCCGTTGGATTCCATGAGCGACCTTCACGGCTTCGCCCGCCCTGTTTCATCCACCCAGAAGGAGATCTGAAATGCGCAGCTTCATCCTGGCCAAGCCCGTCGACATGTCCAAGGGCTTCAAGGACTTCTTCGACACCATCGGCATGACCGGCGGCGGCCTGGTCACCAAGGGCATCGCCGCCGTCATCGCCGTGATCGCCGTGCGGATGCTGCTGCAGCTGTCCGGCGACCCCAAGGGCGCCCTGCGCAAGGGCGGCATGGCCATCGGCACGCTGTTCGTCGCCGTGGTCCTGGCCCTGTACGGCGACACCCTCTTCAGCACCGTCACCGAAGCCAAGAAGGCGTGACGGCATGGCCGACAACTGCAGGCTCCTTGAAGGGACGCCGGCCTACGACTACTGCACCCGAGACACCGGCGGCGGTGATGGCGGCGGGGGTGATGGCGGCGGGGGTGATGGCGGCGGGGGTGGTGATGGCGGCGCCGGTGGCATCACCGACGGCGCCGTCGACAGCGTCGAGGAACTCGCCAACAGCCTGATCAAGCACATCAAGGGGCTGTTGGCGCCCGGCGAGACGTGGGCACCCGAGAAGGCCGACAGCGGGCTGTATGGCCCCTTCCTTTGGCTCGGTCAGCACCTCGCAGTCAGCATCTTCGTCTGCGTTGTCGTCGTGTGCGCTCTGACCGCCTGGCAGGGCGCACCACGGCTGAGGCAGATGGGTGCCTCGACAGGTTGGGCCCTGGTGGCCGTTGCTGGCATGGCCTCGATCCCCGGCGCTGTGATGCTGCTGAACAAGGCGGTCAGCTCGGCTTTTGAGGCTGCCTTCGGCAGCGACGAATCCACCCTCTTCGGCGCCATCAGCCGCGACATGGAGAAAGCGGCGGATGCTGATACCCCGCTGGGGAATCTCATCATCATCGCCGGCCTGGTCGTCGCCCTCGCCTTTGCGGCGCTGGTGTTCATGACGCGTCAGCTCGGCATTTTGGTGTTCGTGTGCATGGCGCCGCTGGTGCTGGCGTCGCTGGCACGCGGGGGCGACACGTCGGCGGTGCGGGCCTGGGCCGGGCGACTGCTGGGGTTGATGTTCGCCCCCTTCGCCCTGCTGCTGCTCGCCCCGTTCGTCCAGTTCGCCAAGGGCTCGCTGGTGGTCGACGCGTTGCTGCTCGTCGCGGCGGATGCGCTCATGCTGCGGATGATCTTCCACGGCGTGCCCTACATCGGACCGAGGGTGGCCGGCGCGGCGCGGGCCCTGGTGGAGAGCCAGACCGATCACCCGCTGGCGCGGGCGGTCGTGCGGGCCGGGGCGCCGACCGTCTACGAGCAGGAGAACATCCCGCGCGGTCCTCGCGTGGTGGACACCCCCGGCCGTGCGGTCTCGCAGGACGGTGGGGTGCTGCTCGGCGCGTACGGCCTCAAGCAGAGCCCGCGGCCGGGGCACCTGACCACCGCGTCGGCGATCGCGAAGATCCAAGCCGAGGCGCCGCGCAGGGCCCAGACCGCTCAGGCCCGCCGCGAGGCGTGGGCCGCCGCATCACCGCCGGCGTCCAACCGGCGGGCGGCCGGGGGCTCGACACCGTCCCCGGCGCCCGCCGGTCCGGCTCCGCAGCCGGTACAGCCGGGCGGGCCGGGCACGGCCCCGTCGCCCCGGCCCTCGGGACCGACCCGGCCGAACAACCCGTAACCCCGACCACTTGGCCCCGGCACACCGCTCCGCTCCCACACGGGTGCCGCGTGTGCCGGGGCCAAGCGGTCCCACCACGTCCCCGGCCAGGGCTCAACTGGCCATGAACCTAAGGAGGTCCGATCGTGTACTCCCTGACGCCCGGCTACCGGATTCCCGCCCTGCAGCGCGGACTCAGCCCCGCCGAGACGATGCTGACGAAGGCCAACGCCGGGCTCGGGAGCGCCGTCCTGATGTCCGCGATGATCACCCCGCCACCGGCCTGGACGTTCGGCGCCGTCGGCGCGGCTGCCGCGCTGCTGAATCTCGCGCCGGGGCCGCGCTCCATCGCGCGCTGGGCGGCGGTCGGCTACCGGAACCTGCGGGAGCGCACCGCGCCCATGGCGGCATTCGCCCGGCCGGGAGCGACGGCGACATGGGCCCTGTACCCCGGCCACGGCGTGATGCAGGACGCCGTACAGCGCGCTGCCTGGCACGAGGCCTTCAGCCGCGCGCTGACGTTCGCAGGCAGCCAGGCCCGGATCGCTGGGGTGCAGGTGCACGTCACCCACCACGCCACCGTCGACGAGTACACCGCCCACACCCAGACCATCTCAGTGCATGTGCCCAAGGGACTGACCGGGCAGCCTGGCCGCCTGCTCGACACCCTGGCAAACGAGTTTGCCCGGCTCGGTGTCCTCACCCCGCTCGATCCGGACCCCATTCCCGAGGTGACCGAGCGCGGCCCTGGCTGGGTCGCTCTCGACGACGGCCGGCATGCATCCACGGCCCGGATCACGGCCTGGCCCGATGAGACCGACGGTGACCTGATGCCGCGGCTGCTGCTCGGGCAGGGCACCGACCGGTCGCTGGCGGTGCTGTACCGGCCGCTGCCAGCTGCGCAGTCGCGCCGTTCGGCCAAGTGGCAGTCCGCTGCCTCGGAAGCCTTCACGGCCGACAAGATCAAGGCGGAGGCGCAGAGCCTGGCCAGCGGAGCTACGCACGGCGCCCTGGTCCAGGGCGCCACGCTCGTCGACCTGGACGCCTACCTGACGGTGTGGGGCGACAGCCCCGAGGCGGTGACCGACGCCCGCTGGCAAGCCGTTCTCGCGGCTGACCGCCACCGCATCCGGCTGGACTGGCTGCCAGGCCAGCAGCACCGCGCCCACGTCATGACCACCCCGCACGGGGCAGCCACGCAGAAAGGGGCCATCCTGTGATCCGCCTGCCCTCCACCCACGCCGCGATCACCGCGCCGCTCGTCGCCTCCAGCACCCGCTTCCCCGGCATCCCGATCGGCCGGTCCCTGCTCGACGGCCGGTTGTTCCACCTCTCTCCCGTCCAGACGGACGCCGCCCTGCTGCCGTCGACCAACAGCCTCGCGCTGGGCGGTCTCGGCTCGGGCAAGAGCACGACGGCGAAGACACGGATCCGCCGCGAGATCATCGAGCACGGCCACCAGGCCGTCGTCATCGACTCCTTCGGCGAGGACCAGTCCGGCGAGTGGGCAGCGCTGACCCGCTCACTCGGTGGCCGCGTCATCGAGGCCGGCACCTTCACACTCAACCCCTGCAGCTCCCTGCTGCCGCCCGAGGTCCGCGAGCAGCTGGTGCGCTCGCTGATTGCCGCGGTGGAGCCTGCCGCGCTCACCCCCCAGTCCACTCACGCCCTGCAGCACGCGCTCACGCACCCGAAGGCGACGTCGCTGAACGGCGTGATGGACGCGCTGGTGTCGCCCGAGGACGGCCGGTGGCCGGCCGCGAAGCTGACCGAGTGGGGCGAGGGCGTCGCCATCGCCCTGTCCCGCTACACCGAAGGCAGCCTTCGGGGCCTGTTCGACGGCCAAGACGCCAGCCTCCCGGAAACAGATCTGCCGATCCTCTCCTTCGACTTCTCCCGGCTGGACCGCAACTCCCCGGCGATCCCCTCGCTGATGGCCGCGGTGTCGTGCTGGGCGGAACATGTGTGGCTGCCCCAGTCCACGGCCGTGCACCGGCACCTGGTCCTCGAAGAGGCCTGGCAGATCCTGCTGTCCCCCGCGACGGCGGAGCTGATCCAGCGGCTCCTGAAGAACAGCCGGAAGGCGTCGCTGTCGCTGGACGTGGTGATGCACACGCTGTCCGACCTCGGCGAGGGCAAAGCCCAGGACCTGGCCCGGCTGTGCGAGATCGCCCACGTGGGCCGACTCGGCCCGGAAGAGGCCGCCACCGTCGGCGCGCTGCTCGGGCTGCCCGCCTGGGCCATCGAGCGCATCCCCGGCCTGGGCCCCGGACAGGCGGTCTGGAAGGTCGGACCTGACTACGTCGACATCGTCCAAACCGTCCTGACCGACGAGGAAGCCCGGCTCACCGACACGTCCACGCGGCGCCGCAAGGCGCAGCAGGCCCTGGCCGCCGCCCCCGACACCATTGAGGAACCAGCACCATACGAGCAGGACCAGGACGACGCCGAGCACGACGATTTTCACGCGGCACACCTGCCCGAAACTGTGGAGCCGGTACTGCCCGAGGGCGTGGGCGTCGAGACCGAGGACTGGGATTGGGAGATGCCTTGCAACGTCATCGACACCAGGCATCAGGACGCCTTGCAGGCCGCGCGGGAAGGGCGCTGCAGCGAGGCCGCGGACCTGGCCGCGCTCGGCGAGCGGCAGGACATCGCCGCCCACGGCATCAACTCCGACCAGGCCGTCTCCTGGCTCGTCACCCGCGCCAAAGTGGCAGAACTGTGCGGGAACTTGAACCAGTCAACCCAACTGCGCGCTACCGTCGCACGCATGGGGAAAGCCGAATGGTTCGATCAGCCTGAGGGCGTACGGACGGAGCCTCAGTGGCACAGCGGGCCCGAGCCATCCGCCCCTGAGGCACCCGCCGTCACGGAGCCGGTGAAGAAGCAACGACGGTGGCCCTACGTGGCAGCGATCGCTGCCCTTGCCCTCGGGATCGCCGCTGTGTCGCAGAACGCAGAGGACGACAAAGAGCAGCAAGAGCGCACGGAGAAGGCAGCCGCCTACAAGGGCGTCTCAGCCGTGAATCTCGACATCGACGGAGTCGAGACAGAAACTCTCGCGCACTGGAGCAAGGACGGAACCTCTGTCGTCCTGTCCGTCTGGGTCGCATCCAAAGAGGACCCCAAGTTCGTCCGGATCGACTCTGGCGGCCAGAAGGCGCAGGAAGAACTGGCACCCCTCAAGGAGGGGCAGTTCGCAATGCCGACTCACCTGGAAGTCAAGGTGCCGGTCAAGGACCGATACCAGGCCGTTCAGATGACTGTCGCCGTCGGCGGGCCGCACTGGAAGAAGGACACACGGGCCCCGAGGCGGACCATTGAGTTCCGTCCCGACCGGACGGCTATCGACGCAGAGTCCGGGAAGCCGCTCAAGCAGCACTACTCACGTCTGCTCTGAGCGCCTCACCGAGCAGTCTCCGACGCCGGATGCCCCGCACGAGTCATGTGCGGGGCATCCGGCGTCCAGTCTCCGGACGCTCCGTCTCGCCCTCCCTCCCCGTACCCGCGCGGAGAGGAGGACGGGGCAGGCCGCCCGGCCTGATGAGCAAAGCCCCACTCCCGATCACACCCACCACATGACGTGCGCCCCGTCGGCCCCGCCGACGGGGCGCACTGCTGCGCACAGACATCGGAGGCACCGACGATGCTCACCCCGCGCCCTCGCCGCCGCATCGGCCGGCCGCGCCCGCACCGCCCCGGCCCTCGCTACCCCCACCGCCCCGGCCACTTCCCCACTGCCTGGGGTGCGAGGTGACCGCCCGGACGCGGGCGCGGGTCGTGCACGGCTTACCCGAGTACGACTGGCGCACCGCCCCGGAAGGTCTGGCCACGCGCCGCCAGCTGCGCGCCCAAGGCCTGCGCCCCGGCGGGCAGGAACCCGCCGCGGTCCTGCGCTGCAAGGCCTGCGCGACCCGGCCGCAGCGCGCGTGCACCCGGCCCGCCTACCTGTACCGGCTCGACCTGGCCCGACCGGTGCGCCCGATGACCCTCGCCAAGGAAGCCGCGCTGGACCGGGCGATGGCCGCGCGCACCACGTGCCCCCGGTGCCGGCGCCGCTACCACCACTGTCTGCCGCTGCGCACGCTCGGCTCCTGCCTGGAGTGCCACGACGGCACCCCGGCCGACCCCACCACCTACATCGCCCCGCCTGGCGGCCACAGCCTGGCCGCCTGACCACGAGAGGACCGCGGCCCATGCCGACACCGACCACACCGACCGCCACCGACCCGAGCACACCGACCGTGGGCCAGAACCTCGATGCGGCATGCGCCACGCTCGCGAGTGAAGTCGGCCGAACCGACGGCAAAGCCTCGCTGCTGCTGGCCTTCACGGGTGCCGTCCTCGCGGGCCTGGCCACGCTCGCCGACCACGACCTGCCCACGTTCACTCGCGCAGCCGGCGCCCTCGCCGTCGCCGCGTTAGGCGCTGCGACGGTGCTGCTGCTCCTGGTCGTCCGACCCCGGATCGGCGGCCACGACCGCGCGTCCTTCCCGCACTGGGCACGCCTGGACGAAGCCGCCATCAGCGCCACCATGACCGGCGACACCCGGCCCGCCCGGATCCATACCCTGTCGCGTATCGCCCTGCGCAAGTACCGCACGCTGCGCCGCGCCGTCGACTGCATCCTGGCCGCACTCGCGCTCCTCGCCCTGGCCGCGCTCGGCGCCCTGCTCTGAGCCTCCGGGACAGCCGGCCGCCAAGGCCGGTGCCCGCCTCCTGTGACCCCACGCCCCCGGCCCGGCTGTCCCCCGGACCGGTCCACGCAGTCACAGCACCTCACCAACATGAGATGAGGCACCAGCATGACGTCGCTCATCAGCCCGAACACTGTCCTCGCGAACGCCCTGGGCCACGTCGAGGACGTCCTCACCCCATGCATCCGATCCGGCAAGCCACAGCGGATCGCCCTGGTGGTGGGCACCCAGATCAACGGCGCACCACACGCCGGAACCTCGCTGGTGCAGTCGATGGCATTCGCCACGGCCGCCCGGCTCCACACCCGGCACGGCCTGCCCGTCGAGGTCCGCTTCTCCGCGCTCGACAACGCGCCCCACGAGATCGTCACCGACCCCGCATCAGGCCACCGCTACCAGCGCGCCTACGCGCAGGCCCTCGGAGCGGACGGCATCACCCGCATGGTCAGCGACCTCTACCAGCCCCTGTTCGACGCGCTGTCGGAGCGGCTGGGTGTTCCGTACGCGGTGGAGACCTACTCGCAGCAGCAGGCGACCGGCCAGTTCCGGGAGACATGGCTGCGGGTCCTGCCCCGTCTGGACGCCGCCCGCCTCTGGCTGGCTCCCTCCACCGGCATCCCGCACCTGAGGGTGCCGTGCCCGCAGTCCTGCGGGTGGGCGGAGAAGCACGCGGAGCGCACACGCGTGGACCTGGCCGGCCGCGGCCTCGCCCGTGTTGCGGCGGTCTGCCTGCACCACGGCCCCTACACCGCCACGGTCACCCCGGCTGGAGGCGGCTACCTCGACCTCGCCACCCTGTACCGGAACATGGTCAAGGAACTCGCCGCTCTCCGTGAGCGCGACGTCCTTCAGGTCATGGTGAAGGGCACCGACTGGATGCCTGGAAGCATCCTCGTCGACGGCGCGCTCCAGGCCGTCGGCCTGACTCGGGGCCAGCTGCCAGCCCGGCTGTTCTGCCCGATGATCGTTGCCGAGACGGGCGCCAAGCTCTCCAAGAGCCTCATCCGATCCGGGGACGCGGCGTTGCCCGCAGGCGCCGAACCTTGGATGCTCGATACCCGGAAGTGGCCCGGCACCGTAGGGGAGTTCGCGGACTGTCTGCTGAACCTGGCGGGCCTGCTGCTGTCTCACCCCCGGCACTTCTTCCGCTCGTACTCGGCCGCGGAACTGTCGCGGCTGATGTCCTCACCCGCAGGGAGCCCGACTACATGAGCACCACCTCAGCCCGCGTCATCGAGCTGAACCTGTACCCCCAGTACTTCGACCTCGTGGCCGCCGGCCGCAAGACGAGGGAGGTCCGGGTGAAGTACCCGAAGTTCGACGGTCTGGCCGCCGGTGACCTGATCCGGTTCGCGGTGAAGGGCACCGACCGGTCATGCCTGACGCGGGTGACACGCGTTGCCGAGTACAGCTCGTTTGAGGAACTCCTGGACACCGAGGGTCCCTCGCAGGTGAACCCCGAGGCGACGCGTGAGGAGCAGCTGGCCAACATCCGGCGCATCTACGGCCCGGACAAGGAACGGCTGGGATGCCTGGCCATCGGCATCGAGCTGGTCGACTAACCCCACCGAGGTGAAGGCCCGTACGCCCCGCAGCTGCGGGGCGTACGGGCCTTTCGTCGTTTCATGCCAGGTTCAGGCTGGCTGTTGCTCCTGCTGGGCTAGCTCCTGGACCAACGCGCTGTAGGCCTCTGGGTGCTGCTCGCGCAGAATCCTCAACCACACACGAGCACCGTCTGCGAACACCGCTGGCTCCATCTTCAGGTGCAGGTGGGTGACAACAGAGAAGGCGTCGTCGTACGGCAGTCGTCGAGGCTGCCCGTCCCCGTTCTGCTGCTGAGCCTTCGGCGTCTCCGATGCGTCAACAGCATTGGCTGAGGCACTGTTGCCCGCGTTCTCCAAGTCTGTGTTACTGCGTTGAGCTGGAGGCTTCGTGGAGTTCTGCGCAGTCGGGGCAGGCGGCTTGTTGTCCGCGGACAACAAGCTCTTCCCATCGCCGGCGTGCGGCTCTTCGCCCGGTTGGGCTGTCGTCGCTGACGGCGGCAGGGCGCCGGACTTGTTGTCCGCGGACAACAAGCCGAAGGCGTTGGCACTCCGCAGCGCTTGGAGCTTGCTGCGCTCTTCGGCCTTGGCCAGGGCTGCTGCTTCCTTCGAAGCGTTCAGATGATCAAGGAGCGCCGCCGACTCCAGCTCGGGGTTCTCCTTGGCGTATCGCGCCAGGTACCGCCCGTCGCGCTCGGCGAGAGTGCCGGCGCTCAGCATGGCCTGGAGTTCTCCGGGCAGCTCAAGCAGCGCCAGCTGGTTGGTCACCCAGGAGCGGTCCTTGCCCAGTTGATCGGCTGCCCGAGTCCGCGCTCCACGTTCAGATGTCTCCGCGCACACGGCCACCAGTTCCGCCACGCCGCGGGCGCGTTCGATGACGTCGAAGTCCTCCCGCTCAAGGTTCTCCTTGAGTAGGTGGTTGATGAATGCCTCGCGGCTGGAGGCCAGATCGTCGCGGACGACGAAGTCCAGTGCCTCCAAGCCGACGTGGACAGCGCTGTGGAAGCGACGCTCACCGTTGACCAGGACGTGTGCGGCCCCACCGATCCGCTGTTCGTGGTCGGGCCACAGCGCGAGGTAGGCGGCCCGGGTCACGGCGACGCAAGCAGCCAGCTGAGCGTGGCGCAGTTCCTCACCGAAACGAGTCTTGTCCTCGTCCGTGCCGAAGTTGCGGCGCGGGTTGAGGGGGGTGGGGGAGACTTCGTCCAACCGGAGCCGGACGAGCTCGTAGACAGGGACGTCTCCCTGCGTCACCGCCTTCGCCCGGCCGCGGGCGCTGCGGCCACGCCGCTCGCTGAAAGAAGAGCCGGTTCCCAGCCGGTCGGCGACGCTCATCCGCTGATCCTCCGTGCGATCGTTCGCATTGCTTCTGCCTGCTCGCAATAAGGGGCATGAGCGAGCAGAGGCGCCTTCACCCGGACCGCCTCCCGCTGGTCCTTCAGCTCCGGGACGATGGCCAGCACCGGTGGTTCCCCGATCTTCTGCCACTCCTCCAGGGACGATGTCGCGACGTATCCCTTGCGGCTGTCGTACATGTTGACAACGAAGCCGAGCTGGGAGATTTCGACGTCCATGTCTTCGACCAAGTCCTGAATCTGCTCTTCGAGCATGTCGTAGGCGTCGGCTGAGGAGTCCTCAGACAGGACTGGGATGACGATGCCCGAAGTGCGGGACTCCTCGCCCTCCCGGGTACGGCAATAGAAGATCGCTGTGTCCATGCTGTAGCCGAGGCTCGGGGGGCAGTCCACGACGATGAAGTCGAAGTCGTGTTCCAACGGCTCCAGCGCCTTCTCCAGCGCTGTCTCCTTGATCCGCACGACACGGCTCGTGGCTAGCTTGGCGTCCAGCAGGAAGGCGTCCTTGCAGGCAGGCAGGAGCCACAGGTGGTCCTCAAAATCACCGCCCTTTATCGGCACCAGAAGGTCCTTGAGTGCGCCGTCCTTGACCTCGCCCAGCATGTGCTTCGCGAGGCTGGGACTGTCGATCTCGATGAGGGGGTGACCGAGCTGCTTGGTCAGGTGCCCCTGCGGATCGAAGTCGATCAGTAGGGTGCGGTGCCCGGACTCCGCCAAGGCCTGGGCAACGCCGGCGGACACGGACGTCTTGCCGACGCCGCCCTTCTGGTTGCCGAAGATGATGCGCCGTGCCCCTGTGCCGCGCTGCGGCTTGGGCCGCGGTGAAGGGTGCTGGTCCAGCCACAGTCGGATCGACTGAGCGATGCCCTGGTTGTAGGAGATGCCTCGGGACTTGCAGTCCTTCTTCAGCTTCTCGTACAGCCCGGCGGGCAGGTAGGTCGCGAATGAAGAGCCGCCAGCTGTGTCAACGGCGGGGCGGCTCTTGGACGTCCTCCATGCCTCGACGCCCTGGGTCACAGCGTCCTGGATGCCCATATCCAGCTCAGCAGCACGAACCTTGAGCTCTTTCCGGAGCTCAGAAGGCAGTTTGGCTACTACCTTTTCCCGGTGGCTCGGGTCGTATGGCGCGGTCATGGCGCTACCTTACTCACCTCTTGGTATTCGTCAGGCTCGCGCATCGCGCGTTTCTCAACTTGTTGTCCGCGGACAACAAGAAGGCAGACCGCCCTACCCACTTCAAGTGATGGGGCGCCGAGCACCTGCGGCATCACCTATGGCCCACCAGCGGCTGCGGGTGGTTCGTAGCCCCGGACCCTCCGGGCCGGTGTGGAAACGACAAGGGGAAGGACCGTCGACCTCCCCAGGTGACGGCCCTTCCCCAACCAGCGCCACCCGCCTACCCGGCCAAGCCCGGTCCATGCCCACGCGCCGACCTGCGCGCCACCGCAACACCCTGCGGAACACATGACTTCGGTCGATCCCCCGTTCCCGTTCCGTTCCCGGCCGCGCCGTACAGGGCGCCCGGACCGACACGGCCGCCTCTCAGCTGACGGCAGCGAGCTGGTACTTCACGGTGCTGCACGCCGCCGGGCACGCGCTCACCCGGCGGGCAGTCTGGGCGCCCGTGCCTGTGGCTAGTCGAGGATGCCGAGGGCGGTGTCGGGGCGGCAGTGGATGCAGGGTGGTACCTGCTGGCGCAGAGCGTCGATGGCCTGCTGGCGGGTGGCCGGGTGGCATCGGCCGCTCTTGGCTGCCGCCCAGCAGTCGCCGGTGTGCACGGCGTCCACGTTGGTGCGGTTGATCCCGTACTGGATCAGCCAGTCGGGCGGGGCCGGCCGTGCCTGCTCGCCGAGGTGCTGCTCGGCCTGGCGCCGTTCCTCGTCGGCGATCCAGTGATCGATCTGGGCGAGGGCCGTCCTCGCCTGCTGCACGACCACCCGGCGCGCGAAGTGCAGCAGCTGAAGCCGCGAGGGTTCATCGTTCACATGTTCGATTCTAGGGTGGTGTGGCGAGAGAGCCATACCAGCGCCGGCGAGGCGGCAGACTTCCGTCATGAGCAGCCCCCGACGCCGTCGACTGAGCACCGGCCCGAGCACGACCAGGACCACGCAGGCGGCGGAGCCGGCAGCCGCATGGGACGGACCGGCCGACGCGGCGCCGCGCGTCGGGATGTGGGCACGGGCCATGGCGGATGCCGCGTTCGAGCTGCATGACATCGCGCGGCCCGGCGGCTGGGACCAGGACGCGGCCGAGGACGCCGTCGCGGCGCTTGAGATCCACGTGCAGACCCTCGCGACCCTCCACCCCGACGCGCGCGACGTCCTCGATGTGGCGGGCCGGATCGCGGCGGAGCTCCGGCGCCTGCTCCGCCTCCCCGCTGACACCACTGCAGGGGTGGAGCAGGCAAAGCCGTGACAGCTCTGCTCGCTCCTGCGAGTGATCGCGGGCTCGGGCCCCGTGCCCGCCCGATCACCTCGCGGGTTAGCCGCTCATGCGACCCATTGCGATCAAGTCCGCCGTCACCGCGGCGGCTGCCGTCCTGCTCCTGACCCCGGCCGCGTCCGCGTCGGCACCGATGAGCGCAGACCGCACCAGTGGAGAGGTGACGATCTCCGTCAAGGGCCAGGGACTGCACGTCGAGACGATCCACATCACCAGCAGCAGGCAGCGCAACTTCGAGGCCTTCCGCGTCTACCGGCACACCGGCTCGGCAGCCACCCAGGCGAACGTCACCCGCTGGAAGAAGGCCCACTTCCACAACGCCGGCCTGACCCGGTTCGCGATGGCCTCCTGGAAGGTCAACCGGAAGTTCCCGCATGGGACGTGGCTGTGCGCCCTCTCCCGGCAGTCGTCCGGCAACCCCTGCGTCCGGGTCCACCGCTGACCTGACCAACGCCCGAGCGCCCGGCCCCACAAAGGGGAGGCCGAGCGCTCGGGCAGGCTGTTAGCGTCACATGAAGGCGTCACACGGTGACGCCTTCTGAACGCAAACGCCTCTGTCGATAGGCGCGAGTCCGGCACCTTGGCGAGCAGTACACAGCGTCCGCCCGCTTGCGCTTCCCACCGGCGACCTCACCGACGACCCACCAGCCGTTGCAGACCGGGCACCGGACCTTCGGCCGGCGATACGGGCGGCCCTCCCGCAGTGCGGCGGCGAACTCGACATTGCTCTGCGCTCTCTCCGCCACCGCCAAGCCTTCGTCCGGCAGGCCGCTGAGCAATACCGACGTGATCGGCGGCTGCCCTCGGGGAGCGGAGCGCCGCACTGGCTGCATCTCGGGACGGTCTTCCTTGGCACACTTCCAGGGTCCCGCCCGGCTGCCCTCCACGACCAGGGGCGATGCTGCCGGTTCGCGGGACGACGAGGCCGTCTACCGCGGCGCTGGCCACCTGCGGGCCAAGATCGCTTCAGTCGTTCGCTGCGCTCCGAGGGAGGAGCTGAAGCGTACCGTCGGTGTCAAGAACCCGCCCTGAACAGTGGTGACTTCCGGGTGCGGGGCCGCGCCGTGTGCGTCTACCGGCGCGCCCCCGCACCCGGAGGCTACCTCGCCGACTGTGGGCGCTCGGTGAGAGCGCGAGGCCCTCAAATGCGAGCGGCCGGTGCCCAATCCGCAGAGCGGGTGGCAAGGGCACCGGCCAACCAAAGACCCTCACGAAGAGGACTCACCACCAGGGTATCGGTTCAATGCCCCGCTCGAACGCCCCAGAAGCCGTCCTGGCTGCCTTGGCGGGGTGGCCGGCATCGCGGCCGACCGCGCGCCCTGACCCGCAGCCGAGACACCACGGGCCCCGGGGGAATCAGCCATGACATCCCCAGGGCCCGGCCACACCATCCAACGACGCGACGACCCCGTCCGTCACGCGGGTGCAGGCTGCGGCACCTCCAGTACCTCGGCGATCTTCCGCGCCAGCTCCGCGACGTGCGGCGGCAGGAAGCTGTCCAGCGAGTCAACGTCGTCACACAGCCGGGCCCGCAGCCCGTGCAGACACGCCTCGGTGAACAGCCGCTGCTCATCGGCCTCGGCCATCAGCCCGCCTTCCGCATACCCCTGGCCGCACGAGAACTGCCTTTGCGCGGCCTGGTCGTCCTCGGGGGGAAGTGGCGTCCCGAGCATCCCGGCGACTTTGTACCGGTCCGAATCCCTCGGACCGGCCGCCCGGCTGCGTTGCTGCCGGATCTGGAGGTACGACGCGAGGGTGTCCATGGCCATGCCGGTGCGCTGGCAGTACGCGGCGATCAGCATGGAAGCCGTGTCCATCGTGTCGGAGGCGTCCGTGGCACGGATCAGCGTCATTCGCTTCCAGTCGCGCGCGATGTCCGGCTCGGTGTAGCGCAGCACCTCCTGGCAGTTCATGACCACTTCGGATACGAGCTGGTGAACCGCCTGCCGCAGCGGCTCGGGCATCTGGGTGTCTTCCATGGCCCGCACGGTAGAGGCGCCGTACACCCGGCCACCGGAGCCGTGACGCTTGCTCACCCGGACGGCCTACAGTGCCGCCGCGCCCGACATAGCCCCGGGCAAACCTCTTGACGCTGATCAGCCGACGGGCGGATCGTGACGGTTCGCGTCACGCTCCACCCCAAAAGGGGGACTTGCATGTCGTTCACCTGGCGCTACGTCGTACGCCCCGACGGTTCCTTCTGCCGCGTCGGCAACATCGACGGCAGCCTCGACAACACCAGCGACGAAGAACTCGCCCGACTCGACCTCGTGCAGGACGAAGACGAGCAGCCAGCCCGGCCGTGCTCCCGCTGCGGCACCGAACTCCTGCTGCACTGGCACGGCCCGCTGATGACAGGCGTCTGGATGGAACTCTGCCCAGCCTGCGACGCCCACCGCCCCGCCGCCCGCGCGTTCATCCACTGGTACCGAGACTCCGGCCGCGATCCAAAGGCACTGCCCAAGCTTTTCGAGGACTGGGAGACCGAGACCATGCACGCCCATGGCTGGCTCCGCGCCCCGCAGCCCGACGCCCCGCCCAGCCCACCGGCCCACCTGCGCCTCGTACCGCGAGGGAGAGGCTGAGTTCGCTACGAGAAATCCGGCCAGGATTGTCAGTGGCCCAGGGCAGACTGGTCGGATGCAGCTCACTCAGGTGCGAAGCCGCTTCTTTCGTAACATCGTTGACAGCGGCAATGTCGATATTGCGCCAGACGTCACGGCACTGGTCGGCAAGAACGAGAGCGGAAAGACAGCGCTGCTCTCTTCGATCTACCGCTTCAACCCCGTGTACCCGGAGGAGTTCACCCTGGGGCAGGACTATCCGCGGTGGCGGAAGGTCCAAGACACGCGCTCGGGACAGATCAATAATGCCAAGCCGATCACCTGCACGTTCACGCTGGACGACGAGGACTTGAATGCCCTCGCCGACGCACTCGGCCCCAATGTGGTCAAAGAGCGCTCGTACTCACGCTCCATCCCCTACGAGGGGCAACACACGGCCACCTTGAGCGTCGACGAGGGCGCTGCTCTGGAGAACCTCTACAACGACGAGGAAGTACCGTCGGCGCTGCGCAGCGTCCTTGGAACCCGCAGTCTCGCTGCGGCCCTGGAGCAGGCCGATGGCCTCGAAGCCGCGGAGGACTCCGATTACACCGCCGAAGACATCGACCTCTTCACCAGGGCGGCACGCCAGCGACTGGACGGCAACGGGAGCGTCTGGGAGCGCGCTGTATGCATGCTGCGCGAGCGCGAGCCGAAGTTCTTCTACTTCAGCAACTACCAGAACCTGCCTGGCCGGATCGCTCTGAACGACCTGAACGGACAGGAGGAAGAGCCCGGTGCCTCTCCCGCGCAGACTGCCCGGGCCCTGCTGGCACTCGCCACTACCACCGCCGGAGCGCTGTCGGCCGAGGACTTCGAAGAACGCAAGGCCGAACTCGAAGCGGTAAGCAACGACCTCACGCAGCAAGTCTTCAAGTACTGGAAGCAGAACCCGGACCTGTCGGTGGAGATCGACATCGACAAAACCACCGTGCATCAGCCGAACGGACAGCAGGCCGTCGCCAGCCACCTCGACATCCGTGTCAAGGACCGCCGCCACGGCTTCACCAACAACTTCTCGGCCCGCTCCACTGGCTTCCAGTGGTTCTTCAGCTTCCTCGCAGCCTTCTCCGAGTTCGAGAACTACCCGCACGGCGTCGTCGTCCTGCTCGATGAGCCAGGACTGAGCTTGCACGGCCGCGCCCAAGCCGACTTCCTGCGCTTCATCAACGAGCGCCTTGCTCCCGTCGCCCAGGTCATCTACACCACGCACTCACCGTTCATGGTCGAAACGGCCCGACTCGATCGCGTCAGGATCGTCGAAGACCGCGGGCCCGACACCGGCGCGGTCGTCACCGACGAAGTCCTCTCCGTGACCGACGACTCGCTCTTCCCACTCCAGGCCGCCCTCGGCTACGACATCGCCCAGAACCTCTTCGTGGGCCCCGACAACCTCCTGGTCGAAGGAACTAGCGACTACACCTACCTCACCCTGATCAGCGACTTCCTCAAAGCGGCGGGCCGCACTCACCTCGATGACCGCTGGCGCATCCTGCCCGCCGGCGGCGCCACCAACATCCCCGCCTTCGTCGCCCTCATCGGCACTAACCTCCAAGCCACAGTCCTCATCGACAGCACCCCGGCCGGAGTCGCCAAACTCAGGACCCTCACCACCAAGGGCCTGCTCTCCCCGAAGCGACTCCTGCTCACGGACGCATTCAGCGACGGCGTCAAGGACAGTGACATCGAGGACCTGTTCTCCCCGGGCGACTACATCAAGCTGTACAACGCAGCTTTCGGTACCAAGCTCAAGGTCAGCGACCTCAACGGCAGCGACCGCATCATCGCCCGCATCACCCGGGCAACCGGAGCTGCGTTCACCGAACATGGCCGCCCCGCCGACGCTCTACTCCGCAAGCGAGACAGCCTCCTCCCCGAACTCTCCGAGACGACCCTCAGCCGCTTCGAGCAACTCTTCACCGCCATCAACAACACTCTCGTCTGAACCGCCGAGGGCACAAGCAGGAGCCGACCAGCATCCCGGGACGATGGTCGGCCCCTGCCACTCTCACCGCCTACGCCGCCCACTCCAGCCCGAGTTCGGCCAGTGCTCGAAGCCGTTCTGTGCCGAGCTTGGCGCGCCTGGTCTTGCTGTTCGACAAAAACACGCCGAGTTTGACCTCTGTGCCATCCTCCAGCCGCTCTACATGGGCCCTGGGGACCTTCACAGAGCCTGTGCGGGCCTTGTACTGAGCCAGGGCCGCGATGCCCCGCTCGAACGCCCCAGAGGCCGCCCTGGGCGCCTTGGCGGGGGCTTCCTGCTCGGGCGGCAGCGGCGTGACGCCCAGCGCCTCCAGGCGCTCGCGCTGGCCGTCCGTCAGTTCCCGCCACACGGTGTGGTCCCGTTGTCGGGTCAGCCACCGTCCCACGTCCAGGCCATACAGCCCCGTTCCCGGCTGCACCTCGGCCCAGCCGGTCCCGGTCCGTACGAGCTGGGTGAGGGCTGCGTAGTGGCGTTGCCAGTCGACCGGCCACTGGGGGTTCCAGTCCGGGTCGATCGCGGCGAGCAGTGCGGCCCGCCGGGCCGCGCGCTGGGGGTCCTTGCCGAGTCCGCCCTTCTTGCGGGCGTTGGCCAGCCACTGCCCCACCGGTTTGTCTTCGATCGCGGCTGTGACCGGCGCCGCGAGCGTGGAGTAGGCGGCGAAGTAGGCGCGCGCGGCGCCCAGGTTCTCCTCCCACGCCTCGTCGCCGGGCTCCCACACGATCCCCAGCGCCTCCAGGTCCTCCGCTCGCCCGGACGGCATGGTCCCGGCCCGCATGGCCCGGCGCTGATCCGACAACCACCGCCCAAGAGGGAACCCTCCGCCCTGGAACGCGGCCGGCGCACCGGCCGGGCCGCCCTCGACGTGGTTGTAGGGCACGTTCAGGTGCCCCTCCCGCTCGAAGAACGCGACCGCCGCCTGGTGGCCGGCCTTCCAGTTCGCGTGCTCGGGCTCAAGCAGCTGGTACTTGACGAACTGAGCAACGAGCGAAGGATCCCGACGGGTGGCGAACCGCAGCAGCAGCCGCCCCTCCTCCCCGTCCTCGTCCTCCGGAGCCTCACCGAGCCACGACGACACCGGTTCTGCGCGCATCAGGTTCTCCTGCGGTGTGGCCAGCATTTCGACGGCACGCTGATCATGGGCTCGCAGCCCATTCAAAACCTTCATGAGCGGCCTATACGAAGCCGAATACGGCATATCCTTCGGCGTCTCATCCTCACCCAGGAAAACCGGCACAATCAACGTCGCCAATTTCCCCGCCCCCGGCTTTTGCCGCAACGCCCGACCAATGGCCTGCACGATATCCACCGCCGACCCCTTCGGGTCGATCAACGCGACAGAGTCCACGCTGGGCACGTCAACGCCCTCACCCAGCACCCGGCAATTCGACATCACCGCACGCCCGGTCCGGGCCCCGAACACCCCCAGCCGCTCGCTGCGCACCTCCTGGTCCTGCTCGCCGGACAGCCAGCCCGCCCACACCCCCTTCGGGTGCCGTTCCGGATCGCTGGCGTGCAGCTTGCGCACCACACGGGGGAGCCCCTCGGCGAAGGCGCGGGCCTCGATGGTGCGGTGGTGGAAGGTGATGCACCGGCTCAGCCGGTGATCGGCCATCGTCTCCAGCAGAGCAGCCTGCAACACCGCCAGCCGCTCACCCCGCACATGCTCCTCGTACCGCTCCTCCCCGTACAGCCTCTGCAAGGGCAGCGAAGGATCCCGCAGCTCCACCACCACAATCTGGTAGCGGGCCAAGAGCCCCCGGGAAATGGCCTCAGACAGAGCCATCGCCCACAGCACGGGGCCGAAGACGGCCTCATCGTCCATCGAACAGGCCATCTCCTCAGGCAGCGGATCCCGAGGCGCCGGCACACCCACCTCGCGCAGCTCCCAGCGCCTGGGAGGCCGCTCCATCCAGATCCGCGGAGTAGCCGTCAGATACAGCCGCCGCATCGCCGGCACCTGCTCCTGGTCGTGCACCGCCGCCCACGCCTTACCCCAATGACCACTGGTCCGGTGCGCCTCATCAACTGCCACCAGGTCCCAAACGTCCATGGGAAGCCCGTAGGCGCCCTCGTGAGCCTCGATCAGCACCGGCAGCGACGCGTAGGTAGCGAACACGATCACCGCGCCCCTGCCCCAGTGCAGAGCCAACTGCGGCGCACTCGTCGTCGACGGCACCCCCAGCGAGTACAGACGCGGATCGTCCTCGATGGAACACACCGCGACCATCGCCCCCGCGTGCCCGAACTCCCGCCATTCCTGCACGGTCTGAGACAGCAAAGCCAAAGTCGGCACCAGTACCAGGACGCGCCCGTGCGGGGCGATACGGTGCGCGGCGGCAGCGGCAATAAAGGTCTTTCCCGTGCCGCACGCAGCATGGATCTGACCACGCAATCCGTTCTCCGGAATGCGCTGTCCCGGCTTGATCGACAGACCGGAAACGATAGCCTCAACGGCTTCTTCCTGATGCGGACGGAGCTTGATCTCATTGGCCATTACTGCATTCCTCCAGGACCGTCAGGGGCAGTGGGAGCCGGTTCGGGAAGTTACCCGGTGCATCACATGATGCATCAAGCGGGGGTGGTGCGTGCATCATCTCACTCTAACAGGTTGAGCGTTGGCTGATTTTCGACGCGTGACGTCCGGGAATGCGCTACGATTCTGTCAGTGCTCGCAGTCGTTCGGCTGATCTGACGATGGGTCATGGCGGGGTGTTTCTGCAGGGTGGGCGCTTGCCGCGCCCTCGCGCTCCTGGTGGCTCGCACGGGTGGCCGGCCCCGGT
>NZ_JBVIDX010000048.1:0-37354 GCF_055572155.1 Streptomyces sp. NPDC030814
CCCACGGCTTCGGCCGCGCCACCTCGCACCCCCGGATCATCGGTCCCGGAGTGATCCAACCACCTCGGAGATCATTTCGTTAGGACTTCTAAGGGCTGTCCCGTCATCCCCGGCGGGCGCACGACGCCGGCCACGGCACTCGCCGCGTTGTCGGAACGCCCGCATACATCCCGTATGCGGACGCCCCTCCGCCTTGCGATGCTCACCCACTGCCTGAACGGCGTGGGAGGTGCCCCCAGCATCCGACGCCGTGCGCTGATCCACCGGGGATCACGGGACAGCCCTTAACGCTTCGTCTCTTCCGCCCGGCCAGGCCCTTGGATCCCGAGGGCCTGAGTCGTCGCCGGGTTGATCAGCAGTACCAGCGCCGCGATCGCGACCACGGCCAGGACGATTCCCGCCGGGATCGCCGCGCTGTCCGCCTGGAGCAGGTTGTACGCCACCGGCAGCGCCATGATCTGCGTGATCACGGCGGGCCCCCGGCTCCAGCTGCGCCGCAGCAGCAGTCCGCGCGCGGCGATCAGCGGCAGCAGGGCCAGCGCAATGAGGGTGATGCCCCCGGTGACGCCGGTGCTGAGGTCGCCGGAGTCGCCGGTGAAGCCCAGGACGAGCATGGCGCCGCCGCCGACCAGCAGGGCGATCCCCTCCAGCGCGGCCAGTGCCGCCGCGGCGGTCAGCCGGCCGGGGCGGGGCTCGGTGTCGGAAGCGTCCGGCGTGGGGTTCTGCTGAGGGCTCACCCCTGAAGGGTAGCCCCGGCACCGGGACGCACCCCGGCCGCCCGTACGCCATCACGTGCTCCTCGTCACTACACGATCTCCCCCTTGATCCGCACCTCGGTATGGGACGAGTACCGCTCAGTAGGTACGCTGCAACTCATGCGTGCACTTCTCGTGGTCAATCCGGCAGCAACCACCACAAGCGCACGTACGCGCGATGTCCTGATCCACGCACTGGCGAGCGAGATGAAGCTCGAGGCGGTCACCACCGAGTACCGCGGCCACGCCAACGACCTCGCCCGCCAGGCGGCCGAGGGCAAGGACGACATCGAACTGGTCGTCGCGCTCGGCGGTGACGGCACGGTCAACGAGGTCGTCAACGGCCTGCTGCACCACGGCCCCGACCCGGACCGTCTCCCCCGCCTCGCCGTGGTTCCCGGCGGTTCCACCAATGTCTTCGCTCGCGCCCTCGGTCTGCCGAACGACGCCGTGGAGGCCACCGGCGTCCTTCTGGACGCCCTCCGGGAGAACCGCGAGCGCACGGTCGGTCTGGGCATGGCCTCGGGCACCCCGGGCACGGAGGACGAGGCGGTGCCGTCCCGCTGGTTCACATTCTGCGCCGGCCTCGGTTTCGACGCCGGTGTGATCGGCCGGGTCGAGCAACAGCGCGAGCGCGGACGGAAATCCACACACGCTCTTTACCTGCGCCAGGCATTCCGGCAGTTCCTGGAAGAGCCCCACCGCAGGAACGGCACGATCACTCTGGAGCGGGCCGGCGAGGAACCGATTTCCGATCTTGTGCTGTCCATAGTCTGCAACACGTCCCCGTGGACGTTTCTCGGCAATCGCCCGGTGTACGCGTCGCCTAAGGCCTCGTTCGATAAAGGCCTCGACGTGCTCGGCCTCAGCCGGATGTCGACGGCCGCTCTTGCCCGGTATGCCACGCAGTTGCTCACTTCGTCCCCCGAGCGGGGACCCCATGGCAAGCACGCCACCACCCTGCACGACCTGACCGACTTCACCTTGCATTCGAAGGTGCCCCTCCCCCTCCAGATGGACGGCGACCACCTCGGACTGCGTACGAGCGTGACGTTCACAGGCGTACGCCGTGCACTGCGTGTGATTGTGTGAGCGGAACGGGCAAAAGTCCTTCCACTCGAACGTTTAGGCCAGGATCCACCCCATGGAAGTACGGCTGTGACACAGTCGACACCGAGGAATCAAAAAAAACTTTCCGGAAGGGGTTGTATCCGCCGCTGAGGTTTGCGAGTCTCTACGTGGCGCTCGGGACAGCCCGCAACACCGGCTCAAGCAAGCGCCAGAACCCCTCCTCAAATCACAGGACCACACCAGTCCGCCTGGTGATCGGCCCTTCACTTGTTGAGGGATTCGTGAAAGCGTTCACATTCACAAGCAACGTGCATGTAATACCAAGGAGAGGTAGCAGCCATGGACTGGCGTCACAACGCCGTTTGCCGCGAGGAAGACCCCGAGCTCTTCTTCCCCATCGGCAACACCGGTCCTGCGCTGCTGCAGATCGAGGAAGCCAAGGCTGTCTGCCGTCGCTGCCCGGTTATCGAGCAGTGTCTGCAGTGGGCGCTTGAGTCCGGCCAGGACTCCGGCGTCTGGGGTGGTCTCAGCGAGGACGAGCGCCGCGCCATGAAGCGCCGCGCCGCCCGCAACCGGGCCCGTCAGGCCTCCGCCTGACAATCCCACCCAGCAATAGCCTGAGCTTGGCGGCGCGTACAGCGAGTACGCATCTCCCGCCCCCGAGCCGCAGCGCGCAGTGCCCCCGGTGCGCCTAATCAGCGACGAGACTGAGCCCCGGACCACACGATGGTCCGGGGCTCAGTGCTGTTCGCCATGGGCCCCGCAGCCCTGCCGGGGGCGCTCTTTGTCCGTACGTCGACCCGCACGACGGGCCACGAGGGATGCACTCCCCGAGCGCGCCGCTACTTCTGGGCGCGCACCGGAATGTCGAGGATGACCTGGGTGCCCCGGTCCGGAGCCGGGACCATGTCGAAGGAGCCGCCCAACTCGCCCTCCACCAGGGTCCGTACGATCTGCAGGCCGAGGTTGCCGGAACGGTGCGGGTCGAAGCCCTTGGGCAGACCCACGCCGTCGTCCTGGACGGTGACGAGGAGACGGCTCTCCTTGGTGGTCCCGCCACGCACGGCCGACACCTCCACGGTGCCGGTGTCGCCCTCCCGGAAGCCGTGTTCGAGGGCGTTCTGCAGGATCTCGGTGAGGACCATGGACAGCGGGGTGGCCACCTCCGCGTCGAGGATTCCGAAGCGTCCGGTGCGCCGGCCGGTGACCTTGCCCGGTGAGATCTCGGCGACCATGGCGAGCACCCGGTCGGCGATCTCGTCGAACTCCACACGCTCGTCCAGATTCTGGGACAGCGTCTCATGCACGATCGCGATCGATCCGACCCGTCGTACGGCCTCTTCGAGGGCCTCGCGACCGCGTTCGGACTCGATGCGCCTGGCCTGGAGGCGCAGCAGCGCGGCAACCGTCTGGAGGTTGTTCTTCACCCGGTGGTGGATCTCCCGGATGGTCGCGTCCTTGGTGATCAACTCGCGTTCACGGCGGCGCAGTTCGGTGACGTCCCGCAGGAGGACGAGCGAGCCGATGCGCGGACCCTTGGGCTTGAGGGGGATCGCACGGAACTGGATGACACCCTCGTTCGACTCGATCTCGAACTCACGTGGCGCCCATCCGCTCGCCACCTTCGCCAGCGCCTCGTCCACCGGACCGCGGGACGGGGCGAGTTCCGCGGTCGTACGGCCGAGGTCGCAGCCCACGAGGTCGGCGGCGAGACCCAGGCGGTGGTACGCGGACAAGGCGTTCGGGGAGGCGTACTGGACGATGCCGTCCGCGTCGAGCCTGATCAGCCCGTCTCCGACGCGCGGCGAGGCGTCCATGTCGACCTGCTGGTCGGGGAAGGGGAACGCGCCGACGGCGATCATCTGGGCGAGGTCGGACGCGCTCTGGAGATAGGTGAGTTCCAGCCGGCTCGGGGTCCGTACGGTCAGCAGGTTGGTGTTGCGCGCGATGACCCCGAGGACCCGGCCCTCTCTGCGGACGGGGATGGACTCGACCCGTACGGGGACCTCCTCACGCCACTCGGGGTCGCCCTCGCGCACGATCCGGCCCTCGTCGAGCGCGACGTCCAGGAGGGGACGACGGCCGCGCGGGACCAGGTGGCCGACCATGTCGTCCTGGTACGAGGTGGGGCCTGTGTTGGGGCGCATCTGGGCCACGGAGACGTAGCGCGTGCCGTCGCGGGTGGGTACCCACAGGACGAGGTCGGCGAAGGAGAGGTCGGAGAGGAGCTGCCACTCCGACACCAGCAGATGCAGCCACTCCAGGTCGGAGTCGCTGAGAGCGGTGTGCTGGCGGACGAGTTCGTTCATGGAGGGCACGTGTGCGAGCGTACCTGGCGGTACGGACATGCCTGGAAACGGTGGGCCGCGCCCCGACTGGACCTCGGCCCGAGGGCGATGGCCCCCGGCCCCGGAAGCACCCGCGGGCCGCGGCGCCTGAGAGGGACCCTCAACCCTCCCGGCACCGCAGCCCGGAGCAACATCGGCCGTGGGGTGTGCGGTCCCATCGACCGAAGGATGAGGAGCCGGAGCAGTCAGGGCAGAGAGCGCCGGTTCCTCGGTCCGTCCTCCTGTGCGGGGAAGACGGAGGCCTGTGTTGATCGCCAGTGATCGTCAGTGATGAGGCGCTGATCGATCAGATGACCTACCACGCCATTCTTGACTAGACCACTGCGTGTGTCCATGCGTTGGCGGGTGTTTGTTGTTGTTCCCTTCCCCCGCCGTCCGTCAAGGGCGGGGGCGGGGACTGCCCGCAGCGTAGCCCGGTTCGGGAGCCCGGCGGGCCGGAACGCCGGGGCAGGCTGCTTCGGCGGCGCGGCATATCGGGGCAAGCCGGCGCTTCGGGGGCGCTGTGCAGGGGGCGGCCGGCCTTGCGGCGCGGCGGGCCGCGAGCGTCAGGCGCGGACCGGGGCGTCGGTGCGGACGGGCCGGGGCCAGCTGGTCATGGCGAGTTCGGCGACCGCCTCCAACTCCTGCCTGGTCGCGCCGTCCCGCGCCTGCTGGGACATGCCCTGGATGATCACGCCGGTGTGCCGGGCGAGCGCGGAGGCGTCTGTGCCGGGAGGCAGTTCACCGGCCACGATGTCCGCTCGTATACGGCTCTCGAAGACCGCGATCCACGCGTTGCGTCGGGCGCGCAGGGATTCCTCCACCTCGTGGCTCGTGCAGTTGGTGGCCGCGTGGATGACCAGACAGCCGTGGGGGTGGGCAGGGTCCGTGTACTCGACGGCGGCCTCGCGCAGTATCCGCTCGACGGCCGCCCGTGCCGTGGGTTCCTCCTCCAGGGCCCGGTCGGTGAACGAGCCGTAGCGGCTGCCGTACTCGCGGACCACCTCCTCGAAGAGGGACTGCTTGTCACCGAACGCCGAGTACAGGCTCGGGGCCCCGATGCCCATGACGCGGGTGAGGTCGGCGACCGAGGTGGCCTCGTAGCCGTTCTCCCAGAACGCCAGGATCGCCTTCTCCAGGGCGGTCTCACGGTCGAAGGAGCGGGGACGGCCGCGCTGCTTGCTCTCCTTGGTCACCATGAGAAGGATTTTATAGCGGGCACTAGACAAACGTCAGCGGGCCGGTCTACCGTGATTTTTGTAGCGACCGCTAGAAAAATTCGGAGGGGGGAACCGTCATGGGCGTGCTCACGGACAGGACGGCGCTGGTCACCGGGGCAAGCAGGGGGATCGGACGAGGCATCGCCGAGCGACTGGGACGCGACGGCGCACGGGTCGCGGTGCATTACGGGAGGAACGAGGCGGCCGCGAAGGAGACGGTGGCCGCGATCGAGGCCGCGGGCGGCTCCGCCTTCGCCATGGGGGCCGAACTCGGCCCGCCGGGAGACATCGAGGCCCTGTGGGAGGAGTTCGACCGGCACGCGGACGGGCTGGACATCCTGGTGAACAACGCGGCGATCGGCAGCTCCCGCCCGATCGAGGAGATCGACGGAGAGGAGTACGACCGGCTCTTCGCGGTGAACGTGAAGGCACCGCTCTTCCTGGTCAAGCACGGCATGGGCCGGCTGCGTGACGGCGGCCGCGTCATCAACATCTCGTCGGGGCTCGCACGGACCGCCGCGATGCCTCACCACATGGCGTACGCGATGACGAAGGCCGCGCTGGACGTCTTCTCCCGCGACCTGTCGAAGGTGCTCGGCCCGCGAGGCATCACGGTGAACTCGGTGGCACCGGGTCTGACCGTGACCGACAACACCGCCGAGTTCCTGGATACCGAGGCGGGCCGTGCGATGGCCGAGGGGATATCGGCGCTGGGCCGGGTGGGATCAGTGGACGACATCGCGGACGTGGTGGCATTCCTGGCGTCGGACGAGAGCCGGTGGGTGACGGGGAGCTGGGTGGACGCCACGGGAGGCTCCTTGGCATAAGGGCCGGGCTCGCGACGATGGAAGAGGGGCCACATCCACGTGATGCGGGACACACCTGCGCGAACCCTGCTCTGCTAGATTGGTCTAAACCACACAGTTCTTCCCACTCCCATTCGAGTCCTCTCTCCAGATCGGCAGGCCCAGCGTGGAAGTTGTCATCGTTCCGGATGCCAAGGCGGGTGGCGAACTCATAGCCGAGGCGATGGCGCAGTTGCTCCGGCGGAAGCCCGACGCGCTGCTCGGCGTCGCCACGGGGTCGACCCCGCTGCCGATCTACCAGGCTCTGACGGCGAAGGTGCGCTCGGGCGCCGTGGACGCCTCGCGGGCGCGGATCGCTCAACTCGACGAATACGTGGGGCTTCCGGCCGACCACCCCGAGTCATACCGCTCGGTGCTGCTCCGGGAGGTGCTGGAGCCGCTGGGACTCGGCATGGACGCGTTCATGGGCCCGGACGGCACGGCGGAGGACATACCGGGGGCCTGCGAGGCGTACGACAGGGCGTTGGCCGAGGCGGGCGGTGTGGATCTGCAGTTGCTCGGGATCGGGACCGACGGGCACATCGGGTTCAACGAGCCGTGCTCGTCCCTCGCCTCCCGGACCCGTATCAAGACCCTCACCGAGCAGACGCGGATCGACAACGCACGGTTCTTCGACGGGGACATCGAGCAGGTACCGCACCACGTCATCACCCAGGGCATAGGCACCATCCTGGAGGCGCGCCACCTGGTGCTGCTCGCCACCGGCGAGGGCAAGGCGGACGCCGTAGCGGCGACCGTGGAGGGGCCGATGGCGGCGGTGTGCCCGGCATCGGCGCTGCAGCTCCACCCGCACGCCACGGTGGTGGTCGACGAGGGAGCCGCGTCGAAGCTCAAGCTCGCGGACTACTTCCGGCACACCTTCGCGAACAAGCCTGACTGGCAGGGCATCTGACACGGCTGGGGATGCGCCGAGGCGCCACGGCCCGGGAAGGAGGGGCTGTGGCGCCTCTGTGTTGTGCGGCTGCGGCTTGCATGCCCGGCCTGCCGCCGCGGAGGACGGCTCCCCGGTACGCCGCTCCGGGGCCGTCGGCCGGCGCGGCGCGCTACCGGGCGCTCATGATGACCTCGGCTGCCGCTCTTCCGCAGACCCTTGCCGCTCCATGGGTGGCGAGGTGGAGGGCGCCGCGGGGCGGGGACTGGGGGACGCCCATCTCGACGACGATCGTGTCGGGACGGGTGGAGAGGAGGACGTCGAGGGCGTCGGTCATCCAGGGGTGGCGGTGCTCGTCACGGACCACCGCGACAATACGGCGGGTGCCGGCCACCGCGAGGGCGGAGGCGCCGGCGCTGTCGCCCGCGAAGGTACCGGTCTCGGTGCCGGGGAGGAGACGGGCCAGTTCCGCGCCCACGCCCCAGGGGGTCTCGTCGCCGACGGCGATGTTCGCCACCGGGGTGAAGGCCGCGACGTACAGGGGTTGGACGGGAGGCTCGTACGGCAGCCGGGCGAAGGTCGCCTTCAGCGCGCGTCGGGCGGCGACGAGGCCGATCTCGCCGAGGTCCACGCCCATGGCGTCCACCCCCCGGGCCGCCGCTCCCCCGGTCGACCGGCGGGTCCACTCGGCCAGGGCCCGGACCCGGTTCGCCGCGTCCGCCAGACGTTCCTCGGGAAGGGTGCCGGTGCGTACGGCGGCGACCAGGGCGTCGCGCAGGCGCCGTACGGTGTCGTCGTCGGCGAGGCCGCCGCCCACGCAGATCGCGTCGGCGCCGGCGGCGATGGCGAGGACGCTGCCGTGCTCGATGCCGTAGGTACCGGCGATGGCCCGCATCTCCATGCCGTCGGTGACGATGAGGCCGTCATAGCCCAGTTCGCCGCGGAGGAGGTCGGTGAGGATGCCGTGGGACAACGTCGCCGGGCGGTCGGGGTCGAGGGCGGGGACGAGGATGTGGGCGCTCATGATGGCGCGGGTGCCGGCGGCGATGGCGGCGTGGAAGGGAGCCAGTTCGCGGGCCTCGATCAGGGGGCGGTCCGCGTCGATGCGGGGCAGGGCGAGGTGGGAGTCGACGGCGGTGTCGCCGTGGCCCGGGAAGTGCTTGGTGCAGGCGGCGACCCCGGCGGCCTGAAGCCCGGTGACATAGGCGGCCGTGTGGCGGGCGACCAGGTCGGGCTCGGCGCCGAAGGACCGCACGCCGATGACGGGGTTCGCCGGGTTGGAGTTCACGTCGGCGGAGGGGGCCCAGTTGAAGGTGACGCCACATGCGGCGAGACGGCGGCCGAGGGCGAAGGCCACGTCCTGGGTCAGGTCGACGTCGTCGACGGCGCCCAGGGCGTGGTTGCCGGGGAACGAGGAGCCGGTGCGGACCTCCAGGCGGGTGACGTCGCCGCCCTCCTCGTCGATCGCGACCAGGACGTCCTCGCGCTCGGCCCGCAACTGGGCGGTGAGGGCGGAGAGTTGTTCGGGGGAGGTGATGTTGCGGCCGAAGAGGCCGACGGAGGCGAGGCCCTCGCCGAGGCGCCGCAGCAGCCAGTCGGGCGCGGTGGTCCCCGTGAACCCGGGCTGGAGGACCGTCAGCGCGTCCCGGGTGAGGCCGTCCTGCCCCGAGGGGGAACCGGTCGAGCCGGTGGCGAAAGTCGTCATCGGGTGGTTATCCCTTCACGGCGCCCGCGGTGAGGCCCGCGGCCATCTTGCGCTGGACGAGGAGGAAGAGGACGACGATCGGCACGGCCATCATGGTGGAGCCGGCCATCATCGGGGCGTATTCGGTGCCGTGCTTGGTGGTGAAGTTGCCCAGCCAGACGGTGGCGGTCTGGTTCTGCTGGCTCATCAGCATCAGGGCGTACAGATACTCGTTCCACGCCTGGATGAAGCCGTAGACCGAGGTCGCCACCAGGCCGGGCGCGAGCAGGGGGAAGACCACGCGGAGGAAGGCGGTGGTGCGGGAGCAGCCGTCGACCATGGCGGCCTCCTCCAGCTCGCGCGGGATGTTGACGATGAAGCCGCGCAGGGTCCACACCGTGAACGGGAGGATGAACGTCAGGTAGGTGATGACGAGGCCGGTGAGGCGGTCGTACTGGCCCAGGTCGTTCAGGAGCAGGAAGACCGGGATGATCATCGCGACCAGCGGGACCATCTGGACGGCCAGAATACCGACGATCACCACTTTCCGGCCGCGGAAGGCGAAGCGGGAGATGGCGAGGGCCGCCAGCATCCCGACGACGATACCGATCACGACCACGGTGAGGGACACCACGAGGCTGCGGCCGACGGGGCCCCAGAAGTCGGCGATGTCCAGCGCGCGGCCGAAGTTGGAGAAGGTGATGGACGTCGGCAGGAGGCCGGGGTCGGGGTCGATCGCGTCCTTGGCCGGTTTGAACGCGGTGTTCAGCATCCAGTAGACCGGGAAGCCGGCGGTGACGAAGACGAGGAGTCCGAGGAGGTTCCAGCCGAGCCTGGACCCGCGGCGGCCGGAGGCAACGGCTGTGCTCATTCGACCTCTCCGATCTTCAGCATCTGGCGCATGTAGACGCCGATCACACCGAGCAGCAACAGCACGGTGAGGAGGGCGATCGCGGAGCCCTGCGCATAGTCGTTGACCACGAAGGCCCTGTCGTACGAGTAGGTGGTGAGCAGTTGGAACTCGGCCTCCGGGTGGCCGTTGCGCATCACGAAGACCTGCGGGAAGACACCCATGTCCCAGATGACCGAGAGGGTCGTGAGCATCACGACGATCGGCTTGAGGATGGGGAGGGTGACATAACGGAAGACGCCCCAGGCGCCGGCACCGTCCAGCCGGGCGGCCTCCTCCAACTCCTTGGGCACCTGGGTGAGTCCGGCGCTGAGGGTGATGACCACGAACGGCACGGCGCCCCACACCACCAGCAAGGTGATGACGGCGAGTCCTTCGGGGCCGCTCGCGAACCAGTTGTGGCCGATCATGTCGACGCCGGGAAGCTTGCTGAGGAGCGCGTTGAAGATGCCGTAGTCGGAGTCGAAGAGCCACTTGAAGACGGTGGTGGCCACGATGATGGGCATGCCCCAACTCGCCACGAGCGCGATGTTGATGAGGGTCCTCACCCAGCCGGAGACCCGCTGGAGCAGCAGCGCGATCAGCATGCCGATGACCATGGTGAAGATGACGCAGGCGGCGGCGAAGACGACGGTCCGTGCGACGACCGTCCAGAACTCGCTGTCCCCCAGCACCTTGGCGAAGTTGTCGAAGCCGACCGACTCCGCCGGCTGGAAGCCCCACAGCTGGGACTGCCCGAACTTCTGGAAGGAGAGGGTGACCAGACGGACCAGGGGATAGCCGAGGACGACGGCGAGGATCAGCAGGCAGGGGGCGAGGAGCGCCCAGGGAACCGCGGCTTGGCCGGAACGCCTGGTGCCGGAGCCGACGGCGGCCGGCGGCCCTGGCGGCACCTGCCGCGGTGGCGGCACCTTGATCGGAGTGGTCGTATCTGCGGCACTCATGGCGCGCTCCTAAAGCAAATGAAGAGGGGGGCCGATCAGCGCCCCGCCGGCCTCGCCCCGTCAGGTGCCGGGCGGTGAAGCACCCGAAGGCGCGGGGAACTGCGCGACCAGCCACGGCGCACGGGCGGCGACCCCACGACCCCTAGCGGCACTGTCGCGATGCACCCGCCGGCTCGGCTCGTGGCACACGTCGGTCGGGCTCGATGGCACCCCCGGTCGGGCCCGGCGCCGTGAGCCGGGTCCGACCGGGGGTCGACCGTCACTTGGTGTTGATGACCTTGTCGATCGCGGCGTCCGCTTCCTTCGCGGCCGCCTCGACCGTCTTCTTGCCGGTACCGATGTTCTGGAGCATGGTCTGGAGGATCTGGGCCTTCTCGACCTGGCCCCAGCCGGGCGCCATCGGGACGAACCAGTTGGACTCGGCCGCGGTGGCCGGGACCGCCGTCGCCGGGTCGTCCTTGAGGGTGGCGAGGTCCGTCTTGTTGTTGGGCAGGTTGCCCTTCTCCATCAGCCCCTTCTGGCCGGCGGGGCCGGTGAAGGCGTTGATCCACTCGGCGGCGACGCCCTGCGCGTCGGACTTCACGGGGACAGCGAGGTCGGAGCCGCCGAGGAAGACGGGCAGGTTCTTGCCGGACGGGCCGGGCATCACGAAGTTCTCGACATGGCCGGCGAGCTTGCCGGTCTTGTCGTTCTCCTTGGCCGCGGCGGTCGCACCCTCCCAGGCGGGGGCGAAGATCATGCCGGACTTGCCCTGGCCGTAGACGATGTAACGGTCGGACTCGTCCTTGGTCTTGTCGCCGTGCATGTAGCCGTCGACGACGTGCTGGAACTCCTTCAGACCCTTGACGGACTCCGGGGAGGAGAGGTTGGCCTTCCACTGGCCACCCGACTCGACTGCTATGGAGCCGCCGGCGTCGTAGACGAAGGACATGGCCGCGTACCAGTCACGGGTGGGCTGGTACCAGGCACTGAACTTGCCGCCCTGCTTCTTCTGGACCTTGTCGAGGGCGGCGGTCAGCTCGTCGTACGTCTTCGGCGGGGACTTGACGCCGACCGCGGCGAAGACGTCCTTGCGCCAGTTGGCGACGCGGCCGCCGGCGTAGTACGGGACACCGTACGTCTTGCCCTCGTAGGTCACCGAGGCCTTGAGACCGTCGAGCCAGGCGCCGGAGTTGTCGAACTGCGCCGCGTCCAGGGGGGCGAAGGCGCCCTTGACCATGTAGGCGAGCATCTCCGTGTTGCCCATCTCGACGACGTCGGGGGCCTTGTCGGTGGCGAGGACGGCGTCCAGCTTGGCGTTCTTGTCGGGCCAGCCGTAGTACTCGTGCTTGATCTTGATTCCGGGGTGCTTCTTCTTGACCGCGGCGTCGGCGGCCTTGACCAGTTCCGGCCAGTTGTTCTGCGCGTCCACCGTGAGCCAGACGGTCAGCTCCTTGGTGTCCGCAGCCTTGTCCGAGCCCCCGCTCTCTCCCCCGCACGCCGCGATGGAGACCATCATGCCCACGACACAGATCGCGGTTGTCAGCTTGCGCTTCACGCCACCCTCCTCAGGGATGCCATTCCTCAGGGATGTCACAAACCCCCCTGCTCCCCGCGGTGACAGACGTACCGCCCATGGGGCCGGGACCTGGACCAATGGTGTAGACCAGTACGCCGGAGCTTGGCTCAGACCAATCGGTGTGTCAAGGGTGCGCGAACCCGCTCCCACCAGCCGTTATGCGACCTACATATGCAAGAACCTTTATGTAAGAAGGCAGCGAAAACCGAGCGGTTGAGTCACACTCTTCGGGTAGACCACTGCACCTTCTCGGAGTAGACCAGCGGAGCCCCCTCCGTGGACTAGACCAGCAGGGGCTGTGCGGGTATACAGAAGGATCACGCCACTAGGAGCCGGGAAGGCGGAGCATGAGCACCGACGTCAGCAGTGCGGAGAACGAGAACGGGGCGAACGTCCGTACCGCACGCGTGCCCAAGTACTACCGCCTCAAGAAGCACCTGCTGGACATGACCGAAACACTGCCGCCCGGCACACCGGTCCCGCCGGAGCGGACCCTCGCGGCCGAGTTCGACACCTCACGCACGACCGTGCGACAGGCACTCCAGGAACTGGTGGTCGAGGGCCGTCTGGAGCGCATCCAGGGCAAGGGCACGTTCGTCGCCAAGCCGAAGGTCTCGCAGGCCCTGCAACTCACCTCCTACACCGAGGACATGCGCGCCCAGGGACTGGAACCGACCTCCCAACTGCTGGACATCGGCTACATCACCGCCGACGACACCCTCGCCGGGCTGCTGGACATCACGGCGGGCGGACGGGTGCTGCGGATCGAGCGGCTCCGCATGGCGAACGGCGAGCCGATGGCCATCGAGACGACCCATCTGTCCGCCAAGCGCTTCCCCGCCCTGCGCAGGTCGTTGGTCAAGTACACGTCCCTCTACACCGCTCTCGCCGAGGTGTACGACGTCCATCTCGCCGAGGCCGAGGAGACCATCGAGACCTCGCTGGCCACCCCCCGCGAGGCCGGCCTGCTCGGCACGGACGTGGGTCTGCCGATGCTGATGCTCTCCCGCCACTCCGTGGACAAGGAGGGACAGCCGGTGGAGTGGGTACGGTCCGTCTACCGGGGCGACCGCTACAAGTTCGTGGCGCGGCTGAAGCGCCCGCAGGACTGACCGGTCCGCGGCAGGCGACCGTCCACGGCGGCAGCCGACCACCCGCGGCGATACGTACCGTCCACAGCGGTGGCCATCCCGTGCGCCACAGGTGACGCACGGGATGGGAAGCCTCCGCAAATCCGTTATGCGGGCAGGGGTTACGCCCAGCGGAACAGTCCCTTAGATTTCCAGCGCATTGCTCAGGTGATCAGTGAGGGGACGGAGCCCTGGTATGTCCAATGCGTCCGAAGTGCAATCACCGGAGACACCGGCGGTGACACCTGTCAGAGTGGTCATCGCCCTGTTCCTGTTCGCCCCGTTCGTGGCGATGCTCTGGGTCGGTTCGTACGCCAAGACGGACCCGGCGTTCATCGGCATCCCGTTCTTCTACTGGTACCAGATGGCCTGGGTCCTGATCTCCACCGCGCTCACGGCCGCCGCCTACTCGCTGTGGCAGCGTGACCAGCGAGCCCGCAAGTCCCGGCGGTCCGAGGACGGGGGTGCCGCACAGTGAAGGACGGCGTGAACGGCGTGGCACTCGCCGTCTTCATCTTCTTCTTCCTGGCCGTCACGGTCATGGGCTTCATGGCCGCCCGCTGGCGCAAGGCCGAGAACGAGCACAGCCTCGACGAATGGGGTCTGGGCGGACGGTCGTTCGGCACCTGGATCACCTGGTTCCTGCTCGGCGGCGACCTCTACACCGCGTACACCTTCGTCGCCGTCCCGGCGGCGATCTACGCGGCGGGTGCGGCCGGCTTCTTCGCCGTGCCCTACACGATCCTGGTCTACCCGCTGATCTTCACGTTCCTGCCCCGCCTGTGGTCGGTGTCGCACCGGCACGGGTACGTGACCACGTCGGACTTCGTCCGCGGCCGTTTCGGCTCGAAGGGCCTGTCGCTGGCGGTGGCCCTGACCGGCATCCTGGCAACGATGCCCTACATCGCCCTCCAGCTCGTCGGCATCCAGGCCGTCCTGGACGTGATGGGCGTCGGCGGCGGCGAGAACACCAACTGGTTCATCAAGGACCTGCCGCTACTGATCGCCTTCGGCGTCCTGGCCGCGTACACCTACTCCTCCGGCCTCCGCGCCCCCGCGCTGATCGCGTTCGTGAAGGACACCCTGATCTACATCGTCATCGCGGTGGCGATCATCTACATCCCGATCAAGCTGGGCGGCTTCGACGACATCTTCGCCAAGGCGAGCGAGGCGTACGGCCAGACCAACCCGGCGACGGGCGCGCCACGCGGGGCACTGGTCCCGGGCGACGCCAACCAGTGGACGTACGCGACCCTGGCCCTCGGCTCGGCGCTCGCGCTCTTCATGTACCCGCACTCGATCACCGCGACGCTGTCCTCGAAGAGCCGCGAGGTGATCCGCCGCAACACCACGATCCTGCCGTTGTACTCGCTGATGCTCGGCCTGCTCGCCCTGCTGGGCTTCATGGCGATCGCGGCGGGTGTGAAGGTGCAGAACGGCCAGCTGGCTATCCCGCAGCTGTTCGAGACCATGTTCCCGGACTGGTTCGCGGGCGTGGCCTTCGCGGCGATCGGCATCGGCGCGCTGGTGCCCGCGGCGATCATGTCCATCGCCGCGGCGAACCTTTTCACCCGCAACATCTACAAGGACTTCATCAAGCCCGACGCCACGCCGGCGCAGGAGACCAAGGTCTCCAAGCTGGTGTCGCTGCTGGTGAAGGTCGGCGCGCTGGTCTTCGTCCTGACGATGGACAAGACCGTCGCCATCAACTTCCAGCTTCTCGGCGGCATCTGGATCCTCCAGACGTTCCCGGCCCTCGTCGGCGGCCTCTTCACCCGGTGGTGTCACCGCTGGGCCCTTCTGGCCGGCTGGGCGGTCGGCATGATCTACGGGACGGTCGCCGCGTGGAACGTCTCCTCGCCGACCCAGAAGCACTTCGGCGGCTCCTCCGCGGAGATCCCCGGCATCGGTGAGATCGGCTACATCGGCCTCACCGCCTTCGTCCTGAATGTCGTCGTCACCGTGGTCCTCACCTTCGTCCTCCGGGCGGCCAAGGCCCCCGACGGCATCGACGAGACCAAGCCGAGCGACTACACGGCCGACGCGGGCGACGCGGGAGTCCAGGTGGAACTGCCTCCGGCGACGGCGGGTTCGAGCCACTGATTCGCTGGCGTAAAGGACCCCGCGCCCCTTCGGACGGGCCGAGGCCCCTCGACGGGCCGAAGGCCCGAACGGGGCGCGGGGACTGCGCGAGCAACCACGGCGAACCCGCGTCCGCCGACCCCCAGGAGCCCCCGAGCTCAAAGGCGCCCAGGGGGGGGAAGGGGCGCAGACCCTGGCGGTGAAACGGCACCGGCGGCGGGGCGCCCCCGTCTACCCTGACCACGTGACGGCCCCCACACCGATCGTCCTGGACAGCGACCCCGGTATCGACGACGCCGTAGCCCTCCAGTACCTGCTCGGCACAGGTCTCTGGGACCTCAGGGCCTACACCTCCGTCGGCGGCAACCTTCCCTCCGACGCCACCTACCGCAACGCCCGCGCCCTGGCCCGCGCCCTCCGCATCGACGCCGACGTCCCCGTCCACCGAGGCGCGGGGCGCCCCCTGTCGCGCCTCCCCTACCGCGAGGCATCCGCCTTCCACGGCCCGGCCGGGCTCGGCGACGAGTCCCTGCCCGACTCGGCCGCCCCGCACCCCACGGAGTCCTCCGCACAGGCCCTGCTGCGCCTGTCCCGCGCGTACGAGGGTGAGCTGACGGTCTGCGCCACCGGCCCGCTCACGAACGTCGCTGTCGCCCTGCTGGAGGATCCGGGCTTCGCCCGCCGCATCGCGAAGTTCGTGTTCATGGGCGGCGCCGCGCAGGTGCCGGGGAACTTCACCCCGGTCGCCGAGTTCAACATCTGGGCCGACCCGGACGCCGCCGAGATCGTGCTCTCCTCAGGCATCCCCTTCACCATGGTCGACCTGGACGCCTCCCACCGCTGGCTGTTCCGCCCCGCGGACCTCGCGGCGCTGGAGGCGGCGGGCCCCGGCACGGCCCTCGCCGCCCGGCTGATGCGGACGTACATGAACGCCTACACCCGCCACGGCGGGGACGGCACATGTCCGCTGCACGATCCACTGGCCGTCGGGGTGTGCGGGGACGAGGCGTTCGTGACGGCCGCCGAGGGGGCCGTGGTCGTGGAGTGCGCGAGCGAACTCACCCGCGGCCAGACCGTGTTCGTGCCGGCCGACGCCCGACGGGTGTACTACTCCGAGTCCCCCTCCCTGACCGCCCGCCTCCGCACCACCGGCCGCGTCGCCCTCGGCCCGGGCCCCCGCGACTTCAGTGAGCACTTCGTGACGACGCTGCCGCTCTGGCCGGCGGTGGCCTGAACGACCCACCCGGTCTGAACAACCGGCCCCGGCCCGACCCGTCCGTCCATCCATCCACCCGACGAACCCACCTCCCCACCCACCCACACTGACAATCACACGATCAAACGCCCCTGTGGACAACCGCGGACCTGCCGACCGCCCCCTGTTGCAGACTGCGATCCATGGACATCACCATCAGGCACATCTCCCCCGACGAGTACGCCGACCTCGGCGAGATCACCGCCCAGGCGTACCTCGCCGACGGGCTGCTGGACTTCGGCGAGAGCGACGAGTACCTCGGCGAACTGCGGGACGTGGCGAAGCGGGCCGACGCGGCCGAGGTTCTCGTCGCCGTGGCGGACGGACGGGTGGTCGGCGGGGTGACCTTCGTCCCGGCCGGAGGCCCCATGGCCGACATCGCCTCCGTCGGCGAGGCCGAGATCCGGATGCTGGCGGTCGACCACGCCGCCCGCGGCCGTGGCATCGGCGAGGCCCTCGTGCGGGATTGCGTCGAGCGCGCCAGAGCCGTCGAAGGATGCGTACGGGTCGTGCTGTCGACCCAGCGCGCCATGCGCTCCGCCCACCGCATCTACGAACGTATGGGGTTCACTCGAACGCCGGCGCGCGACTGGAACCCGATCCCGCACCTCCCGGACCTCACGCTGCTCACCTATGAGTTGACGCTATGACACGCTCCGAAGTCACCGCGACACAACATCTGGGGGTGGACCGGCAGCCCAACACAAGATGTATGCTCATGCTCGCTGTCGCCGCAGGGGAATCCGGTGCGAATCCGGAACTGTCCCGCAACGGTGTACTTGCGTGCGTTCGTACGCGAGTCCAGTCCGAGGACCTGCCGACGGTGCGCCCGGCCGTCCGGTCCGGGTGCCCTGACGTCCGGGCCTCGTGGAATGGGCCGGTGGACGCGACGCCCCCGTGCGCTCGTGTGCTGCTGCCTGTCCTCCGCAGGGCCCCGTGCCGAGCGAGGGAGAGCCCCCACGTGACCATCGCGCCAGCCGACCCGGTTTCAGCCGCCCCGGCTCCCGGCGGACCGGCTTCCGCCACCCCGGCGACGGAGACCGACGGTCCCGGTGCCGCGTTGCTGCGGACCCTGACCGAGCTGACCGCCGACCTCTCCGACGCCGACCCCGGCCGGGTCGCCGCCGCCGCGCTGCGCGGCCGGTCCGCGCGGGCGGACGAGACGGAGCTGCGCGAGCTGGCCACGGAGGCGGCCGCCGGCCTCATCTCCGAGGACCCCGCCTACTCGAAGCTGGCCGCCCGGCTGCTGACGATCTCCATCCGTGCCGAGGCCGCCTCCCAGGGCGTCACCACCTTCACGGAGTCCATCGCCGTGGGCCACCGGGAAGGGCTCGTCGCCGACCGCACGGCGCAGTTCGCGCGTCTGCACGCCGAGCGTCTCGACGCGCTCGTCGACCCGGCCGCCGACGACCGCTTCGGCTACTTCGGGCTGCGCACGCTCCACAGCCGCTACCTCCTGAGGCACCCCCTCACCCGCAAGGTCGTGGAGACGCCCCAGCACTTCATGCTGCGGGTGGCGAGCGGTCTCGCGGAGGACGACACCGCGCGGTCCGTGGACGAGGTCGCCGCGCTCTACGGGCTGATGAGCCGCCTCGACTACCTGCCCTCCTCCCCCACCCTCTTCAACTCCGGTACGCGACACCCCCAGATGTCGTCCTGCTACCTCCTCGACTCCCCGCTGGACGAGCTGGACTCCATCTACGACCGCTACCACCAGGTGGCCCGCCTCTCGAAGCACGCGGGCGGTATCGGGCTGTCGTACTCCCGTGTCCGTTCGCGCGGTTCGCTGATCCGCGGCACCAACGGCCACTCCAACGGCATCGTGCCGTTCCTGAAGACCCTGGACGCCTCGGTCGCCGCCGTGAACCAGGGAGGCAGGCGCAAGGGCGCCGCCGCGGTCTACCTGGAGACCTGGCACTCCGACATCGAGGAGTTCCTGGAGCTGCGCGACAACACCGGTGAGGACGCCCGCCGTACGCACAACCTGAACCTGGCGCACTGGATCCCGGACGAGTTCATGCGCCGGGTCAACGCGGACGAGCAGTGGTCGCTGTTCTCGCCGGCCGACGTGCCCGAACTGGTCGACCTGTGGGGCGCGGAGTTCGACGCCGCGTACCGCAAGGCGGAGGCGGACGGGCTGGCGAGGAAGACCATCCCGGCCCGTGACCTGTACGGCCGCATGATGCGGACCCTCGCGCAGACCGGCAACGGCTGGATGACGTTCAAGGACGCCGCCAACCGCACCGCCAACCAGACGGCCGAGCCGGGCCACGTCGTCCACTCCTCCAACCTCTGCACGGAGATCCTCGAGGTCACGGACGACGGGGAGACGGCGGTCTGCAACCTGGGCTCGGTGAACCTGGGCGCCTTCGTCGACCTCACGGCCCGTGACCTGGACTGGCAGCGGCTGGACGCGACCGTCCGCACCGCCGTGACCTTCCTGGACCGGGTCGTCGACATCAACTTCTACCCGACCGAGCAGGCGGGCCGTTCGAACGCCAAGTGGCGCCCCGTGGGCCTCGGCGCGATGGGCCTCCAGGACGTCTTCTTCAAGCTGCGTCTGCCCTTCGACTCGGCCGAGGCGAAGGCCCTGTCCACCCGGATCGCCGAGCGCATCATGCTCGCCGCGTACGAGGCCTCCGCCGACCTCGCCGAGCGCCACGGCCCGCTGCCGGCCTGGGAGAAGACCCGTACGGCCCGCGGTGTGCTGCATCCCGACCACTACGGTGTCGAGTTCACCTGGCCGGAGCGCTGGGCGGCCCTGCGCGAGCGCGTGGCGACCGTCGGCATGCGCAACTCGCTGCTCCTCGCCATCGCGCCCACCGCGACCATCGCCTCGATCGCCGGTGTGTACGAGTGCATCGAGCCGCAGGTGTCCAACCTGTTCAAGCGCGAGACCCTCTCCGGCGAGTTCCTCCAGGTCAACTCCTACCTGGTGAAGGACCTCAAGGAGCTGGGCGTCTGGGACGCCCGCACCCGTGAGGCGCTGCGCGACTCGAACGGCTCGGTGCAGGACTTCGCATGGATCCCGGCCGACGTCCGGGCGTTGTACCGCACGGCCTGGGAGATCCCCCAGCGCGGGCTGATCGACATGGCCGCCGCCCGCACGCCGTATCTGGACCAGGCCCAGTCGCTGAACCTGTTCCTGGAGACCCCGACCATCGGCAAGCTCTCCTCGATGTACGCGTACGCCTGGAAGTCGGGACTGAAGACGACGTACTACCTGCGCTCGCGCCCGGCGACCCGCATCGCCCGCGCCGCCCAGGGCCAGGCCCAGACGCAGCTTCCCGCCCAGCCCCAGAAGACCATCCCCGTGCAGCAGGCGGCCGACCCCGATGCCGTCGCCTGCTCCCTTGAGAACCCCGAGTCCTGCGAGGCCTGCCAGTAATGTCCAGCACCCAGAATCTCCTCGACCCCGGCTTCGAGCTGACTCTGCGTCCCATGCGCTATCCGGACTTCTACGAGCGCTACCGGGACGCCATCAAGAACACGTGGACCGTGGAGGAGGTCGACCTCCACTCGGACGTCGCCGACCTCGCGAAGCTCAGCCCCGCCGAGCAGCACCTGATCGGCCGTCTGGTCGCCTTCTTCGCGACGGGCGACTCGATCGTCGCCAACAACCTGGTGCTGACGCTGTACAAGCACATCAACTCCCCCGAGGCGCGGCTGTATCTGTCGCGGCAGCTCTTCGAGGAGGCCGTCCACGTCCAGTTCTACCTGACGCTGCTGGACACCTACCTCCCCGACCCGGAGGACAGGGCGGCGGCCTTCGCGGCGGTGGAGAACATCCCGTCCATCCGTGAGAAGGCCGAGTTCTGCTTCAAGTGGATGGACTCGGTGGAGAAGCTGGACCGCCTGGAGTCCCGGGCCGACCGCCGCCGCTTCCTGCTCAACCTCATCTGCTTCGCGGCGTGCATCGAGGGCCTGTTCTTCTACGGCGCCTTCGCGTACGTCTACTGGTTCCGCAGCCGGGGCCTGCTGCACGGTCTGGCCACGGGCACCAACTGGGTGTTCCGCGACGAGACGATGCATATGAGCTTCGCGTTCGACGTGGTCGACACCGTCCGCAAGGAGGAGCCGGACCTCTTCGACGACGAGCTCCAGCAGCAGGTGACGGACATGCTGCGGGAGGCCGTGGAGGCGGAGCTGCAGTTCGCCCGCGACCTGTGCGGTGACGGCCTGCCGGGCATGAACACCGACTCCATGCGGCAGTACCTGGAGTGCGTCGCCGACCAGCGGCTGACGCGGCTCGGCTTCGCACCGGTGTACGGCTCGGAGAACCCCTTCTCCTTCATGGAGCTGCAGGGCGTCCAGGAGCTGACCAACTTCTTCGAGCGGCGTCCGTCCGCGTACCAGGTCGCGGTGGAGGGCACCGTCGACCTGGACGAGGACTTCTAGGACCGGCGAATCGGCTCGACCCCGGCCCGCCGGGGTCACTTGAGCGTGATCGCGTCCCCGGCCGATGTGACCCGCGCGGTCGACGTCAGGCCGGGGAGGTGATCGACATCGCGGCCGCGCACACCGACGTGGCCGGCCTCACGCCCGAGTTGTCCCTGACGGTGACGGCGCCGGGAACCTGACGGTCTTCGTCGTCAGACCGTGCGGGCGAAGCGGCGGGAGGCGGAGCCGCGGGGGCGCCGCTCGGGCCGCGCCCCGTCGATGGCGGCCTGGCGCTCCGCCGCCTCCCTGAGCTGCCGGTCCACACGCCGGTCGTGGACGACGCCGATGACGGCGGGCAGCACGATCACGGCGAGCACGCCGAGTACGACCAGGGTTCCGATGAGCGCTTGCAGCTGTGTCGTGTTCATGGACACCACTGTCACGCGGAACACTCCTTACAAACAGTGGCAGTACTGCCGTACACCCTCCAATTACTGCCATCTACAAGGCACACTGGAGGGCATGCTCACAAACGTCGCGGCCGTCCTCCTGGACGGCGTGCACCCCTTCGAACTCGGCGTTGTCTGCGAGGTCTTCGGTCTGGACCGCAGCGACGAGGGCCTTCCGGTGTACGACTTCGCGGTCGCCTCCGCGGAGGGCCCGACCCTGCGGACGCACGCCGGGTTCACGATCTCGACGCCGTACGGACTGGACCGCCTCGACGAGGCCGACCTGATCGTCGTCCCGGCCGGCGAGAGCTATGTGCGGCGGATCTATCCGACGGATCTGCTGGAGGCGCTGCGCCGGGCGGCCGACCGGGGCGCCCGGGTGCTGAGCGTGTGTTCGGGGGTGTTCGTGCTCGGTGCGGCCGGGCTGCTGGACGGCCGGCGCTGCACGGTGCACTGGCGGCACTCCGACGAGCTGGCCCGGCAGTATCCGCGCGCGGTCGTGGAGCCGGACGTGCTGTACGTGGACGAGGACCCGGTGATCACCTCGGCGGGCACGGCGGCCGGTATCGACGCCTGTCTGCACATCGTCCGCAAGGAGCAGGGGCCGGAGGTCGCCAACAGGATCGCCCGGCGCATGGTCGTGCCCCCGCACCGGGACGGGGGCCAGGCCCAGTACATCGACCGGCCGCTGCCGCGCTCGCAGTGCGACACGGTCGGTGAGGTGCTGGCGTGGATGGAGCGCCATCTCGACGAGGAGGTCACCGTCGAGCAGCTCGCGGCGCGCGCCCACATGTCGCCGCGTACGTTCGCCCGCCGCTTCCAGCAGGAGACGGGGACCACCCCGTACCGCTGGATCCTGCGTCAACGGGTGCTGCTGGCACAGCGGTTGCTGGAGGCGACCGACGAGACGATGGACACGATCGCCTGGCGCACCGGCTTCGGCACGGCGGCCACCCTGCGCCATCAGTTCGTACGGTCCCTGGGCACCACCCCGCAGGCCTACCGTCGCACCTTCCGGGGCCCGGAGGCCGCCGCCTGAGAATGGCGGCCGGCCCGTATCCAGGCGGTCGGCAGCCGCCCGGAACGCGCACCCGGGGTGTCGGTTGGCGGTTCAGTCGTTCGCGACCACGGGGTAGCGGGGCTCGTTCTCGGCCATCTGCCGCAGGGCGTCCTTGCGGTCGCGCTTGGAGAGCCGGTCGATGTACAGGTAGCCGTACAGGTGGTCGGTCTCGTGCTGGAGGCACCGCGCGAAGTACCCGGTGCCGCGCACCTTGATCGGGTTGCCCTTCTCGTCCTGGCCGGTGACCTCGGCGTAGTCGGGCCGGGCGAGCGGCATGTAGGCGGTCGGCACCGACAGGCAGCCCTCGTTGCTGTCGTCCAGCCGGCGCTTGTCGGCGGGCAGTTCGACCAGCTTGGGGTTGCAGACGACGCCGACGTGGCGGTTGCCCTCGTCGTCCGGGCAGTCGTACACGAACACCTTCAGGTCGACGCCGATCTGGTTGGCGGCGAGGCCCACGCCCTCGGCGGTGCGCTGGCTGGCGAACATGTCGTCCACCAGCTTGGCGAGCTCGTCGTCGAACTCGGTGACGTCCTTGCACTCCTTGTGCAGCACCGGGTTGCCGACGACGGTGATGGGCCGCGAAGTGCCGCGCTCGCGGTACGCCTGCTCGCGCTCCTCGCAGTCCTCCGTGTCGACGACGAACCCCTCGCCGTCGACGGGGAGCACGCCCACGTGCTGCTGTTCGGTGTCCTGCTGAGCCATGACAGACGTACGCCTTCCTCAAAAAACAAGGGTTGAGTTGCTGATACAGGGTACGGGCAGCGCCGGAGAGGAGCGCCGGTAACCGCGTGACCGGCCGCCCGCGGCCCACGTCTCGGCGCGCAACCGCACAGCCCCTAGCAGACCTCTTCCAGATCCCGCCAGTCCCTGGAATCCGGACTGTCCGCGACCCACCCGTCCAGCAGCCCCCGGACCAGCGACGCCGGCGCGGCGATGCCGCACTCCCGCTCGGGCACCCACAACTGTCCGTCGGTGACGTGCCCCAGGGGCCCCGGATGCCCCGGCTCGCTGTGGTCGTGCGGGTCCATGTGGTCCCCGTCGCCCTCGTCGGACGGCATCCGGGACTCCGAGCACAGCCGGCACAACAGCCGCACCGACGACGACCAGTCCTCCGCGGCGAAGCCCGCGTCGGCCGCGAGCCGTTCCAGCGCGTCCCGGTCGGACTCCGTGGCGGCCTCCAGCAGCACCACCCAGGTGGGCACCGGCGAAGGCGCCCACAGTTCGATCTCGTCGAACACCGGGTACGCGTGTCCGGCGGCCGTGGTCCGCTCGCCGTGCGGGACCCCGTCGTGCAGGACGACCTCGCCCCAGCGCCGCCCGGACGACGGCAGCGGAATGGAGAGCACCTCTATGCGCGCCGGGTCGAGCCTGCGCCCCCACACGACCTCGGCCTCGCCCTCCGGCGAGAGCCGTACGGCAGCGCTGCCCAGGGCCATGCCGACCGGCTCACCGGTGTCGGCGACGCCGCCCCCGGCTTTCGGCCGGGCAGCGCCGCCGGGCACCCGCAGTCCGTACGCCTGCCAGGCGCGGCGCGCCAGCGGCCAGTCCTGCAAGGCGGTGGCGGCGATGCCCACGTTCCACCAGTCGGGCGCCCCGGTCTCCCGGTCGAGCAGTGCGACGGCCCTGAGCCCGGCCGTCCTGGCCTGCTCCCAGTCGTGCCGGAACTTGTGCAGCAGCGCGAGGTTGAACCAGGACTCGGAAAGCCACGGCTCCAGGTCCGCGGCACGTGTCAGCAGCGCCCCCGCGTCCTCGTAACGACCGTCGCCGATGAGCGTGAACGCCCGGTCGGTGGCCTGCCGCCACGAGGCGGAGGGCCGATGCCGTCCCTTGCCGAAGATCCTCACGATTCCCGCCTGCCAGTTACGGTTCCCGCCTGCCGATTCCGTGGAGTGGGCCGGCCGTCGCCCCCGGGCACCCTCTCCCTCGCATCCAACCACGGACGGAAGGAGGGCCGCTCATTACCCATGGGTTACCCCACCACGGGCAAGGTCAGACCGTCTCGTGCGACCACCCTGGCGAGCGATTCGACCACCTCTGGCTGATAGTCGTGCGCCGTCGCGAGCCGCAGTTCCTCCAGTGCCCTGAGCGGCCCTTCGGGCCCTGCTTCCCGAGTCTTCTCCTCATATGCGTTCACCGCCCGGACGATCCGCGCGCCGACCGGCTGCTCACGGTACGGATCGGCCTGGCGCTCCACCACCACGGCGACCTCGGTGTCCACCCCGGTCTGCCGGACGACCGCGCCGCCCAGCAGCGCGATCCGGCGCTGCTGCGCCGCCGGGAGGCCGGCGGTGGCGCCGGCCGGCACCGGGTCGACCAGGCTGAGCTGCCCGATGTCGTGCATGAGTGCCGCGTACTCCAGCACCGTCAGCTCCGGCTCGCCCAGCCCCAGCTCCCGCCCCACCTCGCGACTGAGCGCGGCGACCCTGCGGGCATGGCCCGGCGGGGTGTACCCGGCGATCTCCGTGGCCCGGGCCAGCGAGGCGATGGTCTGACGGTAGGTGGTCCGCACGGCCTCGTACCGCCGGAACGACAGCTGGGTGAGCAGCAGCGGAAGCGACAACACCGGCAGCGCCCACAGGCCGGCGACCCCGACCGCCACGGCGATCACGACCCCGGTCGCGCACACCGCCGAACCGATCCCGAGCAACCCCCGCAGCTCGTCCCGCAGCAGGGGCCCGTACGGCCACCGCGTCCGTGCCCATGCCAGGCCCGCTGCCAGGACGGCGTCGCACAGGGCGGTCACCACGAGCAGCCCGACGAGCAACAGCACGCGCGCGTGCCCGCTCCAGCCCAGCAGCCGGCCGCTGTCCTGCAGGGGCTGGAAGCAGACAGCGGCGAAGGCGACGGTGAGCACGCGCCGGGCGAGGTGGTCGGCGGCGGTCCCGCGCCCCCTGGCCGCACGCGGCGCACACCCGAGCAGCACGCCCACGGCGACCACGGCCACGACCTGCGGCACCTCGTGTTCCGTCGACCGCCCCGCGCTCTCCCCCAGCAGCGCGTAAGCGAGCCCCCCGGCCGCGCCCAGCGGCGCCTGCTCCCTCCCCTCCGTCCCACTCCATCGGGACAGCTCCCCCACCCCCACGAGCACACCGAACGCGAGGGCGGCTCCGGGCTCGTCGAGGCCGTACCAGAGGGTGTGCCCCAGAGCGGCGAGCACGAGCAGGACGGCGAGGGCCCGGAGGAGGACGGGCAGCAGCGGGATCCGGGGCGCACTCGGGCAACTCACCGGGCACGCCTCCCCGCCACATCCGGTTCGACCGCTCCGCGCTCGCCCGCACCGGTCTCGGCCACTCCGCCCCGGGCGGCTTCATGCGCTGCCATTCCTCGCCTCGTCGCACCGGTTGCGGCACCAGCGCGTGGGGTGTCATCACGCTCGGCCACCGGCGTCCCCGGCGCCGGGACGTTTCGGCATGGCCCGGCGATCACCAAGGGCTCCCAGCCGCATCGGGACAACGCCCGCCGCAGCGCTCCCACCATCACGGGGTCGAACTGCGTCCCGGCGCAGCGCTCCAGCTCCGCCAGCGCGGCGGCGACCGGGCGGCCCCGTCGGTAGGACCGTGTCGAGGTCATCGCGTCGAACGCGTCGGCCACCGCCACCAGCCTCGCGGCCTCGGGGATCTGGCTCCCGGCCAGCCCGTACGGATACCCGCTCCCGTCCATCCGCTCGTGGTGGTGCAGCACCGCCGCCCGCGCCTCCCCGAGGAAGGAGATGCCGCGCACCATCTCGTGCCCGTACTCGGGATGCAGTTCGACGACCCGCCGCTCCTCCGGGGTGAGCGGCCCGTCCTTGCGCAGCAGCCTCGTCGGCACCCCCAGCTTCCCCACGTCGTGCAAGATTCCGGCGAAGCGCAGCACCTCGGCACGCTCGTCGTCCATGCCCAGCTCCCGGGCGATCATCACGGACGCCTGCCCGACCCGTTCGCTGTGGCCGCGTGTGTAGGCGTCCTTGATGTCGACGGCCTGCACGAGCGCGCGAATCGTCGCCTGGTGCGCCGCCCGCTCGCGGTGGTATTGCGCGAACACCCAGCAGGACACGTACATCGGCAGCAGGACCAGCAGCGCCGCGACGGGACCGTACGGGCTGCGCCAGAGCACTGCCATCATCAGCCCGGCGAGCCCATGGGCGGCGACGGGTGCCAGCCACCGGAGGAAGAGCCCCCGCCAGGCGGCACGCCACGGCACCCGCTCGGCCAGCGCCAGGATGCCGCCGTCGAGGAGGGCGAGCGCCGCACAGAAGGTCAGGACCGCGGCGCCGGCGGGCAGCAGCGCGTACGGGAAGTCGGGGCCGACGACCGCGTCCCGGCCGCCCAGCGCCCAGTGCGTCCGGGAGGCGGCCCACACCGCGAGGACCAGCTGGGCCGCGCGCCAGACTCGCCGCAGCCCGCGCGGCCGCTGCTCGACATGGGACATCAGCGAGCCCGGCACCGCCACCAGCGCGGCAACGGGAGGCGGCAGCAGGAAGGCACCCGCGAGGAGGACCGGGAAGAAGGCGCCCATGTCCCGGGGGGCGAAGTGGCCGACGAAACGGCAACGGGTGATCTGCTCGCAGCCGGCGTACAGGGCGGCGAGCAGGGCCACCGCCCACCAGGGGGCTCGCGTTCCCGGCAGGCCGGTGAGACAGACGAGGGCCGCGAGCACGGTACAGGCGACGTACACACGTGCCCATGCCGGAACCGACCTCATGCGCCCCTCCCGAGATTCAGCTTCCGGAGCGTAGGGCGGGTCGGCACGGGTGGGGGTGACTACGGGTGAATCCCCTGCGCCGCGATGGCCGGATTAACTCATTCGGGTGAAATGGGGTTCCTGGTGGGAAGGGCGTGGCGGGCGGGGGCACCCCGCCTCCGGCGGGCGCGGTCTCAGCCTGCCACGTCCGCCGCGAGAGCCTTGGTGAGTTGCTCCACGGTTGCCGGGGACTCGCGTTGGAACGCGGCGATGTCGAGGCCGTCGTCTCCCATGACGGTCAGGAGGGTCCGTTCGCCGACGGCCACGACGATGACGTGGCCGGCTCCGCAGCGGATGACCACCTCGCGGAGTGTGCCGGAGCGGGACTGGTCGGCCATGCGGCGGCTGACGCCAAGCGTGGCGGCGGCGAGCGCGGCGACGGACTCGGGGTGCGTCTTGTCGACGTCGGCGACGACGAGGAGCCCGTCCACGGTGGACAGGACGCTCTCGGAGACGCCCAGCACCCGGTCACGCAGCGCGGTCAGGATGCCGGTGATCGTTTCGGTCGATGCGTGTGCGGTCATGGGGACGTGCTCCTTGTTCAAGACGTCTGCGGTGGGGAGGGTGCGGTCCGAAGGGCTCAGTCGGAGGGGTTCCGGTCGGATTCGGGGAGAGCCCGCAGCCCGCGGCGGACGCGCCGCAGCATTTCCAGGGAGGGCTGGTCGGCGAGGAGTTCCTCGGGCGACAGCAGGGACAGGGGAGGGAAGGGCGGCGTCGCGGCGGAGGTCTCCGACCCGTGCCCCCGGGCGGCGGCGTCCGGCACCGGCCCCGTGTCCCGCGCGGGTTTGCGCACGGGTAACGGGGGCCGTTGCCCGGGTGGGCCCCCCGTTCGGGCGGCCACCGGTGGTTCCGGTTCCGGGGTCGGGGAGGCGGGCCCGACGGACGACGACCGTGGTACGGCCGTCGGACCGGGCTCGGTGGACGAAGGGGGCCGGGTGGTGGGATCGCCGGTCGGTCCCGACCCTGGTACGGCCGTCGGACCTGACTCGGCGGACGAAGGCGGCTGGGTGGTGGAGTCGCCCCCGCTCGGTCCCGGTCCTGGTGCGGCCGTGGTACCGGGCTCGGCGGAGGCTGCGAGGGCGGAGGGAGCCGGGCGGTCGGGGCCCGGCCGGGTTCTTGGGGTGGGGCGACGCCGGAGGCGGGCTGCCTTGGTACGTCGGCGGCGCTTGCGGGCCGGGTCCTGGTCTGAGCTCACTACCCGCCCTTCGCGTCGAAGTCGCCGGTGGGGAAGCCCGCACCCGGCCTGCGTCTGGGCAGGGGCCCGGCCCTCGGTGACGGCTCGTCGGGCGGTGACGCGGACCGCTCGGGCACCCGGGGCGCGGTGCTGGGCCGCCCTTCGGGCACGGTCGTGGTCTCCCACTGGACGACGTCGAGCGCCTCCAGCCGGATCAGGTCCAGCATCACCGCGTAGAGTCCGCGCCCTCGTGCGAAGGCGATGTCGCGCGGGGTGCGGCGCCCGTTGGCGCTCTCCACGAGGTCGCGGTGACGTGGCGTCAGCCGGTCGGCGGCTCCGGGGCGCGCCCGCCCGGCGACCGGGCCGGGCCGGACCCGGGCCAGTTCGCCCGCGGGGCCGTGGAGCCGGGACAGCAGTGCGACACGGCGGGTGGTCTCCTCGGCCAGCGGTCGGGGTTCGATCCCGGGCCGTGCAGTCAGCGTGGGTTCACGCTCGGTCAGCTCCCAGTCGCCGGGCGGGCTCAGCGCCATCGCGAACGCCCCGTCATAGACGGCCGCCGTGCAGACGACCTCCAGTTCGGCGGCGCCGATCAGACCGGCGGCCACCAGATGAGAGCCAAGTCGGTCCGCGTCGGGCTCGGCCGCGCATGCCGCCAGCCAGGCGTCGTCGCCGATCCGGCCGGAGGCGAGCAGCGCGGACGACGCGGTCGGCGCGCCCGGTGTCTCGATGGCGCCCACCAGACCGCCGCGGAGATGAATCGTGCCACCCGGGGCACCGGCGACCCTGACCGTGCCGGTGAAGCCCTCCTGGTGCAGTGCCTGGAGCAGGGCCGGCAGATTGCGCGCCGAGGGAGTCTTCACGCCAGCACCTCGCGGGCCCGGTCGCCGAGACCGCGCAGCGCCAGGGCCACATTGGCCCGCTCCCGGTCGAGACCGGCCGCGATGAGCAGAGGGTCGCCGACCGATCGGTGCACGGAGAGCAACACCTGATGGCGTCGCCTGCTGGTCATGACCACGCTCTCCAACTCCCCCGCGGCCCCCGCCCGGCCGAGCCGCTCGGAGATGAGCGCGGCGAGGTCACAGACCTCCGTCCCGGTCCCGGCCTGGGCAGCGTCGCCCGCGGTTCCGTAGGTGAGCCCGGTGACGGCGTCGATCAGGGCGACGCCGGTGACGCCTGGAGCGTCGAGAAGCCGGTCCAGGGAGGCCTGGAGCGCGGTCGCCCTTTCCCCCATTCGCCCTCCACGTTCACGCGCCGCACAGTACTTTGAGCGTCAACTTCCGAAACGCGCAACAAAGTTGGCGCTTACGACCCAGGGATCGCTCACGTTCGATCGTAGATGGCCGGACAGTGACCGGTCAGCAGCACTGAGGAATTGGGGCAGCAAGATGAACATCGAGACCGCACTCAAGGAAGCCATGACGGTCGACGGTGCGATCGGCGTGGCGCTGGTCGACTACGAGAGCGGTATGTCGCTCGGCACCCTCGGCGGCGGACAGCACCTCGACCTCGAACTCGCGGCAGCCGGGAACACCGAGGTCATGCGCTCCAAGATGCGCACGCTGGCCTCGCTCGACATGAACGACGTGATCGAGGACATCCTGATCACTCTGGGCGAGCAGTACCACCTGATCCGCCCGCTGAGCAGCAGCAAGGGTGCGCTCTTCCTCTACCTAGCCCTCGACCGCTCCCGCGGCAATCTGGCGCTGGCCCGCCACAGCCTGAAGCGCATAGAGAACGGCCTGGAGGTCTGAGCCGGGCACGGCACACGACTGAGCCCGTTCCGAGGCCGGCCGGACGGCCGTGCCCGGAACGGGCTCAGTTCACACGTACCGCTGGTGTGCGGATGGTCAGGTCTCCTGCGGTGTCGTCGGCCCGGCCGCGACCTCGTGCTCGGGGACGGTCTGCCCGGAGCGGATCAGCTCGATCCGCCCCATCACCTTCGCCCGCAGGTCGGTCGGCACGTCGTCCTGCCCGCAGCACCGCTTGACCAGCTTCTTGACGGCCTGTTCGAGACCGTACTTCTCCAGGCACGGCGAGCACTCCTCGAAGTGGTGCTCGAACTTGGTGCAGTCGGCGTCGGGCATCTCACGGTCGAGGAACTCGTAGAGATGATCGAGGATCTCGCTGCAATCCGTCTCGTGCGGCTCTCCGCAGCTCATGAGCCCGAGCCTTTCGCTTCGTTCGACTCTCCGGCGCCGGCCGGGACCAGCCCGCGGTCACGGGCGTAGTCCTCGAGCATGCCGCGCAGTTGACGGCGGCCCCGGTGCAGTCGGGACATCACCGTACCGATGGGGGTCCCCATGATGTCGGCGATCTCCTTGTACGCAAAGCCCTCGACATCGGCGAGGTACACGGCGATGCGGAATTCCTCGGGAATCGCCTGCAACGCCTCCTTCACGTCCGAGTCGGGCAGGTGATCGAGCGCCTGCGACTCGGCGGAGCGCAGACCCGTCGACATGTGCGACTCGGCGCGCGCCAGCTGCCAGTCCTCGATCTCCTCGGCCGCACTGCGCTGGGGCTCGCGCTGCTTCTTGCGGTACGAGTTGATGAAGGTGTTCGTGAGGATGCGGTACAGCCAGGCCTTCAGGTTCGTGCCCTCGCGGAACTGATGGAAGGACGCGTACGCCTTCGCATACGTCTCCTGCACCAGGTCCTCGGCGTCGGCCGGGTTGCGCGTCATGCGCAGCGCGGCCGAGTACATCTGGTCGAGGAACTCCAGCGCGTCCCGCTCGAAACGAGCGTTGCGGTCCGCGGCGGTCTCCGTGCCCTCGGGCTGCTCCGCCTGGCCCCGTTCGGTCCCTGCGTCGGTCCCAGTGACCGGACCCACCTCCTCCAGTGTCTGTGCGGCACCGAAACCGGTACCACCAGATTCGGAGGATAGACGACGATCCGCACCCGCCGCCGCCCGAATACGGGCGCTCTTCGCCGCGTGCAGAACCGTCCAGTCCAGGTCAGCGCGGCTGCTGCGGGTCGGGCAGATGGTCGAACCCATGCGGCGGACTTCCTCTCACGTACGACGGTCAGCACGGTTACGCGCTGTCTGATCCGCACAACAGAGGACCGTCACGCAACATTCCCGCACTCCCGACGACTCCTTACCGAGTGACCCGCTCCACTCGCGTCGGCGAGTCCCGGCCGGCCGGCTCAGCTCGTTCGGCGCAGGGACGCGCTCCACTCCACTACACCGTCGGTGATCACCTTCAGTGCCGCCTCCTGATCGAGCGGCGCCCGCTTCGGTACGGCGAAGCCGTGGTCGCCGTACGGCACCTCCACGAGCGTGTGGGGGCCCTCCGGGAACTCCTCCGGCCTCCCGAACGGGTCGTTCCCGCCCTGGACGACCAGCGTCGGCACCCCGGCGCCGAGCAGTTCGCCGGCGCGGGACCTCTCCGGCTTGCCCGGTGGATGCAGCGGGAAGCTCAGCGCGAGCACGGCCGCGGCGCCGAGTTCCTTCGCGGTACGGCAGGCCACCCGGGCCCCGGCGCTGCGGCCGCCTGCGATCACGGGCAGCCCCGGCTTCACCAGAGCGGGCCACAGGCCCCGCCAGCCGACGTCCAGGGTCTTCGGCGCGGGCGCGAGCTTCTTTCCGGCCACCCGCCAGGGCTGCTCGACGAGCGCGACGGTGACCCTGTGCGCCGGAAGGACCTTGGCGAGGGCCTGGAGGTCGCGCGCCTCGATCCCGCCGCCGGCGCCATGGCTCACGGCGAGAACGCACCGGGCGTCCGGGGCCTCGTACCAGGTGACACGGGCCGGGCCGGCCTCGGTGTCGATCTCTTCTCTGATCCCGTTCACGTCAGAAGAGTGTGCCCTCCTCGGGGCCCTCCAGCTCCTTCAGCAGCTCCGGGGCGTTGTTGCGGACGTTGCTGACGGCCGTCGAGACGGGGTAGGCGCGCATCAGCCCGGCGGGCGGCGGCTCCAGCAGGCCGCGCAGATCGTCGGGATCGGTACGGGCGGGGTCCAGCCAGCTGTCCCAGCGGTCGGGCGTGAGCATCAACGGCATCCGGGGATGGATTTCCGCCAGCGTGTACGGGCCCTCCGCGGGCGCCACGGCCAGTGGGGTCGTCTCCGCCTCCGTCGTGATCACCGAACAGGTGACCCACCAGGCCTGGGGATGGTCGTCCGGCAGGGTCTTGTCCCGCCAGAACTCGTACAGCCCGGCCATGGCGAAGACGGACCCGTCGGCGGGGAGCACGAAGTAGGGCTGCTTGCGCGGGCGCTTCTTCTTGCCCTCGACCTCCAGATCCCGCTCGTGCTTGCCGGTGACCCACTCGTAGTAGCCGTCGGCGGGCAGGATGCAGCGCCGGGACGCGAAGGCCCGCCGGTACGAGGGCTTCTCGTGGACGGTCTCCGCGCGCGCGTTGATCATCCGGGCGGCGCCCTCGGGATTCCTGGACCAGGAGGGGACGAGCCCCCACTTCAGCTTGCGCAACTGGCGGACCGGCCTCTTCTCGTCGGCGTCCTTCAGGGGGCGGTCCAGAACCGCGTAGACCTCCTTGGTGGGAGCCACGTTGTAATCGGGCTCCAGGGTCTCCTCCGGCTCCCACCTCTCGACCTCGAAGATTCCCGCGAGATCTTCCGGCCTGCGACTCGACGCATACCGCCCGCACATCTCGAACCACCCCTCCGACCCGCGCAAACACCGGATTCTCCACCCGGACACGTCCAAGGGTGGCAGACCACCGGCCAACTGCGGGGCGGACCGCCTCACCCGGTGTCGCAGTCACCGACGGACGACGGTGCCGTCCTCCTGCCGCCCGCCGGGAGGGCTCAGGGCCGCGTCACCGGCGTCCTGTCTGGGAGAGCGGCAGCGCCGGACGGAATCGCCCTGGGGCGCCTCCACCGCCTGCCGGCCCCGGCACGGTCGAGCTCATCTTCCGGCAGCACCTCATGCCTACACCGCTGTGACCTGGGCGTTTTCCCTCAGGAACGATCCCCGCCACCCCGGCGTCTGACATACCGTCCGCCCTTGAGTGCCACACTTCCAGATCCAAGCGACCCGGAGGAGCCACCGCCGACCATGCAAAGCACCGCAGCCACCTCGCTGGCCAGCCTGTGGGACGAGGTCTTCGGCACCCAGCCCGACCCCGACACCTGGGTCGTCATCGCCACCGCGGTGGCCGCGCTCGCCGTGGTCGTCCCGCACGGCGTCTGGCGGCTCTCGCGCAACGCCATCACCATCGCGCACGAGGGCGGCCACGGCCTGGTCGCCCTGCTCACCGGCCGCACCCTGACCGGCATACGCCTGCACTCCGACACCAGCGGCCTCACCGTCAGCCGCGGCAAGCCCACGGGTCTCGGCATGATCCTCACCGCAGCCGCCGGCTACCCCGCTCCCCCGCTCCTCGGCCTCGGCGGCGCCGCCCTCCTCGGGTCCGGCCGCATCACGCTGCTCCTGTGGCTCGCCACGATCCTCCTGGTGGCCATGCTGATCATGATCCGGAACGCATACGGCGCCCTCACGGTCGTGCTCACCGGCGGCACTTTCGTCGTCGTCTCCTGGCTCGCCGGCCCCCAGGTCCAGGCGGCCTTCGCCTACGCGGTGGTGTGGTTCCTCCTTCTGGGCGGTGTACGCCCCGCCTTCGAACTCCAGGCCAAGCGCCGCCGGGGCGGAGCGGGCGACTCCGACGCGGACCAGCTCTCCCGGCTGACCCATGTGCCGGCGACGGTATGGCTGCTGATGTTCCACGTGGTGTCGGTGTGCGCCCTGCTGGGCGGCGGACGGTGGCTCCTGAGGCTGTGACGGGCGTGCGACACGACGCCCGTAGGGGTGCATCGTGGGGCCACCGGTGACTGTGCGAGCGGCTGCGCCGAACTCGCCGCCACCGACGCCGATCAGAGGCGCCCCCTACCGCGCGATCAGCCACAACGAACGCGCAGGCGACAAGCGACGCACGTCAACCGGCTGAGCCCGGCGGAGCGAACCCCCACTAAAGTGGGCCCATGGCCCTGAACGCACAGCCCGCCCTCTGGCCCGCCCCGCACGCGAGCGGAGCCGTCGACGCGACGGTCCACGTGCCCGGGTCCAAGTCCGTCACCAACCGCGCCCTCGTCCTCGCCGCCCTCGCCAGCGAGCCGGGCTGGTTGCGCCGCCCGCTCCGCTCCCGTGACACCCTCCTGATGGCGGCCGCCCTGCGCGCGATGGGCGTCGGCATCGAGGAGACGGTGTCGTCCAGCTCCTCCGCCACGAGCGGCTCCGCGGTCACCGGCGAGGCCTGGCGCGTCCTCCCGGCAGGTCTGCGCGGCCCGGCCACGGTCGACGTCGGCAACGCCGGCACGGTCATGCGTTTCCTCCCCCCGGTGGCCGCCCTCGCCGACGGCCCCATCCGCTTCGACGGCGACCCGAGGTCGTACGAGCGCCCCCTGCACGGTGTGATCGACGGCCTGCGCGCGCTGGGCGCCCGGATCGACGACGACGGCCGCGGTGCGCTGCCGCTGACGGTCCACGGCAGCGGCGCCCTGGACGGCGGCCCGGTGGAGATCGACGCCTCGTCCTCCTCGCAGTTCGTGAGCGCGCTCCTGTTGTCCGCGCCGCGCTTCAACCAGGGCGTGGAGGTCCGCCACATCGGCTCGACGCTGCCCTCCATGCCGCACATCCGGATGACCGTCGACATGCTGCGCTCGGTAGGCGCCCAGGTGGACACCCCGGAGTCGGGCGGCGAGCCCAACATCTGGCGGGTCACACCGGGCGCGCTGCTCGGCCGTGATCTGACGATCGAGCCGGACCTGTCCAACGCGCAGCCGTTCCTGGCGGCGGCCCTGGTCACCGGCGGCAAGGTCGTCATCCCCGACTGGCCCATGCACACCACCCAGCCCGGTGACCAGCTCCGTGAGATCTTCACCGAGATGGGCGGTTCTTGCGAACTCACCGAGTACGGGCTGGTGTTCACGGGCTCCGGTTCGATCCACGGCATCGACGTGGACCTCGGCGAGGTGGGCGAGCTGACCCCCGGCATCGCCGCGGTCGCCGCCCTCGCCGACTCCCCGTCGACCTTGCGCGGCGTCGCCCACCTCCGCCTCCACGAGACGGACCGTCTGGCCGCGCTCACCAAGGAGATCAACGAACTCGGTGGCGACGTCACCGAGACCGCCGACGGCCTCCACATCCGCCCGCGCCCGCTGCACGGCGGTGTCTTCCACACCTACGACGACCACCGCATGGCCACCGCCGGTGCGATCATCGGCCTGGCCGTGAAGGACGTACGGATCGAGAACGTGGCGACGACGGCCAAGACACTGCCCGACTTCCCCGAACTGTGGGCCGGGATGCTCGGGAACTGACGGGCGGACGACGACCATGCGCCGCTACGGCAAGCACACCGACGAGGACGACATCCGGACCCGTCCCAACCGCAAGGGCAACCGCCCCCGTACGAACATCCGTCCGAAGCACGAGGACGCCGCCGACGGCATGGTCCTCACCGTCGACCGGGGCCGGCTGACCTGCCTCGTCGAGGACCGGATCGTGATCGCGATGAAGGCCCGCGAGCTGGGCCGCAAGGCCGCGGTCGTCGGCGACACCGTCGCCCTCGTCGGAGACCTCTCCGGCAAGAAGGACACCCTCGCCCGGATCGTCCGCATCGCCGACCGGTCGTCGGTGCTGCGCCGCACCGCCGACGACGACGATCCGTACGAGCGCGTCGTCGTCGCCAACGCCGACCAGCTCGCCATCGTCACCGCCCTCGCCGACCCCGAGCCCCGCCCCCGGCTGATCGACCGCTGTCTGGTCGCGGCGTACGACGGCGGTCTCGAACCCCTCCTCGTTCTGACCAAGTCGGACCTCGCCTCCCCCGACAAGCTCCTGGAGCTGTACGGGGCGCTCGACATCCCCTTCGTGGTGACGAGCCGTGAGGAGCTGGAGCAGGGCGGCGCGGCCGACCGGGTGCGGGCGCACCTCGACGGCAAGGTCACGGCGTTCGTGGGCCACTCGGGCGTGGGCAAGACGACCCTCGTCAACGCGCTCGTCCCCGAGGACCGGCGCCGGACGACGGGCCATGTCAACGCGGTGACGGGCCGGGGCCGGCACACCACGACCTCGGCGCTGGCCCTCCCCCTCGCGGACTCCGACGGCGGCTGGGTGGTGGACACCCCCGGCGTGCGCTCCTTCGGCCTCGCCCACATCGACCCGACGCGGGTCATCCACGCCTTCCCCGACCTGGAGTCGGGCACCGAGGGCTGTCCGCGGGCGTGCAGCCACGACGAGCCGGACTGCGCGCTGGACCAGTGGGTCGCCGACGGGCACGCGGACCCGGCCCGGCTGTACTCCCTGCGCAGACTGCTCTCGACGCGCGAGCGACGGGAAGGCGACTGACCTCCGCGTTGTTTGCGCCCCCCCTCCACCCGGTAAGTGCATAATCGCACCAAGTCGGATCCAGACCTGACGAGACTGACGAGATCAGACGAGACCCCACGAGGTCAGACGAGATCAGACGATTCAGGCGAGATCGGATGAAGCGGTCACGGAACGTGGGGACACGGGAGGACGAGACATGGCGTGGCTGCTGGTTGTCGTGGCGGGTCTGCTCGAGACCGGCTTCGCCGTCTGTCTGAAGCTCTCGCACGGATTCACCAGACTCTGGCCCACCATCGCCTTCTGTATCTTCGCCCTCGGCAGCTTCGGCCTGCTGACCCTCTCCCTCAAGAAGCTCGACGTCGGCCCGGCCTACGCGGTCTGGACGGGCATCGGCGCGGCCGGCACGGCGATCTACGGGATGATCTTCCTCGGCGACGTGGTGTCCACCCTGAAGATCGTCTCGATCACCCTGGTGATCACGGGCGTCGTCGGACTCCAACTGTCGGGCTCGGCGCACTACTGATCTTTTCGTAAGTTCGGTGGATGTGGTGGGTGGATGGTCAGGCCGGTGTGGGCGAGGAATGACCATGGCAGTTGTGGGTTTCGGTT
>NZ_JBVIDX010000049.1:0-35667 GCF_055572155.1 Streptomyces sp. NPDC030814
GCCTCCCCCACCGAGAGGATCTCGTCGGCGGAGATCGGCATGGGACGGTGGCCGTAGGAGCCGATACCGATCCCGTCGAACCGGTCACGGTAGTACAGGTCGGCGTCCTGGTGGCGCAGGATCGGCCGGACCGCCTCCTCGGTCTGACCCGCCAGCGCCGGTACCGGCCCGGTCCAGGCCAGCTGATGCGCCAGCGGCGTCAGCGGCAGGTTCATACCCACCATGCGCGCGATCCTCGGCCCCCAGATACCGGCGCAGCACACCACGATGTCCGCCGGGATCTCACCCCGGTCGGTCAGGACGCCGCTCACCTCACCATCGCTGTGCACAACGTCCAGCACCTCGTGGCGGGCCAGGAAACGCACCCCACGCCCCGAGGCCCGGCGGATCTGCGCCTCCACCGCCAGGACCGCCTTGGCCAGACCGTCCGTCGGCACCAGAAGACCGCCCAGCACCTTCTCACCGTTCACCAGCGGGTGCTGCTCCACGCACTCCTCGGCACTCAGCAGCCGGCCCTCCACACCCCACGCGGTGATCCAGCCGTGCCGACGGCGCAACTCGGTCAGCCGCTCCGGCGTGGTCGCCACCTCCAGACCACCGACCTGGAGGAAACACGGCTTGCCGTCCACCTCCAGCGAACAGAACTTCTCCACCGTGTAGCGGGCCAGCTCCGTCATCGTCTTGGACGAGTTCGTCTGGAACACCAGACCCGGAGCATGCGAAGTAGAGCCCCCGGTAGCGGGAAGCGGACCCTGGTCGACCACCGTCACCTCGGTCCAGCCACGCGCGGAGATCTCGTCCGCGAGAGCCGCTCCCACGACCCCCGCCCCGATGATGACCACTCGGGGTCCCGCCATCGCCGCACCTCCGATTGAGAACGAGTCCAGCCGGTAAGTTGCTACCTACGCAACATGGTTCAGGTTGCGCAACTCAATGTGCCTTCCGTGCAGGTGGGTGTCAAGGGTCCCGGGACCTCGGAAAACACTCTCGACAACTCCCCGAGAAACGGCGATGCCCGGCGGGCGGCGCACTCCTGTGCACGCCGCCCGCCGGGCATGTCCGACCGGCCTTCCGGCCCCGCTACTTGATCCAGGCGTCGACCTTGTCGCGGTTGGCCTCGACCCACTTCTTCGCCGCCGCCTCCGGCGCCATCTTGTCCACGGCGATGTACTTGGCCACCGTGTTCTGGTCCTCGTTCGTCCAGGTGAAGTTCTTGACCAGGTTGTACGCCGGGCTGTCCGACTTGGCGAACTTCGTGCTGACGATCTTGTCCAGGTTGTAGACGGGGTAGTCGCAGGCGACCTTCTCCGCGTCGGCGTCACAGCCCGTCTTGTAGTCCGGCAGCTTCACCTTGACCAGCGGCACCTCGGCCATGAACCACTGCGGCTCGTAGAAGTAGCCGATCACCCATTCCTTGTCCTTCTCCGCCTTGCGGAAGGCCTGGATGAGCGCGGTCTCGCTGCCCGCGTACACGACCTTGAAGTCCAGCTTCAGGTTCTTCACCAGGGCCTCGTCGTTGGTGACGAACGACGGGTCGCCGTCGAGGAGCTGGCCCTTTCCGCCGGACTCGGAGGTCTTGAACTTGTCCGCGTACTTGTTGAGGTTCTTCCATTCGATGATGTCGGGGTGTTCCTTCGCCAGCCACGGCGGCACGTACCAGCCGATCAGGCCCTTGTTGCCGGTCTCACCGGCCTCGACGGCCGTCTTCTGGTCGGTGATGTACTTCTTCTTCAGGTCGTCGTGACCCCAGTTCTCGATGACGGCGTCGACCTCGCCCGTCCCGAAGCCCTGCCAGGCGATCTCCTCCTTCAGGTCCTTCTTGGTGACCTTGCAGCCGAGGTCGTGCTGCGCGACGTACGCGACGACCGCCGCGTTCGCCTCGTAACCCACCCACGGGTTGACGGCGAGGTTGAAGGTGCCGCACTTGCCGGAGTCGCCGGAACCGCCCGAGCCCGCCGAGTCCTCACCGACCTTCGCGCCGCCGCAGGCGGTCAGGGCGAGACCGAGAACGGCCAGTCCGGCCACGCCGGCTCTCCACTGTCGTACTTGTGTTGCCATGGTCAGTGCTCCTTACGCGCTCACGCGTCGCGCCGCGGCCTGAGTGATCCGGTCGAACATGATTCCGAGGAGGACGATGGCGAACCCGGCCGCCAGGCCCTTCCCGTACAGCTGCCCTTGGGCGAAGCCGGCCACGACGTCGTAGCCGAGGGCGCCCGCTCCTACCAGGCCGCCCACAACAACCATCGACAGCACGTAGATCAGGCCCTGGTTGGTCGCGAGCGTCAGGGCACTGCGTGACATCGGCAGTTGAACCTTGGTGATGATCTGCCAGGTGTTGCACCCGGCGGAGGTGGCCGCCTCCACGGTGGTCGCGGGAACGGCCCGTACCCCATCCGCGATGATCTTGATGGCGACGGGCGCCGCATACACGATCGCGGAGACGATGGCCGTGAAACGGGTCGCCCCGAACAGCGCGAGGAACGGCACGAGATAGACGAACGGCGGCATGACCTGCGCCGCGTCCAGAGTCGGCCGCAGTACCCGGTCCACGAGGAGGCTGCGCCCCATCCACACCCCGAAGGCCACCCCGAGCACCATGACCAGCACGGTCGCCACGAGGGTGGAGGCCAGGGTTGTCATCGCGTCCGACCACAGCCCCGTCCCGACCAGCAGGCCCACGCAGACGGCTGCCACCGCACCGGCCCGCCACCCGCCGAGCACCACGCCGAGCGCGATCAGCACCGCCGTGACGAGCCACCACGGCGAGTCCGTGAGCAGCGACTGGAACGGGTTGAGCAGACCGTTGGTGATGGCGTCACGGAAAGCGTTGGTGAGGCCCGAGAGGCTGTCCTGCACCCATGTCGTCGTGGTGTCGGCCGCCCTCGCGATGGAGCTGCCGGCACCGCCCTCGCCGGGGAACTCCGCCGCCCACACATAGGTGTGCGACATGTAGACGAGCACCGCCGCGACCACGCCGCCCGCGGCCAGCAGCGGCCGCCGCCACGTCGCGAACCGGCCACCGGCGTGCCGGGCCGTCTCCTGACGCGCGCTCGCCGCGGTGGTGACCCGGTCGAGGACGATCGCCATGATGACGATGGCGAGGCCCGCGTTGAAGGCCGTGCCCACGTCGAGCGACTCCAGGGCCTGCATCACGGTCTTGCCGAGACCGGGCGCGTCGATCAGCGCGGCGATCGTCACCATGGCCAGGGCGGCCATGATCGACTGGTTGACGCCCATCACCACGGTCCGCTTGGACATCGGCAGCAGCACCTTCAGCAGCGCCTGCCGGCGGGTCGCGCCGAGCGAGTCGGCCGCCTCGACGGTGGTCTCCGGGACGGACCGGATGGCGTGCGCGGTGATCCTGATCGCGGGCGGCGCCGCGTAGATGACGGTGGCGATGGTCGCGGAGGCGCCGCCGATGAGGAAGAACAGGGTCAGCGGGGCCAGGTAGACGAAGGTCGGCATCGTCTGCATGAAGTCCAGGAAGGGCGTCACGATCCGGTTGAACCGGTCGGAGAGCCCCGCCCACACACCCAGCGGGATGGCGAACAGCAGCGCCACGAGGACCGCGGAGACGGTGAGGGCCAGCGTGTCCATGCTCTCCTGCCACAGCCCCTGCAGCCCGAAGAAGGTGAAGCCGGCCACGGCCAGCAGCGCCACCCGCCAGTTGCCCACGGCCCAGGACACATAGCCCACGATGCCGACGACGCCGAGCCAGCCGATCTGCGGGAGGGGACGGCCGACGGAGGGCTGGGAGATCAGCCCCTGGACGAAGGTCACCAGGGTGTCGATGACCAGCCGGATCTCATTGAAGAAGTACAGGAAGAGCGGGTTGGAGTTGCGGTTGGCGCCGATGGAGTCGTTGAGGTCGTTGATCCACCGGTGCAGATCCGTGAGGTCCGCGGCGGCGAGGGTGAGGGTCTGCCTGCCGCGCAGCAGGGCGAACAGCACCAGCCAGACGACGACGATCGCCGCTACGACGGTGCCGCGTCCGACCTTCCGCGTACCGGCGCCGGCCGGGGCGCCCGGGGGCACGGCGTCGGACTTCAGCGGGGGTTCGGGCTTTTGTGGTTGTTCCGGTTTCTCCACGGCGACCGTCATCACATGCCGCCTTCCTGCCCGGCGACCACCGCGAGGATCTCCTCGTCGCCGACGATGCCGAGCAGTTCGCCGTTCTCGACGACCTTGACCGGCTTGTCGGCCGCCAGCACCGCGCGGGTGGCCTCCCGGACCACGACGTCCGGGCCCAGTTCGGGACCGTCCAGGGCGTCGCCGTCGGCGACCGGGCGCATGATCCACCGCAGGGTGAGCACGTCGCCGCGCGGGACGTCCTTGACGAACTCGCGGACGTAGTCATCGGCCGGGGCGCCCACCAGCTCGTCGCCGGTGCCGCACTGGACCATCTTGCCGTCGCGCATGATGAGGATGCGGTCGCCGAGCTTGAGCGCCTCGGAGAGGTCGTGGGTGATGAACACCATCGTCTTGCCGACCTCGTGGTGCAGCCGGATGACCTCGTTCTGCATGTCGCGGCGGATCAGCGGGTCGAGCGCCGAGAAGGGCTCGTCGAAGAAGAGGACGTCAGGGTCGCCGGCGAGCGCCCGGGCGAGGCCGACGCGCTGCTGCATACCCCCGGAGAGCTGGTCGGGGTAGGAGTTCTCGTAGCCGGAGAGGCCGACGAGTTCGACGACCTCCAGGGCCCGCCTGGTGCGCTCGGACTTGCTCATGCCGCGGATCTCCAGGCCGAAGGCCACGTTGTCGACGACCCGGCGGTGGGGCAGCAGCCCGAAGTGCTGGAAGACCATGGAGAACTTGCTGCGCCTGAGATCCCTCAGGCGTTTGCCGTCCGCCTCACGGATGTCCTCGCCCTCGAAGACGATCTCCCCCGAGGTGGGTTCGATCAGCCGGGTGAGACATCGCACCAGCGTGGACTTGCCGGAGCCGGACAGGCCCATGACGACGAAGACCTCGCCCTTGCGGACGTCGAAGTTCACGTCGCGGACGGCGGCGGTGCATCCCGTGCGGTCCATGAGCTCCCGGCGGGTGAGGCCGCACAGCTCCTCGGACTGCGGGACCCGCTCGGCCTTCGGCCCGAACACCTTCCACAACCGGCGCACGGATATGACCGGGGTACCGTCCGAGTCCTGAGGTGTGCCGCGCCGCTGCGGTACCTCGGTCTGCGTTGGGGTCACGATCGACCTCTTTTCGGCGTTCAGCCGCGGAACCAGTGCTGCGGCCGGGGTTGGATGTTCTGCCAGATGTGTTTGGGCTCTCGGTACTCGTCCAGGCCGGTCGGTCCCAGCTCCCGTCCCACGCCCGAGTGCCCGAAGCCACCCCATTCCGCTTGCGGCACATAGGGGTGGTAGTCGTTGATCCACACCGTTCCGTGGCGCAGCCGCCGGGCGACCCGCTGGGCCTTGCCCGCGTCCTGCGTCCAGACGGCTCCGGCGAGTCCGTACTCGGTGTCGTTGGCGATGCGTACGGCGTCGTCCTCGTCGGTGAACCGCTCCACGGTGAGCACGGGCCCGAAGGACTCCTCGTGCACCACGCGCATGTCCTGCCGGCACTCGTCGAGCACGGTCGGCGGGTAGAACCAGCCGCCCGCGAGCGCCGGGTCGGTGGGGCGTTCGCCGCCGCAGCGCAGTACGGCGCCCTCGGCAAGGCCGGTCGCGACGTACGCCTCGACCTTCTCCCGGTGCTGGGCGGAGATCAGCGCCCCCGTCTCGGCCTCGGGGTCGAAGGGCCCGCCGAGCCGGATGAGCCGGGCGCGGCGGACGATCTCGTCGACGAGGCGGTCGTGCAGGGAGTCCTCGACGATCAGCCGGGCGCCGGCCGAGCAGACCTGGCCCGAGTGCAGGAAGACGGCGGTGAGAGCGAAGTCCACGGCCGTCTCGAAGTCGGCGTCGGCGAAGACCACGTTGGGGTTCTTGCCGCCGAGTTCCAGCGCCACCTTCTTCACGGTCGCGGCGGCGGTGGCCATGATCCGTCTGCCGGTGTCCAGGCCCCCGGTGAAGGAGACCATGTCGACCCTCGGGTCCTCGGAGAGCGGGGCGCCCACCTCGGGGCCGGTGCCGAGGACCAGGTTGGCGGCCCCGGCCGGGAGCCCGGCCTCCGCCAGGGCCCGCATCAGCAGGATGGAGGTGGAGGGGGTGAGCTCGCTGGGCTTGAGGACAATGGTGTTGCCGGCGAGGAGGGCCGGCGCGACCTTCCAGCTGGCCTGGAGGAGCGGATAGTTCCAGGGGGTGATGAGTCCGCAGACTCCGATCGGCTCGTGGACCACACGGCTGACGGCGTCGTCGCGTCCGGTGTCGATCACCCGGCCGGCGTCGGTGCCGCCGAGGCCGCCGTAGTATCGGAAGCAGGAGACGACGTCGGCGATGTCGTACTCGCTCTCCACCAGGCGCTTGCCGGTGTCCAGCGATTCGGCTCGGGCGAACTCCTTGGCGTCCCGCTCGATGATGTCGGCGGTGCGCAGCAGCAGTGCTCCGCGCTCCCGCTCGGGGGTGTGCGGCCACGGTCCCCCGTCGAAGGCGGCACGGGCCGCCGCGATCGCCTCCTCGGTGTCGGCACGGGTGCCTTCCGAAACGGTCGCGGCCAGCGAGCCGTCAGCGGGGCAGCGGATCTCCCGTCGCCCTCCGGCCACCGGGTCCCGCCACGTGCCCGCCACATACAGGTCTGCCACTCGCCAAGCCCTTCAGCTGAAATGCGTTGCGCATCGTGCATTCAATTGCTTGTGGTGGAACACCCTGGCGGGCGCCAAGACCTACGTCAAGAGGTTGGAGGATGACGATTCAGCCATGCGAACACTTGCGCGTCCACCCTTGACCGCGAGCGGAGTCCGGCCGACCATGTTGCGTATCGCTCACCTTGTTGTGCAATACGCACCGACGGAGGCTGTCATGTCCCCTCGACCGCACCCTGGCCGTGAGTACGTCCTCACCCTCTCGTGTCCCGACAGCGCGGGGCTGGTCCACGCGGTGAGCGGCTTCCTCGTGAGGAACTCCGGCAACATCCTGGAGAGCCAGCAGTTCGACGACCGGCTCCAGGGCCGCTTCTTCATGAGGGTCCACTTCGACATTTCCGACCCGGACACGGAGCTGAAAACGCTGCGTTACCGGTTCGGCCCGGTCGCCGAGGCGTACCGCATCTCCTGGACCCTCAGCGAGGCGTCCACCCCGACCCGGACGCTCATCATGGTGTCCCGGTTCGGCCACTGCCTGAACGATCTGCTCTTCCGCAGCCGCTCCGGCGCCCTCAACATCGAGATCCCGGCGATCGTCTCCAACCACCGGGACTTCGAGGGGCTCGCGGAGACCTACGGCATCCCCTTCCACCACATCCCGGTCACCCGGGACACCAAGGCCGGGGCGGAGGCGCGGCTGCTGGAGCTGGTGCGCGACCTCGACATCGACCTGGTGGTGCTGGCCCGCTACATGCAGATCCTCTCCGACGACCTGTGCAAGCAGCTGGAGGGCCGCGCGATCAACATCCACCACTCCTTCCTGCCCAGCTTCAAGGGCGCCCGCCCCTACGACCAGGCATACGACCGCGGGGTCAAGCTCGTCGGGGCGACCGCCCACTACGTCACCTCCGACCTGGACGAGGGCCAGATCATCGAGCAGGACGTCGTCCGGGTCGACCACTCCCTGGCCCCCAAGGACCTCGTCACCGTCGGCCGCGACGTGGAGGCCCAGGTCCTCGCGCACGCGGTGAAGTGGCACAGCGAGAGCCGGGTGATGGTGGACGGCAACCGCACGGTGGTCTTCCGCTGACAGCGGGCACGGCGGCGGGGCGGGGCTGGACAACCGGCCCCGCCCCTTCTGTTCGCGGCCCGTCCGTCACGCGGCGCCGGGCCGCCCGCTTCGTATACGGGATACGGCCCGGCGGGCGCCCCTCAGCCGCCGAGACGGTCCAGCAGGGTCCGCCGCCACGCCTCCGTCTCGGCGATCTGGTTGAACGTGAACAGGTGCAGCCCCGCCACCCCCGCCGAGGGCTCGGTGAGGGCGCCGGCGGCCCGGGTCAGCAGGTCCTGGGGTGAGTACCCGCCGGGCGCAGCGAACCGCAGGAACCACAAGGGGTGCCTGGCGAGGAACCGCGTCGACTCCCCCACCCCGATCTTCGTCGCCATGGCCAGCAGCTTCGCCCGCTGCACGGGGCCGGCGACCCCCACATGCACGGGGAGCGCGACCCCTCTGCCCCGCACCCGGGCGATCCACTGCCCCAGTACCCGCGGGTCGAAGCAGAGGTTGCTCACGAGGTAGGTGGCGTGCTCGCGCTTGTCCCACATCGCCTGGACGGTGATGTCGTCGTGGATCAGCGGATGGCTCTCCGGGTATCCGGTGACCCCGACGTCGGCGAAGGGCCGCCCCAGCTCGCTGAGGCGGCGCAGCACCGGCAGCGCCCCGTCGTACGTGCCCGCGGGCGGATCGGCGTCGCCGGCCGGCACGAAGACGTCGTCGACGCCCGCCTCGCGGAGCCGGTCGACGGTCTCCTTCAGGTGCGCGTCGTCCCGCAGCAGCCGCGCGGGCACGTGCGGGACGACGCGGTAGCCGTGGGCGGCGAGCCGCGCGGTGAGGTCGAGGGTCGGCTCCAGGCCCTTGACGGGCGACGCCGTCACGGTGACGACGACGTCGCGCGGCACATGGGCGAGGACCTTCTCCTCCGTGGCCCTGGCAGGCAGCACCTCGTAGCGGACGCGGTGCAGGAGCGCCCGGAGCCCTGGCGCGTTCAACCTCTACCCCGCCGACTTCTGGGCGTCGCGGTGGCGGTAGTAGGCGGCCTCGGACGCGGGCAGCGGCTCCTGGCCGAGGATCAGGTCGGCGGCCTTCTCCGCGATCATCATCACCGGGGCGTAGATGTTGCCGTTGGTGACGTAGGGCATCACGGACGCGTCCACGACCCGCAGGCCCTCCACCCCGTGCACGCGCATGCTGGTGGGGTCGACGACGGACATCTCGTCGGTGCCCATCTTGCAGGTGCAGGACGGGTGGAGCGCGGTCTCGCCGTCCTTGGCGACCCAGGCGAGAATCTCCTCGTCCGTCTCGACGGACGGTCCGGGTGAGATCTCCCCGCCGTTGAAGGGGGCGAGCGCGGGCTGGTTGAGGAGTTTGCGGGCCACGCGGATCGCCTCGACCCATTCGCGGCGGTCCTGCTCGGTGGAGAGGTAGTTGAAGCGCAGGGCGGGGTGTTCGCGCGGATCCCTGCTCTTGATCTTCACCGAGCCGATGGCATCGGAGTACATGGGCCCGACGTGCACCTGGTAGCCGTGGCCGCCGGCCGGCACGGAGCCGTCGTAGCGGACGGCGATCGGCAGGAAGTGGAACATCAGGTTGGGGTAGTCCACGTCCTCGTTGCTGCGGCAGAAGCCGCCGGCCTCGAAGTGGTTGGTGGCGGCGGGCCCCTTGCGGAAGAGCCATTGCAGTCCGATGAAGGGGGCCCGCCACTTCGCCAGATACGGCTGCATGGAGACGGGCTGTTTGCAGGCGTACTGGATGTAGACCTCCAGGTGGTCCTGCATGTTCTCGCCGACGCCGGGGAGGTCGTGGACGACGTCGATGCCGAGGGCGCTCAGTTCTTCGGCGTTGCCGACGCCGGAGAGCTGGAGCAGCTGCGGGGAGTTGATGGCACCGCCGCACAGGATGACTTCCCTGGCGCGGACCTGCTGGGGCGCGCCCTTGCCGCGCCGGTACTCGACGCCGACGGCGCGCTTGCCCTCGAAGAGGACGCGGGTGACGAGGGCGCGGGTGGTGACCGTGAGGTTGGGCCGCTTCATGGCGGGCTTGAGGTAGGCCTTGGAGGCCGAGAGCCGGCGACCGCGGTGGACGTTCCGGTCGAACTTCGCGAAACCCTCCTGCCGGAAGCCGTTGACGTCGTCCGTGGGGGCATAGCCCGCCTCCTCGGTCGCTTTGAGGAAGGCGGTGAACAGCGGGTTGTTCGCCGGGCCGCGTTCGAGGACGAGGGGGCCGTCATGGCCGCGGAACTCGTCGTCCGGGTCGGCAGCGAGGCAGTTCTCCATCCGCCGGAAGTACGGCAGACAGTGCGCGTAGTCCCAGCTCTCCATGCCGGGGTCGGCCGCCCAGCGTTCGTAGTCCATGGGGTTGCCGCGCTGGAAGATCATGCCGTTGATGCTGCTGGAGCCGCCGAGCACCTTGCCGCGCGCGTGGTAGATGCGCCGGCCGCCCATGTGGGGCTCGGGTTCCGACTCGTACTTCCAGTCGTAGAACCGGCTGCCGATCGGATAGGTCAGCGCCGCGGGCATGTGGATGAAGACGTCCCACGGGTAGTCGGAACGGCCGGCCTCCAGGACCAGCACGCGGTTGGCCGGGTCCGCGGAGAGTCTGTTCGCCAGTGCACTGCCGGCCGAACCGCCGCCGACGATGACGAAGTCGTAGTTCAGGGGAGCCATGGTGCCTCGTCTCGCTCGCGCCATCGGTATGCGGAGCATGCTAGACCGGTATCGCAATACGCACCAGGTTGCGAGCAACGCAACTTGCTCAGGTGAGTATCGCGCCTGTTACTTGCAATCGTGTTGTTTACTGCGCGTATAGTTTCGTTGTGAGCAACCACAGCCAAGACACCGAAACCTCGAATTCACAGTCCGGTGGAGTGCAGTCGGTCGACCGCGCCATCAGCGTCCTGGAGATCCTCGCCCAACGCGGGGAGGCGGGCGTCAGTGAGGTGGCCGCCGAGATCGATGTTCACAAGTCCACCGCGTTCCGTCTGCTCGGTGCCCTGGAGGCACGGGGCCTCGTGGAACAGTCGGGCGAGCGCGGCAAGTACCGCCTGGGCTTCGGCATCGTACGCCTCGCCGGCGCGGTCACGGCACGGATCGACATCACCCAGCAGGGCCGCCCGGTCTGCGAGCGGCTCGCGGAGGAGATCGGCGAGACGGTCAACATCGCGGTTCTCCAGGAGCACTACGCGATCAACCTCTACCAGGTGCGCGGCCCCGCGGCCGTGACCGCGCACAACTGGGTCGGCCAACTCACCCCGCTGCACGCCACGTCCAGCGGCAAGGTGCTGCTGGCGTACCTGCCCGCCAAGGAGCGCGCCGCGCTGCTGGCGGAGGCGGGCCTGAAGAAGGTCACGCCGCACACCATCACCTCGCGGACGAAGCTGGAGAAGCACCTCGCCGAGGCGCGGGAGGCCGGATACGCCTGGACGCAGGAGGAGCTGGAGATCGGGCTGCACGCCATGGCGGCGCCGGTCCTCGACCGGGACGGACAGGTCATCGCCGCGGTCACCGCCTCGGGGCCCTCGTACCGGTTCACCGAGGAGCGGATGCGGGAACTGGCCCCGGTGCTGATCAAGGGCGCCGAGGAGATCAGCCACCGGATGGGTTACCTGGGCTGACCGCCCCCGGCCGCTGTGACCGGCCGCCCAGCCGTTCGTCGACCCAGTCGTGGAAGGCGCCGATGTGGTGCTCACTGGGCACCAGCACACCGCCCTTGGCGTACATCCGGGAGCTCATACCGGGCTGTGTGCGTTCGCAGGCGTCGAAGTCCTGCCGGTTGACCCGGTCGAAGAGTTCCACGGAGCGGCTGACGTCCTTGCCGCTCTCGACGACGTGCGGCAGATACAGCCAGTCGCACTCGACGACCGTGCGGTCGACGGCCACCGGATACATCCGGTGGAAGATGACATGGTCGGGCACCAGGTTGATGAAGACCTGCGGCTTGACCGTGATCGCGTAGTAGCGGCGGTCCTGCTCCTCGGCGACGCCCGGGATGCGGTCCAGCCCCTCGGAGCCGTCCACGGTGAAGCCCTGGATCTCCGCACCGAACTCCGCGCCGTGGCCAACGTAGTACTGGGCCGCGTAACCGTCCGCGAACTCCGGGAGCACCTCGGTGAGTTCGGGATGGATCGTGGCGCAGTGGTAGCACTCCATGAAGTTCTCGATGATCAGCTTCCAGTTGGCCTGCACGTCGTAGACGATCCGTTTGCCGACGGAGAGGTGGCCGATGTCGTAGCGCTCGATGGACTCGACGTCGCCGAGCCGCTCGACGACCGCGCCGATCACGTCCTCCTCGAAGGAGGGCGGATTCTCCGCCAGGCACACCCACACATAGCCGAGCCATTCCCGCACGGCCACGCCCGCCAGGCCGTACTCGGTGCGGCCGACGTCGGGCATCTTGGTGAGGTTGGGTGCCGCGACGAGCTTGCCGTTCAGGTCGTAGGTCCAGGCGTGGTAGGGGCACTGGAAGGCCCGCTTGACCTCGCCGGCCTCCTCGGTGCAGAGCTTGGCGCCGCGGTGGCGGCAGACGTTGAAGTAGGCGCGGACGGAGTTGTCCCGGGCGCGGGTGACGAGGATGCTCTCGCGGCCCACGTCGACGGTGCGGAACGCGCCGGGCTTCGCCAGCTCGGAGGCGCGCGCGACGCAGAACCACATGGTCTCGAATATGTGCTCCTGCTCCTGGGCGAAGACCGCCGGGTCCGTGTATGAGGAGCCGGGAAGGGTGGCGATCAGGCTGTCCGGCAGGCTGGTCGAGGTCACGGTGCACTCCTCGGGAACGTCGTGGATCGGACTGTCACGCGCCGGGAAGAGCAACTCCGGACGGCGTTGTGTGTGATGCAACGCTGCGCGCCATGAGAAACCGCAGCATGGGGTGGTCCGGCGGCGGTCAACGTGTGGCGGCGGCGAGTTGCTTGCGCCAGCGGGTGAACAGCCGGGGCTGGTTCATCCCGAGCACGGCGACCGGGTGACCGGCGCGGCGGTAGACGGCGAGGACGTCGCGGTCGTCGGCGGCGCCCTGCTCGATGGTCACGCTGTCGGCACCGGCCGCGTGACCGGCGAACTGGATCTTCACGCCGTACTGGTCGGACCAGAAGTACGGCGGCCGGGGCACGCCCGGTTCCACCGCGCCGCCCGCCAGCAGCGTGGCGACGGCCGCTGCGGGGCGCTCCTGGGCGCCGGTCCAGTGTTCGACACGACGGTGGTGCCCGGCCCGAGGGTCGTACCACGAAGCGCAGTCACCCACGGCGACGACGCCGGCGACGCTGGTGCGGCCGTCGGCGCCGCACTTCACGCCGTTGTCGAGCGCGACGCCGGAGCCCTCCAGCCACTCGACGCACGGGCGGGCGCCCACGCCGACGACCACCATGTCGGCGGGGATCGTACGCCCGTCCTCCAGGAGGACGGCGTCGACCCTGCTCTCGCCGCTCAGCCCCTTGACGCCGACTCCGCACAGCAGCCGTACGCCGTGGTCGGCATGGAGGGCGGAGACGATACGGCCCATGTCCTCGCCGAGCGGTCCGGCGAGCGGTGTGGGTGCCGCCTCGACGACGGTGACGTGCAGGCCGAGGGCGGAGGCGGTGGAGGCGACCTCGGCGCCGATGAAGCCGCCGCCGATCACGACCAGCCGTCCGCCCCCGGCCAGTTCGTCCCGCAGGGCGCGGGCGTCGTCCAGGGTGCGCAGCACATGCACTCCGGCGAGCCCCTCGGAGCCGGGCAGTTGCCGGGCGGCGGCGCCGGTGGCGATGACGAGGCCGTCGGCCCGGACCGAACCGCCGTCGGCGAGCCGGACGGTCCGTTCCCAGGCGTCGAGTCCCACGGCCCGGGTGCCGAGCAGCCACTCGGCCCGCAGGTCCTCGCCGTCCGTCTCCAGCGCGAGGTCATTCTCGCCGATCCCGCCGGAGAGGAACTCCTTGGAGAGCGGGGGCCGGTCGTACGGGCGGTGGAGTTCGTCACCAACGACGACCAGCCGTCCGTCGTAGCCCTGTTTCCGCAACGAGCGCGCCGCCGAGAGGCCTGCGAGCGAGGCGCCCACCACGGCGACCGTCCTCACGCGGGACCACCGGCGAGCCGGGCCGAGATGCAGGGCGGCAGGTTGGGGGCGTCCGTGGAGACCTTCACGTGGATCATGCCGTCCTCGACGACGACCTCGTGCGTCCGCACCGGCAGCTTGGCCGGCGGAGCGTCGACCGCTCCGGTGCGCAGGTCGAACTTCGAGGCGTGCAGCGGGCATTCCACCTCGCAGCCCTCCAGCCAGCCGTCGGCGAGCGAGGCGTCCTGGTGGGTGCAGGTGTCGTCGATGGCGAAGACCTCGCCGTCGTCGGTGTGGAACACCGAGACCGGCGGGTCGATGTCGAGCCGGATGGCCTCGCCTCGCGGAAGGTCCTCGAGACGGCACGCGGGAATCATCATGACACCTCGGTGCGTATAGCGAAACGGATTGCGGTAAGCGCAACATCAGTCTGGGGTCGGCCTGAACCCTTGTCAAGGCGTCGAAAGGCCCGCTTCACACGGGCTCCCCGGCGACCGCGGGGACAGCTCGAAACGCCCGTACCACCTGCGGAAACAGGCGGTACGGGCGCCGCGCCGGGACCTCGCGGGGAAGGGGTCAGAAGCCGCGGTCGAGCCATTCCTGGAGGTGCGGGGCCTCCGTACCGATCGTGGTCGTCTCCCCGTGACCGGTGTGGACGACGGTGTCGCCCGGCAGGGTCAGCAGCCGACCGCGGATGGAGTCGACGATGGTGGGGAAGTCGCTGTACGACCTGCCCGTCGCGCCCGGTCCGCCGGCGAACAGGGTGTCGCCGCTGAAGAGCGCGGTCAGGGCCGGGGCGTACAGGCAGATCGCGCCGGGGGCGTGGCCGGGCGTGTGCAGCACGGTCAGGTCGATCCCCGCCACCGGCAGGACCTGCCCGTCGGCGAGTTCATCGTCGGGCGCGCGGTCGGGGTGGGTCTGCTTCCACAGCGGCAGGTCGTCGGGGTGGAGCAGGATCGGGGCGCCCGTGCGTGCCGCGAGTTCCGGTGCGGCGTCGATGTGGTCGTTGTGGGCGTGGGTGCACACGATCGCGAGGAGGCGGCGGCCGCCGATGGCCTCGGCGATGGCGTCCGCGTCATGGGCGGCGTCGACGACGACGACCTCGTGGTCGTCGCCGACGATCCACACGTTGTTGTCGACGTCCCAGGTGCCGCCGTCCAGGCTGAACGTTCCCGAGGTGACGAGGTGTTCGATGCGGGCGGTCATCAGAGGACCACCACCGAGCGCAGCACGTCGCCGTGGTGCATCCGCTCGAAGGCCTTCTCGACGTCGTCGAGGGCGATGGTCTCGGTGACGAAGGCGTCCAGGTCGAGTCGGCCCTGGAGGTAGAGGTCGATGAGCATGGGAAAGTCCCTGCTCGGCAGGCAGTCGCCGTACCAGGACGACTTCAGCGAACCACCGCGTCCGAAGACGTCCAGCAGCGGCAGCTCCAGCTTCATCTCCGGGGTGGGCACGCCCACCAGGACGACCGTGCCGGCCAGATCACGGGCATAGAAGGCCTGCTTGTACGTCTCCGGGCGACCGACCGCCTCGATCACCACGTCCGCGCCGAAGCCGCCGGTCAGCTCACGGACGGCCTCGACGGCATCGGTGTCCCGGGAGTTGACGGTGTGGGTCGCCCCCAGCTTCCTCGCGGTCTCCAGCTTCCGTTCGTCGATGTCCACGGCGATGATCCTGGCCGCGCCCGCCAGGTTCGACCCGACGACCGCGGCGGCGCCGACCCCGCCGCAGCCGATGACGGCGACGCTGTCGCCGCGGCCGACGTTGCCGGTGTTGATGGCGGCGCCGATGCCGGCCATGACGCCGCAGCCCAGCAGACCCGCGGCCGCCGCGGACGCGGCGCGGTCGACCTTGGTGCACTGCCCCGCCGCCACCAGCGTCTTCTCCGCGAAGGCTCCGATACCCAGGGCAGGCGACAGCTCGGTGCCATCGAGCAGGGTCATCTTCTGCTTGGCGTTGTGGGTGCCGAAGCAGTACCAGGGCCGCCCACGCCGGCAGGCCCGGCACTGCCCGCACACGGCACGCCAGTTGAGGATCACGAAGTCACCGGGGGCCACATCGGTGACCCCCTCCCCCACCGACTCCACCACACCGGCGGCCTCATGCCCCAACAGGAAGGGGAAGTCGTCGTTGATGCCGCCCTCGCGGTAGTGCAGATCGGTGTGGCAGACCCCGCACGCCTCGATCTTCACCAGCGCCTCACCCGGGCCCGGGTCGGGCACGACGATCGTTTCCAGGCTGACGGGGGCGCCCTTCCCCCGCGCGACGACAGCACGGACCTGGTGAGCCATGGTCACTCCTCGGCTGGTACAAGACTTGGGACTGATGTTGCTTATGGCGGTACACAACGCATGTTCCGCAACACAGCATCGGGGAGGGCGGACCGGGGGTCAAGGCGTTGACCTAGGGTTTCCGCGAGGGCCCGCCGGGGACCCGCCGACCATGACCGATCGCCCCCTCTCGCACCGGCCGCAGCCGTCGCTCCGGCGGACCGCCACCGCGGTCGAAGCCGGTTTCCGTCTGCTGGCCCGGCTGCGCGGCGCTCCGGCCGTGCACCCGCTCGGGCTGACGTGCGCGGCGGAGCTGGAGGTCGTGGACGACGGGGGTGGGCCCTGGGGCGTCCCCTGGCTGGACTCGGCCGTGCGGTACCCGGCCACGGTCCGCCTCTCCCGTGCGGCCGGCCTGCCCGGGCGGCTGCCCGACGGGCTGGGGCTCGCCGTCCGTGTCGCGCGGGCCGACGGCCCCGATCAGCCCCTCGACCTGCTGCTCACCAGCAGCGGCCGGGGCCGCTTCGCCCGGCACGTCCCCCTGCCGCGCGCCGACGCGCTGGGCGGTCCGTACTCCAGCCTCGTCGCCTACCGGGTCGCCGGCACGCCCCGCGTCCTGGCCGCCTTCCCCCATCCCACCGGGCAGGGTCCGGTGCACGGCGACCCGGTGAGTCTGCGCGATGCCCCTGGCCGAGGCGCCGTTGGTCTTCGACCTGCGCGCCGGCACAACCGGCCACCGTTGGCGGACCTTCGCCGTCCTGATGGTGCGCGCCCCGCTGCCCGTGCCGCACGAGGAGGCCCTCGGCTTCGACCCGTACCTCCGCGACGCCCGCGGCTTCACTCCCGGCCGTCGCCTGGCCCTGTCCCGGCGCGCGGCGTACCGGGGCTCATGGAAGGGACGCGGAGCCTGACCCTCAGGACGCCGCAGTCGATACCGGGAGCGACAACGTCCCAGGCCGCGAACGTGGCACTGGGCCCGGTCGCCGCCCTCGTGGACCGCACCGAGGACGCGATCCGCCAGGCCATGGGCAAGGACGGCTGAACGACACTGCGCGCTCCCACCGAGCCCCGTGACCGCTGCGGCCGGGGCGCCGGCACGGCAACTGTCGCCGACGGCCGCCTCGGGAGTCGGCGAGGGCGTGGGGCACGAGGACTCATGGGACGGGGGCGGCGCAAGGGCCGGTCACCGACTCCCTGAGGTCCGGAGTGGCGCAGGGGCTGACGCGGACTCCTGGTCCGGAGTGGCCGGGGAGGCGGTGACGGTCTCTAATGGTGGAGGGAGCGACGGCGACGGGAGGACGGCTGGCGTAGTTGACCTGGGCTTTGCCCGGTCGGTGGACCCGTCGGCGACCGGTGACGGCGGCGGCGCTCTCCCGGCCGCACCGGTCCTCGCGACCGTGACGCAAAACGGTTCCTCCGGCAGTGCCCGGTGTTCCGGAACGGCATGGCGCGGGGCGCCGCCGGGCACACATGGGTCGGGTTTGCGGTGAAGCGGCTGGGCACTCGGACCGTCCCAGAAGCAAGCGCCTGAGTTGAGGTGATCAACCCGCGGGACGGGTGTCGGCCACGGTCCCTCGCGAGCCGGTCACGGCAGCGAGCCGAGCAGAGGGCGACTGATGACGACGATCGGCCTGGAAGAGGAATACCTGCTGGTCGACCCTGTCACGGGCCTACCGGTCCCCTATGCCGAGAAGGTTCGCCTGTCGGCGTGTCTGGCGCACCTGGCGGACGAAGACGAGGTGCACTACGAGCTCCTCCAGTCGCAGGTCGAGGTGACCACCCCGGTGTGTCACACCCTGGATGAGATAGGCGGCCACCTGCTGCGGCTGCGGCACGCCGTGGGCGCAGCCGCCGAGGAGCACGGCTGCCGTATCGCCGCGGCTGCGACACCCCCGCTGCGCGACGGGCGTTCCATGGCCGTCACCGACCAGACCCGTTATCGGGCGATGCTCGCGCAGGCACCGCAGTTGGTGGAGGAGCAACTGGTCAACGGCATGCATGTGCATGTGGGCGTACCCAGCCGCGAGGTCGGCGTCGAGGTGCTGAACCGGCTGCGCGTCTGGCTCCCGACGCTGACCGCGATGTCGGCGAACTCCCCGCTGTGGGACGGCCACGACACCGGCTTCGCCAGCTGGCGCACGGTCGTCTTCAGCCGCTGGCCGGTCAGTGGTATGCCGCCCTCCTTCCTGGACGCGGCCGACTACGACCGCCGGCTGCACCAGTTGGTGGAGAGCGGCCTGATCTCAGACACCGGCCAGGTGTACTGGCAGGCCCGCCTCTCGGAGCGCTACCCGACCATCGAGGTGCGCTGCCCCGACGTACAGCTGCGCGCGGACGACGCGGTGATGTTCGCCGGGATCGTCCGGGCCCTGGTCGAGACCGCCCGCTCCGAGGCAGCCGCCGGCACTCCCCCGCCCGACTGCGCGCCGGAACTCCTGGAGGCGGCCATGTGGTATGCCGCCCGCCATGGCCTGAGCGACACCCTGATCGGCCCCGACGGTCTGCGGCACCGGGCCGGTGACGTGCTGTGCCGGCTCCTGCGCCACGTCGCCCCGGCGCTCGACGCGTCCGGCGACACCAGGGAGGTCACGAGCCTGGTCCACCGACTGCTCCGGAGCGGCACCGGAGCGGACCGACAGCGGACCGCCCTCGCGACGGGCGGCCCGAGGGCGGCCATCGAGCTGATCACCACGGAGAGCACGCTCCCCTGACCCGGCAACGATGTCACCCTGCCTCTCCGCGTCGCGAGCACCCTGTGCTCCTCCCGGCCGTCGGCGCCGGTCGCCCAGGGCGAGGACCGAGCCGACCTGCGGGCGTGCCGGACGGGTGATGGCGTCGGGGAGCAACCGTGAACCGCGGTGGTCCCGGTCGACGGGCCAGGGCCCTCCTCCGCCGCGTGGTCGCCCCTGGCGACGCCGGAGGTCCGCATGGCCCCGCCGTGCGGACGCCCCGTGTCCGCCGGTCTCGGCCGCCCGCGGGCTGATCACCAGCGAGGCGGCGGAGGGCAGCCGGCCCGGCAGCGGATCGCTCCCCGCGGTCTCACCGGCGTCCACGGTCACGGGCGGCTTTGCGCCGAACCTCGGCTGTCGGCTGCCGCCCGCGCCAGGACCCGTCGCCTCGATGAGCGGACCGAGCGTGCGAGTGCACAGCGCCAGGAGCACGCCCGCCGTCGCGACGGCGATGATCTTTCGCCGTCGCCGTGCCCCGACGCACAGGGCACGACCGACCGTCCACCCACTCCGGGTGACAACTGTCGGCAGCGGCATCGGAGTCGGGCTGCGACGCTCCCCTACCTCGTGGCGCCGGAACCGCCTTCGGGCGTCGGCGGGTGGCCCGGCGGCTCGTCGCGGGCAACGGAGACCCGGCCGCCCGATCGGGTCTGCGGGGTCAGTTCCACCTGCACCTGATGGGTGGTCTGGCGGTCCACGGAACCGCCGAGTTCCGCTGTCACCACACCGATGCGCACCCCACCGCGGCCCGAGCCGGCCTGGTGGACCTGCACGGTGAACGTCAGGCTCACCTTGTCGACGCTGAAACCGAGGGACCGGCCCTGCGCCTCGTCCCGGGCGCGCTCCAGCTCGCCCCTGATCTGGCGGATCACCTCGGTCAAGCCCACGAACCCCGGCCCATCGGTCAACTCGCACCCCCCGCAAACACGTTGATCCCTGTCGCACCAGTATGCGCCGGGACGTGACGCTCGTATAGTTGTGGTATGGCGGACGACGGGGGAGTCGTTGATGGTTCGTCACTCGAGACACCCGGCTGGGCGGTGCGCATCCGCCGGGCGGACGGAAGGATCGCGGGCGCCGGCATTCTGCTGAGCCCCGGCCATGTGCTCACCTGCGCCCATGTGGTGGAGGACAGGCAGGCGCGGTTCGCCGCGGAGTTCGTCGGGGCGGCGCCCGGTCTCACGGTGCCCTCGGTCGCCGCGTGGGTCGACGGGGACGCGTATGTGCCCAACACCAGGGACGCCGACGGAGATCCCAGCGGCGATGTGGCACTGCTGCGCCTCGAACAGCCGAGACCCATGGCGGAGACGACTCTGCTGCACCGGCTGTCCGCGCCGAACCGCGCGGTCCAGATGTACGGCTTCCCGTACGACCACAACGGCGGCATCTGGTTCCGGGCCAGCATCGTCGGCGGCTGCGGACGGGACGGGCAGGTCCAGCTGAGCCCGACGAGCCCCGGCGAGCTCGCCAGTCCGGGATGCAGCGGCTCGGGCGTGATGGACACCCTGACCGGCAAGGTCATCGGGATGGTCCTCAGCGGGATCACCGACCAGCACGGCAACCTGTTCTCCTTCATGAGCCCGGCCGAGACCATCGTGCGGCATCTGCCCCGAGTCCGAAGGTGGACCCGGGGCAGGACGGCCGTCGACGACCGGCTGAGAACCACCCAGCAGGACACCGACGAGGCGCTGCTCGACGAGCCGTTCGCACAACGCCTCGCCGACTGGCTCCAGGACGACGGACAGCAGGTCAAGATCAGCCTGGTCCCCGCCGACGACGAGGTCCGGGGCGCCACGCTGCGCCGCGCCATCACCCTCGCCGACCGGGAGTTGCGCACCGCGGCGTCCGTCGGCCGCGCCTCCCTCGACCCGCCGGGCACCGTCCCGTCGGCCGGCGGCCACGACCTGGCCGTGGACGCGGCCGGGCTGACCTCCGCGGAGATCGGGGAGCGGATCGCCGAGCGCATGGGACTGTGGCAGCACCCGGCAGACCCGGTCGCGGAGCGGATCAGAGCCGCTGACGTCACCCTCACCCTGGTCGTCGTCGGGGTCGACGAGGCCATGGATCCACCCGCGCTGCTGGAGCTGTTGGCGGCCCTGCGGGCCAGGGGCAACCGCCTCCTCCTGGTCTTCCGCACCGCCGACGCCGTCTACCAGCGCGCCCGGCAGGAACTGGTCATCGATCCGGAACGGGAACGCCGCGCACGTCTCGTGGGACGGCTGGAGGAGATCACCGGACCGCTCGCACGCGCCCTCCACGAGGGCATGGCCTCCGTACGGGCCGAGGAGGTGCGCCCCGCCGACTCGGATCTGGTGCGGGCGCACGCCGCGCTCGCCGCGCTCAGGCTCGCGCAGGGCACCGCCGACGACGGGCGCCCGCACCCGGAGCTGGCCCGGTACGAGCGGTTCGCCCAGCGGGTGGCCGCCCGGCTGACCAGGACCATCCGCGCCCTCGACGCGCTGCGCGACCGCCGGGACGAACTGGACGGCAGGCTGCGCGGCTACCACGACCTGCATCTGAACTCCGTACGAGGCAACGAGGAGGACCTGACCTTGGACGCTCTTCGTCTGCGCGCGCACGAACTGCTGCGGGCCAGGCCGTGCGACGTCAAGGCCGCCGAAGCCGCCGTCGAGGCCTACACCCGCCGCGTCGACCACCGGGCCCCGAAGGGACGGGGACACGGGGGTGCCTCCACGTCATGACCTCCTTACCGGTGCCGTGCCCGAGATCCGACTGCCCGGGCGGCCACATCATGGTGACCGGCTTCTGCGACACCTGCCACCGACGGCCCCCCGACCAGGCCCGGGCGACCCCGGCCCGGCCGGCCCCCGAACCCGAACCCGGGAAACGGGCCGGCCGGCCCGTCCGACCGGCCGCCGCCGAGACGCTCGACAACGACGGGCTGGTGATCCTCCCGGAGGTCCCGGCCCCCGATCCGTCCGAGGCCGCGGCCACCGTCGCCGCCCCGCCCACCGGCGGCCGGCGCTGCGGCGTCGACAACTGCGCCGGGACCATCGGTGTCGCCTTCCCCGGCGGTCCCGCCCTGGCCCACGGCTACTGCCCCCAGTGCGGCCGGGCCTACTCCTTCGAGCCGAAACTGCGCCCCGGTGACCGGGTCGGCGACCACTACAGGGTGCTCGGCTTCCTCGCGGTGGGCGGCCTCGGCTGGGTCTATCTGGCGGAGGACACCCGGGTGCCGGACCTCCATGTCGTCCTCAAGGGGCTGATCAACACCGGGGACGCCGTCGCCCGGCGGTCGGCCGTCGAGGAGCGCCGCTCGCTGACCACGCTCCACCACCGGGACATCGTGCGCATCGTCACCCACGTGCGGCACCAGGAGCCGGGCGAGGCGGAACCCACCGGGTACATCGTGATGGAGTACGTCGGGGGACGCTCGCTCGACTGGATCCGCCGGGCCTCCGACGCGGAACTCGCGGACCTCTTCGGCGGCTCCTTCGGCATCGGCCATGTGATCACCTACGGCTGCAAGATCCTCGGAGCGCTGGAGTACCTGCACCACCAGGGCCTGTTGTACTGCGACATGAAGCCCGAGAACGTCATCCACTACGGGCGCGACATCAAGGTCATCGACCTCGGAGCGATCCGGCGGACCGACGACCGGTCCTCCACGCTCGTCTACACCTCGGGCTACGCGCCGCCGAAGCAGGAACGCGACCAGCGCGGCTTCCACATCGACACCGACCTCTTCACCGTCGGCCGGACGCTGGAGACCCTGGCCGCGCGCGCCGAGCCCGCCGCGGGGCTCGCGGCCCGCTCCTTCGACGCGCTGATCAGACGGGCCACCCACGCCGAGCCGGCGGCACGCTTCACCTCCGCGGCGGAGATGTCCCGTCAGCTGTGGGAGGTGCTGCGCGAGCACCAGGCGCTCAGCGGGCACGCGCCGTACCCGGAGCGCTCCACCCGGTTCGAGCCGACGGCCGCCGTGTTCGGCGCGGCGCTCGGCACGGTGCCGTCGCTGGACCACTGGACCCGTCGTTCCGGACCGGACGGGCCGGAACTGCCGGTCGGAGCGCCGGATCCCGAGGACGTCGCGCGGTCGCTGCCCGTGCCGATCCCCGACCCCGGGGACCCCGCCGCCGTGCTGCTCGGCGGTCTCGTCTCCGGCAGCCCCGAGCGCATCGCGGAGCGCGCCGAACGGGACACGGCGCTCGGCACGGTCGAGACCGCGTGGTGGCTGTGCCGCGCCTACCTCGCCGCTGGGGAAGCGGACCGGGCCGGGCGGTGGCTCGACCGGGCCCGCGAGCGGAGCGGGCCGTACGACTGGCGGAGCTGCTGGCACCAGGGCCTGCTGTGGCTGACGAGTGGTCAGGTACAGCGGGCCGAGGCCGAGTTCGCGGCCTCCTACGCCGCGCTGCCCGGGGAGTCGGCGCCGAAGCTGGCGCTGGGGTTCTGCGCGGAGTACCGCTCGGCAGCCGAGCACCGGACCGAGGCGTACTACGAGGCCGTCTGGCGGCGGGACCGCACGCAGGGCAGCGCGGCCTTCGGGCTCGCCCGGCTGCATCTGCGGCGGGGGGACCGGGCGCGGGCGGTGGCGGTGCTGGACGAGGTGCCGACGACGTCACGGCACTACGACGCCGCGCGCATCGCCGCGATCCGGGTGCTCACCGGCCGGCTGGCGGGATCGGGGCCCACGGTGGACGAGTTGGCCGACGCGGACCGGCGGCTGGCGCGGCTGGCGGGCCCGGCGCAGCACCTCGTGGGCAGCGCGGCCTGGGACCGGCTGGTCACCGAGGTCCGCGAGAACGCGTTCGCCTGCCGTCCGCCCGGCGGCTGGGGGCCGCGCTTCCCTGCCGGTGAGGTGTTCGGGCCGCTGGACACCCGCAGGGCGTTGAGCACCCGGCTGTCGGGCTCACTGAGAAGACTCGCGGACCAGGCCGGCAGCGCCGTCGAGCGCGGTGAGCTGCTCGACCTGGCGTACGCGGTGCTCCCGGAGCCGACCCGCCTGCGGGAGCTGCTGCGGGGCCGGCGGCGGACGGCATGAAGGGGTGGGGCCCGCGGCCGGGACGCCGGCGGGCCGTGAACGGGCCGGGCGGGCCGACGGCCCGCGGACGAGGGCGAGGAGCACGGGCACCGTGGACACAGGGGCATCCGTGAACGAGCACGCGAGGGACGAGCGAACGGCGGGCGGCGAGGCCTCGGGGACCACTTCCGTGGGCCTCGACATCAGCCAGTGGAAGTACCTGTCCCGTGAGGCGCGGGAACCGCAGATGCACGCCATCCTGACCGTCGAGGCCGGCGGCACGCGGAGCGGCGGCGGCGCGGGGCCCGTGCTGGCGCAGGTCCTGGCCGTGGACTGCTCCGGTTCGATGGCGTATCCGCAGGAGAAACTGCGCGCGGCCCACCAGGCGGCCGTGGCGGCGCTGCGACTGCTGCCGGACGGCACGCCCTTCGCGGTGGTCCGGGGCACCCAGTCAGCGAACATGGTCTATCCGACGACGGCGACCATGGCGCGGGCGAACGCCCGGCATCGCGCGCGGGCGGAGCGTGCCGTGCTGAACCTGGTGGCCGGGGGCGGCACCTGCATCGGCAGCTGGCTCGACCTGTCCCGCCGGTTGCTGGTCGAGGCGGACGCCCCCATCGGCCATGTCCTGCTGCTGACCGACGGCAAGAACCAGCACGACGAGCTGATGCCGTTGTCGGACGTCCTGGAGGCGTGCGCGGGACGGTTCGTGTGCGACGCCTGGGGCATCGGCGACGGCTGGGACGGCCGGGAACTGCTGCGTATCACCAGCCGGCTGCACGGCACTAGCTCGTCGGTGCGGGAAGAGGCGTCCCTGCCCCAGGAGTACGAGCGGCTGATGCGCCGTCTGCTCGCGAAGAGCATCCCCGAGCTGGTGATCTCGGTGACCCCGACGGCCGGTGCCGAGGTGCGCTCCCTCAAGCAGGTCTTCCCGACCGAGGTGGAGCTGGATCCCGTGAGCACGGACGGCGACGGAGCCCTGCGGTTCGTCACGCGGGCGTGGGGCGACGAGACCCGCCGGTACCAGCTGTCCCTGTCCGCCGACCCCGCCGGAATGCCCCGGGGCGAGGACCTGCAGCTCGCGGTCGTCGCCCTGGAAGTGCCCGGCGGCCGTGGTGTGGAGGTGGCTCCGGCCCTGCCGTGCGTGGTGCACTGGACCGACGACGTGGCCCTGTCCGGGCAGAGCGACATCCAGGTCGAGCACTTCGAGCAGCACCAGCGGCTCGGCGAGGCCGTCGCGGCGGCCACGGACGCCCACCGCAACGGGCGGCGTGATGTGGCGCAGCAGCAGCTGGGCCGGGCCGTGCAACTCGCCCGCGCCATCGGCGCCGACCAGGCGCTCGACCGGCTGGAGCGGCTGGTGGAGATCCTCGACGCGCAGGCGGGGCGGGTCAGGCTCCGTCCCGGTGTGGCGGCCGTCGACTTCGAGCATCTGATCACCGCCAGCAGCCACAGCACGTACGGCCCCGATTCGGGTTCCACCGACGCCGTGTTCGTCGGCGACCCGGTCGCGGCCACCGTGCAGTGCCCGTCCTGCCGGGAACGGACGCCTGCGACGGCGCGTTTCTGTCCGCTGTGCGGTCACGACCTCCGGGAGCGGGCGTGAACACCACCGGGCGCGATCTGCTCCGCAGGCTGTGGCTGCTGTTGTCCCTCGGGGCGGCCTCCACCCTGGTGCTCTTCACCGCCTATCGGGGCGTGCACGACGACACGGTGCCGCTGGCGTCGTCGAGTGCGCCGGGGATCCTGGCCGTGGACACCGCGAGGAACGCCGTGCAGCGGGCGCACGCGGCCGTCGACGGGAGCGCGCCGGCCGCGGATGCGACGGGTGACTTCCACACCCAGATATCGGTCGCCCATCAGAGCATCGCCGCCGCGGCCTCGGAGAACGTCGCCGGACCCGCGGACCGTCACACCCTGAAGACGATCACCGGGTTGATCACGGTCTACTCGGCCTGGGTGGAGCTGGCGGGACGGGAGGAGGACGCGTCGCTGCGCGCGGCCTTCCTGCACTACGCGGAGCTGGGCCGGGACGACATCGTCGAGCGCCTCGACGAACTGCGGGACCGGCAGCTGGCGGTCGCCCGGGAACAGGCGTCGTTCCCCTGGCCGCTGTGGCTGGGCTGGGGCACGGTGGCGGTGCTGTGCCTCGCGCTGTGCGGGGCGCTGGTGGAGGCGCAGTGGTTCGCGCGGCGTCGTTTCCGTACCGCCGTGCAGCCGTGGCTGCTCGCCGCCACCGTCCTGTGGGCGGGGTGGGTGGCGGTCCTCGGCTGGTTCACGCTCCGGGCGCACCGGGCGATGGGTGACTCCCTCGTCGAGCTGCGCGGGGGCCGGTCCGCGGACGAGATCCCCGAGGCCGGGGCGAACGTGGAGCGGTACATGGCGGACGCCGCTTTCTGGGCGTCGCTGTCCGGTTGGGTCCTCGTCGGAGGGGTTGTCCTGATGGTGTTGACGGTGTCGGGGCTGGGGCCACGCATCTCCGAGTACCGGTTCAGGGTGCCCCGATGAGCCGCCCGCGGACCCGGACGCTCGTCGCCGTCGGTGTGTGTCTGGTGCTGCTCGCCACGGTGGTCGCCGTCGTGCGCCTGACGCAGGGCTGGAGGGGGTCGGTCACGGTCCTCGCCAACTGGAGCGGCGCCGAGCGGCAGCAGTTCGAGCGGGCCGTGCGGCCGTTCGAGGAGGAGCACCGCATCGACGTCGTGTACCAGGGCAGTTCCGCCCTGAGCCAGGTGCTGGCGGCCGATCTGGCGGCCGGTACGCAACCCGACGTGGCGCTGCTGCCGGGGCCGGGCGAGCTGACGGCCTACGCGGCCGAGGGCAGACTGGAGCCGCTGGACGGCCTGTTCGAGCCAGGTGCCTATGACGGGGTATGGGTGCCGAAGGTGGCGGGCGGGGACGGCCGGGAGCGCACGTACTGGCTGCCGGTGAAGACCGGGCTGAAGAGCATGGTGTGGCATGCGGGCGACCTGTCGAAGGACGGGATCGGACGCGCCGCCGGTGAGCCGGGCCGCTGGTGCATGGGCATGGAGTCGGGCGCCACCTCGGGCTGGCCGGGTACCGACTGGGTGGAGGACATCCTGCTGCAGCAGTCCGGCCCGGAGGTCTACGAGCAGTGGGCGAACAGCCGCCTCCCGTGGACGGACCCTCGGGTACGGAAGGCCTGGCGGACCTGGGGCGAGATGGTGGGCGCGGGCGACCGGTCCCGAGTCGGCCGTCTGCTCCGGGACAACTTCGGCCGGGACTGCCCCCGACGGAACCTGGAGCATCTGGGCTCGTTCCGCGACCGTCACTGGAAGCCTCTGGCGGGTGACTTCGTCCACTCCGCCGAGGTGATCCCGGGCGCGCGTGAGGACGCCGACCACTGGGAGGTGTCCGGTGACCTCGCGGCCATGCTGAACGCGACGGACGAGGCCAGGAAGCTGATCCGTTTCCTGGCCGACCCCGGCACCCGGCTGCCGGACTTCACCGCCCATCGGAAGGCCCACACGACGGACGGTCACGAGGACGCGCCGAGGCGGCGGATCGGCGCGATCCTTCGTGGAGCTGAGCGGCGCCTGTGCTGGGACGCCTCGGACACCATGCCCCCGGCACTGCGCGACGCGTTCCACGAGGCGGTCCTGCGATTCCTGGTCGCACCCGACGCACTGGACGCCCGGCTGCGGGAGCTGCAAGCCCTGAGCGACGACCGCCGCCCCACCCTGCCGGTGTGCGGCGGCGGTTGACGAGGCGGTCGCCGGGTCCCCGGCTCACAGGGGCGCCGCGAACACACCGGAAGCTCATGCCCTCCCCGTGGTGTTGTTCCTCGGCGGTGAGGCGGGGCTCGGCGGCGGGGACGAGCGCCGGGCCGGATACCGGGACACTGCGCGCGCGGCGTCGAGCACATAGAGGAGTTGGACACCACCGGGACCTGCACACGTTCCTCGGGCCATGTCCGTACCCGGGACGCGTTGCGCCACGGGCCGGGGTTCGGCGCGGCGTTCGCCGCCTCCGACATGGTCGCGCTGGGCGCGCTCGCCGCGGTCCGCGAGGCCACCCTCGACGTTCCGGGCGGTGTGTCCGTCGTGGGCTTCGACGACGTGCCGTTCGCCACCGACCTGACACGGCCCCTCACCACGGTCCGTGTGCCGCAGGAGGAGCTGGGCCGTACCGCCGTATGTCTCGGCCGCGAGGACTCCGTCGCCGGCGACGACCACGTGGTCCTGGGGAACGCAGCGGGTCATCCGGCAGTCGGTGCGCCGGGTGGACTGGTAGCGGCGCCCCGGCCTTCCCACCGCCGGACTCCCCGACGCCCGCCCGCCTGGTCCGGGTCGGATCAGGGCGTGGTGGCGAGCAGCGAGGTGAGCGTCTCGGTGAAGGCGTTCGCCGACTGCTCGGCGTGCTCACGTATCCGCGCGGCCACGGCGTCGGCGCCACCGCCTTCCACGAGACGGACGAGCCGGTCGAGGCGCCGCTCCTGGCCCTCGCGGGTGTCGGGAAGGGTGGTCAGGTAGAAGTCCGCCGCGTCGTAGGCCATGTGGAACACATGCTTCTTCACGTCGCTCAGCGTCAGATAGTCGTCGTGGGTCGTCGGCACCGGCTCGGGAGCGCCCACGCACACGACCGGGGTGCCGGCGCCCCAGGCGTTGACCGCCAGGTGGTAGGTGTCCGTGATGACCAGTCGGTAGCGGGGCAGGACCCGCACCAGGTCGCCGAAGGTGTGCTCACCGGGCCGCTGCGCGATGTGGCCGGCGCGCGTGGGGATGTCCCGGTCGAACCAGGGCAGCCATTCGAGCGGGGCGCCGAGGCGGTCCGCCAGGGACCCGCAGAAGTCCGGCAGCCAGGCGGGGATCTCGGTGCGCGCGCCGAGGAACACGCCGATCGCGCCGCCGTCCGGGAGGTCCTGGGACCAGGGCGTGGCCGGGAGATGGTCGAGGTCGCCCGGGCGGGACAGCAGCGCCGCGTCCGCCCCGAAGTGCTCGGTGGTCCGTTCGCCGCGGAAGCGCGCGATCCTGGCCGCCGAGAGCGGCTCACGCATCCAGATCCGGTGGCTGCGGGTCACCAGCCGTGAGAACAGCGGACCGTATTCCTTGTCCTCGTAGTCGGACTGTGTGTTGTGCAGGATCGTCCCGCCGTAGCTGAGGGTGCGTGCGAGGAGTTCGTCCGGCTGGTCCGCGAGCAGCAGCGTGCGGTTCAGCAGCAGCCGAGCCGCGTCAGGGTCCTTCGCGATGCCGAAGTCCAGCAGACGGTTCGTCGCGTCCTGCGCCAGATAGTGCCGCGTGTGCAGGAAGTCACCCCAGAAGACGACCGCGTCATGGTCGCGCAGTTCGCCGACGTGCCCGGCCAGCGGACGGAAGCGGAACGGGAACTCGGTGCCCTGCGCGCACGCCCGCGGTTCCACCGTCTCCGGCGGGTGCAGGGTGTACCAGGTGGCGTCGACGGGGTCGGCCATCCGCCGCCGGAGGGACTCGAAAGCCAGGTCGACGGTGACCATGCCCGTGTTGCGGTACCCGATGTTCGGCGCGGTGATGACGGCAACGCGTGCCATGTGCTCGTTTTCCCCTTCGCCGTTGCCGGCGCCGTCGTGGTCAGAAACGGATCATGTGCCAACGTACACGTCCGCGCCGGGCCGACCGCGACCGGCCCCGCCGCCCGGCCGCGCCAACCGTCCTGCCTGAGTGGGGACTTGGCGGCGCACCGGACCGACGGGCACCCATGCGTGGGGGGGGCGGGACCCGTCCGCTCCTCAGACCGCGGGGTCGAACCAAGCGGGCGCGTCGGACAGGGCCTGCTTGATCCGGAGCAGCGCGAACTCGTTCACGTCGGGCAGGGCGTCCAGGGAGTACCAGCCGACCTCCAGCGACTCGTCGTCGTTGACCCGTGCCTCTCCCCCGACGGCACGGCACCGGAACGTGGTGTCCATGTACTGGCAGACGTCCCCGTTGTCGTACAGCACCGGGTCCAGTGCCTGGACCAGGACGATCCGTTCGGCCACGCACCGGACCGCCGTCTCCTCGTAGACCTCGCGTACGGCACAGGCGGCGGGCTGTTCCCCTGGCTCCGGGATGCCGCCGATGAGCGACCACCGCCCGTTGTCCGACCGGCGGTTGAGCAGCACTCTGCCCTCGTCGTCGAAGACGACGGCGGTGACCCCGGGGAGCCAGAGGAGCTGATGACCGGCGGAGACGCGGAGTGTGCGGATGAATTCAGGGGTAGCCATGGAGCCGACCCTAACGGGCCGTCTCCCTCACCCCGGCGCTTAACGGACGCGCACGTGAGGCGTACGGCTACACGCCACCGGCGCGCCTCCCGCGCACACCGGCCCCGAGCGCCCAGCCGAGCCCACCCGCCGCAACCAGCACCAGAAGCATCTCGGGCATGGTGCCGAGCTGGGTGGCGGGCGTCTTCGAGGTGCGCAGCGGCACCTTCTGGACCAGCGAGTCCGCGACGAACATCCCGGTCTTCTGCGTGATCCTCCCGTCGGGCATGATGATCGCGCTGACGCCGCTGGTCACCGGCACCGTGACGGTGCGGCTGTGCTCGACCGCGCGGACCCGGGACATGGCGAGCTGCTGGTAGGTCATCTCGCTGCGGTCGAAGGTGGCGTTGTTGCTCGGCACGGAGATCAGCTGCGCGCCGTCGGTGACCTCGGAGCGCACCGCCCAGTCGAAGGCCGCCTCGTAGCAGGTGACGAGGCCGACCTCGGCGCCGGCCATGGTGAACACGCCGGGCTCGGTTCCCCGGCTGAAGTCCTTGCGGACCATGGACGTCCACTCGCTGTTGATGGCGCCGATGAGCGACCTGAGGGGCAGATACTCGCCGAACGGCTGGATCTGCCGCTTGTCGTAGGTGTCGGTGGGGCCCTTCTCCGGGTCCCAGAGAATCTGCTCGTTGTAGAGCTTGCCGTCCCGCTCGACCACACCGCCGACGGAGACGGGCGCGCCGATGGCGGTGGCCGCCTGCTCGATGACGGCGCGGGCGTCGTCGTTGGCGAAGGGGTCGATGTCGGAGGAGTTCTCCGGCCAGAGCACGAGGTCCGGCTGCTCCGCCTTGCCGGCCTTGACCTCGGCGGCGAGACGCTCGGTCTCCTTGGCGTGGTAGTCGAGGACGGCTCGGCGCTGTGCGTTGAAGTCGAGCCCGAGCCGCGGGACGTTGCCCTGGATGACCGCGACGGTCGCGGTGCCGTCCTCGGCCTTGTCGCTGACGAGGCCGCGCGAGGCGAGGGCGCCGGCCACGGGGACGGCCACGCTCAGCGCCGCCACCGCGGCGGTCCCCCGGCGGAGGGCCGCACCGGTGCGCCGCCCCTCGACGATCAGCCGGACGACCTCGAACAGTCCGAAGCCGGACAGGACGACCGCGAACCCGAGCACCGGCGTGCCGCCCAGCGCGGCGAGCGGCAGGAAGACGCCGTCCGCCTGGCCGAAGGCGATCTTGCCCCAGGGGAAACCGTTGAAGGGGGCACGCGCGCGTGCGGCCTCGCCGGCGATCCACAGGGCGGCGGCCCAGAGGGGCCAGCCGGGAAGCTTCGAGACGACGGCGGTGCCCGCGCCGACCAGCGCCACGAACACCGCTTCGATGGCGACGAGCGCGAGCCACGGCCCGGGGCCGACCTCCACACCGGTCCAGACGAGCAGCGGCAGCAGGAAGCCGAGGCCGAAGAGGTAACCGAGGCCGAGTCCCGCCTTCCAGCCGCGCCCGCGCAGCACCCAGCCGAAGCCCGCGAAGGCAGGCAGGGCCAGCCACCACAGGGTCCGGGGCGGGAAGCTGACGTAGAGCAGCACTCCGCAGAGCGCCGCGGCGGCGGCCGGGAGGAGCCGACGGGCCCATCGGGACGCGCGGGAAACGGGCGCGGCCTGGGGTTCGAGCTGTTCCGGCTCGTCTACGGGAGTCGCGGTGACGGTCACTTGGGGAGTGTACGGCGGGCGACCCCCGCGCTGACAGCGCGGTCCCCCGGCCCCGGTGAGGGATCGCCGCGCATCTGCCGCATCGTTTCTGCGCATCTCATCCACAAATCCGCACATCACCCGTTACGGTGTGCCCGAGCCTCTGACGTGCGGCCGAACACGGTTGAGCGGTCGGGGCCGGCACAGTCGGGGGGCGGTTTGGGGTCCACGGGGACGGAGCCTGCGGCCGGAGCGTCGGCCGCGTCCGACCGACGGAACGTTTCGGATGTCACGGGCGTGATCATGCTCGGGGCGTGTGCGGCCTGGTCGCTGGTCACTGCGGCGGCTCGGGGCGGCCGCCCCGAAGGGGTGCTGCTGGCGGTGCTCGCGGTGTCGGCCGGTTATGCGGCGGGCCGCATCTGTGGTGCCCTGCTGCCGGTCGTGGCACCGGGGGCGGGGGCGCTTGCCGGTCTCGGACTGGCGGTCACCGCGCCGCACACCACAGCGGGCTCACCGCTCGTCTCGCCGCTCGGGCACACCGGCGCGACGGCCGCGCTGCTGGTGCTGTCGGCGGGCGCCGCCTGCTGTGCGGCCTGGGCTGCCCGCGCCCCGGGCCTGCGGTTCGCCCTGCGCCTGCTCGCCGCCGGCGTCGCGGTGACGGCCGGCGTGCTCGGCTCGACCACCGGTGCCGTCGCGTGCACGGGGGTGCTGCTCTGTTCGCTCGCCGCGGCCCGGATGCCCCGGGGCCCGGGGCTCGCGGGGCTGGCCTTCGTCACCGCCCTGGTGACGGCGACGACCTGGGCGACGGCCGAGGACGCGCTGCCGTCGGGGCTGACCGACTCGCTGGAGGGCCGGCTCACCCCGCACCGCGTCCTGCTGTGGCACGACGCCCTCGGCATGGCCCGTGCCGAACCGCTGCTGGGTACCGGCCCCGGCCGCTTCGGCGAACTCAGTCCGACGGTCGCCCAGGCGCTGCCGGCCGACGACAAGCCGCACTCGGCGCCGCTCCAGCTGGCGGCCGAGCAGGGAATCATCGGCGTCGCCCTGCTGGCCACGGTGTTCGGCTGGGTCCTGTACGTCCTGTGGCGGACCCCGCGGGCCACTCCGGTCGCGCTCACCGCGGGGGCGGCGCTCACCGCGCTGGCCGCGATCGCCACGGTCGGCAACGCGCTGAGCTTCACGACGGTGACGGCGGGCGCGGCTCTGCTCGCGGGGATGGCGACGGCACGGCCCCTCGCGGAGGAGGAGGGGCCTGGCATGGGCGGAGCGGACCGCGACGCGGCCGGCCGGTAGGCCGAGCACGACGCTCGCGGCCGACCTGCCCGGACGGCGTCAGCGTGCGGCGCCGGACGCCTTGGGGCTGAGCCGTGCCCGGATGACGCGTACGGCCGTCTCCGCGTGATCGACGGTGATGGTGAACGTGTGTCCGTCCCGCAGGCGCAGCACCACGGCCTCACCTCGCCGTACGACGACGGCGGTGCCCTTCTCGGGGCGCCAGCGGTAGCCCCAGCCGCCCCACTGGTGGGGGGTGACGCGGGGGGCGAAGTCCACGTCCGTGATGTGGGAGAGGGGGATGCGGCGGCGCGGTACGCCGATGTGGCCGCAGCGCACTTCGAGGCATTCCCTGTCGACCCTCACGGACACGTGTACGAACGCGAGCGTCCCGAACAGGACGAGCAGTCCGGCCGCGATACAGCCGACGACCGACATGACGAGCGGGGCGACACCGGACGTCCACGCGGAGTCGACCGCGAGTTCGATGCCCAGCGCCATGAAGGCGGCGCCGCCGAGCGCCAGGAGCCACTGGGCACGATTGGTCGCGCGGCCGGTCCAGACCTCGGAGGTGAGGGCTTCGGGGATGCCCGGCTCGCCGCGGGGGTGGTCCCTCATGCCTATGAGCGTACTCAGGTTCCGCAGCGCAGGCACCCGGTCGCGGAACGTTACTGCTCGGGATGGGCCGCCAGCGCGGTCCCGACCGCCTGGAGCAGCTTGCCCTCCTCGTACGCGAGGGCCGGGACCGGCAGCGCGCCCTCGCGTCCGCTGAGGATGACCGTCAGACCGGCCTCGGTCCAACCCGCCTCGGGGGCCGGGAGCTCACCGATCCGGCGCAGCGCCTGGGCCGCCACCGCCCCGGCCGAGCCGTGCAGGACGAGGGGCGGATGTCCGGGCTTCTGGACGGCCGCGCGGATGCGTTCGGCCACCAGTTCGTAATGGGTGCAGCCCAGGACGACGGTCGTCACATCGTCGGGGGTGAGGGCGGCGGCCGCGGCGATCGCGGCGTCGATGGCCGCGTCGTCGGCGTGCTCGACGGCCTCGGCGAGCCCCCAGCAGGGCACCTCGGTGACCGGCACGCCGTCGGCGAATTCCTCGATCAGTCCGCGCTGGTAGGGGCTGCCGGTGGTGGCGGGCGTCGCCCAGATGGTGAACGGGCCGCCGCCGGCCGCGGCGGGCTTGATCGCCGGGACCGTGCCGATGACCGGCAGCCCGGGTTCGAGGAGCGCGCGCAGGGCGGGCAGGGCGTGCACCGACGCGGTGTTGCAGCCGACGATCAGGGCGTCCGGCCGGTGCGCGGCCGCCGCCTCGGCGACCGCGAGGGCGCGCCGCGTCAGGTCCTCCGGAGTACGCGGCCCCCAGGGCATGCCGTCGGGGTCGGACGAGATCACGAGATGCGCGTCGGGTCGCAGTCGCCGTACCGCGGCGGCGGCGGGAAGCAGACCGATACCGGAGTCCATGAGCGCGATCTTCACCCGGCCACGATAGACGATTGCCTCGGCCGGGCCGTCGTCGTGGGGCAGACTGCGAACGTGAGCGCCATCGCGTGGACCGCCGCCGGATCACTCGCCGCCTGGCTGTGGCTGCTGCTCGGCCAGGCTTTCTTCTGGCGCACGGACGTACGACTGCCGCCCCGCCGGGAGCCGGACGACTGGCCCCACGTCTGCGTCGTCGTCCCCGCGCGCGACGAGGCCGCCGTCCTGCCCGAGACCCTGCCGTCACTGCTGGCCCAGGACTACCCCGGCCGGGCCGAGGTCTTCCTGGTCGACGACGGCAGCACGGACGGCACCGGCGATCTCGCCCGCGAGTTGGCCGTACGCCACGGCGGCCTGCCGCTCACGGTCACCTCGCCCGGGGAGCCGCCTGCGGGCTGGACGGGCAAGCTGTGGGCCGTACGGCACGGGATCGGACTGGCACACGCGCATGCGCCCGAGTACCTGCTGCTGACCGACGCGGACATCGCGCACCGGCCGGACAGCCTGCGCGCGCTGGTCGCAGCGGCGCGCACCGGAGGTTTCGACCTGGTGTCGCAGATGGCGCGGCTGCGGGCCGAGAGCGTGTGGGAACGGCTCGTGGTGCCCGCGTTCGTCTACTTCTTCGCCCAGCTGTACCCGTTCCGCCGGATCGGGGTGCGCGGCTCGCGCACGGCGGCCGCGGCGGGCGGCTGTGTGCTGCTGCGGGCGGAGGCCGCCGAGCGGGCCCGGATCCCGGACGCCATCCGGCAGGCCGTCATCGACGACGTGGCCCTCGCCCGGGCGGTCAAGGGGAGCGGCGGCCGCATCTGGCTGGGGCTCGCGGAACGGGTGGACAGTGTCCGGCCCTACCGCCGGCTGCACGACCTGTGGCGGATGGTCTCCCGCAGCGCCTACGCCCAGCTGCGGCACAGCCCTCTGCTGCTCACGGGCACGGTCCTCGGTCTGCTGCTGGTCTACGGGGTGCCGCCCGCCGCGTTCGTGCTGGGGCTCGCGGCGGGTGACCTGCGGGCGGCGCTGTTCGGCGGGCTCGCCTGGGCCCTGATGACGGCGACGTACCTGCCGATGCTGCGCCACTACCGGCAGCCGCCGTGGCTCGCTCCCCTGCTGCCGTTCACCGCGGTCCTCTATCTCCTGATGACGGTTGATTCCGCCGTGCAGCACCACCGGGGGCGCGGCGCGGCCTGGAAGGGCCGCACCTACGCCCGCCCGGAGGCGCTCCCCGAGGAGAACTAGCTGTATTGCCCTGTGAGGTTGGGGACGCGGCTGGCGGGTGGTTGGCCTTTGAGCGCGGTGTGTCCGCGGTGGTGATTGTAGGTGTGCAGCC
>NZ_JBVIDX010000050.1:0-32457 GCF_055572155.1 Streptomyces sp. NPDC030814
ACCAGCGCCGCCTACGGCCACACCATCGGCAAGGGCATCGCCTACGCGTGGCTCCCCACGGAACTCACCGCCCCCGGGACCGTGCTGCACATCGGCTACTTCGACCAGCGCGTCGAAGCGGTGGTCACCGAGGAGCCTCTGTTTGATCCGAGCATGTCCCGCCTCCGTGGCTGACCCACGGCGCCGACTTCGAGGGAAGGAACACCGCCGGTGAACGCACAGCTGCTCGACGGCAAGGCGACTGCCGCCGACATCCGCCGCGAACTCACGGAGCGCGTGGCCAAGTTGACCGCCGGCGGCGGCCGCCCGCCGGGCCTGGGCACCGTCCTGGTCGGCGACGACCCCGGCAGCCACGCCTACGTCGCCGGCAAGCATCGCGACTGCGCCCAGGTGGGCATCGCCTCCCTCCGCCGCGACCTGCCCGCCGATGCCTCCCAGCAGCAGGTCGAGGACGTCATCGACGAACTCAACGCCGACCCGGCCTGCACCGGCTACATCGTCCAGCTGCCGCTCCCGCGCCACCTCGACGCCAACGCCGTGCTGGAGCGCATGGACCCGGCCAAGGACGCCGACGGACTCCACCCCGTCAACCTCGGACGGCTCACCCTCGGCGTCGACGCCCCCCTCCCGTGCACCCCGCGCGGCATCGTCGAACTCCTGCGCCGCCACGAGGTGCCGCTCGCCGGTGCACGCGTGTGCGTGGTCGGCCGCGGCATCACGGTCGGACGCCCCATCGGCCTGCTGCTCACCCGCCGCTCCGAGAACGCCACCGTCACCCTCTGCCACACCGGTACCAAGGGCCTGGCCTGGCACACCCGTGAGGCCGACATCGTCATCGCGGCGGCCGGTTCGCCCGGACTGATCACCAAGGACATGCTGCGCCCCGGCGCGGCGGTCCTGGACGTCGGTATCACCCGCACCGACCAGGGTCTGGTCGGCGACATCCACCCCGACGCCGCCCAGGTCGCCGACTGGATCGCTCCCATGCCCGGGGGAGTGGGCCCCATGACGCGGGCCATGCTCCTCGCCAACGTCGTCGAGGCCGCCGAGAGGAACGCGAACGCCGCATGAACGCCCCTGCCCCGCCGCTGTATCCGTACCTTTCACAAGAGGGAGCCGTCCGATGAGCCCCCGCATCCCCGGCGCAGACCTTCCCGACCACCCCGACTGGCTGTGGCGCAACCCCGAGCCCAAGCGGTCGTACGACGTGGTGATCGTCGGCGGCGGCGGACATGGCCTGGCCACCGCCCACTACCTGGCGAAGAACCATGGCATCACCAACGTCGCCGTGCTGGAGAAGGGCTGGCTCGGCGGCGGCAACATGGCCCGCAACACCACCATCATCCGCTCCAACTACCTGTGGGACGAGAGCGCCGGCATCTACGAGCACGCGCTCAAGCTGTGGGAAGGCCTCGCGGAGGAGCTGGACTACCCGATCCTCTTCTCCCAGCGGGGCGTGCTGAATCTCGCGCACAGTCTCCAGGACGTCCGGGACAGCGTGCGCCGGGTGGAGGCGAACCGCCTCAACGGCGTGGACGCGGAGTGGCTGGACGCGGACGGGGTCAAGGAAGTCTGCCCGATCGTCAACATCTCGCAGGACGTGCGCTACCCGGTCCTCGGCGCCACCTACCAGCCGCGCGCGGGCATCGCCAAGCACGACTACGTGGCCTGGGGCCTGGCCCGCTCCGCGGACGCGGCCGGCATCGACATCATCCAGAACTGCGAGGTCACCGGCCTCGACGTCGTCGACAACCGCGTGGTCGGCGTCCGTACGACCCGGGGCCGCATCGCGGCGGGCAAGGTCGCGCTCTGCTCGGCCGGCCACACCTCCGTCCTCGCGGCGATGGCGGGCATCGAACTCCCCGTCCAGAGCCACCCGTTGCAGGCGCTGGTCTCCGAGCTGCTGGAGCCGGTGCACCCGACGGTCGTGATGTCCAACGCGGTCCATGTGTACGTCAGCCAGGCCCACAAGGGCGAATTGGTGATGGGTGCGGGCATCGACGCGTACAACTCGTACACCCAGCGCGGCGCTTTCCACATCATCGAGGAACAGATGTCCGCGGCCCTCGAACTCTTCCCGGTCTTCGCGCGCGCCCACGTGCTGCGGACCTGGGGCGGCATCGTCGACGTCAGCCCCGATGCCTCACCCATCGTCGGCCTCTCCCCGGTCGACAACCTTTATCTCAACTGCGGCTGGGGCACCGGCGGATTCAAGGCCACCCCGGGTGTCGGCTGGGTCTACGCCCACACGATCGCCCACGACACCCCGCACGCCCTCAACGCCCCCTTCTCGCTCGACCGTTTCACCACCGGCGCGCTCGTCGACGAGCACGGCGCGGCCGCGGTGGCCCACTAGGGAGCCCAACCATGCTGCTCATCCCCTGCCCGTGGTGCGGGCCCCGTGACGAGGCCGAGTTCCACTACGGGGGCCAGGCCCACGTGGCCTACCCCGAGAACCCCTCGGCCCTCAGCGACGAGGAGTGGGCCCACTACCTCTTCTTCCGCGACAACACCAAGGGCCCCTTCGCCGAACGCTGGAGCCACGCGGCGGGCTGCCGCCGCTGGTTCAACGCGATCCGCGACACCTCGACGAACGAACTGCTGTCGGTGTACAAGTCGGGCGAGGACCGCCCCGAGACCCCCGACGCGAAGCCTGCGCTGCCGGCCAGTCGGGCGGTCGAGGACGAGGCCCCGCAGGCCGCGGAGGGACCCGTCGGCACGGCCGGCAGCGGGGTCCGCGGGGCGAAGCCCCTGCAGGACGGGACGGGCGGGGGCGGCGGGGGCGGGACGACCCAGCCGTTCCGCCACGCCGGCCGTGGCCGGATCGACCGTGACACCCGGCTCACCTTCACTTTCGACGGCACGGAGTACGAGGGCTTCCGGGGCGACACCCTCGCCTCCGCCCTCCTCGCCAACGGCGTGATCCAGGCAGGCACCAGCATCAAGCTCGGCCGCCCCCGCGGCATCTTCTCCGCCGGTGTCGAGGAGCCCAACGCGGTCGTCCAGATCGAGGAGCCGTTCCCGGAGCCCATGCTGCCCGCGACGACCGTCGAGCTCTACGACGGTCTGGTCGCCACCAGTCTCCCCGGCCAGGGCCGCCTCGCCACCGAACCGGACCCCGCCCGCTACGACGCCGTACACGCGCACTGCGACCTGCTGGTCGTGGGCGGGGGCCCGGCCGGCCTCGCGGCAGCGGCGGCGGCCGCGAACAGCGGCGCCCGCGTCATCCTCGCCGACGACCAGCCCGAACTCGGCGGCAGCCTCCTCGGCACCGCCGAACACCTCGACTGGGTGGGCGAGACCGCCGCACTGCTCGACGCCGCCCCCGAGGTCCGGGTCCTGTCCCGTACGACCGTCTTCGGCTACTACGACGACAACCACCTCCTCGCCGTGGAGCGCCGTACCAACCACCTCGGCGCGGCTGCCCCTGACAACGTCTCCCGGGAACGCGTCTGGCGCATCCGGGCTCGCCGTGTCGTCCTGGCGACCGGCGCCCACGAGCGTTCGCTGGCCTTCGCGGACAACGACCGTCCCGGTGTGATGCTGGCCGCTTCGGCCCGCACCCACGTCAACCGCCACGGTGTCCTGCCCGGCCGCCGCGCGGTGGTCTTCACGACCAACGACAGCGCGTACGCGTCGGCCCTGGACCTCGCCTCGGCGGGTCTGGCCATCGCGGTGATCGTCGACACCCGCCCCGAACCGGGGGAGTGGGCCGAGCAGGCGAGGGCGGCCGGCATCGAGGTCCTGGCCGGGCACGCCGTCACCGGCACGGAGGGCGCGGCCCGCCTCACCGCCGTGACCGTCGCGCCGTACGGAGAGTCCGCCGGTCAGCGGGAGTTCGCCGCGGACCTGCTGCTGGTCTCCGGCGGCTGGAACCCGGTGGCGCACCTGTTCAGCCAGGCCGGAGGCAGGCTCCGCCACGACGAGACGCTGGGCTCCTTCGTCCCCGACACCTGCCGTCAGGCGGTCGAGGTCGTGGGCAGCGCGAGCGGCGTCCTCGACCCGGCCACGGTCCTGGCACAGGGCGCGGCCGCCGGTGCCCGTGCGATCGAGGCCGAGGGATACACGCCCAAGGCGCCGCGTCTCCCCGCGCTCGCCGCGCAGCCGGCCCGGACGGCACCCATGCATGTGTACGTCGTTCCGGGCGAGTCGGACGCTCCCCGGTTCGTCGATCTCCAGCGTGACGTCACCGTGGCCGACCTGGCCCGCGCGACCGGCGCCGGCCTGCGCTCGGTGGAGCACACCAAGCGCTACACCACCGCCGGCACCGCCAACGACCAGGGCAAGACCTCGGGCGTGCTGGCCAGCGGTGTCGTCGCCGAACTGCTCGGCGTCGACGTCTCCGCTCTCGGCACGACCACCTTCCGCCCGCCGTACACTCCCGTCTCCTTCGCCGCGCTCGCGGGCCGCGACCGGGGCGCGCTGAGCGACCCGGTCCGTACGACGGCCCTGCACGAGTGGCATGTCGGGCACGGCGCGCTGTTCGAGAACGTCGGTCAGTGGAAGCGCCCCTGGTACTACCCGCAGGACGGCGAGGACATGGAGACCGCCGTGCTCCGCGAGTGCCGGGCAGCACGGGAGGGCGTAGCCTTCATGGACGCCTCCACCCTCGGCAAGATCGACGTGCAGGGCCCGGACGCCGGCGTCTTCCTCGACCGGCTCTACACCAACATGATGAGCACCCTGAAGGTCGGCATGATCCGCTACGGCGTCATGTGCCGCCCGGACGGCATGGTCTTCGACGACGGCACCGTCATCCGCGTCGCCCAGGAGCGCTTCCTGGTCACCACGACGACCGGCAACGCCGCCACCGTCCTGGACTGGATGGAGGAGTGGCTCCAGACCGAGTGGCCCGAACTGAAGGTCCACTGCACCTCCGTCACCGAGCAGTGGGCCACGGTCGCACTGGTCGGCCCGAAGTCCCGGCAGGTCCTCGCCTCCCTCGCGCCCCAACTGGCCGTTTCCAACGAGGACTTCCCGTTCATGGCCTGGCGCGGGACGAGTGTCGCGGGCATCGAGGCCCGTGTCTGCCGGATCAGCTTCTCCGGCGAACTCGCCTACGAGATCAATGTGTCACCGTGGGAGGCCCTCGCCCTCTGGGAAGCGCTGTACGAGGCGGGTTCCCCGTACGGCATCACCCCGTACGGCACCGAGACCATGCACGTGCTGCGGGCGGAGAAGGGCTACCCGATCATCGGCCAGGACACCGACGGCACCGTCACCCCCCAGGACCTCGGGATGAGCTGGGTGGTGTCCAAGAAGAAGCCTGACTTCATCGGCAAGCGCTCCTACGCCCGCGCCGACACCGCCCGCCCCGACCGCAAGCATCTCGTCGGCCTGCTCCCGGAGGACCCCGGCACCTTCCTGCCGGAGGGCACCCACCTGGTCGCCGACAGTGTGCTGCCCGCCCCGCCCGTTCCGATGCTCGGCCATGTCACCTCCAGCTACCGCAGTGCCGCCCTCGGCCGGACCTTCGCGCTCGCCCTGATCAAGGGTGGCCGGGACCGGATCGGCGAGCGGCTGTACGCCCCCGTGGGCGATCGGCTGGTCCCGGTGACCGTCGCCAGCCCCGTTCTCTTCGACCCCGAGGGAGCCCGCCGCGATGGCTGACACCGTCCTCACCTCCTCGCCCCGCAGCCCTCTGGGCCAGGCCGCCGCACGTCTGGCCGCCGCCACCCGCACCTCCGGGGGCGCGGTCCGGCTGGCGGAACTCCCCTTCCTCACCCAGCTCGACGTACGTCTCGACCCCAAGGGCGCGGCGGCCGACGCCGTCGGCCTCGCCCTGGGACTCCCCCTGCCCCTCGAACCCAACACCGTCGTCCGTGCCGGGGAGCTGACCGCGCTGTGGCTCGGCCCGGACGAGTGGCTGCTGGTGGGGCCGCCGGGCGGCGAACGGGAGCTGGAGAGCCGCATCCGGGAGGCCGCCGGAGGTGAGCCGGTCTCCGTCACCGATGTCTCCGCCCAGCGCACCACGCTCCTCGTCGCGGGCCCCCGCGCCCGCGACCTGCTGGCCCACGGCTGCCCACTGGATCTGCATCCGAGGGTCTTCGGCTCCGGCCGCTGCGCCCAGACGACCCTCGGCCGCACCCAGGTCGTCCTGGTCGCCCGCGAGGAGCCCAGCGCCGGATTCTGGGTGCTGGTCCGATCGTCGTTCGCCGGCTATCTGGCGGACTGGCTGCTGGACGCGGCGACCGAGTACCTCTGAGGAGAACCGACGGGCCCGCACCCCGTCGCCCCTGTGGGAGCTCCGCCCAGGAGCTCCCACAGGGCTTTGCTCAGCACGTTTCGTCATACGCATCGAGAGCCGGAAGCCCGTGACCGTCACCGCCACTTCCCGCGCCACCACACCACCCCACCGGGGAACACCGGTACGGCATGGGGGAACCCCCGCACTCCACCCGCGGGGGCTGCCACGCCCCGGCCGGACGCTGGTCATGGGCGTCGTGAACGTGACGCCGGACTCGTTCTCCGACGGCGGGCTGTCGTTCGCCGCGGACGCGGCCGTCGCGCACGGGCTCGCGTTGCTCGAACAGGGCGCGGACATCGTGGATGTGGGAGGCGAGTCGACCCGCCCCGGCGCGGTACGCCCACCGGTCGAGGAGGAGCTGCGACGCGTCCTGCCCGTCGTCCGGGAACTCTCCGCGGCGGGCGCGGTCGTGAGCGTCGACACCATGCGGGCGCAGGTCGCCACACGCGCGCTGGACGCGGGTGCCCGGCTCGTCAACGACGTGTCGGGGGGCCTCGCCGACCCCGCGATGCTGTCCCTGATGGCCCGGGCGGGCACGCCGTACGTGCTGATGCACTGGCGTGGACACTCCGCCGGCATGCAGGCGAACGCCGTCTACGGCGAGGTCGTCGACGACGTGCTCCACGAGCTGCGGCACAGGATCGCCGCCGCGTTGGAGGCGGGGATACCGCCGGACTGCCTGGTCGTCGACCCCGGGCTGGGTTTCGCCAAGACGCCCGACCACAACTGGGAGCTGCTGGGCCGCCTCGGGGACATCATGGCCCTGGGGCATCCCGTTCTCGTGGGCGCGTCACGCAAGGCGTTCCTGGGCAGTCTCCTGGCCGACCGGACGACGGGGCAGCCCCGCCCCGTGCGGCTGCGCGATGCCGCTACCACCGCCGTGTCCGTACTCGCCGCCGCACAGGGCGTCTGGTGCGTGCGTGTGCACGACGTCGCGTCGACGGCGGACGCGGTACGGGTGACGGCCCGCTGGGGCGCCGAGGCGGCGGAACGGCCGCCGCGGGGCTGAACACGGCGCAGTCCCACACGGGGCACCGCGAATGCCACTGGGCCGAGCGCCCCCGTGGAGCCTCAGCCCAGATGACCCATTCGCCGGCTGATCTCGTCCGCGCCGCTGATCAGCACAGGTGCGAGCTCGTGGATGCGTTCCTCGGTGAAGCGGTAAGAGGGCCCGGAGGCGCTGAGCGCGGCGATGACTTCGCCGTCGCGGGAGCGGATCGGGGCCGCCATGGCCTGGAGTCCGATCTCCAGCTCCTCCAGCGTCACGGCGTACCCGCGCTCCCGCGCCTCGGCGAGGTTCTTCTCCAGTTTCGTCCTCGCGGTGATGGTGTGGGGCGTCAGTTTCTGCACCGCGGACGCCGCGAGCACGGCGTCGCGCTCCTCCGCCGGCAGATGGGCCAGGAGGATCTTGCCGCTCGACGTGGCGTACACCGGGGTGAGCTGACCGACCCAGTTGTGGGTGCCGACGGCGCCCGGACCGCGTACCTGATACAGGTTGACGGCGTAGTGCTCCTGCAGAACGGCGATGTTGACGGTCTCGCCGATCTCCTCGCTGAGTTGCTCGCACACCGGCCGGCCCTGCTGGGTGATGTCGAGGCGGCCAGAGACCGCGCCGGCCAGGCGCACGATCCCGAAGCCCAGCCGGTACTTGCCCCGCTCGGCCGTCTGCTCGACCAGTCCGCGCGCCTCGAGAGCCCCGAGCAGACGGAACGCGGTCGACTTGTGCACGTCGATCTCGGCGGCCACCTCACTGACGCCCGCCTCGCCGCGCTGGGCGAGGATCTCCAGGACGCTGACGGCGCGGTCGACGGACTGCACACCGTTCACCGCGGGACCGGCTGTTGCGCTCTCTGCCGCGTAGTTGCTCATGGCGCAACTATAAGCATGGAAGTCGCCCGCATGGTCGCACGGTCCGCCCTGTCAGCGGAAGACCACGGTGCAGTGTCCGTTCACCAGCACCCGGCTCTTGCTGTGCCACTCGACGGCCCGGGCGAGCACCTGGGCCTCGACGTCGCGGCCCATGGCGACCAGGTCGTCGGGGTCGCGGGAGTGGTCCACGCGGACGACGTCCTGCTCGATGATCGGGCCTTCGTCGAGGTCGGACGTGACGTAGTGGGCCGTGGCCCCGACGAGCTTGACGCCGCGTTCGTGTGCCTGGGCATACGGTTTGGCGCCCTTGAAGCTCGGCAGGAAGGAGTGGTGGATGTTGATCGCCCGGCCGTCGAGCTGCTTGCACAGGTCGTCGGAGAGGATCTGCATGTAGCGGGCGAGCACCACCAGGTCGATGTCCAGCTCGCGCACCAGCTCCAGCAGGCGTGCCTCGGCCTGTTCCTTGGTGTCCTTGGTCACCGGGATGTGGTGGAAGGGGATGCCGTAGCTCTCCGCCAGTGGCTCGAAGTCCCGGTGGTTGGAGACGATGGCCGGGATCTCGATGGTGAGCGCGCCCGTGGACTTGCGGAACAGCAGGTCGTTCAGGCAGTGGCCGAACTTCGACACCATGATCAGTGTGCGCGTCGGGGTCGAGGTGTCGTGCAGCTGCCAGGTGATCCCGTACGCCTGGCCGACCGGTCCGAAGCCTGTGCGCAGGTCCTCCAGGGAAATGACGGGGTCCAAGACGTCGAAGTGCACCCGCATGAAGAAACGGTCCTGCAAGCGGTCGTCGAACTGCTGGCTCTCCAGGATGTTGCCCGAGTGGCGCACGAGAAAGGTGGTCACGGCGTGGACGAGGCCGGCCTGGTCGGGACAGGAGAGGGCGAGGACGAACTCACGGCCGGGCCGCGGGCGAGAAGACATGCCTTCCTCCATCGCAGTGGTGCGTATTGCGCAACATGGTGAGTTATACGCAACATAATTGAGGGATGTTGCTGCACGGTCAAGGGGTGGTCCGGCGGAAGTGGTCGGGTGCTCCGCCGGTCGGGTGCTCCGCGTTCCCGGCGGCGGGCGCCCCCGCCGTGGCGGAGCCCCCTGCCGGTCCGTGCCGGACCGGGCCTGGGTGTGACCGGTGCCGTCTTCGCGGGCGTCCGGCTGTCCGCTTTCCCGTGGGGGCCGGCTGTGGTGGTCCAGCCCCTTGACAGTGGGTGTCCGTGGGGGGACAGTTCAGCTGTTGCTCATTGTGATGAGAGTTGCGCATTATGCAACTCTCTCCATCCATCCCGGATCCCCGGGCCTGGACGACGTCGAGGCCGCGTTCGCCAGGATGCACGACGGCGACGTCCTGCGTTCGGTGATGGTCCTTTGACCGCGCGCGTCGAGCGCCTCGTCACTTCCGGCCATCGGCCACGCCCTCTCCCCGCCGACACCACCGTCCATACCGGCCTCGGCCCACCACCGCTCGGGACTGAGGCGTGCCCACCCCACTCTCGCCCACACTCCGGACGAGCCCTTCGTCCTGGCACAGCACCCCGAGCATCCGCAGGTGACGGTGGCCTGCGGATGCTCCGGCCGCGGGTTCACGTTCGTCCCCGTCGGCGGCGAGATCCTCGCCGATCCGGCCACCGAAGGCACCACCGACCACCCCATCGCCCTGTTCGACCCTCGCCGCGTGCGGGTCCGACACATTCCGAAGGTGACGAGATGACCATGACGAATCTGCCGCCCAGCCTGATCCCCACCCTGTCCGGCGAGTACTACACCGACCCCGCGGTCTTCGCCCAGGAGCAGGAGCGGGTCTTCGAGGCCATGTGGTTCTGTGTGGCCCGTGCCGCCGAGCTGGACAAGCCCGGCGCCTTCCGCACCTACCAGGTGGGTCGCGAGAGCGTGCTGATCTCCCGCTCGCGGGACGGCTCGGTCAAGGGCTTCCTCAACATCTGCCGGCACCGCGGCGCCAAGCTCTGCACGGAGGAGTCCGGTGAGGTCAAGAGGGCCTTCCAGTGTCCGTACCACGCCTGGACCTACGGCCTCGACGGCAAGCTGGTCGCCGCCCCGAACCTGACGTCGATGCCGGACATCGACCGGACCGAGTACGGCCTGATCAACGTGCATGTGCGGGAGTGGCTCGGCTATGTGTGGGTGTGCCTCGCCGACGAGCCGCCGTCCTTCGAGGCGGACGTGCAGGGTGCGGTCGTCGAGCGGCTCGGCGACCTGGAGTCGATCGAGCGCTACGGCATCGACGACCTGAAGCTGGGCCGACGCATCACCTACGACGTGAAGGCGAACTGGAAGCTGATCATCGAGAACTTCATGGAGTGCTACCACTGCGCCACGATCCATCCCGAACTCACCGAGGTGCTCCCCGAGTTCGCGGACGGCTATGCCGCCCAGTACTACGTCGGCCACGGAGCGGAGTTCGGTGCGGAGATCCAGGGCTTCACGGTCGACGGTTCCGAGGGGCTCGACCGCATCCCCGGCGTCGCCGACGACCAGGACCGCCGCTACTACGCGATCACCGTCCGGCCGCAGGTCTTCATCAACCTGGTGCCCGACCATGTGATCCTCCACCGGATGTACCCGATGGCACCCGACCGCACGGTCGTCGAGTGCGACTGGCTGTATCTGCCGCACGTCGTGGAGAGCGGCAAGGACGTGGACCATTCGGTGGAGCTGTTCCACCGCGTCAACCAGCAGGATTTCGACGCCTGTGAGCGCACCCAGCCGGCGATGAGCTCGAAGGTGTACGCCAAGGGCGGTGTGCTGGTGCCCAGCGAGCACCACATCGGCGATTTCCACACCTGGCTCCAGAACAAGCTGGAGGTGCGCCCCACGCACTGATCCCAACCCGGCACTGCCTGTCCGCCTGCGGCTCCTCCGGCAGGCGGACGGGCCGTTGCACTGCCATGACAGGTTGCGAATCACGCAACGGGGAGCGTCATCGGAAATTGATCAGTGGCGCATCCCTTGACAACGCCCGCACCGCGCCGAAAGCATGTTGCGTATAACGAGTGTCGTTGTGTTATGCGAGACAACTCCCCGTCTGGAGCCGGCATGAGGAGCATCACCGTCGTCGGAGCGTCGCTGGCAGGACTGAGCACGGTCCGCGCGCTGCGCGCAGAGGGCTATGACGGCGAGATCGTCGTCGTGGGGGAGGAGCGTCACACCCCCTACGACCGACCCCCGCTGTCCAAGGACTTCCTCAAGGGGGACGTCGACGTCGAGGGGCTCGCGCTCGGCGACGCTGACGAGTACGAAGTCCTTGACGTGCAGTGGCTGCTCGGCGAGCGCGCCGTGCGGCTCGACCCCGTCGCCCGCACCGTCACCCTGGCCGGAGGACGGCATGTGCGCACCGGTGGTGTCGTCATCGCGACCGGCGCCGGCCCCCGCACCCTCCCCGGCACGGACGGGCTGGCGGGCGTCCACACCCTGCGCACCCTGGACGACGCCCAGGCGCTGCGCGCCGAACTGCTCGACGGCCTGCCCCGGGTCGTCGTCATCGGCGCCGGGTTCATCGGCGCGGAGGTGGCCTCCACCGCACACCGGCTCGGGCTCCACGTCACCGTCGTCGAGGCGCTCCCCGTGCCCTTGGAGCGCCAACTGGGGCGAGAGATGGGGCTGGTGGTTTCCTCGCTCCACAGCGACCACGGCGTTGAGCTGCTGTGCGGAACCGGTGTGGCGGAACTGATCGGCGAGGACCGGGTCACCGGTGTACGGCTCGCGGACGGCCGGGTGCTGCCCGCCGACATCGTCGTGGTCGGCGTGGGCGTGCGGCCCAACACCGACTGGCTGGCCGGCTCCGGTGTGCGGGTGGAGGACGGCGTGGTGTGCGACTCCGGCTGCTCGACCGGCATCCCCGGCGTGGTCGCCGTGGGCGACGTCGCCCGCTGCCCCAACCCGTTCACCGGGCGGCACGCCCGCATCGAGCACTGGAGCAACGCCACGGAGCAGGCGAAGACCGCCGCCCGCACTCTGCTGACCGGTGTGCCGGCCCCCGCCCCGCCCACCGCGCCGTACTTCTGGTCCGACCAGTACCAGTCCCGTATCCAGGTGGCCGGACACGTCGCCCCCGGCGCCGAGCCCGAGATCGTCGAGGGTGACATCGACAGCCGCACCTTCACGGCCGTCTACCGGCGCGAGGGCAATCCCGTCGCCGTCCTTTCCCTCAACCAGCCGAAGTTCTTCAACCGGCTCCGTCGCACCCTCGTCCCCGCCGCCGCGGCCGTCGTGTCATGACCTCCCCGCCCCAGCTCTCCCGGGAATCCGCGGTGGAGACCGACGCGAGCATTCCGCGGCACCTGCGCTACACCTGGGACCACGAATGGCTCGTCGTGGATGGGGGAAACGCCACCGTCGGCATCACCGAGTTCGCCGCGAAGACCCTCGGTGACGTGGTCGACCTGCGTCTGCCCGCGGTCGGCTCCTGGGCCGAGGCCGGGGAGAGCTGCGGACAGATCACGTCACTGACCGCCGTCAGCGGCCTGTACGCCCCCGCCTCGGGCCGTGTCCTGGAAGTCAACACCGCGCTGGCCGACGACCCCGGACTCGTCACTGCCGCCCCCTACACCGATGGCTGGCTGTTCCGGCTGCGCGTCGAGAACATCACCGGCGCACTGACCCCCGACGCCTACGCCGCCCACTGCGCCCACGCCCAAGGAGACCGCCGATGACCCTGCTCAACCAGCCACTGCACGAACTCGACCCCGCGGTCGCCGCCGCCGTCGACGCGGAGCTGAACCGCCAGCAGTCCACCCTGGAGATGATCGCCTCCGAGAACTTCGCGCCGGTCGCGGTGTTGCAGGCGCAGGGTTCGGTCCTCACGAACAAGTACGCGGAGGGCTATCCGGGACGCCGTTACTACGGTGGCTGTGAGCACGTCGACGTCACCGAGCAGATCGCCATCGACCGGGTCAAGGAGCTGTTCGGCGCCGAGTACGCCAACGTCCAGCCCCACTCCGGCGCTTCGGCCAACCAGGCCGCCCTGTTCGCGCTGGCCCAGCCCGGGGACACGATCCTGGGACTGGACCTGGCCCACGGCGGACACCTCACCCACGGCATGAAGATCAACTTCTCCGGCAAGCAGTTCCACGTGGTCCCGTACCACGTGGACCCCGCGTCCGGTCTGGTGGACATGGCGGAGGTCGAGCGGCTCGCCAAGGAGCACCGGCCGAAGGTGATCATCGCGGGGTGGTCGGCGTACCCGCGCCGGCTGGACTTCGCGGAGTTCCGAAGGATCGCGGACGAGGTCGAGGCGTATCTGTGGGTGGACATGGCGCACTTCGCCGGTCTGGTCGCGGCGGGCCTGCACCCCAACCCGGTCGAGCACGCCGATGTCGTCACCTCCACCACGCACAAGACCCTCGGCGGGCCGCGTGGCGGCATCATCCTGGCCAAGCAGGCGTTCGCGAAGAAGCTGAACTCGTCGGTCTTCCCCGGCTTCCAGGGCGGCCCGCTGGAGCATGTGATCGCGGCGAAGGCGGTCTCCTTCAAGGTCGCCGCGTCACCGGAGTTCAAGGAGCGCCAGCGCCGTACGGTCGAGGGCGCGAAGATCCTCGCCGAGCGGCTGACCGCGCCGGACGCCCGTGAGGCCGGCGTGAACGTGCTCTCCGGCGGCACCGACGTCCATCTCATCCTGGTCGACCTGCGCGACTCCGAGCTGGACGGGCAGCAGGCCGAGGACCGCCTCCACGAGGTCGGCATCACCGTCAACCGCAACGCCGTCCCGAACGACCCGCGCCCGCCGATGGTCACCTCGGGCCTGCGGATCGGCACCCCGGCCCTCGCCACCCGTGGCTTCCAGGCCGAGGACTTCGCCGAGGTCGCGGACGTCATCGCCGAGGCGCTCAAACCGACCTGCGACACCGAAGCCCTCAAGGACCGTGTGAAGGCACTCGCCGACAAGCACCCGCTCTACCCCGGCCTGTAACGACACCCTTCCGCAGGGGCGTGCCGCGACCGCTCGGCACGCCCCTCCCACCCCACGGAGTATGGCGTGGCAATCAGCGTCTTCGACCTGTTCTCCATAGGCATCGGCCCGTCCAGTTCGCACACCGTCGGACCGATGCGTGCCGCCGGGATGTTCGTCGCCCGGCTGAAGCAGGACGGCGTGCTCGCCCAGACCGCCGCGGTGCGGGCGGAGCTGTTCGGCTCCCTCGGCGCCACCGGGCACGGCCACGGCACCCCCAAGGCGGTGCTGCTCGGCCTGGAGGGCTACGAGCCGCACACGGTCGATGTCGCCCAGGCCGACCTGGACGTCCAGCGGATCCGCGACACGGGACGCATCCGCCTCCTCGGTGCCGAGATCGGCCCGGCCCACGAGATCGACTTCGACGCCTCGACCCAACTGGTCCTGCACCGCCGACGGTCGCTGCCGTACCACGCCAACGGCATGATCCTCTTCGCGTACGACGGCGAGGGGGTCCCGCTGCTGGAGAAGACGTACTACTCCGTGGGCGGCGGCTTCGTGGTCGACGAGGACGCGGTCGGCGCTGACCGGATCAAGACCGACGACACGGTGCTGACCCACCCCTTCAGCACCGGCGACGAACTGCTCCGCCTCACGAAGGAGACCGGCCTGTCGATCTCCGCGCTGATGCTGGAGAACGAGAAGGCATGGCGCACCGAGGAGGAGATCCGTGCGGGCCTGCTGGAGATCTGGCGGGTCATGGAAGCATGCGTCGCCCGCGGACTGGGCCGCGAGGGCATTCTCCCCGGAGGTCTGAAGGTCCGTCGGCGAGCCGCGGCCGCGGGCCGGGCGCTGCGCAGCGAGGGCGACCCGGCGGGCCGCGCCATGGAGTGGGTGACCCTCTACGCGATGGCCGTGAACGAAGAGAACGCCGCGGGCGGCCGGGTCGTCACCGCCCCGACCAACGGCGCGGCCGGCATCATCCCCGCCGTCCTTCAGTACTTCCTCGGCTTCGTGCCGGGCGCCGACGAGGACGGCATCGTGCGCTTCCTCCTCGCGGCGGGCGCCATCGGCCTCCTCTTCAAGGAGAACGCCTCCATCTCGGGCGCCGAGGTCGGCTGCCAGGGCGAGGTCGGCTCGGCCTGCTCCATGGCGGCCGGAGGGCTGGCCGAGGTCCTCGGCGGCAGCCCCGAACAGGTCGAGAACGCCGCCGAGATCGGCATGGAACACAACCTCGGCCTCACCTGCGACCCCGTCGGCGGCCTCGTCCAGATCCCGTGCATCGAGCGCAACGGAATGGCCGCCGTCAAGGCCGTCACCGCCGCCCGCATGGCGCTGCGCGGCGACGGCCGTCACCACGTCTCCCTCGACAAGGTCATCAAGACCATGAAGGAGACCGGCGCCGACATGAAGGTCAAGTACAAGGAGACCGCCCGCGGCGGTCTCGCCGTCAACGTCATCGAGTGCTGAGGAGCCGGAGTGGGGATCGCCGAACGGTGCGCCGCCCTCACCCCGCGCCCCCGGCTGTGGCTGACCGCCAACGGTATGGAACGCGCCGTCCAAGCCCCCCTCACCCACGCCGGCCCGGACCGGGTCGACGTCTCCCTGGCGTGGGCCATGGAGAACGACTACGAACTCCGGTTCATCGAGCAGATGCCGCTCGACGCCCAGCGCGGCCGGCGGCGCGACGGCATGATCACCGCCGGAACGTCCTGGCGAGCCGTCTCCTCCGTGGCCCGCCCCTTCTGCCGCGCCTGCGACCGCACCCGGCCCACCGCCGACGGCCAGGTACGCGACTGCCTGTTCGTCCGCAAGGAGTCCTACCTGCGCGAGGCCCTGCACTCCGGCGCCCCGGACGAGGGGATCCCGGGCCTGCGGAAGCGGGCGATGTGGGGGAAGAAAGCCGGGTCCGGGCCGGACGAGCCGCACTTCCGGCAGCCCGACCGGCCGATGTCGGCCATCGGCGGCTGACGCACGAGCCCGCGGTCAGAACGACGTCCACCGACAGAACGGGGAGTGAGGCCATGGGACGGGTCACCGAGCGACGGCGCGTGCTGCGCATCCGGGACGGCGCTCCGAGCACGCGCCCCGACACACTGGTGGCGGAGGAGCCACTGGAGATCCGGCTCGGCGGCAAGCCGCTGGCGATCACCATGCGCACGCCCGGGGACGACTTCGCGCTCGCCGCCGGCTTCCTGGTGAGCGAGGGAGTCGTGAGCAGCGCCCAGGACGTCGCGAACATCGTGTACTGCGCGGGCGCCACCCAGGACGGCTCGAACACGTACAACGTCGTCGATGTGCGACTCGCGCCCGGCGTGCCGCTCCCCGACATCACGCTCGAACGCAATGTGTACACCACGTCGTCGTGCGGCCTGTGCGGCAAGGCCGGCCTGGACGCCGTACGGACCACGGCACGGTGGCCCATCGCCGACACACCCCCGGTCCGGGTCACCCCGGAGCTGCTGGCCGGCCTGCCCGATCAACTGCGGTCCGCGCAGCGCGTGTTCGACCGCACCGGAGGTCTGCACGCCGCCGCGTTGTTCTCACCCGAGGGTGAGCTTCTCGATGTGCGGGAGGACGTCGGGCGGCACAACGCCGTCGACAAGCTGGTCGGCCGCGCACTGCGCAACGGTCAACTGCCGCTGTCCCGCGCCATCCTGCTCGTGTCCGGGCGGGCGTCCTTCGAACTGGCGCAGAAGGCGGTCATGGCGGGCATCCCGGTGCTGGCGGCGGTCTCGGCGCCGTCCTCGCTCGCCGTGGACCTGGCGGTGGAGACGGGGCTCACCCTTGTCGGCTTCCTGCGCGGCAGCTCCATGAACGTCTACGCCGGAGAGCAGCGTCTCGGCCTGCGAGCCGGGGTGACGGCTGGGGCCCGCACATGACCTCCCTCGAAGGTGTCCAGCGCGACCACCCATTCGTGGGCCCGCCACACGTGCTGCCCGCCGGTGCCCGCGGTCACCCCCGGCGCGTCGCCATGCTCAGCGTGCACACCTCACCGCTGCACCAGCCCGGCACCGGCGACGCGGGCGGCATGAACATCTACATCGCCGAACTGGCCAAGCGGCTCGCCGCCATCGACATCGAGGTGGAGATCTTCGCCCGGTCCACCTCCGCCGCACATGGAAAGGCCGCTGACGTCTTCCGTGCGTCGAAGGCGGACGGCGCCGCCGTGGTCCAGTGGCCCGGCAACGGCGAGTCGAACCAGCGGTGGGCCTTCCGCTCCAGCCCGGCCGCCCACAGCCTCACTCGTCGCGGACGACGCCACTGCACTGACGCGGTGGAACGTCCAGCGCTGGTTGGAGCTGCCGACGTCGCGGTACTGGATCACGCGGCGCCGTCGGCGTGCTGCCCCCTTGACGTCGAGCACCTTGCCGCTGTTGCGGTTGACCAGGGCACAATTCGCCGCCGGTCTGCGGGCGCAGCTGCCACTGCTGGCTCGCCCGGCCGTCGGCGGTCATCTGCACGACCGCCGCGCCGTCCGCCGTCGAGGACCCCGCCACGTCGAGCACCTTGCCGCTGCCGACGCAGGTGATGGTGTGGTAGCCGTCACCCGTGGACTGGACGATGGCCGGCGGATGTGCCCGGTTGTGCCAGGCAGTCTGAGTGGCCGGTTCCGTCTGTCCCGAGCGGCGCCCCCGCGCAGCCCGCCACGCGCTCAGCGCTCAGCTTCGAAAGAAGGAACATACTGCTTGGCGGCGATGACCACATCTTGGCTGTGCTCCACCTTTTGGCTGCCAGACCAACCTCCATACCGGACGGAGTATTGATCGAATAGGCCATGCTTGCGGTGGAGGCTGCGGATGTAGCCCTCATCGTGACCTACTGACAGTTCCGGCACTTTATCGTCTACGAACCAGCACGAACCCGAACGCTGGCGGAAGTGTATATCACTGTGACCGGCCTGCATTTCCCGTCGCGATTCGTCATTCATCAAGAAGTAGGTGGTGTATATTTTTCCACCCTTCTTCAGGACGCGCGCTATCTCCGCGAAGTAACGCTCCATCTCTAGCGGGAGCATGTGCGTGAAGACGGAGGTAAGTACCACCAGGTCGAATGATTCATCCCTATATGGGAATGTGTATTCGGATGCCTCGTGCCGGCCCTTGGGGTTATATTCTTTATTGTGTATGTCTGCCAGTGTAAAGTGAAATCCCGGGTGAGCGCGGGCAATGTTACGTTCACACCACTTCACGGCGGCCGGCACGATGTCCAGTCCGTCATAGGACCCGGCAGGACTGAGTCGGGAAGTCAAGGCAACCGCCAAGCGCCCCATGCCGCACCCCACGTCAAGTACCTTGGTCTGTGGGGTTAGGCAGCCGAACTTGATCAGGCGGTCAGCCAAGGCGTTGCCGCTTGCCTTGAAGTCGTCCACGGAGCCGGTGAAAATGTCGGACTTCCGGGGCGTCATCGACTCCTTGCGGCCGAGTGCCCGCTCGGCCACGTCGATCGGCAGAAAATACACCCGGCGCATTACCCAACGCACGCGCCTCGGTATTGCTGGGAGGACTCTGCTGGTGAACCACTGCCGAGAAAGCAAATACCTTCTCAGCGCGGTGAGCGAGGGAAGGTTTCGGCTCGCCAGATTCGCCATTTGGCACACCTGCTTCCACGCACAGTGTCGTGTGCGCTAGGTCTACGCCGATCGCCCCTGTAACCGATGGTGCAGCGCCCCCGAGGGGCTGTCAAACGGAACGTTCAATGCCTGACTTTGCGAAGCAGGCTCAGCGGCAACTGGCTCTGGCGTGACCGCCACGAGGGCGATCTCGACTGACTCCCCCGGGGAATTCGGGGCTGCGATCCAGACTTTCCAGGGTCGGCCCCTTCACCATTGCAGCGACTTCGGATCGTACGGCATCCCAGGAGTCGAACCGAGGGTCCCTTGCACACTTGAGCAAGGGACCCTCACCGCACCATCGCCGCCGACACGGCCATCGGCGTCACCGAGGGCCGGGCCCTCGACCATGGCCCTCGGCGCGGGGTTGTGCCCGGGTGGCGTACCGCTCCAGGGCCGCCTTGTGCAGCGGGGTCAGGAGACGGTGAACATCTGGTGGTCCGCGCCGTCGAACGGACGCTGCTCCAACTGGTCGCCCTGGGCGTTGCCCGCGGTGAGGTAGAGACCGCTGTGGCGGTTGACGAGCCGGATACGGCCGTTGCCGGCGTCTTCGGCCAGCCATTCGTCGTTGGTGTTCGCGTTGGCTTCGTAGGTGTACTGGATGGCCTTCGCGCCCGCGTCGCGGGACGCGTACCGGATGACGACGTCCTTGCCACTGGCCTGGTTGACGATCCGCGTGTATCCGTCGCCGAGGGGCACGAACGCGAAGCGCTGGTTGGTGCCGCCGGTACTGGGCCAGCGGATGATCGCGGAGTCGTTCGCGAGGCTCGAGCTCTTCACGTCGAGTACGTGGCTGCTGCCGGAGATGGTCACCGTGCGGTTCCCGGTCGGGATGACCGGCACCTTGGTCAGCTTGACCGCATGGCCGCCGCCTGCGACCGCCGGGACGCTCAGTGTGTCACCGGCCTGGATGACCTTGCTGGTGCGGGTAAGGCCGTTGGAGCCGTCGGTGGTGATCTCCGCGTGCCAGGTCCCGGAGCCGAGGAACGTGGTCGGGTAGCTGATGGTGGTGGCGCCGCCGTGCCTGAGCGCGCCGACGAACCACCGGTCGCCGTTGCGGCGCGCGATGACCCCTCCGGTGAGCGGGTCGCCCGAGACGTACGTCGTCTCGTCCCACACGGTCGGCAGCATGCGCAGCCACCGCTGTGCCTCGGGCCGGGCCTGGTAGTCCGAGATGCGGCTGCCCGGCAGCATGATGCCGCTGTCCAGGAGTACGCCGAGGGCGAGTTCGGCGGCGTCGCTGTTCGGGTTGCCCTGCTGGAAGCTCATCGGCGAGTAATCGGCCGGGCCGAGCACGCCGCGCGTGAACGGGAGTGCGGCCACGTGCCCGATGGTCCGGCCGCCGGGGTATTCCTCGCCCCGGACGGCCTCATTGGTCAGCACATGCGGCCAGGTGCGGTGGACGCCGACGGACAGGCGTGAGCCGTGCAGGTCGACCATCAGCTTGAACCGGGCGGTGTCGGCCAGGGCCGCGTCGTACCACTGCTGACGAGCCCGGGTCTCGGAACCCATGAAGTCCATCTTGACGCCGACGACACCCCACCCGGTGATCTTGGTGAACTCGGCGTCCCGCTCGGCGGCGGTGTCCAGGTCCTGCCAGTGGTACCAGAGCATGATCCGCACGCCGCGGTCCCGGGCGTAGGTCACGAGCTCGGGAATGATCGTCTGGTTGGCCTTCCATCCGTCGTCCACCAGAAGATAGGGCCAGCCCTGCGAGGAGGCGTAGTCGGCCCACTGCTTCAGTTTGGTCAGGTCGCGCTGGGTGGCGACCATGCCGTCCAGCCACGGCCACGCGGCGACACCCGGTCTGATCCACGAGGTGTCGGAGATCTTCGACGCGGGCGCGACGTCGTCGACCAGCGTGGACTCCACGACCGTCGCCGTGCTGCCGATGATGGCGGTGCGCCACGCTGTGGTGAACGCGCCGGATCGCACGATCTGCGTGTCGGCCAGCGCGACGGTGAAACGGCCGGTGCCCTGGGTGTGGGTGAACCGGCCCCCTGAATAGTCGCCGTCCACACCGGACTCGGCCAGCAGCACCCGCGCGCCGTTGGACTGCTGGGCGAGCATGCCCATGTCATAGGAGTCTGTCGGGGCATCGGCGACCTGAGAGGTCACATAACCCCTCTCGTGATCGGGGCTGAACACCTGCCGGGACAGCTGGGCGTCGGTCGGCAGTTCGAACGACGTCGCCTCGCGCAGCACCGTCGCACCCGACGGCAGCTCGTAGCGCAGCGCCATGCCGTCCGCGGACGTGCGGACGTGCACGGTCATCTGCGCGGAGCCCTTCGTGAACACCAGTCTCGTCTCGGTCGCGGACCGCGTCCGGACGCGGGACTTCCCCGCTTCGACCTCGTAGGTGTACGAGACGGGCGCATCTGTGCGACTGACGAACTCCAGTCCGGTGGTGAAGTCGGCCTGGCTGGTCACCAGCCCGATAGGAGCAGGTATCAGGGCCTGGCGGCAGTTCCAGGTCGCGCCGAGCGAGAGGGCGCCGTTCGCGTCGAGTGCCACGGTGGCGCGTACGCCGTCACAGCCGGTCTGAGCGACACCGGGCTGGACCGAGGTCCAGCTCCCCGGGGCGGCGGATGCGGGCACCGCAGTGACCGAGCCCATGCCGGCGAGGACGGCGGCGACCGTACCGGCGACTCGAACACCGCTTCTTCGGAGGAGTTTCATGCGGCCTTCCCGGATGGTTGCAGGTGGCCCGCCGCGAATCGCTCGCGCCGGGAGGGAGATTGCCTTTACATCCCATCACCGTCAAGGAATACCTCCCCCAGTTCCAGGAGTTGCCCTCTGGGAGTGCTTAAGATCCGGACTTTTATGGGATGTCTGGCATCGGTTGGGTGAGTCGGCTGTCGTGTGGAGCAAACCGTTCGCCCTGGCGGGCGCCCGTCCGGTGAGGCACCCACGCGGAGTCGGCGGCAGTTTCCGCGCGGAGCTCAAGGCGGGCACGGTCCAACCGGGCCCGACCACCGTGCAGGAACTGTCGGCGCGGAAGCCCGGGCGTTGCGTCCGTCGGGGATCGCGCCGACGACGTTGGGCGGCCACGGCTGTGACCAGGTGACCAGGTGACCAGGTCCGTCGACTCCCACACCACGATGCTGTTTCTCTCTTGTCCAGGCCCGCCCAGCGGCCCTCGGAGTACGGCGGAGTCAGCGGCGGTCGACCGGGTCTTCGCCTCCACGGGCCCGATCGCTGTCGCGCCATGCGGTGTGCCTCCGAGCGTTCGGCCGGCTGGAAGCCTTCGGTAGCTACTCCCTGTCCTCCGAGGCGAGTTGTGCGATAAATCGAACGGCGTTCGTAAGATCGGGCAGACGCTAAGTGTGGGAAGCGGGATGCGTCAACACCTCCGGCAGCAGTAGTCCGCGGGACCGGGAAGGCCGGTCGCGGACGGGGCGTGTGCCGCGCATGGCGTTTGTCCGGGGCGGTGCTCGGCCGGCCGCCCCGGCCGCTTGCGAGAACCGCGACACGAACGGAACCGCCCGGCGGCTGAGCCCTTCAGGTCGCTTCCGGAGCGGTCATGCACCGCCTGGCGCCACGGCGTTTGCGAGCATCACAGTTCGGCTCCCCTCTTAAACATGGCATGTCTGTGGAAGAGGGAATAGCCGCTTGGGCGGACAAACTCGGATCTTCTGCTCCAGCTCTGAGTACTTTCATCCTCTTACCCGTTGACATGGAGCAGTCACGTCGTCGAACTTCATGCGTGACATCCGGCGCCTTGGAGCCCAGAGGGTCCGCGTCCGAAGGCCTGGCGACCGAACGCGCCCTCGGGCTGCCCGCCCCGACTCCTCACCTCGAACATCAGCCCCCCAACCGGGAGTACACATGCCGTCAGGAAGACTGTCCCGCCGCGCGCTGCTGGGTGCCGCGGGCGCCGCTGTTGCCGCGACCACGCTGCCGGTGATCCCCGCATTGTCGCCTCTGCTGGCGGAGGCGGCCGCTGCGGACCCCCAGACCAACCTGGAGAATCTGGTGAACATGCGGTTCGGCATGTTCAACCACTTCAGCCTGGGCACGTTCACCAACGAGGAGTGGGCTGCCCCCAACCAGAACCCCGCCCTGTTCGCCCCCACGGCCGTGGACTGTGCCCAGTGGGCGGCCGCCGCCGCGGCGGCGAAGATGAGTTACGGCATCCTGACGACCAAGCACCATGACGGCTTCGCCCTGTGGCCGAGCGCCTACGGCACCCAGAACGTCTCGAACAGTTCCTACAAGCAGGACGTGGTGAAGGCGTACTGCGACGCCTTCCGGGCGAAGGGACTGAGGGTCGGGTTCTACTACTCGATATGGGACCGCACCTTCGGCGTCGAGGCGTGGGAGAGCCGGCACAAGGTGTCGGGCCTCGAGATCACCGATGCCATCCAGCCCGGCGACATGACCTTCATGCTCGGTCAGATCACCGAGCTGCTCACCAACTACGGCACCATCGACATGTTCGTCACCGACGGCTACGCATGGCAGATGGGCCAGCAGGCCGTCTCCTACCAGCGGATCCGCGAGCACGTGAAGTCGCTCCAGCCGGACATCGTCATGATTGACCACGGTGCGCTGTCGGTGCCGTTCCTCGGCGACGCGATCTACTTCGAGGAGCCGCTGGGCGTCTCGTCGCCGGCCGGGAACACCTACGCCGCCACGCAGGGGCAGACGATCAGCAATGGCTGGTTCTGGCATCCGTCCACGCCGACCGAGGGCCTGATGAGCAAGGACGCGATCCTGTCCCACCTGGCGGACCTGGAACCGAAGTACACCTCGTTCATCCTCAACTGCCCGCCCAACCGCGACGGCAGGCTGGACACCAACATCGTCAACCGGCTCGCCGAAGTCGGGGCCGCCTGGAGCCCCGACACCTCCAGGCCACCCCTGCCGACGCAGTTGCTGCGCGCCGAGCACCCCGTGACGCCCGTCAGTGCCTACGCCACCGGCTTCCGCACCGGCGAGGGACCGCTCAACGCCATTGACGGGCTGAGCGACAGGAACTACGAGACCTGCTGGTCGACTTGGGGACTGCCCTCGCCCCTGCCTCACTCGATCACGCTCGATCTGGGCGGGGTGTGGAGCAACGTCTCCACTCTGGAATACCTGCCCAAGCAGTGGAACCGCACCAACTCCACCGACGGCGACATCACCTCGTACACCATCTCCACCAGCACCGACGGCACGAACTTCACCCAGGTCGCCACCGGCACGTGGGCCGGCGACCGCGCCACCAAGGTGGCCGAATGGCCCGCCCGGAACGTGGGCTTCGTGCGGATCCGGGCCAACGCGGCCACCGGCGGCTACGCCAACATGGGCGGCGTCAGGATCGGCGGCCGGACGGCCAAGCCGGCACTGGTGTCCACCACGCTGCCCGGCGACGGCACCGTCTACCGGCTGGTCGCCCGGCACAGCGGCAAGGTCGCCGACGTGGAGGGCGGGGGCACCGCGAACAACACCAACGTCCTTCAGTGGCCATGGCTCAGCAAGACGAACCAGAAGTGGAGCTTCACCAGCACCGGCGACGGCTACTACAAGATCAAGGGTGTGGGCAGCGGCAAGCTCATGGAGGTCGCGGCTCTCTCCCGAGCCGACGGCGGCAACGTCGGTATCTGGTCGGACGCCGACGCCCCCCAGCAGCAGTGGGCCGTCACGCCCACCGGCGACGGCCACTACTTCCTCATCAACCGCTACAGCGGGCTCTGCCTCGCCGTCGACGAGGGCAGCACCGCCGACGGAGCCAACATCGAGCAGCAGCCGTACGCTTCCCTGACGCGGCAGCAGTGGCAGATCATCGCCGTCTGACGATTCCGGCGGCGGGCGACGCCTCTACCCGAAAGCGCCCCATGACTGCACGCGCGCCGGCCTCTGGCTCCTCCCGCGCCCGGGGAGTTACTCGGACGCCCCGGCGGCGGGTTCCTGCCGAGGCGTCCTTGCGGCGGACGTCGGCAATGTGCTCGGCGGCGGTTCCGCGCCTGCGGAACGAGATACGCCAGACGCATTGACGCACGCATGGCTGAAACCTATCTTCTGATCGCACTGTCGAACTTTGTTCGCAATTCCGAACAAGCGGCATTCCCCATCACGGCGATCGGTCAAGCGGACGGGCCGTGACCCTGGAGGAAGAGTTGAACAGAACCGCAAGAAAGCTGCTCGCCCTGCTGGGCCCGATGCTGCTGGTCCTGTTGGGTGTCCCCGCCCTTCAGGGCACGGCCGCTGCCGCCGCCCCGCCGGCCGGGCAGGCCACGCGCTACACGATGACGGCGTTCACCAACAGCAGCGAGTCGAACATGTTTGTGTACGACTCGCCGGACGCCACCGCGTTCACCCTGCAGAAGGGTCCCGCCTACACCCCGCCGTCCGGGCTGATCCGCGACCCCAGCATCTTCAAGCACACCGACGGCTTCTACTACATCACCTACACCACCAACTGGACCGGGAACACGATCGGTTTCGCCCGAAGCACCGACCGGGTGAACTGGACGTTCCTGTACAACTACACGATCCCGATCAGCGGGCTCACCCGCACCTGGGCGCCCGAGTGGTTCATCGACACCGACGGCAGCGTCAACATCATCGTGTCCCTCACGACGGCGAGCACCGCCACCGCCTTCACCCCCTACAAGATCACGGCGACCAACTCCGCGCTGACCACCTGGTCCGCGCCCACCCAGCTGTCCGGCATCGCCCCGAACTACATCGACACCTTCATCGTCAAGGTCGGCTCCACCTACCACGCGTTCACCAAGAACGAGACGACGAAGTACATCGAGTACGCCACCGCCTCCAGCCTCACCGGCCCCTACACCTTCAGGAAGACCGGCAACTGGGCGGGCTTCGGCGACTGGGTCGAAGGTCCGGCCCTGGTCCCGCTCGACAACGGCGGCTGGCGCATCTACTACGACGGCTACCGCGCCGGTAAGTACTGGTACAGCGACAGCTACGACAACTTCGCCACCTGGTCCACCCCGACCGAACTGCCCGGCCTCACCGGCTTCGTCCGTCACCTCACCGTGCTGAAGGAGACCGTCCCCGGCGGGGTCACCCTGCCCACCAACACCACCAGGTCCCTGCGGTCGGTCAACTTCCCCGACCGGTACGCCGTGGTGCGCTCCGACAGCCTCGGCTACATCGACCCGGTGACGTCCTCCAGCAGCACCGCCGTCAAACAGAGCGCCACCTTCACGATCGTGCCCGGTCTCGCGGACGCCAACTGCTACTCCTTCCGCGACTCCTCCGGCCGCTATCTCCGCCACTGGGACTTCCGGATCCGCTTCGACACGAGCAACGGCACGGCCGTCTTCAACAAGGACGCCACCTACTGCGCCCGCCCGGGCACCGCCTCGGGTTCCGTCCGCCTGGAGTCGTACAACTACCCGGGCCGCTATCTGCGCCACTACGACTATGCGCTGCGCGTGGACCTCTACCAGAACACCGACACGTTCCGCGCCGACAGCTCCTTCACAGGGGTCAGCCCCTGGGGCTGACCTGTCCGACCAGCCCACGCCGCCGTGCCGTCGCGGAGCCCCACCGCGGCGGCACGGCCTTCGCTCGCGTCGGACGCGCCCCCCGCCACCACCCCTCCGGACGTGCCCTGACCCAGGGCCGACTCGGGGTAGGGCGAACTGCCATGGCACAGAGCAGATCGGCATGTTGCGTGGCCGTTGTGGCATGGAGCAGGTGACAGGCAGACAAGCGAGGCTCTCAAGCAGCCGCACCGTGAAGGCGGCGGACTGTGAAGGAGCGTTCTCATGGGCCGATACGATCTCGCCCTCATCGGGTTCGGCGGCGTCAATCGCGCGCTTGCCGAGCTGATATCCCACAACGGTGCGCGCCTGGCCGAGGAGTTGGGATTCGCCCTGCGAGTGGTGGCGATCACCGATCTGCGAGCAGGTTCCCTGGTGGACACCGACGGCATCGATCTGGCGCCGCTGCTGGCCGCCGAACCCGGGGAGCTGAACTTCGCGGGCCTTGCCGGCGGCAGCGCGGATCCGCGCAACGAGTGGGTGATCCGCGAGGTCCCGGCGGACATCGTCGCGGAGGCGACGTTCACCAACCCCGCCGACGGCGAACCCGCCCTCTCCCATGTGCGCTGGGCCCTGGAATCGGGCAAGCACGTGTGCACCACCAACAAGGGACCGGTCGCACACGCCGGCCGTGCGCTGAAGCGGCTGGCCGCGGAGCGCGGTGTCAGCTTCGAGTTCGAGGGCTCGGTACTCAGCGGCACCCCCATCCTGCGCACCGCCCAGCGCATGTTCGGCGGCCTGGAGATCACCGGCGTCCAGGGCATCATGAACGGCACCTCGAACTACATCCTCGGCCGTCTCGAAGAGGGCCTCGAGCTGGCGGCGGCCATCGCCGAAGCCCAGGAGTTCGGGTACGCCGAAGCCGATCCCACCGCGGACATCGAGGGCCACGACATCCAACTCAAGATCATGATCTTGGCCAACGAGGTTCTGGGCGCCGACCTGCGCCGCGAGGACGTCTCCTGCGAGGGCATCGCCGCGCTCTCTGCCCACGAGGTGCGGGACGCCGCCTCGAAGGGGCTGCGCTGGAAGCTGGTCGGCTCCGCCACCCGCCACGAGGACGGCAGCGTTCACGCCCGCGTCGCCCCCCTCGCCCTGCCCGCCCAGCACCCGCTCGCCCACATCCCGGGCCCGGTCAACGCGGTCGCCTTCACCACCGACCTCCTCGGCACCGTCACGGTGTCCGGACCGGGAGCCGGCCGCATCGAGACCGCCTACGCCCTGCTGTCGGACATCATCGCCATCCACCAGCGCCACGCGGACGACGACACCGCCCCCATCCGCCCCGTTCTGAAGGAGGCTCACCGTGTCTGACACCGTCGTACCCCCCGGCATCGAACTGGGCGCCGACACGGCGCCCGTGCACAACCCCTACACCGGCGAGGTCATCGCCTCGGTGCCCACCGTCGACGCAGGCGCCGTCGGCGGCATCCTGCAGCAGGCCCGGTGCGGGCGCCGCACCGCGGCCGCACTGTCCCGCGCCTCCAGGGCCTCCGTCCTGGAACGCGCCGCCCGCCTGATCGAGCGGCGTGCCGAGTCCTTCGCCCAGCTGATCGTCAGCGAGGCCGGCAAGACCATCACCCAGGCCCGCAAGGAAGTCGCCCGCGCGGTCAACACCCTGTCCCTGTCCGCGGCCGAGGCACGGCGCAACGCCGGCGAGGTCATCCCCTTCGACTCCCACGAGGGCTCGGAGAAACGGCAGGGCTGGTTCACCCGCGAACCCCTGGGCATCATCGCCGCCATCACCCCCTTCAACGACCCCCTCAACCTCGTCGCCCACAAACTCGGCCCCGCCATCGCCGGCGGCAACGCGGTCATCCTCAAACCGTCCGCCCTGACCCCGCTGTCCGCGCTGCGCCTGGTCGACACCCTCATCGAGGCCGGCCTGCCCGAGGAGATCGTCACCGTCGTCAACGGCGACGCCGGCATCGCCGCCGCGATCGTCGCCGCCCCCGACGTACGCATGGTGTCCTTCACCGGCGGATTCGCCACCGGCGAAGCCATCTCCCGCACCGCCGGCCTGAAAAAGCTCGCCATGGACCTCGGCGGCAACGCCCCGGTCATCGTCATGGACGACGCCGACCTCGACGAGGCCGTCGCCTCCTGCGTCTCCGGCGCCTTCTGGGCCGCGGGCCAGAACTGCATCGGCACCCAGCGCATCCTCATCGCCACCGAGGTCTACGAACGCTTCCGCGACGCCTTCGTCACCCGCACCAAGCAGCTGCGCGTCGGCGACCCGCTCGACGAACGCACCGACGTCGGCCCCATGATCACCCCGGATGCCGCGGCCGCCACCCGGGCCAAGGTCGACACGGCGGTGGCCCAGGGCGCGAGGCTGCTATGCGGCAACAACGCCACCGGCGCCCTGTACACGCCGGCCGTCCTGGAAGACGTCCCGGCGACCTGCTCGATCTGGCAGGAGGAGGTGTTCGCCCCGGTCGTCGTGCTGCAGCCGTTCACATCCTTCGAGGACGCCGTCGAGCAGGCCAACGCCATCGACTACAGCCTCCACGCGGGCATCTTCACCTCCCGCCTGGACCGCGCCCTGACCGCGGCCCGGCTGCTGGATGCCGGCGGAGTGATGATCAACGACTCCTCCGACTACCGCCTCGACGCCATGCCGTTCGGCGGGTTCAAGTACGGCAGCATGGGCCGCGAAGGCGTGCGCTTCGCCTTCGAGGAGATGACCCAGCCCAAGGTCGTCTGCATCAACCACATCACCGAAGTGGTCCAATGAGCGCCTTCCGTACCGAGCGGGACTTTCCGGGCGGGCTCTGCGTTCCGGCCGACGCTGAGCGGTGCGGGCGTCGGCCACCGTCCGGGGTCGATCACGATGGAGGGGAGCACGGGCAACTCCGCTGCTCACGCCTATGGCGTCGAACTCCGCTCTCCGCGCGGGCGGTCGACCACCCTGGACAGGGTGAGCGCCGTGACCGTGTCTCGTACGCCAGGCATCCGGGCAATGTCCTCCCAGATGCTCCGTACGCGTTCCAGCGAGGCCGCCTCCAGGCGCACCATGAGGTCGAAGTCGCCGCTGAGGATCTCGCAGATGACCACCTCCGGAATGCGTTTGAGCGCGGCCAGCACATCGCCGCCGCGCATTCGGTCCTGGCGGTAGACGAGGACGAGCGCCGAGATGACATCGCCGGTGTCGCCGCCGGCGCGGACGATGGTGTAGCCGGCGATGTGCCCCTGGCGCTCCAGCCGTTCGATGCGTTGGCGCACCGCGTTGCGGGACAGCAGCACCTTGCCGGCCAGCTCGGAGTGCGGGATGCGAGCGTTGCGGGTCAGCTCGGCGATGATCTTCTGGTCGATGGCGTCCACGTGGACCGTCTCCTTCGCGAATCGGTCGGGCCCGCCTGCCCACGCCGCGCCGGCCCGCAGCGTGAGCCCCTTCGAGCCGCGATGGTTCGGGCGGGAGCCAGACGCTTCGGAGAATGTGCGGCTCGAAACGTCATGTCTCGCCGACCGCCGTCTCACTTTCGGAACCATGCCGTAATGTGGCATATCGTGCTGCATTTCGGCACAGAGGATGGCAGTGCCTCGCTGGGGAGTCAAGAGGCAGGTGCTGTGGGTCGGCTCCCCGGGGCTAGGGGGGTGTTGCTCGCCGCTGCGCGCGCCGCGTCGCCCGGCCCACGCCGCCCCTGGAGCGGGCCCGGCGTCCTCTGGTGGTCGTCGGCAGCGCCAACGCGGCAAGCCGACGGCGGCTGGCCGCCCTTCACGCCCGGGGCAATGTCGAGGGAACGTGTGTCACCGAGGACCCGGGAGAGTCGCTTGCCGCGGTGCGCCGACTCAACGCCGAGGTGCTCACCTTGCGAACCCCCGACGAGCGCCACCGCGCCGCCGCCGCGCAGGCCCTTGCCGCGTCTTTGGTCACCAGGGTCCGACTGCTGGCCGACCGGGACGCCATCGACGCCCTCGTGATCACCGGCGGCGAGACCGCCGCGACGGTGTTCCACGCCCTCGGTGCCACCGGCATCGCCTTTGATCGGCGAGCCGGAACCGGGCAGCGCCCGCGGCGCCCTCCTCGATGGCCACCCGCTGCCTGTGCTGGTCAAGGTCGGGGGCCTCGGCGACGACGACACACTTCTGCGGCTGTGCAACTGTTGCCCGTGCTGGGGGCGGTGGGCGCCCAGTAGGCGAGGTTCTTCCTGCGCGGGGCGCGGCCCTGGTGCACCTCGCCGACGCCCCGTCGCGCGCGGTGCCCGGGCGGTGGTAGGTGCCGTGCCCGTGCCGCCCTGTTTCCCCTGGTGCTTCCCGGAATTTCTGCCCGACGCCCTCTTGACCCCCTTCTGAGTCGCTGCCATTGTCTGTGCCATATTTCAGCACGTCGTTCCACATTGCGGCACGTCCGTTCCTCGCAGAAGTGAACCGGGGACTCCCGGACACGGTGGTTGCGAACCCGGGGGCTTCCTGAAAGCCGGGGCCCCGTCCCAACCCATTCGAATCGAGCATCCCCGCGTCGAGGCCGGCATGCGTCTCGGCGGTACGAAAGGAAAGTCCTGTGTCAGCTGCCAGGAAGCGTGTCGCCGTCGTCGGTGTGGGAACGATGGGCAGCCAGGCCGCCTGGCGTCTGGCCGCCCGCGGCGCCGAGGTCGTCGGATACGACCGGTTCGCCCCCGGCCACGACCGCAGTGCCGGCGGCGGTGAGACCCGGGTCTTCCGCAGCGTGCAGACCGACGACGGTCGCTACGTGCCGCTCGTCCGGCATGCCGACGCCCTCTGGAAGCAACTGCAGGCGGAGACCGGGCGGGAACTCCGTCGCCTGACCGGAGCCCTGTTCATGGGGCCGGCCGAGGACCCCGAGATGCGTACCGTCGTCGACGTCATCGCCGAGCACGGCCTCAACCACGAGGTGATCGACGCCGACGCGATGACCAAGCGTTTCCCCCAGTTCCGCGTCGACGACGGTGACCTGGTGATTCTCGACCGCCACGCGGGTTTCATCCGCCCCGAGCTGACCATCCAGACCGCGGCCCGGCACGCCGAGGAACTGGGCGCCCGGATCCGCCGCTACACGCCGGTGCGGGAGGTCACTCCCGTCGCCGGCGGAGGCGTGGAAATCCGCACCGACACCGGCGCGGAGCGTTTCGACGCCGCGGTCGTCACCCCGGGGCCATGGGTGGGTGACCTGCTCCCCGACCTGCCGTGGGAGGTGAGCGTCTACCGGGCGATCAGCGCCTGGTTCCTGCCCTACGAGGACCACCCGGCAGACGGGGAGCGCCCCGCCTTCGTCCGCCGCGGCGACATCCCCTTCTACGGCATCCCGTCCCCGGACGGCCTGGCTGTCAAGCTCGGCCTGCCCCAGGCCCACCACAAGCTCGTGGACGACCCGAACCGCCTGAACCGTACCGTCGCTCCGGAGGAGCTGGAGACCTTCACGGCGGCGGTGCGGCGCCATCTGCCGGGCCTGAACCCCGATCCGGTGCGCCTGTCGGTCTTCATGGAGGGCTACACCGACAGCACCCGGCCGCTGGTCGGACCGCTGGCGGGCTGCGACGACATCGTCCTGCTGGCCGGGTTCTCCGGCCAGGGCTTCAAGCTCTCGCCCGCCATGGGCGACATCGCCGCGGACCTCGCCCTGGAGGGCCGCACCTCCCAGCCGATCGACTTCATCACCACAACCGGCCGCACCGCGGCCTGATCCGAACGAGGTTGAGACATGACCTGACCATCGGCTGCTGCGCGCCGAGCCCGGGCAGAAGAGCCGGGGGAGCCTGCCCGCCGACCTCGGTACCACATCGGTGGACGTCCCGCTGATCCTCGTCAACGGGTCCCGTCCCGGACCCAGGGTGGCGATCACGGGAGGTGTGCACGGCGGTGAGTTCATCGGCGTCGACGCCGCCACCCTCCTGGCCGGGCTGCTGGAGCCGGAACGATCATCTACGGCATGAACGGGCTCTCCGTCCGCCCCGGCACGGAACTCGCCACCCTCGTCACCCTGCACGCCTGAGCGCTGACGGGCCGCATCTCCACGTCCGTCGCGACCGCTCTCGCCGCAGTCGACACCGCCGGCCGCGTCGTCGGCCCGGGACGACGTGGTGCTCCATGACCACCCCGACGCGTTCTCGACGCGACGAGTGCCGACACTGCGGGGCCGAACCCGCAGCGTCGGCGATTACGTCACACAGGAACAGCACCTACTGCGACCGCCGTCGACGGAGCCGTTCGAGTCGGGGTGCTGCTCCATCCCTGGGTGAGTTCATGGGACGAAGCGTAAGGGGGGATGCCTACTGATCTTTTCGTAAGTTCGGTGGATGTGGTGGGTGGATGGTCAGGCCGGTGTGGGCGAGGAATGACCATGGCAGTTGTGGGTTTCGGTTGA
>NZ_JBVIDX010000051.1:0-27088 GCF_055572155.1 Streptomyces sp. NPDC030814
TACGGTCAGGATCGTGAACGGCCGTTGTGGCTGGGGTCGGTGAAGTCGAACATCGGTCATACGCAGGCCGCCGCGGGTGTGGCGGGTGTGATCAAGATGGTGCTGGCGTTGCAGCACGGTGTGCTGCCGCGGACGCTGCATGCGGAGGAGCCGTCGTCGCATGTGGACTGGTCGGCCGGTGCGGTGGAGTTGCTCACGGACCGTGTCGACTGGCCTCGGGCCGATGGCGGGACGCGTCGGGCGGGTGTGTCGTCGTTCGGTCTGAGTGGCACGAACGCGCATGTGGTGCTGGAGGAGCCGCCGGTCGAGCCGGAGCCGGAGCCGGAGGCGGCGCCGGTGGGGGCTGGTGTGGTGCCGTGGGTGGTGTCGGGCCGTTCGGGTGCGGCGCTGCGGGCGCAGGCCGGGCGGCTGGCGGGGTTCGTGGCCGGTGACGAGGGGCTGGGGGCTGTCGAGGTCGGCGGTGCTCTGGTGCGGTCGCGGTCGTTGTTCGAGCACCGGGCGGTGGTCTGGGGCTCGGGGCGTGGGGAGTTGCTGGGGGCGTTGGAGGCGGTCGCGTCCGGTGAGGAAGTGGCCAACGCCGTGACGGGGACGGTGCGGCGGGACGCGCGCACGGCGTTCCTGTTCGCGGGTCAGGGGTCCCAGCGCCTGGGCATGGGCCGGGAGCTGCACGACACGTATCCGGTGTTCGCGGACGCCTTCGACGCGGCCTGTGCCCATCTCGACACCGAACTGCCGTGTCCGCTGCGGGAGTTGGTGTTCGGTGAGGACGCCGAGCTGCTGAACCGGACGGAGTTCGCCCAGCCGGCGTTGTTCGCGCTGGAAGTGGCCCTGTTCCGGTTGCTGGAGTCGTGGGGTGTGCGCCCGGATGTGCTGGCGGGGCATTCGATCGGTGAGATCGCTGCCGCGCATGTGGCGGGGGTGTGGTCGCTGGCGGACGCGTGTCGTCTGGTGGCGGCGCGTGGCCGGCTGATGCAGGCGCTGCCGGAGGGCGGTGCGATGGTCGCGCTCCAGGCCACCGAGGACGAAGTGCTGCCTCTGCTCGGTGACGAGGTGGGCATCGCGGCGGTGAACGGCCCCCGGTCGGTGGTGGTCTCGGGCGCGGCGCAGGCGGTGGAGGAGATCGCGGAGCGCTTCCGTGGCCAGGGCCGCAAGGTCACGGCGCTGCGGGTGAGTCATGCGTTCCACTCGCCGCTGATGGAGCCGATGCTGGCCGACTTCCGCAAGGTCGCCGAGGGTCTGACGTACGAGCGTCCGAAGCTGCCCCTCGTCTCCACCGTGACCGGTGAGACGGCCACGGCCGAGGAGCTGATGTCGCCGGACTACTGGGTCGCTCATGTGCGCCGGGCCGTCCGCTATGCCGACGCCGTCCAGGTCCTCGCCGGGCAGGGCGTCGGCCGTTATGTGGAACTCGGCCCGGACGGCACCCTCACCGCACTCGCCCAGGCCTGCCTCGACGCCACCGACGCCACCGTCTTCGTACCGCTGCTGCGCAAGGACCGGCCCGAGGCCCCGGCCGCGCTCTCGGCCGTCGCCGCACTGTTCGTCCACGGAGCCGACGCCGACTGGCGCGCGCTCACCGGCGGCGACCGGTGTCCGACCCCGAACCTGCCGACGTACGCCTTCCAACGCCGCCGCTACTGGCCCGACTTCACCGGTGTCACGCTCGGCGACCTCGGCTCGGCGGGCGTCGGTTCGGCTGAGCACCCGCTGCTCGGTGCCGCCGTGCATGTGGCCGGCAGCGAGGAGGCGCTGTTCACCGGGCGGCTCTCGCTCAGGACGCACCCCTGGCTGCGGGACCACGCCGTGACCGGCACGGTCCTCTTCCCGGGCACCGGGTTCCTCGAACTCGCCCTGTGCGCCGCCGGACAACTCGGCTACGACCGTGTGGACGAGCTGACCATCGCCGCCCCCTTGATCGTGCCCGAGCGCACCGGACGGCTGGTCCAGGTCAGGGTGGGCGCACCCGACGAGTCGGACAGGCGCACCGTGGAGGTGTACTCCCGCGCCGAGGACGCGCTGGACACCGATCCGTGGACACTGAACGCCAGCGGCTCGCTGACCGCCGACCCGGCCCCGGCCGACACCGCGGCCCCCGACCTGACCGCATGGCCGCCTCCGAACGCCGAGGCCGTCCCCATGGAGGGCTTCTATGACCGCTTCGCCGAGGCGGGATTCGCCTACGGGCCGGTGTTCCAGGGGCTGCGCGCGGTCTGGCGGCGCGGCGACGAGATCTTCGCCGAGGTCGGACTCCCCGACGAGCACGATCGACTCGCGGGTGACTTCGGCGTCCACCCCGCGCTCCTGGACTCCGCCCTGCACGCGATGATGTTCGTGTCGCTGGCCGACGCCGGCCAGGGACGGCTGCCGTTCTCGTGGAGCGGCGTGTCACTGCGGGCGTCCGGCGCGCGGACCCTGCGCGTACGGATGGTGCAGGCCGGTCCGGAAGCCGTCGCCCTGCAGCTTGCCGACCCGACGGGCGGTCAGGTGGCCTCCGTCGAGTCGCTGCTCCTGCGTCAGGTCTCCGGCGACCTCGCCGCTCGTGCCGAGGCCGACGGCCACCGTGACGGCCTCTACCAGGTGGACTGGACGAAGGTGACGCCGTCCGAGCCGGACGCCTCCCCGACGGACGCCCTCGCGGCGGTCGGCGGCGCCGACCTCGCACCCGGTGCTGCGGCCTACGCGACCCTGGCCGAGCTGCCCGCAGCCGTCCCCGCGACTGTGCTGTTCGCCGCGGGCCGGGGCGTGAGCGGCACGGACGGTACGGACGGTGACGTGGCGGAGGCGACACACGCCGCGACCGGCCGCGTCCTGGAGGCCGTGCGCTCCTGGCTCACCGACGAACGGTTCGAGGAGTCCCGTCTGGTGATCGTCACCGAGGGCGCCGCCGCGCTCGACGGAACGGTTCCCGATCCCGCCCTGGCCGCGGTGTGGGGCCTGGTACGGGCCGCGCGCGCGGAGGCACCAGACCGGTTCGCGCTGGTCGACACGGACGGCACGGAAGCGTCCCGCGCCGTGCTCGCCCAGGCCCTGGCCATCGGCGAGCCTGAGCTCGCCCTGCGCGACGGTGTGCCGTACGCGCCCCGCCTCGGCCGTGTCCCCGCCGGTGACGGGCTCCCGCTGCCTTCGGGCGAGCCGGCCTGGCATCTGGACAGTGTGGAGAAGGGCACCCTGGACAACCTGGCCCTGACCCCCTTCCCGGAGGCCACGGCCGATTTGACGGAGGGACAGGTCCGTATCGCCGTACGTGCGGCGGGTGTCAACTTCCGCGACGTGCTCAACGCCCTCGGCATGTACCCCGGCGAAGCCGGCCTACTGGGCGGCGAGGGTGCGGGTGTGGTGACCGAGGTCGGCCCGGGCGTCTCGGGGCTGGCCGTCGGCGACCGCGTGTTCGGCATGTTCCCCGGTTCCTTCGGTCCGGTGGCGGTTGCGGACGCGCGGACCGTGGCCCGCATTCCGGCCGGCTGGTCGTTCGCGCAGGCGGCGTCGGTGCCGATCGTGTTCCTGACCGCCTACTACGCGTTGACCGACCTGGGTGGTGTGCGCTCCGGTGAGTCGGTGCTGGTGCATGCGGCTGCCGGTGGTGTGGGTATGGCGGCGGTGCAGTTGGCGCGGCATCTGGGTGCCGAGGTGTTCGGTACGGCCAGTGCCGGCAAGTGGGGCACGCTGCGCGGACTGGGTCTGGACGAGGGGCATATCGCGTCTTCGCGTGATACGGAGTTCGAGGCGGCGTTCCTGGCGGCGACCGGTGGTCGTGGTGTGGATGTGGTGCTGGACTCGCTGGCCGGTGAGTTCGTGGACGCGTCGTTGCGGTTGTTGCCGCGTGGTGGCCGGTTCCTGGAGATGGGCAAGACCGATGTCCGTGACCCGGAGACCGTGGCCGCCGGGCACCCGGGGGTGACCTACCGGGCGTTCGATCTGTGGGACGCCGGTCCGGAGCGGATCGGCGCCATGCTGTCCGACCTGGTTGCCTTGTTCGAGGCGGGTGTGCTGACGCCGTTGCCGGTGACGTGCTGGGATGTGCGCAGGGCTGCGGAGGCGTTCCGGTATCTGTCGCAGGCGCGGCATGTGGGCAAGGTGGTGCTGACCGTTCCGGTGCCGATGGACCGGGACGGGACGGTGCTGGTGACCGGTGGTACGGGTGGTCTGGGTGGGTTGGTGGCCCGTCACCTGGTGACCGAGCACGGGATACGGCGTCTGCTGCTGGCCGGCCGCCGCGGCCCGGAGGCCCCTGGCGCCGGTGATCTCGTCGCGGAGCTGACCGGCTTGGGTGCCGAGGTCGAGGTCGTGGCGGTGGATGTGGCCGACCGCGACCAGCTCGCCGACGCCCTCGCGGCCGTTCCCGCCGAGCACCCGCTGACCGCGGTGGTGCACACGGCGGGTGTCCTGGACGACGGCGTGGTGGGCTCCCTGACCGAGGACCGGCTCGCGAAGGTGCTGCGGCCGAAGGTGGACGCGGTGACCCACCTGCACGAGCTGACCCGTGACGCGGATCTGTCCGCGTTCGTGGTCTTCTCCTCGGTCGCCGGTACGTTCGGCAGCGCGGGCCAGGCCAACTACGCCGCCGCCAACGCCTTCCTGGACGCCTTCGCCGCCCACCGCCGCTCCTCCGGCCTGCCCGCGGTGTCTCTCGCCTGGGGCGCGTGGGCCCCAGGCGCGGGCATGACCGCCGAGCTGACCGAGGCGGACCTGCGACGCATGGCACGCGGCGGTATGCGGCCGCTCACCGCCGAGCAGGGGCTCGAACTCCTCGATGGCGCCGGGCTCGTGGCCGCTGCGGCACCCACGCACCGGGCTCTGCTCCTGCCGGTGAACCTCGACCTGCAGGCTCTGCGGGCTCACGCCGAGGCCGTACCGCCGCTGCTGCGCGGCCTGGTGCGGGCACCGGCGCGGCGGGCGGCCGAGACGGCCGGCGCGGCCGGCACGGACCGGCAGGACCTCGGCGCCCGGCTGGCGGCGCTCGCGCCGGCCGACCGGGAGCAGCACCTCGTCGACCTGGTCTGCGCCCAGGCGGCGGCCACCCTCGGCCACGCCTCGGCGGACGAGATCGAACCGGACCAGGCGTTCAAGGAGCTGGGCTTCGACTCGCTCACCGCCGTCGAACTGCGCAACCGGCTCAACGCCGTCACTCGGCTGAGGCTGCCGGCCACGCTGGTGTTCGACCATCCGACGCCGACGGTGCTGGCGGCGCATCTGCTCGAGGAGATCACTGTGCCGGAGGCGTCCGGCACAGGTGCGGGCGAGGGCCCGGGCGCGGCCGTGACGGCGGTGCCACTCCTGGTCGAACTGGACCGGCTGGAGGCCGCGCTCGGCGCCGCGGCGGTCGGCGGGGACGACCACGCGACGATCACTTCCCGGCTGCAGCGGCTGACGGCGAAGTGGCAGGAGACGGCAACGAAGGGCGGAGGTGCCGGACACGACAACGGCACCGGCTCCGGGGGCTCCGGAGCGGCACTCGCCGACGTCGACGACGGGGAACTGGAATCCGTCGAGACGGCGGACGAGCTGTTCGACCTGATCGACAAAGAACTCGGGATGTCGTGATCAGCCGCGGGAAACCGTTGGCATCGGCTCAGGGATGTGGCGTTGGTGGCTGAAGACGACAAGATGGACGACAAGTACGTCGAGTACCTCAAGCGGTTGACCGCCGAACTGCGGCAGACACGGCGGCAACTGCGCGACGTGGAGGCACGCGACCGGGAACCGATCGCGATCGTGGCGATGAGCTGCCGCTACCCCGGCGGGGTGGACAGCCCGGAGGAGCTGTGGCGGCTCGTCGACGAGGGCGGGGACGCCATCTCCGGCTTCCCGGCAGACCGCGGCTGGGACGTCGAGGCGGGCTACGACCCGGACCCCGACAACCCCGGCACCTTCTACGCGCTCGGCGGCGGTTTCCTGCACGAGGCGTCCCGTTTCGACGCGGACTTCTTCGGGATCTCGCCGCGTGAGGCGCTGGCGATGGACCCGCAGCAGCGGCTGCTGCTGGAGATCTCCTGGGAGGCGTTCGAGCGGGCCGGTATCGCTCCCGGCTCCGTGCGCGGCAGCAGCACCGGTGTCTTCGTCGGCGCGGCCACCTCCGGCTACGGGGCCGGCGTGAGCGAGTTCCCCGAGGGGGTGCAGGGACTGCTGTTGGCGGGCAACGCCACCTCGGTCGCCTCCGGCCGCATCGCGTACACCCTGGGGCTGGAGGGGCCGACCGTCACCGTCGACACGGCCTGCTCCTCCTCGCTCGTCGCCCTGCACTGGGCGTGCCAGGCGCTGCGCCGCGGCGAATGCGACCTGGCGCTCGCGGGAGGTGTGGCCGTGATGGCCACCCCGGCCATGTTCTACGAGTTCAGCCGGCAGCGCGGGCTGGCCCCGGACGGCCGCTGCAAGGCGTTCTCCGACGACGCCGACGGCACGGGCTGGGCCGAGGGCGCCGGCATGCTGCTCGTGGAGCGGCTGGCCGACGCCCGCCGCAACGGTCACCCGGTGCTGGCCGTGGTCCGCGGTACCGCGATCAACTCCGACGGCGCCTCCAACGGCCTCACCGCGCCCAATGGTCCCGCCCAGCAGCGGGTCATCCGAGCGGCCCTGGCCAACGCGGGTCTGACCCCCGCCGAGGTGGACGCCGTCGACGCGCACGGCACCGGTACCTCGCTCGGCGACCCCATCGAGGCGCAGGCCCTGCTCGCCACCTATGGGCAGGACCGCGAGCAGCCGCTGTGGCTCGGCTCGTTGAAGTCGAACATCGGGCACACCCAGTCGGCCGCCGGCGTCGGCAGCATCATCAAGATGGTCGAGGCGATGCGGCACGGAGTGCTGCCGCGCACCCTGCACGTCTCCGAGCCGTCCCGGCACGTCGACTGGTCGGCCGGGGCCGTCCGCCTGCTCACCGAGCCGGCCGACTGGCCGGCAACGGGCCACCCGCGCCGCGCCGGTGTGTCGTCGTTCGGTATCAGCGGCACCAACGCCCACGCGGTCATCGAGCAGGCGCCCGCCGCCGAACCCGAGGAGCCCGGCGACCCCGCCGCGCAGCCGCCGGTCCCCACCACCGGGCCCCTGACACTGCCCGTCGTGCCGTGGCCGGTGTCCGCGCGCAGTGAGGAGGCGATACGGGCGCAGGCCGCCCGCCTGCTCGCGAGGCTGCGGGACGAGACCCGGCCGCCGCGCCCGCTGGACGTGGGTCACGCGCTCGCCACCACCCGGACCGCCCTGGAGCACCGGGCGGTCGTCCTCGCCGGCGACCACGACACCGCCGTACGGGAACTGGCCGCGCTCGCCGAGGGCGGCGCGGGCAGCGCGACCGTCCGGGGGCGCACCGCGCGTGGCGCCACTGCCTTCCTGTTCGCCGGACAGGGCTCCCAACGGCTCGGCATGGGACGCGAGTTGTACGAGGTCCATCCCGTCTTCGCCGCGGCGTTCGACGCCGTGGACGCCGAACTGCCCTTCAGTCTCCGCGACATCGTCTTCGGCGAGGACGCGGACCGGCTGAACCGCACCGAGTACGCGCAGCCCGCGCTCTTCGCGCTCGAAGTGGCCCTGTTCCGGCTGCTGGAGTCATGGGGCGTCACCGCGAAGTTCCTGCTGGGCCATTCCGTCGGCGAGCTGGCGGCCGCCCATGTCGCCGGCGTGTGGTCCCTGGCGGACGCCTGCCGGCTGGTCGTGGCCCGCGGCCGTCTGATGCAGGCCCTGCCGGAGGGCGGCGCCATGGCCGCACTCCAGGCCACCGAGGACGAAGTCCTGCCCCTGCTGAACGACCGGGTCGGCATCGCCGCCGTCAACGGCCCCCGGGCGGTGGTGATCTCCGGTGCCGCCGACGCGGTGGAGGAGACGGCCGCGCACTTCCGCGCCCAGGACCGCAAGGTCACGGCACTGCGGGTCAGCCACGCCTTCCACTCCCCGCTGATGGAGCCCATGCTCCAGGAATTCCGGGCGGTCGCCGAAACCCTCACCTACCACACGCCCCGGCTGACGATCGTCTCCGACGTGACCGGCGAGATCACCCGCCCGGCAGACCTGTGCTCGCCGGACCACTGGGTCCGGCACGTCCGCGAACCCGTCCGATTCGCCGACGGGATACGGCTGCTGGCCCAGCGCCGGGTGGCCCGCTTCGTCGAGCTGGGCCCCGACGGCACGCTCACCGCCCTCGCCCAGGACTGCTTCGAGAGCGACGCACCGCCCGCCGTGCCCACTCTCCGCAAGGACCGGCCCGAACCCGCCTCGCTCATGGCGGCGGTCGCCGGAGCCTTCGCCCACGGCGCGCCGGTCGACTGGCCGGCCGTCTTCGCCGGTACGGGCGCCGGGACCGTGGACCTGCCGACGTACGCGTTCCGCCGCGAACGGTACTGGCTGGAGCCCACCCCGCCCGGCACGGCGGTCACCGGTGAGGGCGGCGGCGGGGACGCCGGTTTCTGGAGCGCCGTCGAGGACGAGGACATCGCCGCCCTCGCCGGCACCCTGGACGTCGACGAAGGGCTCGTACGTCCCCTCGTGCCCGCCCTGTCGCAGTGGTGGCGCGGCCGACGCGAGCTCGGCCGGGTGGACCGGCTGCGCTACCGCGTCGCCTGGCAGCCCATCGACCAGGCCGCCGACAGTCCGCTCACCGGACGCTGGCTCGTCCTCACCCCCGCCGGAACGGCCGACACCCCCCTCGCCGGTACCCTCACCGACGCGCTGGCGGCCGGCGGCGCCGAAGCCGTGCTGCGGGAGTACGCCCCGGACGAGGAGCGCGCCGTCCTGGCCGCCCGTCTCGCCGGCCTGGGCACCTTCGCGGGCGTCCTCGCCCTGCCCGCCGACGAGGGGGACGCCTCCCCGGCCGACGCCCTGTTCCGCACCGTACGGCTCGTGCAGGCACTCGACGACGCCGAGGTGACCGCACCCCTGTGGCTGGCCACCCGCGGCGCGGTGTCCACCGCACGCTCCGACGCCGCCCCCGAGCCGGCCCAGGCCGCGCTGTGGGGCCTGGGCCGGGTGGCCGCACTGGAGCTGGCCCACCGGTGGGGCGGCCTCGTCGACCTGCCGCGGACCGTCGACCGACGAGCCGCGGCACGGCTCACCGCCGTGCTCGCCCGGTCCGGCGACGAGGACCAGCTCGCGGTGCGTGCCTCCGGAGTCTTCGTACGACGCCTGCTGCACGCCGAGGACACGGCCGCCCCGCACACCGGCGCGAGCGGCTGGCAGCCCCGCGGCACCGTCCTGATCACCGGCGGCACCGGCGCCCTGGGCGCCCGGGTCGCCCACTGGGCCGCCGAACAGGGCGCGGAGCACCTCGTTCTGACCGGCCGGCGCGGCCCCGACGCCCCCGGCGCCGCCGAACTGACGGCCGCGCTCACCACGCTCGGGGCCCGGGTGACGATCGAGTCCTGCGACGTCGCCGACCGTGCGGCCGTCGAGCGCCTGCTCGACCGCCACACCGTCGACGCGGTCGTCCACGCGGCCGGCGTCACCGACACCGTGCCGCTGCCCGACCTCGACGCCGACCGTTTCCGGGCGGTCCTCGCCGCCAAGGCACACGGCGCCGCCCACCTCGACGCGATGCTGCGCGCCCAGGGCGACCGCCCGCTCGACGCATTCGTACTGTTCTCCTCCATCGCCGGTGTCTGGGGCAGCGGGGGGCAGACCGCCTACGCCGCCGCCAACGCCTACCTCGACGGCCTGGCCGAACAGCGCCGCGCCCGCGGCGCCACCGCCACCTCCGTCGCCTGGGGCCCCTGGGCCGAGGGCGGCATGGCCGCCGAGGGGGGAGCCGAGGAGTACCTGCGCCGACGCGGCCTCGCCGCCCTCGACCCCGACACGGCGCTCGCCGCGCTCCGCCGGGTCCTCCAGCAGGACGTCACCGGCCAGGTCGTCGCCGACGTCGACTGGTCCCGGTTCGCCCCCGGCTTCACCAGCACGCGCCCCAGCCCGCTGCTCACCGACCTGCCCGAGGCGCGGGACGCGCTGAGCGTCGGGCAGAGCGGCGCGCGGGACGACGGAGCGGGCGCGGCACTGCGCGCACGTCTGGCCGGCCGCCCGGCCGCCGAACGCACCCGCACGCTCCTGGAGTTGATCCGTACCCAGGCCGCCGCCGTCCTCGGCCACGCCGACGCGGGGCTGCTGGAGACCCGGCGCGCCTTCCGCGACTCCGGCTTCGACTCCCTCACCGCCGTCGAACTGCGCAACCGCCTGGCCTCCGAGACCGGTCTGACCCTGCCCGCCACCCTGGTCTTCGACCACCCCACCCCGGTCGACCTCGCCGCGTTCGTGCACGGGGAGTTGTTCGACGAGTCCCGGGGCGCACAGCCCGACATCCCGGCCGGCACGGCACGCGTGGAGCGCACGGCCGACGACCCGATCGTCATCGTCGGCATGGGCTGCCGTCTGCCCGGTGACGTCACCGGGCCCGACGAACTGTGGGAACTGGTCGCCGCCGGACGGGACGCCATCACCGAGTTCCCCGCCGACCGGGGCTGGGACCTCGACGCGCTCTACCACCCGGAACCGGGCCGCCCCGGCACCAGCTACACCCGGCACGGCGGATTCCTCACCGGCGTCGGCGACTTCGACCCGGCCTTCTTCGGCATCTCCCCCCGCGAGGCCGTCGCCATGGACCCCCAGCAGCGGCTGCTGCTGGAGACCTCGTGGGAGGCGCTGGAGCGCGCCGCCATCGCCCCCGGCGCCCTGCGCGGTACCCGGACGGGCGTCTTCATGGGCTCCAACGGCCAGGACTATCCTGCGCTGCTGCTCAGCACACCCGACGCCGGCGACGGTTACCTCGGCACCGGCAACGCCGCCGCCGTGGTCTCCGGTCGTATCGCCTACGTCCTCGGCCTCGAAGGACCCGCCCTCACCGTCGACACCGCCTGCTCGTCCTCGCTCGTCGCCCTCCACCTCGCGGTGCAGGCGCTGCGGGAGGGCGAGTGCGACCTCGCCCTCGCCGGTGGTGTCACCGTCATGTCGACCCCTGGCGCATTCCTGGAGTTCAGCCGTCAGCGCGGGCTGGCGGCGGACGGCCGGTGCAAGGCGTTCTCCGACGAGGCCGACGGCACCGGCTGGGCCGAGGGCGTGGGTGTGCTCGTCGTGGAGCGGCTCTCCGACGCCCGCCGCAACGGACATCCGGTGCTGGCCGTGGTCGCCGGTTCCGCCGTCAACCAGGACGGCGCCAGCAACGGCCTGACCGCGCCCAACGGTCCCGCCCAGCAACGGGTCATCCGCGCCGCCCTCGCCCACGCCGGTCTGACCCCGGCCGAGGTGGACGCGGTGGAGGCACATGGCACCGGTACGACCCTGGGCGATCCGATCGAGGCCCAGGCCCTGCTCGCCGCGTACGGCCAGGACCGCGAACGGCCGTTGTGGCTCGGCTCGCTGAAGTCCAACATCGGCCACACCCAGGCCGCCGCAGGTGTCGCCGGCGTCATCAAGATGGTGCTGGCCATGAACCACGGCGTGCTGCCGCCCACCCTGCACGCCGATGCGCCCAGCACGCACGTCGACTGGTCGGCGGGCGCCGTGGAACTGCTCACCGAGAGCACCCAGTGGCCCAGCGGCGACCGGCCGCGCCGCGCGGGTGTCTCCGCGTTCGGCGTCTCCGGCACCAACGCCCACGTCATCATCGAACAGCCCTGGTCGGACAAGGGGCCGCGGACCGGCGAGGAGCCCGGCGCGACCGCGCCGACACCCCATCAGGACGCCGAAGCCGAACTCGAACCCGTAGCCGCAGCCCAGGCGGAAGCCGACAGCGGCACCGGGCCCCGAGCCCCGCTGCCCTGGGTGATCTCCGGCGCATCCGAGAACGCCCTGCGCGAGCAGGCGGAACGGCTCCTCGCGCACGTGGACGCCCGGCCCGGACTCACCACGGAAAGCCTCGGCCTCTCCCTCGCCACCACCCGCACCGCGCTCGAGAACCGCGCCGTGATCCTGGGCGCCGACCGCGCGGAACTGGTGTCGGCCCTGACGTCCCTGGCCCTGGGCGAGCCCGCCTCGGGCGTCGTCACCGGCCGCGTCCGGGCAGACGGTCGTACAGCGTTCCTCTTCGCGGGCCAGGGCGCCCAACGCCCCGGCATGGGAAGGCAGTTGTACGAGACCTACCCCGTCTTCGCGGAAGCCTTCGACGCCGTGTGCGCGCATGTCGACGCGGAACTGCCGTGCCCCCTGCGGGAAATCGTCTTCGGGGACGACATCGAGCCGCTCGGCCGGACGGAGTTCACCCAGCCCGCGCTGTTCGCGCTGGAAGTGGCCCTGTTCCGGCTGCTCGAGTCCTGGGGCGTACGCCCGGACGTGCTCGCCGGGCATTCGATCGGTGAGATCGCCGCCGCGCACGCGGCCGGTGTGTGGTCACTGGCGGACGCCTGCCGTCTGGTGGCGGCGCGTGGCCGGCTGATGCAGGCCCTGCCGGAGGGCGGTGCGATGGTCGCGCTGCAGGCCACCGAGGAGGAGGTGCTGCCTCTGCTCGGTGGCGAGGTGGGCATCGCGGCGGTCAACGGGCCCCGGGCGGTGGTCGTCGCGGGCGCGGCGCGGGCCGTGGAGGAGATCGCGGACCACTTCCGTGCACAGGACCGCAAGGTCACCGCGCTGCGGGTCAGCCACGCGTTCCATTCCCCGCTGATGGAACCCATGCTGGCCGACTTCCGCAAGGTCGCGGAGAGTCTCACGTACGAGCGGCCCCACCTGCCCGTCGTCTCCACGGTCACCGGTCAGTCGGCAACGGCCGACGAGCTGTGCAGCCCGGAGTACTGGGTACGCCATGTCCGCCGGACCGTCCGCTTCGCCGACGCCGTGGCGGCCCTGGAGGCCGAGGGCGTCACCCGGTACCTGGAGCTCGGACCGGACGGGACCCTGACCGCGCTGGCCCACGTCTCCCTCACCGACGGCGACGCGGTCGCGGTCCCGGCCCTGCGCCCCGAACGCCCCGAGGCCACGACGCTGCTCTCGGCGACCGCGACCCTCTTCGCGCACGGCGCCGAGGCCACCTGGTCCGCGTTCTTCCCCGCCGTGCGCCCCATCGAACTGCCCACCTACGCCTTCCAGCACGGCCGCTACTGGCCGCGCCCCACCGGCGGCCACCTCGGCGACCTCCGCTCGGCCGGTCTGTCCGCCGCCGGGCACCCGCTGCTCGGCGCGGCCGTCACCATGGCGGACAGCGGGGCCGCGGTCTTCACCGGACGGCTCTCCGCCCAGCTCCAGCCGTGGCTGGCCGAACATGTGGTCTCCGGCTCCGTCCTGCTGCCCGGCACCGCGTTCCTGGAACTCGCCCTGCATGCGGCGGACCGCGTCGGCTGCGGCCAGGTGGAGGAACTCACGCTGCGGACGCCTCTGGTACTGCCCGCGCACGGCGCAGCGCAGCTGCAGGTCACCGTCGGTGCCCCGGACCCCGCCGGGCGCCGTGAGATCGGCGTGTACTCCCGCCCCTCGTCCGGCTCGGACACCACCGGACCCGACGACGAGCTGTGGATCCAGCACGCGAGCGGCACCCTCCTCCCCGAGGCCGCCACGCCGGCGGCGGAAGGGGAAGCGGCCACGCTACCGCCCGCCGACGCCGCCGAAATCCCCACCGACACGCTCTACGAGCGGCTGGCGGACACCGGTCTGGCCTATGGACCTCTGTTCCGCGGACTGGTGTCCGTCCGGCGGCGCGGCGACGATCTGTTCGCCGAGGCGGCCCTCCCCGACGAGGCCGCTCCCGACGCCCGTCGCTACGGCGTCCACCCCGCCCTGCTGGACTCGGTGCTGCACGCCCTCGGAGTCGCCCCGAGCGCCACCGACGGCCCCCCGGGAGAGGCGTCCGGCCCGGGCCTGCCCTTCTCGTGGTCCGGCGTCACCCTGCACGCCACCGGTGCGTCTCGGCTCCACGCCCGCCTGCGGGCCACCGGTGCCGGCTCGGTCGCCCTCGACCTGGCCGATCCCTCCGGCGCTCCCGTCGCCACCATCGGCTCCCTCACGCTGCGCGCCCTCACCGCACCGGCCGCCGGGACTCCGACAACCCCGCACGCCGAACTGCTGCACCGGGTCGACTGGACGCCGCTCCCGCTCGACGCGACCGCGGGCGGCACGCGGTACACCACCGCCTCGGACCTTCCGACGTCGCTGCCGGCCACCGGAGTCGGCGCCGGACAGGACGCGCTGATACGCGTAACACCCCCGGCCGGTGACATCGCGCGGGCGGCGCACACGGTCACCACCGACGTGCTGGAACTGGTCCGTTCCTGGCTGACCGAGGAGCGCTTCGAAGACGCCCGCCTAGTGGTGGTCACCGAAGGCGCGGTCGCCCTCGACGCGGCGACCCCCGATCCCGCCCTGGCCGCAGTATGGGGTCTGGTCCGGGCGGCCCGGGCGGAGAACCCGGGGCGGTTCGCGCTGGTCGACGTCGACGGCGCCGAGGAGTCATGGGCCGTCGTCCCGGCCGCGCTGGCCTCCGACGAGAGCGAGATCGCCGTACGCGCCGGCACCGCCTTCACCCCCCGTCTGGGTCACGCCGCCACCGGCCGTGAACTCGCGCCTCCCGCAGGCAAGTCGGCCTGGCGGCTGGACATCGTGGAGAAGGGCACGCTGGAGGGTCTGGGCCTGCGCCCGGTGCCGGAGGCGGACGCCGAGCTGACGCCAGGGCACGTCCGCATCGCGGTGCGTGCGGCGGGCGTCAACTTCCGCGATGTGCTGAACGCGCTCGGTATGTACCCGGGTGACGCGAAGGACTTCGGTCTGGAGGGTGCGGGTGTGGTGACCGAGGTCGGCCCGGGCGTCTCGGGGCTGGCCGTCGGCGACCGCGTGTTCGGCATGTTCCCCGGTTCCTTCGGTCCGGTGGCGGTTGCGGACGCGCGGACCGTGGCCCGCATTCCGGCCGGCTGGTCGTTCGCGCAGGCGGCGTCGGTGCCGATCGTGTTCCTGACCGCCTACTACGCGTTGACCGACCTGGGTGGTGTGCGCTCCGGTGAGTCGGTGCTGGTGCATGCGGCTGCCGGTGGTGTGGGTATGGCGGCGGTGCAGTTGGCGCGGCATCTGGCTGCCGAGGTGTTCGGTACGGCCAGTGCCGGCAAGTGGGGCACGCTGCGCGGACTGGGTCTGGACGAGGGGCATATCGCGTCTTCGCGTGATACGGAGTTCGAGGCGGCGTTCCTGGCGGCGACCGGTGGTCGTGGTGTGGATGTGGTGCTGGACTCGCTGGCCGGTGAGTTCGTGGACGCGTCGTTGCGGTTGTTGCCGCGTGGTGGCCGGTTCCTGGAGATGGGCAAGACCGATGTCCGTGACCCGGAGACCGTGGCCGCCGAGCACCCGGGCGTGACCTACCGTGCGTTCGATCTGTGGGACGCCGGTCCGGAGCGGATCGGCGCCATGCTGTCCGACCTGGTTGCCTTGTTCGAGGCGGGTGTGCTGACGCCGTTGCCGGTGACGTGCTGGGATGTGCGCAGGGCTGCGGAGGCGTTCCGGTATCTGTCGCAGGCGCGGCATGTGGGCAAGGTGGTGCTGACCGTTCCGGTGCCGATGGACCGGGACGGGACGGTGCTGGTGACCGGTGGTACGGGTGGTCTGGGTGGGTTGGTGGCCCGTCACCTGGTGACCGAGCACGGGATACGGCGTCTGCTGCTGGCCGGCCGCCGCGGCCCGGAGGCCCCTGGCGCGGGTGATCTCGTCGCGGAGCTGACCGGCTTGGGTGCCGAGGTCGAGGTCGTGGCGGTGGATGTGGCCGACCGCGACCAGGTGGCCGCTGCGCTGGCCGGGCGTTCTCTGACCGCCGTGGTGCACGCGGCGGGTGTCCTGGACGACGGTGTGGTGTCCTCCCTGAGCCCTGAGCGGGTCGCGAAGGTGCTGCGGCCGAAGGTGGACGCGGTGGCGCATCTGCACGAGCTGACCCGTGACGCCGACCTGTCCGCGTTCGTGGTCTTCTCCTCGGTGTCGGGCACGTTCGGCGGCGCGGGCCAGGCCAACTACGCGGCTGCCAACGCCTTCCTGGACGCCTTCGCCGCCCGCCGCCGCTCCGCGGGCCTCCCGGCGGTGTCCCTCGCCTGGGGCCCCTGGGCCCCCGGCGCGGGCATGACCGCCGAGCTCACGGAAGCCGACCTGCGACGCATGGCACGCGGTGGCATGCAACCGCTCGCCCCCGAACAGGGTCTCGGCGCCCTGGACGCGGCCCTGGGCCGGACCGAACCCGTGCTCGTGCCGATCGCGCTCGACCGGCGCGTGCTGCGGGACCGGCAGGCGGTGGCGGTGCTGCCCGCCATGCTCCGCGGTCTGGCCGTCGCACCGGCACGGCGCACGGCCGCCGCGGCGGACGGCACCGCCGACGGGCACGGCATCCGGGCCCGGCTCATGGCGCTCGGGCAGACCGAGCGCGAGACGGCGGTGCTGGACCTCGTACGTACCCAGACGGCCCTGGTACTCGGCCACTCCGGGCCGGACACCGTGGAGGCCACCCGGGACTTCCGCGGCCTCGGCATCGACTCGCTGACCGCCGTGGAACTGCGCAACCGCCTGAACGCGGCGACCGGTCTGCGGCTGCCGGCGACCCTGGTGTTCGACTATCCGTCTCCGCAGGCGCTCGCGCGCCACATCGGCGCCGAACTCCTCGACACCGAGTCCCCGGCCGGATCCACCGCCGCCACGGTCATGGCCGTCACAGCTGCCGGCGCCGCCGCCGACGACGCGCGGATCGCCATCGTCGGCATCGGCTGCCGGTTCCCCGGCGGCGTGCGCGGCCCGGAGGACTTCTGGCGGCTCCTCGCCGACGGCGTGGACGCCATCGGGGCCCCGCCCGCCGACCGCGGCTGGCACGCGGACGGCATCGAGGGCGGATTCCTGTACGACGCCGCCGAGTTCGACGCCGACTTCTTCGGGATCTCGCCGCGTGAGGCGGTGGCCATGGACCCCCAGCAGCGGCTCCTGCTGGAGATCTCCTGGGAGGCCCTGGAGCGGGCCGCGATCGATCCGCGCGGCCTGCACGGTTCCCGTACCGGCGTGTTCGTCGGCACGAACTACCAGGGCTACGGGTCGGCCGCCCACGACGTCCCCGAGGAAGCGCAGGGACAGCTCTTCACCGGGCACGCCGCGAGCGTCGCCTCCGGCCGGGTCGCCTATGCGCTGGGCCTGGAGGGCCCGGCGGTCACCGTGGACACCGCCTGCTCGTCCTCCCTCGTGGCACTGCACTGGGCCGCACAGTCGCTGCGGTCCGGCGAGTGCGATCTGGCGCTCGCGGGCGGCGTGACCGTGATGGCGACACCTGGCGCCTTCGCCGAGTTCGACCGGCAGGGCGGTCTCGCCGGTGACCACCGCTGCAAGGCCTTCTCGGACGACGCCGACGGCACCGGCTGGGGCGAAGGCGCCGGCATCCTGCTGCTGGAGCGGCTGGCCGACGCCCGCCGCAACGGTCACCCGGTGCTCGCCGTGGTCCGCGGCAGCGCCGTCAACTCGGACGGCGCCAGCAACGGCCTGACCGCGCCCAACGGTCCCTCGCAGCAGCGCGTCATCCACGCCGCGCTGACGTCGGGCGGCCTCACGCCCGCCGACGTCGACGCGGTGGAGGCGCACGGCACCGGCACGACCCTGGGCGACCCGATCGAGGCCCAGGCACTCCTCGCCACCTACGGCCAGGACCGCGAACAGCCCCTGTGGCTCGGATCCGTGAAGTCCAACATCGGCCACACCCAGGCCGCCGCAGGCGTCGCCGGCGTCATCAAGACGGTGCTGGCGATGCGGCACGGGACGCTGCCGCGCACCCTGCACGTCACCGAGCCGACCAGCCACGTCGACTGGACGGCCGGACGGATCGAACTGCTGGCCGAACCGGTGCCCTGGCCGCGGACGGGACGCCCGCGGCGCGCCGCGGTCTCGTCGTTCGGCATCAGCGGCACCAACGCCCACATCGTCCTGGAGGAGGGCGTGACGCAACAGCCGAGCGTCGAGCCGCCGGCCGAGGGGCCCGTCGCCTGGCCGCTGAGCGGACGGTCGGCCGCCGCCCTGCGCGGGCAGGCCGAGCGGCTGCGCGCCCGGCTGACCGCCGATCCGGAGCCGTCCCCCGCCGACGTGGCCCACACCCTGGCCACCGGCCGCGCGGCCTTCGAGCACCGGGCCGTGGTGGTCGCGGAGGACCGGGTCGAATTCCTGTCCGCCCTGGCCGCGCTCGGCAGCGGCGAGGACACCGCCGCGGTGGTGCGCGGCCGCACCGGACCGCGGGGCCGCACGGCGTTCCTGTTCAGTGGACAGGGCTCGCAGCGGCCCGGCATGGGCCGGGAACTCCTTGAGCGGTTCCCCGTGTACGCCGAGGCCTTCCACCGCGTCTGTGACGCGTTCGCGCCGCACCTCGACACACCGCTGGCCGACGTCGTCCTCGCGGATGAGGGCACGGAGCGGGCCGGTCTGCTGGACCGCACCGCCTACACCCAGCCCGCCCTGTTCGCCGTCCACGTGGCCCTGTACGAGCTCGTGCGCTCGTGGGGGGTCGAGCCGGACGCGCTGATGGGTCACTCCATCGGCGAACTGTCCGCCGCGCACGTCGCCGGAGTGCTGCCCCTGCGCGACGCGTGCGCCCTGGTAGCGGCCCGCGGCCGGCTGATGGAGGCGCTGCCCGAGGGCGGCGCGATGGCAGCCGTGCAGGCGTCCGAGGACGAGGTGGCGCCGCTGCTCACCGGACGCGACCAGCACATCGCGGTCGCCGCCGTCAACGGGCCCGCGGCCGTGGTCGTCTCCGGAGACGAGGACGCCGTGTCCGACATCGCCGGGCATTTCGCCGCGCTGGGCCGAAAGACTAGGCGTTTGCGGGTCAGCCATGCGTTTCACTCGGCGCATATGGACGCGATGCTTGCGGAGTTCGAAGAGGTCGCGCGCGGCGTACGATACGCCGCGCCGGCGATCCCGATCGTCTCCAACGTGACGGGTGACCGGGCCACCGAGGCGGAACTGACCTCGCCCGGCCACTGGGTGCGGCATGTGCGGCAGACCGTGCGCTTCGCGGACGGCGTACGCCGCCTCAGTCAGGACGGCGTCGGCACGTTCGTGGAACTCGGCCCGGACGGCTCGCTGACCGCGATGACCCTCGACACCTTGCAGGAGCCGGGGCATCACGGCTCGCAGGCACCGGCCGAGGCCGCCGTCGCCGTCCCCGTACTGCGCCGGGGCCGCCCGGAGCCGGTCGCCGCCCTGCTGGCAGCCGGCACCCTGCACGTACGCGGGCTCGCCGCCGCGCCGACCGGACTGACCGGCCCGGCCCGCACGGTGGAACTGCCGACGTACGCCTTCCAGCGCGACCGCTACTGGCTGGAGGCGGCCAGGCCCGCCACCACCGACACGCCGGGCGACACGGACGGCGTCGACCACGAGTTCTGGGCCGCCGTCGAACGCGGCGACCTCGGCGAACTGACCGAGCGCCCCGACCTCGACGACGGCACCCCGCTCGGCGAATTGTTGCCCGCGCTTTCCTCCTGGCGGCGCCGCCGCCGCGAGCGTTCCGCGCTCGACTCCTCGGCCTACACCGTGGTCTGGCGCCCGGTACCGGACGGCCCTCCGCCCGTACTGTCGGGCACCTGGCTGCTGGCCGTCCCCGCCTCCCGGGCCGACGACCCGTGGACGGACACGCTGGCCGAGGGCCTGACCGCGTACGGCGCCGAGATCGTGCCGCTCGTCGTGGACTGCGCCCTCACCGACCGCACCGCGCTCGTCGAGCAGTTGCGCAAGGTCACCGAACCGGACGCCGTGCAAGGCGTGCTGTCGCTGCTGGCGCTCGACGAGGAGCCCGCGGCCACCGCGGACCGCGCCGCCACCCCCGCCGGTCTGGCCGCGCTGCTCGCCCTCACCCAGGCACTCGGCGACCTGGAGATCGGCGCCCCGCTGTGGGCCGCCACCGTCGGCGCCGTCGCCGTGACGGACCGGGAGAGCGTGACCGCGCCCACCCAGGCCGCCACCTGGGGCCTGGGCCGGGTCGCGGCGCTGGAACACCCGCAACGCTGGGGCGGTCTCGTCGACCTCCCCGCCGACCTCGACGGGCGGACCGCCGAACGGCTCGCGGTACTGCTCTGCGGCACCACGGGGGAGGACCAGATCGCCGTACGGGCCGCCGGCGTCTTCGCCCGCCGCCTGGTGCACGCCCGGCCCTCCGACGCCCAGGCTTCCGAGTGGACCTGCGCGGGAGAGACCGTGCTGATCACCGGAGGCACCGGAGCACTCGGCGCCCGGATCGCCCGGCGGCTCGCCGAACGCGGCGCCCGTCACCTGGTGCTGGTGGGCCGCCGCGGGCCGGACGCCGACGGCGCCGACGCGCTGGGCGCCGAACTGACCGCTCACGGGGCGCAGGTGACGCTGGCCGCCTGCGACACCGCCGAACCCGACGCCCTGGCCGCACTGCTGGCCGAGCACCCGGTCGACGCCGTGGTGCACGCCGCCGGGGTCCTGGACGACGGGCTCCTGCAGTCGCTCACCCCCGAGCGACTGGACGTGGTGCTGCGGCCGAAGCTGGCCGCCGCCCGCAACCTCGACCGGCTCACCCGCGACCGCGAACTGTCGGCGTTCGTCCTGTTCTCCTCCTTCGCCGGCACGGTCGGCTCGGCGGGCCAGGCCAACTACGCCGCGGCGAACGCCTACCTCGACGCGCTCGCCGCCCGGCGCCGCGCCGAGGGCCTGCCCGCCACCTCCGTGGCCTGGGGCCCGTGGGCCGGCGGCGGTATGGCGGCCGGGGGCCCCGAAGCCGAGGCACGGCTGCGGGGCGGCGGAGTCGTCCCGCTCGACCCGGACACCGCGCTCGCCGCCCTCGACCGGGCGATTGCCCACGAGGACGCCACGCTCACCGTCGCCGAGCTGACCTGGGACCGCTTCGTGCCCGGCTTCACCGCCGTACGGCCCGCCCCCCTGTTCGGCGAACTGCCCGAGGCCCAGGCCCTGTCACTGCGGGCACGGGAGCGGGACGGCGACGCCGGGGCGGACAGCGGCGCACTGCGCACCCGGCTGGCCGGGCTCGCCGAGGCCGAGCAGGAGCGGCTGCTCATCCAGCTGGTCCGCGGCCATGTCGCCACCGTGCTCGGGCATGCCTCCGCCGACGCCGTCGATGCCGACCGGGCCTTCAGTGAACTCGGCTTCGACTCGCTGATGGCAGTGGAACTGCGCAACCGGCTCGGCGTCTCCGCCGGGCTGCAACTGCCCGCCACCCTCCTGTTCGACCAGCCCACCCCCCGCGTCCTCGCCCGCCACCTGCGGTCGCTGACCGTGGCCGAAGGCGGAGGCGGAGCGCCCGCACTGGACGCCCTCGACCAACTGGAGGCCGCTCTCGCCGAGCTCGCCGAGGACGACACCCGGCGCAGCCGGATCGCCTCCCGCCTGCTGGCGCTCGCCTCCCGCTGGAGCGGTCAGGGCGAACCGTCCGTCGACCACACGGACGACGACGGCGGCGACCTCCAGGACCGGATCGAGTCCGCCGGCGCCGAGGAGATCTTCGCCCTCATCGACAACGACCTGGGCATGTCATGACCGGCACGACGACCACGACCATGGCCACCGCCACGACCTGCCAGCTGGGGGAGTACGCGTGAACGAGCAGGAAAAGCTCCTCAGCTACCTCAAGAAGGTCACCGGAGACCTGCACGAGACCCGCAGGCGGCTGCGGGAGGCGGAGTCCGCCTCCCGCGAGCCGGTCGCCATCGTCGCGATGAGCTGCCGCTTCCCCGGCGGCGCCGACTCGCCCGAGGAACTGTGGCGGCTGCTCGCCTCCGGCGGCGACGCCGTCACCGAGTGGCCCGCCGACCGCGGCTGGAACCTCGCCGACCACTACGACCCCGAGCCGGGCCGCCCCGGAAAGACGTACAGCACCTGCGGCGGCGCCCTCGCCGGGGCCGGCGACTTCGACGCCTCGTTCTTCGGGATCTCACCACGCGAGGCGATGGCGATGGACCCGCAGCAGCGGCTGCTGCTGGAGATCTCCTGGGAGGCGTTCGAGCGGGCCGGCATCGACCCCACCACCCTGCGAGGCTCCCGCACCGGCGTCTTCGCCGGCACCAACGGCCAGGACTACCCGGCCCTGCTGCTGGCCTCACGGGAGAGCCTGGAAGGACACGTCGGCACCGGCAACGCCGCCAGCGTCGTCTCCGGCCGCATCTCCTACACCCTCGGCCTGGAGGGCCCCGCCGTCACCGTCGACACCGCGTGCTCCTCCTCCCTGGTCGCCCTGCACCTCGCCGTACGGGCACTGCGTTCGAAGGAGTGCGACCTGGCGCTCGCCGGCGGTGTCACCGTGCTGTCCACGCCCGGCCTGTTCCTGGAATTCAGCAGACAGCGGGGCCTCGCCCCCGACGGCCGGTGCAAGGCGTTCGCCGAGGCCGCCGACGGCACCGGCTGGGCCGAGGGCGCCGGCATGCTGCTGGTGGAGCGGCTGGCAGACGCCCGCCGCCTGGGGCACCCCGTGCTCGCCGTGGTCCGCGGCAGCGCCGTCAACCAGGACGGCGCCTCCAACGGCCTGACCGCCCCCAACGGCCCCTCCCAGCAGCGCGTCATCTGGCAGGCCCTCGCCGACGCCCAGCTGACCACCGCCGACGTCGACGCGGTGGAGGCCCACGGCACCGGCACGACCCTGGGTGACCCGATCGAGGCCCAGGCCCTCCTCGCCACCTACGGGCAGGACCGCGAAACACCGCTGTGGCTCGGCTCCGTCAAGTCGAACATCGGGCACACCCAGGCCGCCGCCGGTGTCGCCGGGGTCATGAAGATGGTCCTGGCCATGCGGCACGGCCTGCTGCCCTGCACCCTCCACGTCGACCGGCCCACCACCCACGTCGACTGGACGGCGGGCCGCGTGGAACTCCTCACCGAGGCCCGCCCCTGGCCCGACGCCGACCGGCCCCGCGTCGCCGGCGTCTCCTCCTTCGGCGTCAGCGGCACCAACGCCCACGTCATCCTCGAACGGCCCGTCCCCGAACCGGCCTCCTCGGCCCCCGAGCAGCCCACCGCGCCGCCGCGCACCACGCTGCCGTACACCGTGTCCGGGCGCAGTGCCGTCGCGCTGCGCGCCCAGGCCGCCGCCCTGCACGCCCGGCTGCGCGCCGACGAGACGGTGCCCCCGCGCGACCTCGCCTGGTCACTGGCCGCCACCCGGTCGGCGTTCGAACACCGCGCGGTGCTCCTCGCGGACGACCGCGCCGAACTGCTGCGCGGCCTGGAGGCCCTGGCGGCGGGCTCCCCGGCGGCCGGCCTCGTCCAGGGCGTGGCCGACGTCGACGGCCGTACCGTCTTCGTCTTCCCCGGCCAAGGCCCCCAGTGGCCCGGCATGGCCACCGAACTCCTCGACACCGACCCTGACTTCCGTGAACATTTCACCGCCTGCGCGACGGCCGTCGAGCGCCATGTGGACTGGCCCGTCGAAGCCGTCCTGCGGGGTGCCGACGGCGCCCCCACCCTCGACCGTGTGGACGTCGTCCAACCCCTGCTGTTCGTGACCATGGTGTCGCTGGCCCGGCTCTGGCAGTCCCGCGGCGTGCACCCCGACGCCGTAGTCGGCCACAGCCAGGGCGAGATCGCCGCCGCCTGCGTCGCCGGGGGCCTCACCCTGGACGACGCGGCCCGCGTGGTCGTCCTGCGCAGCAGAGCCATCACCACCCTCGCGGGACGCGGCGGCATGGCCTCCGTGCTGCTGCCGGTCACCGACGTCCGCGAGCGGCTGACACCATGGGAGGGCCGGCTCTCCGTCGCCGCGGTCAACGGGCCCGCCTCCGTGGTGGTCTCCGGCGACGCCGACGCCGTACGCGACCTGGTCGCCGACCTCTCCGCCGCGGGCGCCCAGGCACGACAGATCCCCGTCGACTACGCCTCCCACTCCGCGCAGGTCGAGGAGATCCACGAACGGCTCCTCACCGACCTCTCCGGTCTGCGACCGCGCACCGCCGACGTGCCGTTCTTCTCCACCGTCACCTGCGACTGGCTCGACACCGAGCGCCTCGACGCCGCCTACTGGTACGACAACCTGCGCCGCACCGTCCGCTTCGCCGACGCCGTGAAAGCCCTCGCCGGGCAGGACTTCCGCGCCTTCGTGGAGTCCAGCCCGCACCCTGTGCTCACCGCCGCCGTCCGCGACACCCTCGACGAGGACGGCCGCACCGGGACGGTCGTCACCGGCACCCTGCGCCGCGGCGAAGGCGGACCCCGCCGCTTCCTCGCCTCCCTCGCCGAGCTGCGTGTCCGCGGCGCCGCCCCCGCCGACCGCACCACCCTCGTCGCCCCCGGCACCCGCGTCGACCTGCCCACCTACGCCTTCCAGCGCCGCACCTACTGGCCCACGCCCGCCCAGCTCACCGCCCCCGCGACGCCCTCCGGCACCGACCTCGACGCCCGCTTCTGGGAATCCGTCGAGAACGGCGAGACCGCCCCGCTCGCCGCCGCCCTCCACCTCGACCAGGACACCCTCGCCACGGTCCTGCCCGCCCTGAGCGACTACCGCAGGCGCAGCCGCGAGAACGCCACGGTGAACGCCTGGCGCTACCGCGTCACCTGGAAGCCCCTGCCCGTGAGCCCGGCGCCCGTACTGAGCGGCAGCTGGATCGTCGCCCTGCCCGCCGCCCACCAGGACCCGGCCCACCCCGGCCACGCCCTCGGTGCCGACGTCGTCGACGCCCTCGCCCGCGCGGGCGCCGCCCCGGTCGTCGTCGCCGTCGCCCCCGACCACGGCCGCGACCGCATCGCCGACTCCCTGCGTGCCACCGGGCCGGAACGGCCACAGGCCGTGCTGTCGCTGCTCGCCCTGGACGACGAGGAGTACGACGGCGAGCCCGGCCTGCCCCGCGGCTTCGCCGGCACGGTCGCCCTCGTCCAGGCACTCGACGACCTCGGCCACGAGGCACCCGTCTGGTTCGCCACCCGGGGAGCCGTGGCCACCGGCGCCACCGAGACCGTCGACGCCCCCGAGCAAGCCCTCGTCTGGGGCTTCGGCCGCGTCGTCGCCCTCGAACAGCCACAGCGCTGGGGCGGTCTGCTCGACCTGCCCGCAACCCTCGACCCCCTCGCAGCCGAACGCCTCACCGCCGCCCTCGCCGGTGTCGGCCAGGAGGACCAGCTCGCAGTTCGCGACACCGGCCTCCTCGCCCGCCGGCTCAAGCGGGCGGCGACGGGCGGTCTGGACGGCGGCCGGGAGTGGACACCCACCGGTACCGTCCTCGTCACCGGCGGCACCGGCGCCCTCGGCCGCCACGTCGCCCGCAAACTCGCCCGCCAGGGTGCCCCCGGCCTGCTGCTGGTCAGCCGCACCGGACCCGACGCGCCCGGCGCCGCCGAGCTGCGCGCCGAACTCACCGAACTGGGCGCGGGACACGTCGACTTCGCCGCCTGCGACATCTCCGATCGCGACCAGCTCGCCGCCCTGCTCGCCACCGTCCCCGCCGAACGGCCGCTCACCGCCGTCTTCCACACCGCCGCCGTCCTGCGGGACGGCGTCATCACCACCCTCACCCCCGACCAGCTCGCGGAGGTCCTGCGGGTGAAGGTCGGCGGTGCCCGCAACCTCGACGCCCTCACCACCGGACTCGACCTCTCCGCGTTCGTCCTCTTCTCGTCGACCGCGGGGACGATCGGAGCTCCCGGCCACGCCAACTACGCCCCCGGCAACGCCCTGCTCGACGCCCTGGCCCAGCAGCGCCGCTCCCGCGGTCTGCCCGCCACCGCCATCGCCTGGGGACCCTGGGCGGACGGCGGCATGGCCGAGGGCTCCGTCGGCGAACGCCTCCAGCGGCACGGCGTACGCCCCATGAACCCCGACCTCGCCCTCGGGGCCCTGCAACAGGCCCTCGACCACGACGACACCACCCTCGCCGTCACCGACATCGACTGGGACCTGTTCGCCCACGCCTACACCACGGCGCGGCCCCGCCCCTTCCTCGACGACCTGCCAGACGCCCGACGCGCCCTGACCGCCCGCCGGAGCCCGGACCACGACCCCCGGCATGCCGCCGACGGCGACCCCCACGACACCGGCGACCTCACCCGCCGGCTCGCCGCTCTCGCCGAACCCGAACAGCGGGCCGCCTTCGAGGAACTCGTCCGCGCGCACGCCGCCGTGGTCCTCGACCACGCCGGCCCCCAGGACGTCGAACCCACCCGCTCCTTCCGCGAACTCGGCTTCGACTCGCTCACGGCGGTGGAGCTCCGCAACGCCCTCAGTGCCGTCGTCGGCCGCCCCCTGCCCGCCACCCTGGTCTTCGACTACCCCACCCCGGCCGCCCTCGCCGAACACCTCCGGGCCGCACTCGCACCGACCACCGGGCACACCCCGGACGCCACGCTTCCGACGGCGCGTGCCACCGACGAGGACCCGGTCGTCATCACAGCGATGAGCTGCCGCTTCCCCGGCGGGGCCGACACCCCCGAGGACTACTGGCGACTGCTCGCCGACGGCACCGACGCCATCACCGCATGGCCCGACGACCGCGGCTGGGACATCGACGCCCTCTACGACCCCGAGCCCGGCGTCCCCGGCCGCGCCAGCACCCGCGGCGGTGGATTCCTGGACCACGTCGCCGACTTCGACCCCGGCTTCTTCGGGATCTCGCCGCGTGAGGCGCTGGCGATGGACCCGCAGCAGCGGTTGCTGCTGGAGCTGGCGTGGGAGGCGTTCGAGCGGGCCGGGATCGACCCGACGACCCTGCGAGGCTCCCGCACCGGCGTCTTCGCCGGCACCAACTACCAGGACTACGCCTCCCGCCCCCTCGACCCCACCACGGCGGAGGAGGTCGCGGGCCACCTCGGCACCGGCAACACCGCGAGCGTGATGTCCGGGCGTGTGTCGTTCACCCTCGGGCTGGAAGGCCCGGCGGTGACGGTGGACACGGCGTGTTCCTCCGCGCTGGTGGCGTTGCATCTGGCGGTGCAGGCGTTGCGGTCGGGTGAGTGTGATCTGGCGTTGGCCGGTGGTGTGACGGTGATGTCGACGCCGGGGTTGTTCCTGGACTTCAGCCGGCAGCGTGGGCTTGCGGCGGACGGCCGGTGCAAGGCGTTCTCGGACGCGGCGGACGGGGCCGGTTTCTCCGAGGGCGCGGGCCTGGTGCTGGTGGAGCGGTTGTCGGATGCGCGGGCGGCGGGGCGTCGGGTGTTGGCGGTGGTGGCGGGTTCGGCGGTCAACCAGGACGGTGCGTCCAATGGTCTGACGGCGCCGAACGGTCCGTCGCAGCAGCGGGTGATCCGGCAG
>NZ_JBVIDX010000052.1:0-16682 GCF_055572155.1 Streptomyces sp. NPDC030814
GCCGGGCAGGGCGTCGGCCGTTATGTGGAACTCGGCCCGGACGGCACCCTCACCGCACTCGCCCAGGCCTGCCTCGACGCCACCGACGCCACCGTTTTCGTACCGCTGCTGCGCAAGGACCGGCCCGAGGCCCCCTCCCTCCTCGCCGCCCTCGCCGCGCTGTTCGTCCACGGCGCTCCTGTCGACTGGGCCGCTCAACTGCCCTGCTCCTCACCGGTGCTGCTGCCGACCTACGCCTTCCAGCGGCGCCGCTACTGGCTGGACGCCGCCGACCATGCCGGGGACGTCACCGCTGCCGGGCTGGAGCGCGCCGAGCACCCCCTGCTGTCGGCCGCCGTCAGGGTCGCCGAGACCGGTGGGCTGGTTCTCAGTGGGCGGTTGTCGGCCCGCACCCACACATGGCTCGCCGACCATCGTGTGCTGGGCCGTACCATCCTGCCCGCCACCGCGTACCTCGAACTGGCCGTGCACGCCGGTGACCAGGTCGGTCTCGGTCATGTCGCCGAGCTGACCCTTCAGACCCCGCTGGTGCTGCCCGAGCGTGGCGCAGTGCAGCTCCAGATCGCCCTCGGCGGGGAGACCGAGGACGGGCGGCGGCCGTTCAGTGTGCACTCCAGGGCCGCCGACGCCGCGGTCGACCAGCCGTGGACCCGTCATGCCCAGGGGCTGCTCGCCGAGGAGCGCGGGCCGGTGCCGCCGGGTTGCGGTGCGTGGCCGCCGCCGGACGCCGTCCCTGTCGTGCCGGACCCTGCGGGGGAGGGTGACTGGTACGAGTCGTTCGCCGCCGGAGGGTTCGACTACGGGCCGGTCTTCCAGGGCCTCGGCCGGGTGTGGCGCCGGGACCGGGACCTGTTCGCCGAGGTGGCGCTGCCGGAGTCGCACCGCGCGGAGGCGGCCCGCTACGCGCTGCACCCGGCCCTGCTGGATGCCGCCGTGCAGACCCTGCTGGTCAGGGCGCTGGACGCTTCCGGTGACGAGGAGGCCGCGGCGGCCCTGCCGTTCGCCTGGAGCGGCTTCTCCCTGCACGCCACCGGGGCGAGCGCGCTGCGCGTCCACCTGGCGCCCGACGGCCGTCCGGACGAGTACACGCTGTCCGTCCACGACACCGACGGCAGGCCGGTCGCCACCGTGGACGGACTGATGTTGCGGAGGGTTTCCGCCGGGCAGTTGCACGACGCCTCCGAGGGCGGTACGGCTTCCACGGCGCCATCCCTGCTGGTCCAGGGCTGGAGGCACGCCGACCCGCAGCCCGTCGCCCCGGCGCCCGAGACCGTGCGCTGGGCGCTGATCGGGCAGGGCGATGGTGGTCTCGCCGAGACACTGGACGCCGCCGGGGTCCACCTGGAGTGCTACGCCGACCTCGCCTCACTCGCCGCGGCCGTCGACACCGGCACCGCCGCGCCCAAGGTCGTCCTCACCACCTGCGCCGGCTCCGCCGGGCCCGCCCCCGAGGGCACGAGGGAACTGCTGGCCGCGGCCGTCGGCCTGGTCCGGCACTGGGTCGGCGACGACCGGTTCGCCGACTCGCGCCTGGTCCTGGTCACTCGCGGCGCCCTCGCCACCGCCGATGGGGAGGACGTCGGCGACTTCGCCGGCGCCGCACTGTGGGGGCTCGTCCGCTCCGCCCAGCTCGAACACCCCGACCAGGTACGGCTGTTGGACCTCGGGACGCCCACCGGGGCGGACGACGACGGACCGGCCGGCATCCTTGCGGCCGCGATCGCCGCCGGCCACCCGCAGTCCGCCGTACGCGCCGGTGCGCTTCTGGTGCCCCACCTCACGGCGCCCGGTCCGGCCCCCGAGGGTGACCTGGCGTCCGTGACCCCGTTCGCGTCCGCAGGCACCGTCCTCGTCACCGGCGCCACCGGAGCCCTCGGCACCCTGGTGGCACGGCATCTGGTCACCGCGCACGGAGCGCGCCGGCTGCTGCTGGCGTCCCGGCGGGGCGCGGACGCGCCGGGGGCGGACGCGCTGGTCGCCGAGCTGGGCGCGCACGGCGCCGAGGTGACCCTCGCCGCCTGTGACGTCGCCGACCCGGACCGGCTCGCCGAGCTGCTCGCCCGTGTGCCCGACGAGCATCCGCTGACCGCGGTCGTGCATGTCGCCGGTGTCGTCGACGACGCGACCCTGACCTCCCTGACCGACGCCCAGACCGACGCGGTCCTGCGGCCCAAGGCGGACGCGGCCTGGCATCTGCACCGGTTGACGGAGCAACTGAACCTGTCGGCGTTCGTGGTGTTCTCGTCCGCGGCGGGCACCTTCGGCGCGGCGGGGCAGGGCGCCTACGCGGCCGCCAACGCCTTCCTCGACGGGCTCGCCCGGCACCGGCGGGCGAGCGGGCTGCCCGCCACGTCCATCGCCTGGGGGCTGTGGGAGGCCGAGAGCGGCATGACCGCGGGCCTCGGCGCCGCAGACCGGGAGCGGATGGCCAGAAACGGCATGCTGCCGCTGACCGCCGGAGCAGGACTCGCCCTCTTCGACGCCGCCGTCGCCGCTCCCGAGGCCGCCGTGGTCGCCGTCGCCAGGCAGTCGCCGGCGGCCGCGTCCCGTACGGCGGTGCGGCGCACGGCGGCCTCCGAGGCGCCGGCGGACGGCGGACGGTCGCTGTCCGCACGCCTCGCGGGCCTCGCCGGCCCGGAGCGGCTCGGACTGCTGCTGGACACGGTCCGGGACCAGGTCGCCGCCGTCCTCGGGTACGACTCGACGGACGAGGTGCTGCCCGACCGGCACTTCGCGGAACTGGGATTCGACTCGCTGACCGCCGTGGAACTGCGCAACAGGCTCGGCTCCCTGGCCGGATTCCGGCTGCCCCCGACCCTCGTCTTCGACCTCGACACCCCGCAGGCGCTCGCCGCCGACCTCGCCGAACGGTTCACGGCGGCGGCCTCCCCGGAACCGGACGGCCAGGGTGCGGCCCGCAGCGACGACGACACGGCTGGGCGCGCCGCCCGCCCGGAGGACACCGTGGGCGCGCTGTTCCGCGGCGCCTGCGAACAGGGCCGTGTCGACGACGGCTTCGCCCTGCTGCAGGCGGTCGCCGAACTGCGGCCGGTGTTCGAGTCCCCGTCCGACCTGACCGTCGGGACCGCCGGGCTGCGGCTGGCCGCCGGAGACGAAGGGCCCGCGCTGATCTGCTTCAGCTCGTACGTGGCACTGGCCGGTGTGCACCAGTACGCGCGGTTCGCCTCCGCGTTCCGCGGCTGGCAGGACGTGTGGGCGCTCCCCACCCCAGGCTTCGGCCGCGGCGAGCCGCTGCCCGCCACACTGGACGTGGTGGCGAGGACGCAGGCCGAGTGGGTGCTGCGGTGCGCGGACGGCAGGCCGTTCGTGCTGACCGGGTCGTCCTCCGGGGGCATCCTGGCCCTCGCCGCCGCCCGCCATCTGGAGCGGTCGGGGCATCCGCCGCTGGGGGTGGCACTCCTCGACACCTACATGCCGCGCGCGGACTCGCCGTTCACCCGCTTCTCGGCCGAGATGCTGGGCGGGATGTTCGACCGGGAGTCCATGTTCGCGCACATGGACTCCGACCGGCTCTCGGCGATGAGCTGGTACATCCGGATGATCGGCGAGTGGGACCCGGGCGACCTGGCCACGCCCGTGCTGCTGGTGCGGCCCGCCGAGCCGCCGGTGACCGCCGCCGGACAGGAGCCGCTCGCGCCGGGGGAGTGGCAGAGCTCCTGGGAGGGCGCGGACGGCGTCGTCGAGGTCCCCGGCAACCACTTCACGATGATGGAGTCCCATGCCGCCACCACGGCGGGTGCCCTCGCGGGCTGGATCGCCACGGTACTCCCATCGCAGACCGCGGGCCGTGAACCGGCCCGACCGACCGAGGGAGCATGATGCGGGTCCTGTTCGTCAGCCTGTCCGAGAAATCCCACGTGTATCTCATGGTTCCGCTGGCGTGGGCGCTCAGCGCGGCCGGGCACGACGTCCGTGTGGCCAGCCATCCGCTGGCGATCGAGACCATCACACGCGCCGGACTCACCGCCGTACCCGTCGGCACCGACCACGGCCTCCACCGGGACATGTCCGCCTACCGCGAGTCGCAGGACTACTCGACCGCGAACTGGAGCCGCTGCGAACGCGACCAGGTGGACTGGGCGGAGCTGAAGGAGCGCATGGCACTGAGCGTGCCGTACGCCTTCGCCCCCTACAACGACTCCATGATCGAGGACCTGGCCGCCTTCGCCCAGGGCTGGCGGCCCGACCTGGTGATCCGGGACCCACTGGCGTACGCCGGTGGCATCGCCGCCCGGATCAGCGGGGCCGCCCACGCCCGCCTGATGTGGTGCTCCGATGTGTGGGGCCGTACCCGGCAGACGTATCTGGAGCTGATGCGCGAGCAGCCCGAGGCCGAGCGCGTCGATCCGCTCGCCGACTGGATCGCGGCGAGGTCCGAGCCGTACGGGTTCTCCTGCGACGAGGAGCTCCTGCACGGCCAGGCCACCATCAGCACCCTGCCCCAGTCCCTGTCGATCGCGTCGGCGTCCCCAGAACTCCCCATGCGGTACGTCCCCTACAACGGACGCGCCGTGGTGTGGGACTGGCTGCGCGAGGCGCCCAAGCGGCCGCGGGTCTGTCTCAGCCTGGGCACCTCCAACACTGAGGACTACGGCGGCGACTACGTCTCCGTACCGGAGATCCTCGACGCCCTGGCAGACGAGGACGTGGAGGTGGTGGCCGCCCTGCTGCCCGCGCAGCTGGAGCAGCTCCGCACCGTTCCCGACAACGCCAGAGCCGTCGACTCGGTCGCCCTGAGCACCCTGCTGCCGAGCTGCTCGGCCGTGATCCACCACGGCGGCTACGGCACCTTCGCCACCGCCATGGCGGCCGGAGTGCCCCAGATGATGCTGTCCACCCTGATCGCCGACCACGAGCAGCGCGGGCAGGCGCTCGAGCGCGTGGGAGCGGGCGTGTACCTGCACCACGGTGACGCCACCGTGGAGAAGGTCCGCGAGGGGGTGCGGCGGTTCGTCGGGCAGCCGGATGCCGGTGAGGCAGCGCTGCGCCTGCGGGCCGAGTCCGAGGCGATGCCGAGCCCGCACGACCTGGTGGCCACCCTGGAGCGACTGGCGGAAGTGCGCTGAGCACCGCCGCCCGCCGCCCTCCGCACCGCGAACCCAACCGACCGAAGGAACAGGAACGAACCGTGAAGATCAATGTGGACCGCGAGCGCTGTGTCGGAGCCGGTCAGTGCGTGCTTGCCGCCGCCGCCGTCTTCGAGCAGAACCGCGAGGACGGTCTGGTGGAGCTGCTCCAGCCCGAGCCGTCACAGGACCTGCACGACGCCGTGACCGAGGCGGAGCTGATCTGCCCCTCGGGCGCGATCGAACTGCAGTCCTGACCGCCGCCCCTCACACCCACGACACCAGTTAGGCGGGATGGAAACCGTGAAGGCTCTCGTGCTCTCGGGCGGTGCGGGCACCCGGCTGCGGCCGATCACCCACACCTCGGCGAAGCAGTTGGTCCCGGTCGCCAACAAGCCCATCCTCTTCTACGGCCTGGAGGCGATCGCGGACGCCGGGATCACCGAGGTCGCGATCGTCGTCGGCGACACGGAGGCCGAGATCCGGCAGGCCGTCGGTGACGGCTCCGACTTCGGACTCGACGTCACCTACCTGCGGCAGGAGGCCCCGCTGGGCCTGTCCCACGCCGTGCTCATCGCCCGTGACTTCCTGGGCGACGACGACTTCGTGATGTTCCTCGGCGACAACTTCGTCTTCGGAGGGATCACCGACTCCGTGGACGAGTTCCGCAAGGAGCGTCCGGACGCCCAGCTCCTGCTCACCCGGGTGCCCAATCCGTCCGCCTTCGGTGTCGCCGAACTCGACGACCTCGGACGGCTGGTACGCCTGGAGGAGAAACCCGAGCAGCCCCGCAGCGACCTCGCGCTGGTCGGCGTGTACCTCTTCGGCCCCGCGATCCACGAGGCGGTGCGCGCCATCCGTCCTTCCGCGCGCGGCGAGCTGGAGATCACCGATGCCATCCAGTGGCTGCTGGAACGGGACCACGACGTGCGCACCACCGTGATCACCGGATACTGGAAGGACACCGGAAACGCCGCGGACATCCTCGACGTCAACCGCAGACTGCTGGACCTGCTGGAGTACCGCGTCGACGGGGACGTCGACGAGGCCAGCGAGATCGTCGGCCGGGTGCACATCGACGCCGGTGCCGTCATCCGCGGCTCACGCATCGTGGGGCCGGCGATCATCGGTCCCGGCACCGTGGTCGAGGACTCCTACATCGGGCCGTCGACGGCCATCGCGCAGGACTGCGTCATCCGCAACAGCGAGATCGAGTTCTCGATCATTCTGCGGGAGTCCAGGTTCGACAGCATCCGCCGCGTGGAGGGCTCCCTCGTCGGACGCAACGTACGCGTCTCCCTGGGCCCTCGCGTGCCCGCCACCCACCGGCTGGTGATAGGCGACCACGGGCGGGTGCAGATCTCCTCATGACCAGTCAGAACCCCGACCCGTCCGCCGCCGCCACGGGCGCCGCCCGCATCCTGGTGACCGGCGGCGCCGGCTTCATCGGCTCCCACCACGTGCGGACCCTGCTCGGACCCGGCGGTCCGGCCGGCGTCACCGTCACCGTCCTGGACAAGCTCACCTACGCCGGCAACCCGGCCAATCTGGACCCCGTGCACGACCATCCCGCGTTCTCCTTCGTCAAAGGCGACATCCGCGACCGGGAACTCGTCGACGACCTCATGGCCGACCACGACGAGGTGGTGCACTTCGCCGCCGAGTCCCACGTGGACCGCTCGATCCTGAACTCCGCCGAGTTCGTCGGCACCAACGTCCTGGGCACCCAGACCCTGCTCGACGCGGCTCTGCGCCACGGCGTCCGCACCTTCGTGCACGTCTCCACCGACGAGGTGTACGGCTCCATCGACACCGGGGCCTGGACCGAGGAGAGCGCCCTGCTCCCCAACTCCCCCTACTCCGCCTCCAAGGCCTCCTCCGACCTGCTGGCCCTGGCCCACCACCGCACCCACGGCCTGGACGTGCGGGTGACCCGGTGCTCCAACAACTACGGCCACCACCAGTACCCGGAGAAGGTCGTCCCGCTGTTCGTCACCAACCTCCTCGACGGCCACAAGGTGCCGCTGTACGGGGACGGCGGCAACGTACGCGACTGGCTGCACGTCGACGACCACGTGCAGGGCATCGAGCTGGTCCGCACCCGAGGCCGCGCGGGCGAGGTCTACAACATCGGCGGCGGCACCGAACTGACCAACCGCCGTCTGACCGACCTCCTCCTCGACGCGTGCGGCGCCGGGCCCGACCGCGTCGAGTACGTCACGGACCGCAAGGGCCACGACCGCCGTTACTGCGTCGACTGGTCCAAGATCCGCGACGAGCTCGGCTACCGGCCGCGCAAGGACTTCGCCACCGGCCTGGCCGAGACCGTCGCCTGGTACCGGGAGAACCGGGCCTGGTGGGAGCCGCTGAAAACGACCGTGGGGGTGACCCGTTGACCGGCCTCGACGACATCGTGGTCGTCGGCGCGGGCGCCGCCGGCGCCACCACCGCCGAGACCCTCAGACGGCAGGGCTACGAGGGCCGCCTCACCCTCGTCGGCGCCGAACCGCACGCGCCGTACGACCGGCCGCCCCTGTCCAAGCAGATCCTCTCCGGCAGGTGGGAACCGGACCGGATCCGGCTGCGCGGGCCCGAGGTCCACGACCGCCTCGGCATCGACATGCGCCTCGGCACCGCCGCCACCCGGCTGGACACGGCCGGCCGGGCGGTCGAACTCGACGACGGCAGTCGGCTGCGCGCGGACGCCGTCGTCGTCGCGACCGGCGTCCGGCCCCGGACGCTGCCCGGTACCCAGGGACTGGCCGGTGTCCACGTCCTGCGCACCCTCGACGACGCCCTCGCCCTGCGAGAGGCCCTGGGCGAAGGACGGCGGCTGGTGGTGGCGGGGGCCGGTCTGCTCGGCACGGAGGCGGCCGTCGCCGCCCGCTCCCTGGGGGCCGATGTCACGCTGGTCGGCACCGAACCCGTGCCGCTGCTCGACCTGCTCGGGCCGCAGGCGGCGGGCTTGGTCGCCGCCGTCCACCGCGACCTCGGGCTGCGTTTCCGACGGGGGAGTGTGTCCATGGTGACGGGTGAGGGCGGCACCGCCACCGGAGTCCTGCTGGCCGACGGAACGCGTCTCCCCGCGGACGTGGTGCTGGTCGCGGTCGGCTCACTCCCCGACACCGAGTGGCTGGCGGGCAGCGGGATCCCCACCGGGGACGGCGTCGTCTGCGACGGCCTGGGCGCGGCCGCACCCGGAGTGTGGGCCGCCGGCGACATCGCGAACCGGCCCGACCCGCGCACGGGGCGGCGCAGACGGTGGGAGCACCGCACACAGGCCACCGAACAGGCGGTCGCGGTCGCCCGCAACCTGCTCGCCGGCGCCGGCGCCCGGCCCGTCGCGCCGCTGCCGTACTTCTGGACCGACCAGCACGACCTGAAGATCCAGGTGTTCGGTGAGCTTGCCGGGACCGACAGCTGCCACATCGTCGAAGGCAGCCCCGCCGAGCGCAGGTTCACGGCCGTCTACTGCGTCCGGGACCGGGTCCGCGGCGCCGTCGCGGTCGACATGCCGCGTTCCGTCCAGCAGCTCCGGCCCTTGGTGGAGAGCGAAGCCGTGTGGACGGGGCTGCCCACGGAGGCACCTACCGGCTGATGAGTTCACGCATGGTCCCGGGTGACGGTGATGTCCTGCGTGGGTCGTCCTCGACGAGGACAGGTCGGCCCGCAGAGCAGGGGCGATCCGGCCGCGATCGTGCAGTCCGAAGTGGAGTGCGGGGGCCGGCCGCCGTCGCGGCGTGAGTGCCTCGATCCGGGTCAGGCCGGCCGTCACCAGCGGTTCGCGTTCGCGGTGCAGCGCCACCCCGTGGACCGCAGGACGGGTCCGCTCCGGGCGTTGTTGGCGTCCGTGCCCGGCGTCAACGGCACTCCGGCCCGGTGCAGTCGCCGGGTGGCGGCGAGGACATGGGCGAAGTCGAGGCCCGGGGGCGCGAGGGGCACGGCCAGGTCCATGCGTCCGGTGCGGACCGCGGCGCTGGCGTCAGCCGGAACACAGACCGTGGGAATGGCCCTGCCTTCCGCCGCGGCCCGGTCGACCGCTCGTGGGGGAGTGGCGCGTCCAGCTGGAGGTGGGTGAACGCGTCGACGCCTGCGTGCGCACGGTCCCAGCGTCGGCCATGTGGGCGGCGGTGAACAGGCCGGCCACCCGGGCGGCTTCGGTGACGCCGGCGGCGGTAGCCGCGTCGAGCGTGGGAAGGTGGGCACGGTGGCCGCCGTCGTCGAACATGAGCTTGATGGAGTGCGCGCCCTCCTCGCGGCGCGTCAGGGCGTACTCCTCTGCATCCGGCCGTCCGGGCGGCGACGGGAGGTACGGCGGTGACGCGCGCGGGCACCGGCCGGTTGGTCACGGGATTCGCTCCACCGTGGTCCGGGCCGGGCCGCCCGGCCCGGACCACGGTGGCCGGGGCGCTCGCCCGGTGGGCGGCGTGGTCCCACCGGCCACCCGCGGGGGCGGTCCGTCAGGACAGCCATGCGTCAGGTGCCGGGCCGCCGCGTCCGATGGGTGGGAAGAGGTCGTCGAGCCTCGCCGCGAAGGATTCCGGCAGAGGAGAACGGAGCGCGGAGAGAGCCCCGTCGACATGCTGTTCCGTCCGTGGACCGATCACCGCGCCCGTCACACCGGGGCGGGAGAGAGTCCAGGCCAGCCCGGCCTCCGCGGGGTCGAGACCGTGGTCGGCGCAGAGCTTCTCGTAGGTGTCGATGGTGTCGCGGTGCCGGTCGAGGGCCTCGGCGGCCCGCCCTTGGGCCGACTTCACGGCGTCGTTCTCCCGCAGCTTGCGCAGGACACCGCTGAGCAGACCGCCGTGCAACGGGGACCAGACCAGGACCCCCAGCCCGTACGCCTGCGCCGCGGGGATGACCTCCAACTCGGCGTGGCGTGTGACGAGGTTGTAGACGCACTGCTCGGACACCAGGCCGAGGGTGTTCCGGCGCCTGGCCGCCTCCTGGGCCGACGCGATGTCCCAGCCGGCGAAGTTGGACGAGCCGACGTACCGCACCTTTCCCTGGGCGACGAGCAGGTCCATCGCCTGCCACACCTCGTCCCAGCCCACGGACCGGTCGATGTGGTGCATCTGGTAGAGGTCGATCCAGTCCGTGCCGAGCCGCCGCAGCGACGCCTCGCAGGCGGCGACGATGTTGCGCACGGACAGTCCGTGCGCGTTGAGGCCGTCCCCCATCGGGTCGCCGACCTTGGTGGCGAGGACGACCTCGTCACGCCGGGAGGGGCTCTTGGCCAGCCATCTGCCGATGACCTCCTCCGTGTGCCCCTTGTACACGCGCCAGCCGTAGATGTTGGCCGTGTCGACGAAGTTGATGCCCTCGGCGAGGGCATGGTCCATCAGACGGTGTGCTTCGGGTTCCTCCACCCGGCCACCGAAGTTCACGGTGCCGAGGACCAGCCTGCTGACGCGCAGGCCCGTCCGGCCCAGCTGAGTGTGCAACACGTAGTCATCCTCGTGAGTGAGGGCCGGCCCCGGTCTCCTGGCCGCCGGCCGAGGGAGCGCCGGGTTGCGGCGTCAGGATCGGCCAGAGACCGGCGCGTGCGTGGTAGATGTTGACGATCACCAGCATCAGCAGGGTGAAGACGCCGTACTGGGCGCCGTTGAGCGCGGGCACCACGTTCACCGGCAGCGTGTACGCCATCAGCGTCCGGATCCCGGAGTCCACCAGCAGCCCGATGCCCCAGATCACCGTGGTGACCCGCCAGATCCGCCGGAAATGCGGTTCCTCGTCCCAGAGTTGGTCCCAGTCCCGGCCGCCCGTGGTACGCCGCTCCAGCAGCCGGCGGGAAAAGCCGAATGCCAGCGGCCGCCTGCCGCGCAGGGACGCCAGGAAGCCGAGTCCGGCCACCGCCGTCAGCCAGCCGTCCCGCACCAGCAGCAGCCGCGCGCTCCCTCCTGCCAGCGACACGACGATGCTGAGGACCAGCATCGTCGTCACGAACGCGCCGAGCACGTCCACCCGTCGCGTCCGCGCGAAGCGCACCAGCGTCGACACCCCCGGCACCACGGCCCCGGCGGTCAGCGCGATCACATCGCTCACCCCCGCCGCCGTCAGCCCGTAGTACAGGCCGACGGGTATGCCGAGGTCCACCAGGACGGTCAGCAGCAGCGGAGGCCCGGAGTCGGTGCGAGGAGCGCCGTGCACGGTGTCCCGGCCATCGGCCGGGCCGCCGGCGGTGCCGTTCGGTGGCTGTCCCAGGGGTGTGCTTCCGCCGCTGGTCATGAGTTCTCCGTCCGGTGGGGGCATACGGAACGGGTACCGGGTCGCCCTGATGCCGAGGCAGTCCGGCACACGCACAGCGTACGGGCGACCCCGGCCACGGGCCCGCCATCATCGACCGCATCGCGCCAACCCTTTGGAATTCCCTAGAAGTCGGCGGCACTTCATCGCCTGCCGTCCCCCCGGTGTTAGCGTCGGGCGCCAGGTCCACTCGGGCAAATGTCCCTTTTCGCCGCGGCCGCAGGAATCCGATCCGCGCACAGTCGCCCCGGCACACCGAACCCTGTCCGCCTCCGCAGACCAGGAGACCTCCGTGACCGATGTTCAAACAACTCCCGGATCGGCCGCGCCGACCGAGTCCATACCCACCCCGGACTCCTTGGGCCTGAAGGAGATGCGCGAGGTCATCCGTAACATTCCGGGCTACATGTCCCGTCTGCGCGACAAGCACGGCCCCGTAGTCCGCATTCCCATGGGAAAGGACGAGGTCTTCCTCCTCAGCGACTTCGATGTCGTCCAGGACGTCATCGTCGCCTCCAGCCGCCGCTTCGACAAGGACACCAAGAAGACCGGCCCCGGCCCCGACGACTGGGGCGCCAACCTCGAGACCATCCTGGGCCGCAACGTCCTGGGCAAGGGCCTGGTGACCAGCGTCGGCACCTATCACCGCAGGCAGCGACGGCTCATCCAACCGGTCTTCCACCGCAAGCGCATCGCGGGATACGGCTCCACGTTCGCCGCCATCGCCGACGAGGCGTCCGCCAAGTTCACCGACGGCGAGAAGTTCAACTTCCACGAGTCGATGTACGAACTCGCGCTCGGCATGGTCACCCGCACCCTGTTCGACGTGTCCCTCAAGAGCGAGGCCGCCGAAAGCATCCGTACCGCCTTCCCACGCGAGGGCGGCCCGCTGCGCTGGGAGTTGAGCCCCTTCGGCAAGATCCTGCTGCGTCTCCCGCTGCCCGCGAACCGCCAGCTGAAGCGCGGCCTGCGGAACATCGACGACATCGTCTACGCCATGATCGAGGAACGGCGCCGGGGCTCCGGCGACGGCGCGGACCTGCTGTCCGTACTGCTGACCGTCACCGACGCCGACACCGGCGAGCACCTCACCGATGTCGAAGTGCGCGACGAGGCCGTCACCTTGCTGATGGCCGGTCACGAGACGTCCTCGGGTGCCCTGACCTGGGCCTACCACCTGCTCGGCACCAACCCGGAGACACGCGAGCGGCTGCACGCCGAGGTCGACGAGGTCCTCGGTGACAGGCTGCCCACCGTCGAGGACCTGCCCGACCTGAAGTACGCCGACGCCGTGTACTCCGAGGCGCTGCGCCTGTACCCGCCGGCCTGGAACCTGGTGCGGCGTTCACTGGAGGACTACACGGCCAACGGGTACCATATCCCGCGCAACAGCGTGGTCATCTGCAGCCCGTACGTCCTGCACCGCGATCCCACCTGGTGGCCCGAGCCCGAGCGGTTCGCCCCCCAGCGGTTCCTGACCGAGACCGATCCGTCCGACCCTCTGGCGGGCCACGCCAAGGCCGCCGGCCGACCGAGGCTGGCCTACCTTCCCTTCGGCGCCGGACCCCGCCAGTGCATCGGCAACGTCTTCGCCCAGATGGAAGGCGTCATGGCTCTGGCGACCCTCAGCCGCCACTGGGAGTTCGAGCCGGCGGACAAGGGGCCCGTCCGGGTCGCGAGCGACATCACCCTGCAGCCCCGCGGCGGCCTCGAAATGATCGCCCACCGCAGGCGCTGAACGCCGCTGACCAGGGGCGAAGAAGTAGAAGTCTCCCTAGATCACTAGCTGCCCGCGGGACTGATCCCCCGGCAGCCACCAGTATGACGAACACCGGAACCATCGATCGCACAGCAACCATCGATCGTCTCGCAGGTCGCGCGGGAGTCGGATCCGGCCGGAATACGCGGCCGGAAGTTGAGCCGGATCCGTAGGGCGGAGGCAGTGGCCGTGTTGCCAGAAGACGCACACGCACGGGGAAACACGTCGGAATCCCTTCAGGGACACGAAAACGCTCGGGAAGAGGACGTTCCCGAAGAGCGTGAATCCCTTCCGGGGAAGACGACCCATATCGCGTCGCAATCCCGGGACGCGACGGCGTTCGAGAACGCCGTCGCGGTCGTGGGAATTTCCTGCCGCTTTCCCCAGGCACCCGACCCCGCGGCCTTCTGGCGCCTCCTGATCGAAGGCGAAAGCGCCGTCACCGAAACCCCCGAGAACCGCCGGGACGCGCTCGCCGAACCAGACCCGGCCGCCCCCGGAAACGTCCGCCGCGGCGCCTACCTCGACCACGTCGACCGCTTCGACCCCGGCTTCTTCGCCATCTCACCGCGCGAGGCCACGGCGATGGACCCCCAACAGCGCCTGGTCCTCGAACTCGGCTGGGAGGCACTGGAAGAGGCAGCCGTCGTACCCGGGCGGCTGCGCGGCAGCCGCACCGGGGTCTTCGTCGGCGCCATCTGGGACGACTACGCCTCCCTCGCCCGCCGCCTCGGCCCCGAGACCGTCGGCCGGTACACCCTCAGCGGCCTCAACCGAGGCATCATCGCCAACCGTCTCTCCTACGTCCTCGGCCTGCGCGGCCCCAGCCTGACCGTGGACGCCGGCCAGTCCTCCTCCCTGGTCGCCGTCCACCTGGCGTGCGAGAGCCTGCGGCGCGGCGAGTCCGAACTCGCCCTGGCCGGCGGGGTCAACCTCACCCTCGCCCCCGACAGCGCCCGCGCCTCCGCCGGATTCGGCGCACTTTCCCCGGACGGCAACTGCTACACCTTCGACGCCCGCGCCAACGGCTACGTCCGCGGCGAAGGAGGCGCCCTCGTCCTCCTCAAGCCCCTCACCCGTGCCCTCGCCGACGGCGACCGCATCCACTGTGTCATCCGCGGCAGCGCCACCAACAACGACGGCGGCGGCGACGGCCTGACCGCACCGCTGCGCGAGGCCCAGGAGGAAGTGCTGCGCCTCGCCTACCACCAGGCCGGCGTGAACCCCGCCGACGTCCAGTACGTCGAACTGCACGGCACCGGCACCCGGCTCGGCGACCCCATCGAGGCCGCCGCGCTCGGCGAGGTCGTCGGCCGCGCCCGCACCGACGAAACCCCTCTGCTCGTCGGCTCCGTCAAGACCAACATCGGCCACCTGGAGGGCGCGGCCGGCGTCGCCGGGCTCGTCAAGACCGTCCTCTCCCTCAGCCACGGGCAGATCCCCGCCAGCCTCAACTTCGAGAACCCGAACCCCGCTATCCCCCTCGACACCCTGAATCTGCGAGTCGCGGCCGAGCCCCAGCCGTGGCCCGACCAGGACGGCCCGCGGCGGGCGGGCGTCAGCTCCTTCGGCATGGGCGGCACCAACTGCCACGTCGTCCTGGAGGAATGGCCCATCCCCACACCCGGCGCCGGGACCGGCACGCCCGACGCTGCCGGGCCGACGACCCACGCCGAGCCGGAAGCGACCACCCCCCGAGCCGCCGGGACCCTCCCGTGGATCATCTCAGCCCGGACCCGCAAGGCACTGCGCGGCCAGGCCCGCCGACTGCTCACCCATCTGGAGACCCACCCCGCCACCGACCCGGCAGACATCGCCTACGCGCTGGCCCAGACCAGAACCCGCTTCGAACACCGTGCCGTCGTGCTCGGCACACACCGGGACGAACTCGTGCGGGGCCTGACCACCCTCGTGGGCGGCACCCCGGCGGACGACATCGTCACAGGCTTCGCCCCGTCCCCCGTGAGGACCGCCCCGACCGCCGCCGACGGCACCGCCGAAGGCCCCGGATCCACCCGCACCGCCTTCCTCTTCGCCGGCCAGGGCTCCCAACGCCTCGGTATGGGACGCGAGTTGTACGAGACGTACCCCGTCTTCGCCGAGGCCTTCGACGCCGTGGACCGGGAACTGCCCTTCAGCCTGCGGCAGGTGGTCTTCGGCGAGGGACAGGACGACGCCGGGGCCGCGGAGCGGCTGATCCGGACGGAGTACACCCAGCCCGCGCTCTTCGCCCTCGAGGTCGCGCTCTTCCGCCTCGCCGAGTCCCACGGCGTACGCCCCGACGTCGTGTTCGGCCACTCCGTGGGCGAGATCGCCGCGGCCCACGTGGCCGGCGTCTGGTCGCTGGCAGACGCCTGCCGTGTGATCGCCGCCCGGGGACGGCTGATGCAGGCACTCCCCGCGGGCGGCGCGATGGTCGCCGTGGAGGCGGCCGAGGACGAGGTCCTGCCCCTGCTGAACGACCGGGTCGGCATCGCCGCGGTCAACGGCCCCTGCACCGTGGTGGTGTCAGGCACCCAGGAAGCCGTCGAGGAGGTGAGCGCGCACTTCCGGGCCCGCGACCGCAAGGTGACGGCCCTGCGCGTCAGCCACGCCTTCCACTCCCCGCTCATGGAACCCATGCTCGACGAGTTCCGCGCCGTACTCGCCGACGTCTCCTACGGGAAGCCCGCCCTCCCCGTCGTCTCCGACGTCACCGGCCGCCTCGCGACGGCCGAAGAGCTCATGTCCCCTGATTACTGGACCCAGCACGTCCGACGGCCCGTACGGTTCGCCGACGGCGTCCGGACACTGGACGGAATGGGCGCCCGCCGCCTGCTGGAGCTCGGCCCGGACGGCACCCTGACGGCTCTGGCCGAGCAGAGTCTGCAGGACGAAGACGCCTTCGCGGTCCCCGCCGTGCGCAAGGACCGCTCCGAGACAGCGGCCTTCGTCACGGCCCTCGCGGCGCTGCACACCCGCGGTCTCGCCGTCGACTGGAGCCCCCTCTTCGCCGAGCACCGCACCCGTCGTACCCCACTGCCCACGTACGCCTTCCAACGCCGCCGCTACTGGCTCACCGACGCCGTCGCCGACGGGACCGCGGCCGGGGCGGCCCCCGGGACCGCCGTGGCCATCGCGACCGCCGGGAACGGGACCGTCACCGACGACGAGGACATCGACGACGCGACCTCGCCGCTCCACGACCGCCTGGCCGGCCTGCCGCCGCGTGAGCGCCACGGCGCGCTCCTGGAGCTGGTCCGCGACCACGCGGCCCGCATCCTCGACCACGATTCCGCGGACCAGGTCGAGCCCCGCCGCACCTTCAAGGATCTCGGCTTCGACTCCCTCACCTCCGTCGACCTCCGCAACCGGCTCAAGGCCGCGACCGATCTGCCCCTGCCCGCCTCCCTCCTGTTCGACTTCCCGACCCCCCTTGCCGTCGCCGGCTACCTGGACGGCCGGATCACCGGCGCCGTCGCCACCGAGCCTGTTCTCCAGGGGCCGACGAGCGCCGACGATCCGGTGGTGATCGTCGGTATGGCGTGCCGGTTCCCGGGTGGGGTGGGTTCGCCGGAGGATCTGTGGCGGCTGGTGAGTGAGGGGGGTGA
>NZ_JBVIDX010000053.1:0-14571 GCF_055572155.1 Streptomyces sp. NPDC030814
TCCAGCCACGCGCGGAGATCTCGTCCGCGAGAGCCGCTCCCACGACCCCCGCCCCGATGATGACCACTCGGGGTCCCGCCATCGCCGCACCTCCGCCTTGTTGACCAGTCGAGCCAATTGAGTTGCTGCCTGCGCAACGCGATTCAGGTTGCGCAACTCAATGTGCCTTCCGTGCAGGTGGGTGTCAAGGGTCCCGGGACCTCGGAAAAAGGGCCGGAACACCTGCCTCGACATGGGCCTGAGCACGGCGATGCCCGGCGGGCGGCGCACTCCTGTGCACGCCGCCCACCGGGCATGATCCGACCGGCTTCCGCTCCCCCACTCCGGGGCTACGTGATCCCGGCGTCCGCCTCGATGCGGTTGGCCTCCACCCAGTTCTCCGCCGCCGCCTCGGGAGCTCGACCAGCTGCGCCGAGTCAGGCCGGAGAGGCACCCAGCCGTTCGTTGACCCAGTCGTGGAAGGCGCCGATGTGGTGCTCGCTGGGCACCAGCACACCGCCCTTGGCGTACATCCGGGAGCTCATGCCGGGCTGTGTGCGTTCGCAGGCGTCGAAGTCCTGCCGGTTGACCCGGTCGAAGAGTTCCACGGAGCGGCTGACGTCCTTGCCGCTCTCGACGACGTGCGGCAGATACAGCCAGTCGCACTCGACGACCGTGCGGTCGACGGCCACCGGATACATCCGGTGGAAGATGACATGGTCGGGCACCAGGTTGATGAAGACCTGCGGCTTGACCGTGATCGCGTAGTAGCGGCGGTCCTGCTCCTCGGCGACGCCCGGGATGCGGTCCAGCCCCTCGGAGCCGTCCACGGTGAAGCCCTGGATCTCCGCACCGAACTCCGCGCCGTGGCCGACGTAGTACTGGGCCGCGTAACCGTCCGCGAACTCCGGGAGCACTTCGGTGAGTTCGGGATGGATCGTGGCGCAGTGGTAGCACTCCATGAAGTTCTCGATGATCAGCTTCCAGTTGGCCTGCACGTCGTAGACGATCCGTTTGCCGACGGAGAGGTGGTCGATGTCGTAGCGCTCGATGGACTCGACGTCGCCGAGCCGCTCGACGACCGCGCCGATCACGTCCTCCTCGAAGGAGGGCGGATTCTCCGCCAGGCACACCCACACATAGCCGAGCCATTCCCGCACGGCCACGCCCGCCAGGCCGTACTCGGTGCGGCCGACGTCGGGCATCTTGGTGAGGTTGGGTGCCGCGACGAGCTTGCCGTTCAGATCGTAGGTCCAGGCGTGGTAGGGGCACTGGAAGGCCCGCTTGACCTCGCCGGCCTCCTCGGTGCAGAGCTTGGCGCCGCGGTGGCGGCAGACGTTGAAGTAGGCGCGGACGGAGTTGTCCCGGGCGCGGGTGACGAGGATGCTCTCGCGGCCCACGTCGACGGTGCGGAACGCGCCGGGCTTCGCCAGCTCGGAGGCGCGCGCGACGCAGAACCACATGGTCTCGAATATGTGCTCCTGCTCCTGGGCGAAGACCGCCGGGTCCGTGTAGGAGGAGCCGGGAAGGGTGGCGATCAGGCTGTCCGGCAGGCTGGTCGAGGTCACGGTGCACTCCTCGGGAACGTCGTGGATCGGACTGTCACGCGCCGGGAAGAGCAACTCCGGACGGCGTTGCACATGAAACAACTCTGCGCGCTATATGCAACGCAGCATGCGATGCCGCCGGGGTGGTGTCAAGATGCCGGTGACGCCAGGGCGCAGCGGCGTTCTCGCCTGCGCCAGCGCAATGAACCGGTGGAGCTGGGGTCTGCCGTTTGGATCATGCCGACTTCGGGTTGCGGCACCTTGATGACTGCCGGTGAGCGGGGCTTGGTGCGTGCAACTGCACGGCGGAGGAGGGAGTCAACGCGATGGGGACCGAGCAGGCGACGGGGTGCCTGGCGCGCCGGTCCACTGCCCGCCCGGCGATGCAGGCCCGGTCGTGGCACGGTGCGGTCGCCGACCGCGACCGCACCGTGCCACCGGTAGGGCTGTCGGCTCCGCGCTGGACGCCGTGTCGAGCAGAACGCCGTCGGAATGTGTCAGCCACGCGACGCACGGGGGTGGCGAAGCAGACGACGCCCGCCCCATACCAAGCCGCACCGGGAGGCCTGCGTCCGGCGGCGCTTTCGTGAAAGGCGGGGATGATGACGCCCACGGCCTCTCCCAGCGGGCCGGTGAGCAGCACCGGGGCCACTTCCACGGCAGGCGCGTCGAGTACGAGGGCCTACGCGGTCGAGGTGACTCCTCGATGGCATCGATGCGGCCGCCGGAGCCGCGCCAGCACAGCCGGGCACGCCGCCTCGCCGCGGACGGGCCGGCCGCCGAGGCGGCGACCACGGCGGCCGTTCTCACACGGGACCACCGGCGAGCCGGGCCGAGATGCAGGGCGGCAGGTTGGGGGCGTCCGTGGAGACCTTCACGTGGATCATGCCGTCCTCGACGACGACCTCGTGCGTCCGCACCGGCAGCTTGGCCGGCGGAGCGTCGACCGCTCCGGTGCGCAGGTCGAACTTCGAGGCGTGCAGCGGGCATTCCACCTCGCAGCCCTCCAGCCAGCCGTCGGCGAGCGAAGCGTCCTGGTGGGTGCAGGTGTCGTCGATGGCGAAGACCTCGCCGTCGTCGGTGTGGAACACCGAGACCGGCGGGTCGATGTCGAGCCGGATGGCCTCGCCTCGCGGAAGGTCCTCGAGACGGCACGCGGGAATCATCATGACACCTCGGTGCGTATAGCGAAACGGATTGCGGTAAGCGCAACATCAGTCTGAGGTCGCCCTGAACCCTTGTCAAGGCGTCGACTGGTCCCCGTGGGGCCGCTCATGGTGTTGCGTGCCAGAGAGCGCAACACGCACAGAACAAACAGAAGCCCGCCCCCGGCTCGCGCGGGTCGCGAGCCAGGGGGCGGGCACCGGAGAGGTCGGTCGGCGGGCGTCAGAAGCCGCGGCCGGTGAGGGCGTCACCCTTGCCTCCGCCGATGAGCAGCATGATCGCGGCGACCGCTCCGGTCAGCACACCCCAGAAGACGACGACACCCCGGGTCGACTCCAGGGATCCGCGCTGCGAGAGCGTGCCCATGACGATCGAGGCGGCGTCGGCACCTGAGACGAAGAAGATCCCGACGAGGATCATCACCACCACGCTGGTGATCGTGGCGACGGGGTACTGCTGGAGCCCGTCGAAGAGCTGCCCCTGGGCGGTCGAGGCGTCGCTGAGACGCTTCTCGTCCTGGAGGTGCATCCCGAGCCGCCGAAGATGGCGAACCACAGCAGGCTGACGGTGCTGGGCACCAGAATGCCCCCGCCCACGAACTGCCGGACGGTCCGACCACGGCTGATGCGCGCGATGAACATTCCGACGAAGGGCGTCCAGGAGATCCACCAGGCCCAGCAGAAGACTGTCCGGCCAGCCGGCCGGACGGCGACTCCCTTACCGCTCGACGCCTCGCCTTCGTGGGGTCCGTCTCCGGCAACTGGCCACCGGTTCGACCCTCGTCTGCTGTTCGGCGTCGCCGCTACGGTCCGGGCGTTGGCCGTCGGCAGTCGCGCTCGTTTCACCTCAATGAACAACTTCATTACCGCGCATCGGCTCCGACCAGTCCTCGACCAGGCGTTCCCGTTCGAAGAAGCCGTGGCAGCGTACCGGTACTACGAATCGGCCGGCCCGTTCGGAAGGGTAATCATCAAGATCAGATAGCCGAGTTGCTCAGGCCAGCCCGCACAGGCGAACGCGAGCGGCCAGGAGCCCACTTGTTCAAACCCCTGCGACAGGTCATCGAGTCGATCAACGAAACGTTCAAGGGACAGCTCGACTTCGAACTGCACCGCGGACGCACACCCGGGGGCGTCATCGCACGCGTCGTGCAACGCATACTCGCGCTGACCGCCGCAGTCTGGCACAACGACGCCACCGGACAAACCGCCCTACGCTCACTGATCGCCTACGATCACTGACCCCTTGGAATCGATCATCCAGGCACCGGCGGACAGCGGCTCCAGTCGGACGACGATGGATTTCGAGGTGGGGGTGTTGCTGATGGCCGCCGTGGAGTCGAGGGGTACGAGGACGTTGGTCTCGGGGAAGTAGGCGGCGCAGCAGCCGCGGGGCGTCGAGTACGACACGGTTCGGAAGGCGGATGCCCTGCGCTCCACGCCGTCGCCGTACTCACTGACGATGTCGACCATGTCTCCGTCGGCCAGTCCCCGCTCGGTGAGGTCGTCGGGGTGCACGAAGAGGACCCGGCGGCCCTGGTGGATGCCCCGGTAGCGGTCGTCGAGGCCGTAGATGGTGGTGTTGTACTGGTCGTGGGAGCGCAGCGTCTGGAGCAGCAGCCGGCCCGGCGGGACCTTGGGGCTCTCCAGCAGGTTGACGGTGAAATTGGCCAGACCCGTGGCGGTCGTGAACCGGCGCTCGTCGCGGGGCGGGTGGGGAAGCGTGAAGCCGCCCGGCCGTCGTACCCGGGCGTTGAAGTCCTCGAAGCCGGGGATCACGCGTTCGATGCGGTCACGGATGCGGTCATAGTCCGCGGCGAACTCCTCCCAGGGCACCTGCGGGTCCGCTGCCCCCAGGGTGGCCCGCGCCATCCGGCAGATGATCGCTACCTCGCTCAGCAGGTGCTCGGACGCGGGCGCGAGCCGCCCCCGCGACAGATGCACCATGCCCATGGAGTCCTCCACCGTGACCTGCTGGGGCCCGCCCGGACGCAGGTCGGCCTCGGTCCGGCCGAGGCACGGGAGGATCAGCGCCTGCTCCCCGGCGATGACATGCGAGCGATTGAGCTTGGTCGATATCTGCACGGTGAGGCGGCACCTGCGCAGCGCCTGCTCGGTCAGGTCGGTGTCGGGGGCCGCGGCGACGAAGTTGCCGCCCAGAGCGACGAAGACCCGTATGTCACCGTCGCGCATGGCGCGGATGCTGTCGACCGCGTCGCGGCCGTGGCGTCGCGGGGGTGTGAAGGCGAACTCGGCGCCGAGCCTGTCCAGGAACGCGTCGTCCGGCTTCTCGTAGATGCCCATGGTGCGGTCGCCCTGCACGTTGGAGTGGCCGCGCACCGGGCAGAGGCCGGCGCCCGGACGGCCGATGTTGCCGCGCAGCAGAAGGAAGTTGACGACGTCCCGGATGGTGGGTACGGAGTGCTTGTGCTGGGTGAGGCCCATCGCCCAACAGACGATGATCTTCTCGGCGGCCAGCACCTGGCGGAAGGCTGCGCGGATCTCCTCCTCCGGCAGACCGGTGGCAGCCAGGATCTCGTCCCACGACGCCTTGCGGGCGTGCTCGGCGAACTCCTCGAAGCCATGCGTGTACCGCTGGATGAAGGAGGTGTCCAGGCTGCTGCCGGGTGCTTCGTCCTCCGCCTCCAGCAGCATGCGGTTGAAGGCCTGGAAGAGCGCCTGGTCCCCGCCCAGCCTGATCTGGAGGAACTGGTCAGCCAACCGCGTGCCGCCGCCGATGACGCCGGAGGGCTTCTGGGGGTTCTTGAACCGGAGCAGCCCCGCCTCGGGCAGCGGGTTGACCGCGATCACCCGGGCACCGTGCTCCTTGGCCTGCTCCAGCGCCGACAGCATCCGGGGGTGGTTGGTGCCGGGGTTCTGCCCGACCACGAGGACGAGGTCGGCCTCATGGAAGTCGTCCAGGCTGACGCTGCCCTTGCCGATGCCGATGGTCTCCACCAGGGCAGAGCCGCTGGACTCGTGGCACATGTTGGAGCAGTCCGGCAGGTTGTTGGTGCCGAACCCGCGGACGAAGAGCTGGTAGAGGAACGCAGCCTCGTTACTGGCCCGCCCTGAGGTGTAGAAGGCGGCCTGGTCCGGGTGGTCGAGCGCGGTCAGTTCGCGGGCGATCACGGCGAACGCTTCGTCCCAGGAGATCGGCCGGTAGTGGTCCGCGCCGGCCGGGCGGTACATGGGGTGGGTGAGGCGCCCCTGCTGCCCGAGCCAGTAGTCGCTGCGGGGAAGCAGATCCTCCAGGGTGTGCTCGGCGAAGAAGTCCGGGGTGACCCGGCGGGCCGTGGCCTCCTCGGCCACCGCCTTGGCGCCGTTCTCACAGAACTCCGCCTTGTGCCGGTGATCGGGCTCGGGCCAGGCGCAGCCCGGACAGTCGAAGCCCTCCTTCTGGTTGACGCGGAGCAGGGTGAGCAGGCTGCGGCGGGCCCCCATCTGCGCGCTTGCGTGCCGCAGCGAGGAGGAGACCGCGGGGAGGCCTGCGGCGTACTCCTTCGGGGGGCCGACCCGCAGACGGGTGTCGCCGGGGTCCTCACCAGGTGCCTTGCGAGTCATCTGAAGCGCTACTCCGCGGTGTAGGGGAATCAGAGCCATTCCAACGCCGGGCGTCACGGCTCCGTGTCGAGGGAGCCGCCAGAGAAACCGATGAGTTGCAGATGGAGCAACAGTATCGCGATACGCAACGCTTTAAGGAAAGCCCGAGCGCCGCCCTCCTGTCAAGGCCGCTGCGCCGCCGGCACCGCTCCCTTCGCCGCCCCAAGCCCAGACAGCGACGCGACAGGCCCTCTTGCATGTTCTATGGCATACCCCATAACTTACCGACAGGTAGACCCTCAGGGGCCACCTCGTCGTCGGAAGGTGGTGGGCGAGTGAGCCCGCGCAGGAGTGACAGCCGGGACCGGATGATCCTCAGCGCCGCTGATCTGCTGCGCGAGTACGGGGCGAGCGCAACCAGCATCGACCGGGTCCTCGCCCACAGCGGGGCTCCGCGAGGCTCGGTGTATCACCACTTCCCCGGCGGTCGAACGCAGCTCATCGACGAGGCAGTGGCACTGGCGGGGGACTTCATCGCGGGCTTGATCGACGCCGCCACGCAGGCGGACGACCCGGTGCGGGCCGTCGACACGTTCTTCGCCTTCTGGCGCGACCGGCTTGTGGAGAGCGGCTTCCGGGCCGGCTGCCCGATCGTGGCGGTAGCCGTCGAGACCAACGACGACGCACCCCAGCTCGCTCGCTCCGCCGCCGCCGTCTTCGCCCGCTGGCAGAAGGCCCTCGCGGTCCTCTTCCTGCGCCACGGCCTGACCGAAGAACGCAGCCGCAGAATCGCTGCCTTCATCATCTCCGCGGCCGAAGGCGCAGTGATCATGTGCCGTGCCGAGCAGAGCACCGCCCCGATCGAGGCCGCCGCCGCCGAGATCCACGACCTGCTCCTCCACACCCTGCGCGACCGTCCCGGAGCCGGATCCGGGCCCCTGCCCTAGATGTCGCGAATCCCCACGTCACGAGGCACCGCTCACGCGGTCGTCTCGATCGACGACCGGCTGCAACCGGGGCACCCGGCCCTGCCCCACGGCTTCGGCCTTGACCTGCCCGTCGAGGACGGCGTCCCTCGTATCGAGCCGCCTCCCACCCGACAACCACCACGCCTCTCGCTGCAGCGGCAGCCCCACCACCAGACCATGCAAGGAGAACGACCATGACCACCACCGACTTCACCGCCATGACCGGCCTGGAGCTGATGCGCTGGGTGCAGACCGAACGCCCCACCGACATCCCCTCCATCGGCCGTCTGCTCGGTATGCGCTTCGACGAAGTCGAACACGGCCGCGTCGTCATCTCCCTCGACACCCGACCCGACTTCGCCAATCCCCTCGGCACCGTCCACGGCGGCATCGCCGCCACCCTCCTCGACTCCGCCATGGCCTGCGCGGTCCACACCACGCTGCCCGCCGGCACCGGCTACACCACCCTGGAACTCAAGGTCAACTACATCCGCGCCGCCCGCACCGACGGCCAGACCCTGACTGCCGAGGGCACCGTCATCCACACCGGCCGCCGGACCGCCACCGCCGAAGGCAAGGTGCTGGACGACCAGGGCAATCTGATCGCTCACGCCACCACTACCTGCATGATCCTTCAGGCCCGCTCGTCCTGAGCCGGCTGCAGTCGATGCGGTCGGCGATCAGATGAGCACTGCCCGGCGCTCTCTCGATGTCCTGCGCAGGGGCAGTTCAGGTTCAAGGCCCGGATGGGCATGGACGATGAGCATGGACGTATCTCCAAGGCATGCCGGACGGGGCCACTGAAACAAGCAGTCGCCGAGTCACCGCCATCACTCGACCTCTCAATCCTGTCCAGGGGGGTGCGGCGGAGAGCAAGGCGTGGGGCGCGGCGCAAGCGGCAGCGTGGGGTGGTTGTCGGTCGGTCGCCGCGCGGAGGCATTCGGCGACCGCACGCGTGTGAGGTCAGCCGAGGTTGTTGCCCCAGAGGGAGTTGTCGTCGCTCCTGAGGCTGGGAACTCCGCCGTAGGTTCCGCCGTCCGCGGTCACCAGCGGTGCGGACAACTGGTCCTCCAGGACACCGTGGCGGGCTTCGACGATCGTGCTGTCGTGGTCTGTCCTGCCGGGTTTGAAGGTCTTGCCGTCGATCGCCGCCTGCAGGTAGTAGAGGGCGTACTTGGCGTAGAGGTCGGCGGGTTGGGAGACGGTGGCGTCGATCTTGCCTTCGGCGATGCTTCTGAGCTCCCTGGGCGTACCGTCGTTGGAGACCACGAACACGTGTCTGCTGTCCTCGGGTCCGACCAGCAGGCCCTGCTGCTTGAGCACCTGCAGGGTGCCGGAGAGCACTGAACTGGCCTGCATGTAGACGCCCTTGATGTCAGGGTGGGTGGTGAGAGCCGTCTGCAGCTTCTCCGCCGCGACTGCGCCGTCCCAGTTCGTCGCCTCTTCGAGTACTTTGATCTTGGGATAGTTCTTGTTCATGCAGGTGTTGAACCCCTCGGTGCGGTCGCGGCCATTGATCGAGGCAAGGTCTCCCTGGAGCATGACGACCTTTCCCTCACCGCCGAGCTTGGTGCCGAGGAACCGGCAGGCCTTCTCTCCGAACGCGCGGTTGTCGGCGCGCACCACCATGTAGACGTCGCCGGCGTCGGGACGGGTGTCCAGGGTGACCACGGGGATCTTCTGCGCGGCCATCTGCTGCAGGATGGGCTTGAGCACCGCGGTGTTCTGCGGGGCCAGCGCGACGCCCTTCACCCCGTGGATGATGAAACTCTGGACGTTGGTGGCGAGCTTGGCGACATCGTTGCGCGAGTTGGCGGTCTTCAACTCCAGACCGAGCTCCTTGGCGAACCCTGGGGTGTACTGGATGAACGCGTTCCAGAAGTCGGTGTCGGAGCGGGGGTAGTCGACGCCCACCACCGGGGTGCTGTCCGCGTCGACCCCCGTGCCGGCACCGGACCCGCAGGCGCTGAGCACGGTGACGGTGAGAGCGCTGAGCGCGCCGAGGCCGACATGTCGGAGGCATCGGGTCTTCACGGCTGGTTCTCCTTGCGGCCGGGTCGTGCGGGAGATCAGGCGTGCGGCCGAATCCGCAGAGCGTGCACGGACAAGTCGACCCATCGACTGATGGGGGAGGCTGGGGCACAGGGCTTGCTGATCGCCGCGCTTCGGGGAGCGGCGCGGACGCGGCACGGCGGCCCGGGGCATGTGCCTCGCCGGCGACGTCGGCCTCGAAGGACCGGCGCCGTTCGGCCGCTCGGACAGCCACGTCGCCCGGAATGCCGGCTGTCGACGCCGGCACGTCGTCGAGCGTGCGGTCGCGGCAGGCGACACCGGCCCCGCAGGCGGCGAGCAGCCGCGCTGTGGCCGGTCCGTTCTCTGATACGGCACCGCTCTCCGCGGCCGTCAGCCAGGAAAATTCCGACGCATCCATACCATAGCCTCCACTGCCCAATCTAGTACTCCAGCACATTCCGCTCTCTGACCTGCGGGTTTCGCTGGGCGGCTGGTTTGCCGCGGGCCGTGGAGCACGGCCGGGACGACGGCCGAGGTCTCCCGGCAACTATGCTGCGCGACACAGTGCGAGCAGGACAGCACCTTCCGTTACCGGTAGTCATCAGGCAAAGCGTGGCGGGTGCATGTTGGCTCACTGTGTAGCTGTGCGTGCACGTCGGCCTCGCCGAGGAGATGCATGCCGCACCTGAGGAACACCTCCCCGTCGCGGAGGGCCGGCACCACCCACGCCTGGTCGGGGACGCACGCCGGCTCGTACGCGCCCTCGGCGGCAGCCGCCCGCTCCGCGATGGCCGGCCACCGCTCGCGACCGCCGGTCACACCGCTGGATTCGTTCTTCACCGCGGTGGCGCCGTTGGCCCGCAGGGCGGCGGTGACGGCCAGGGCCCGCCGGGACATGTCCAGCGCATTGGACTGGGAGACCGGGGGTGACAGGACGTAGGGCAACCGAGTCATGCGCGTCCACCGCGGCCCAGTAGTGATCGCTGAATCCGGCGCGGGCACCACGAAGCGGGAATCACGGTTGGTCACCGTCGGCGTCAGCCCGCGCTTGAGGACGGCGAACCGGCAAGGTTCCTCGCCGTGGGGACTCAGGTCGCTGAGCCGTCCCGCACCTGTCGTGCTTCGGCCAACCGGCCTCCGCACACACCGGCGCGCGCCGCGGAGTACGGGGGAGCGGCCACCGTACTCCGCGGGCGTGTGCGCCAAGGCTTCAGGACGTCAGGGCGTCATCTCGTACGCCGCCGACAGAGCCTCCACACGCTGCCAGACCCGCTCCGAACGCGGCCCGTCGACGACCGGCCGGCGGACCGCGCCGAGCGCCCAGAGCTGCTGCTCCTCGGTCGCGGAGTCCTTGCCGTGCAGTTCGACGGCGTGGGCGGAGAAGTCCCGCACGAGGACGGCGAACAGCTCGTCGAGCACGTCCTCGTCGAGGTTCGACAGGGCCGCCTGTTCCAGGACCAGCTGCCCGTGGACGACGAGCGCGAAGAGCTGCCCTACGGCGAGGAGCAGGTCGAGATCCCGGCTCTGCTTCTCGTCGGGTGCTGCCGTGAGTACGAACTCGCAGAGTGCGTCGGCCTGTTCGCGGAACCGGGCGACGTTGGGCAGGTGGGTGTACGCGTCGAAGGCCGGCCGCCAGTCGTGGAAGCGCACCGAGCCGAGGCCGCGGGCCGGCCCCTGCCGGAAGAGGAAGACGTCGTCGGCCGCGTCTAGGCGGGTCGGGACAGGCTCGTACGCGGCGGGGTCGAGGAGGTGGTTGCGCATGAACTTGAGGATCAGCGCCAGGTTGACGTGGACGGTGCCCTCCAGCTTCGGCAGGCCGCGGATCTCGACGGCGGCCTGGGCGAAGTAGTTGTCCTTCTCGAAGCCCTTGGCGGCGATGACGTCCCACATCAGGTCGATGACCTTCTCGCCCTCGGTGGTCACCTTCATCTTCGTCATCGGGTTGAAGAGGAGGTAGCGGCGGTCGTGGGGGCCCGCGGTACGGAAGTAGTCGACGGCGCGGTCGCTGAACAGCTTCATTCCGACGAGCCGGACGTACGCGTCGGTCAACTCCCGCCGTACGTGCGGGAAGGCGGTGACGGGGCGGCCGTACAGGATGCGGTTCTGCGCGTGGGTGACGGCCTCGTACATCGCGTGCTCGCAGATGCCGATCGAGGCGGTACAGAGGTTGAACTTGCCCACGTTGACGGTGTTGAGGGCGGCGTCGAAGGCGGCGCGGCCGGTGTGCAGGATGTCGTCCGGGGCTACGGGGTAGTCCTCCAGGCGGAACTCGCTGACGAACTTCGACGAGTCGACGACGTTCTTGACCAGGTGGTACGCGGGGTGGCGGCTGTCGGCGGCGAAGAAGACGTAGCCGTCGGGGCCCTCGATGTCGGTGCGGCGGCCGAAGACCGAGACGAGCCCGGCGGCGTTGCCGTTGCCGATGTAGTACTTGGAGCCGGTGGCCCGGAAACCGCCCGTGCCGTCGGGCTCCAGGAGCATGTCGGTGGAGTAGATGTCGGCGCCGTGCGCCTTCTCGGACAGACCGAAGGCGAACACCTCGCCCTGGGAGAGCAGTTCGGCGGCGCGGGCACGGGCGGCGGGGTTGTCGCTCTGCCAGACCGGGCCGAGTCCGAGGATGGTGACCTGCCAGGCGTACCAGTAGTCGAGACCGTAGAAGCCGAGTATCTCGTTGAGGGCGGCGATGCGGGCGGTGTCCCAGCGCTTGTCGCCCTCGCCCTCCAAAGCGGCGGAGGAAGGCGTGAGGAACGTCGCGAAGAGCCCTTCCTTGGCGGCGAAGGCGAGGAAGTCGCCGAGCCAGGCACGGGTCCGGTAGTCCTCGATCAGTCGGCGCTTGCCCCGTTCCTCGAACCAGTCGACGGTGGCGCGCAGCAGCCTGCGGGTCTCCGGGTCGAAGTGCGCGGGGTCGTAGGTCCGCGGGTTGAAGAGCAGCGCGTCGGCCATGAGTGCCGCCTTTCGGCTGGGAGGTGAGGGTGGGTGCGGACACATGTCCCGGGTCATGTCCTGGGTTGCGTCCTAAGGGCCGGCTCGGCCGGTCAGTGACCGGGGGCGAAACCGGCGAGCGTGGCGAGGACGTCGTCGAGCCAGGCGATCATCATGCGCTCGTACGCGATGCCGCCGCGCAGCACGACGTGCTGGAGTTCCCGTTCGGCGTCCGGCGGACCGTCCGTCAGGGGTTCCCCGAAGTCGCGGGCCGCGCCCGCGAGGTAGTGGCCCAGGCGGTCCGTGTGCGCCTGCCGATGCCGCTCGACCTCCCTGATCAGGGCGGCCGGGTCGTCGAAGGCGGCGCCGCGGATCTTCACCGCGAGGTCGTGCCGGACGCTGTCGGGCTCGGTCGGTTCGTGGAGCCACACGGAGAGCGCGTCCCGTCCGGGCCTTGCGACGGAGTACTCCTTCTTGTCCGGACGCCCGTACTGCGGGACCTCCCGGACATCGACCCAGCCGTCGCTCTCCATCCGCTTGAGTACGCGGTAGATCTGCTGGTGGGTGGCGGTCCAGAAGTACCCGATGGACCGCTCGAACCGCCGGGCCAGCTCATAGCCGGAGCCCGGCTTCTCCAGCAGGGAGACGAGAATCGCGTGCTCGAGCGCCATGTGCCCGATCCTGCTATGCACCTCGTTGCATAGCAACGTCGTGGCGGTGAGACACCGCTCACCCGCTGTGTGTCACGTGGATCCTCGCCTCAGGACGGCGTCCGTGACGTCATGCGTTCGACTCAAGCGCAACTTGAGGCCCCACGGTTTCGCTGTGCCCGCACGACTGACATGCACGGCGTCGCTGTGCCCGCACGACTGACATGCACGGCATGCAGGCCCCGACCCGGAAGCAGCAGAGGGGACGCCCCATGACAACCGAGCAGTTGTCCGACGCCGAACTCGCCGCCCAGCCCGCCGCCCACTGGACCGGTGTGGCCTACGAGGCGCTCAAGAGTTCTCTCGGGTAGATGCTGTGGCACGAGGCAGATCTAGTGGGATTGCTACAGCTCAGCGCCAGGTCCTCTGACGCCAGCAGCCGCAACAGGCGTTGCACGATCGCTGTTTCGAGTGATGCACCAACACGGGATGTGACCGAGATACGCGTCAAAGGGGCAACGTGATGATCTTGAAGCCCTGAGGGCTCGGCCCGTCACCCGTTCAGCTCAGTGTCGTTGGTGGTGATGTTGAGCGTCAGCTGGGCCTGGGGTGGGTTGTGACTTTGATCGAGCGGACCGCGTATCCGCGGTTCAAGCGGCTGATCACCGCGCAGGAGCTGCTGAGCTTGTTCCGCTTTGACGGACACCATCGGTGTGGTGGTCAGGCCGTGAGGGTGGCCTCGTAGTCGGCGGGTGTGCGGTAGCCGAGACTGCTGTGCAGCCTGGATACAGGAAGTTGCCGAGGTCGGGCGTATGCCGGAGGTGCTCTTCCGGCCCTGGCTGGCCAACCTCGTCGGCAAGGACCACGTCGATGCCGCCATCGCCGCCTACCGCCACAACCGCCCCAAGCTGACCGAGGCTCAGGTGGGCATGGCCCTTGCCGGCGACGTCGCCTTCCGCGCCCCCTCCATCCGCACCGCCGAAGTCCTGGCCCACCGTGGGGTGCCGGTGTGGATGGGCCTGTTCACCACCCCCTCACCCAAGGACGGCGGCACATACGGCGCACCCCACGCCATCGACCTGGGCTTCGTCTTCGGCAAATCCGGCTCTTGTCGAAGGGCAGCAGGCGGGTGACCGCCTGCCCGTTCTCCTCCACGGTCGTGGGGACCAGGAAGTCGGGCAGTGAGTCGACCCAGGTGCGGTGGCCTTCGCCGATCGAGTGGATCGCCTGGGTGCCTTGCGGGTTGGCGCGCACGATCTGGCGGCGGAGGCCGAGGTGCTCGTGGAGTGCGGCTGGCTGACCCGGGACGTGGATTCCCGACTGTGGCTCACCGAGGCGGGGGAACGAGCCCGCGTCGAACTCGCACGCAACGCCCCCGCGATCCGCGCCGCCCTTCACGAGGGCATCGACGACGCGGAGTACGTCATCACGGTGAAGGTGCTCCGGCAGCTGACCGCAACACGGGCGGAACGGCTGTCCGACCCGACCGGCGGCCCCGGGCACACCGGGGCCGCCGGTCCACAACGGGAAGCGGATCCGCGCGGCCCTGGGCCGGTTCCACCGGACCGGGATGAGTACGGGGCGCTGCAGCACCGGGCCCTTGATGAGCTTGCACGGCCACTTCCGGCAAACGCCTCGGCGGACGCGGGGCGTCCTGGCCCTGCGATGTGGCACGATCGGCTCACATGTCGCCCTTAGAACTCCTATCGCAATGACTTCAGGCGTCTCCAGCAGATGAGTGCGCATCCGAGGGTGAGGAAGGCTTCGTGGATGTCGTCGCGTATCT
>NZ_JBVIDX010000054.1:0-11504 GCF_055572155.1 Streptomyces sp. NPDC030814
GACGTGGTGGAGGCGCACGGGACGGGGACGCCGTTGGGTGACCCCATCGAGGCGCAGGCGTTGCTGGCCACCTACGGTCAGGATCGTGAACGGCCGCTGCTGCTGGGGTCGTTGAAGTCGAACATCGGGCACACGCAGGCGGCGGCCGGTGTGGGTGGTGTGATCAAGATGGTGATGGCGATGCGGCACGGAGTGCTGCCCCGCACTCTCCATGTGGACGAGCCGTCCTCCCACGTCGACTGGACCACAGGTGCGGTGGATCTGCTGACGGAGGAACGCGGCTGGCCCGAGACGGGCCGTGCGCGCCGCGCCGGTGTGTCGTCCTTCGGGATCAGTGGCACCAACGCCCACGTCATCCTCGAACAGGTCCCGCACACGGCGGAGGAGGCCGAGTCGTCGACAGGGCCGGTCGTGGCCGCGGTGACACCGGTCGTGGTGTCGGGCGCGGGTGAATCGGCGGTGCGCGGTCAGGCGCAGCGGCTGTCGGCGTGGCTGCAGGACATGCCCGATGACGGCGTCCGTGTGTCCGATGTCGCTCTGGCGTCGGTCACGAGCCGAGCCGCGCTGGACCACCGTGCGGTCGTGTTGGCCACCGATAGGGACGACTTGCTGCGGGGCTTGCGCGCCCTGGCGGAGGGTGTGGACGCCCCGGGGCTGATCCGGGGCGCGCAGACGCGTGCGGGCAAGACGGCCATGCTCTTCGCCGGTCAGGGGTCCCAGCGCCTGGGCATGGGCCGGGAGCTGTACGAGGCGTATCCGGTGTTCGCCCAAGCCTTCGACGCCGTGGACGCGGAACTCCCCTTCGATCTGCGGGAGGTGGTCTTCGGCGAGGACGCCGACCTGCTGAACCGCACGGAGTTCACCCAGCCCGCGCTGTTCGCGCTGGAAGTGGCGTTGTTCCGGCTGCTGGAGTCGTGGGGCGTTCGCCCGGACGTTCTGGCGGGGCATTCGATCGGTGAGATCGCCGCCGCGTATGTGGCGGGGGTGTGGTCGCTGGCGGACGCGTGTCGTCTGGTGGTGGCGCGCGGCCGGCTGATGCAGGCCCTGCCGGAGGGCGGTGCGATGGTCGCGCTGCAGGCCACCGAGGACGAGGTCCTCCCGCTCCTCGGTGACGAGGTGGGCATCGCGGCGGTCAACGGCCCCCGGGCGGTGGTGATCGCCGGTGTCGCGGACGCAGTGGAAAAGGTCGCCGCGCACTTCCGGGACAAGGGTCAAAGGGCCACGGCGCTGCGGGTGAGCCACGCGTTCCACTCGCCGCTGATGGAGCCCATGCTCGACGACTTCCGGGCCGTGGCTGAAACACTGACCTACCGCGCACCCCTCCTGGCCATGGTCTCCACGCTCACCGGGACCGCCGTGGAACCCGCACGGCTCATGACCCCTGATTACTGGGTACTGCACGTGCGCCAGGCCGTTCGCTATGCCGACGCCGTGCGCTCCCTCGCGGCGCAAGGGGTTTCGCGGTTCGTGGAACTCGGTCCGGACGGCACGCTGACCGCGCTCGCTCAGGCAAGCCTGGACGGGGATGGGGACGGACCGCTGCTGCTGTCCTCCCTGCGCAAGGACCGCCCGGAGGCCGAAGCGGTACTGACCGCGGTCGCCGGCCTGTTCACCCGTGGTGCCGACGTGGACTGGCGCGAGGTCTTCGTACGAAGCGGGGCGCGTTCGGTCGAGCTGCCGACGTACGCCTTCCAGCGAAAGAGCTACTGGCCCACCAAGGCACGGCACGAGTTCGACGGTGACGTGTCCGGACTCGGCCTCTCGGCCGCTGACCACCCTCTGCTCGGGGCGGCGCTGGCACCGGCAGACTCCGAGGGCGTGGTGTTCACCGGTCGGCTGTCGCTGCGGAGCCACCCGTGGCTGCGGGACCATGTGGTCTCCGGCGCGGTTCTCTTCCCCGGCACCGGCTTCCTGGAACTGGTCCTCCGTGGGGCCGACCAGGTGGCGTGCGACCGGGTGGACGAACTGACGATCTCCGTCCCGCTGGCGCTCCCCGAGCACGGTGGTGTCCTGGTTCAGGTACTGGTCGACGGCCCGGATGAGTCCGGACGTCGCGGTGTCAGCGTCTTCTCCCGGCCGGACGACGCGACGGACGACCAGACGTGGACCCTCAACGCCACCGGTGCGGTGAGCGGCGGGCCCGCGGACCGGCACCCTGACCGTGCCTTCGAGGTCGATCTCGGCGTGTGGCCGCCGCGGGATGCGGTGCAGGAGCCGGTCGACGGCGCGTACGAGGCTCTCGGCGGGCTGGGGCTGGCCTACGGGCCGGTGTTCCAGGGCCTGCGTGCCATGTGGCGGCGCGGCGACGAGGTCTTCGCCGAGGTCGCGCTGCCCGAGGCCCACGATGACCTCGCGGACAGGTTCGGAATGCACCCCGCGTTGCTGGACGCCGTCTTGCACGCCGTCCTGCGAGGAACGTTCGGCGCCGACGACTCACTCAGGCTGCCGTTCTCCTGGAGCGGTGTGTCGCTGTGGGCATCGGGTGCGCGTGAGCTGCGGGTGCGGGTGGCTCCCGCGGGGCCGGACGCGGTGACGCTCGATCTCGCGGACGCGACCGGCGCCGCGGTGGCATCAGTGGACTCACTGGTGCTGCGCGAGGTGACCGGGGGGATCGCCTCGGCCGACGTCGGACAAGACGGCCTCTACCAGCTCGACTGGGTGCGGATCCCGGCCGCCACCGGACCGGCCCCGCAGGTGAGGAGTGGACTGCCCGAACCGGGTGAGGTCGTGGCCGGTGACGTCCTGGTGCGCTTGGAGCGCCCTGACGGCGTTCAGCCGGCAGCCGCCCATGCCGTCGCCCGCGCAGCGCTCGAAACGGTACGTGTCTGGCTGGCGGAGGGGCGGTTCGAGGGTGCCCGTCTGGTGGTCGTGACCGAGGGTGCGGTCGGGTGGGACGGTGGTGCCGGGGATCCGGTGCTGTCGGCGGTGTGGGGTCTGGTGCGGGCGGCGCGGGCGGAGAATCCGGGTCGGTTCGTGCTGCTTGATGTGGACGGCGCGGATGAGTCGTGGGCCGTGGTGGGTGGTGCTCTGGCCTCCGGCGAGGCGGAGTTGGCTGTTCGTGCGGGAGGCGTGTTCGTTCCGCGTCTGGTGCGTGCGGCGTCGGGTGGGGTGCTGGCGGTTCCGGCGGGGGAGACCGCTTGGCGGCTGGACATCGTGGAGAAGGGCACTCTGGAGGGACTGGGCCTGTGCCCGGCACCTGAGGCGGGCGGGGAGCTGGTGGCGGGTCAGGTCCGTATCGCGGTGCGTGCGGCGGGCGTCAACTTCCGTGATGTGCTGAACGCGCTCGGTATGTACCCGGGTGATGCGAAGGACTTCGGTCTGGAGGGTGCGGGTGTGGTGACCGAGGTCGGTCCCGGAGTGTCGGGGCTGGCTGTGGGTGACCGGGTGTTCGGGATGTTCTCGGGTGCGTTCGGTCCGGTGGCGGTTGCGGACGCGCGGAAGGTGGCGCGGGTGCCGGCGGGCTGGTCGTTCGCTGAGGCGGCGTCGGTGCCGGTCGTGTTCCTGACGGCGTACTACGCGTTGACCGACCTGGGTGGTGTGCGCTCCGGTGAGTCGGTGCTGGTGCATGCGGCTGCCGGTGGTGTGGGTATGGCGGCGGTGCAGTTGGCGCGGCATCTGGGTGCCGAGGTGTTCGGTACGGCCAGTGCCGGCAAGTGGGGCACGCTGCGCGGACTGGGTCTGGACGAGGGGCATATCGCGTCTTCGCGTGATACGGAGTTCGAGGCGGCGTTCCTGGCGGCGACCGGTGGTCGTGGTGTGGATGTGGTGCTGGATTCGCTGGCCGGTGAGTTCGTGGACGCGTCGTTGCGGTTGCTGCCGCGTGGTGGCCGGTTCCTGGAGATGGGCAAGACCGATGTCCGTGACCCGGAGACGGTGGCCGCCGGGCACCCGGGGGTGGTGTACCGGGCGTTCGACCTGATGGATGTGGAGCCGGAGCGGATCGGCGCCATGCTGTCCGACCTGGTTGCCTTGTTCGAGGCGGGTGTGCTGACGCCGTTGCCGGTGACGTGCTGGGATGTGCGCAGGGCTGCGGAGGCGTTCCGGTATCTGTCGCAGGCGCGGCATGTGGGCAAGGTGGTGCTGACCGTTCCGGTGCCGATGGACCGGGACGGGACGGTGCTGGTGACCGGTGGTACGGGTGGTCTGGGTGGGTTGGTGGCCCGTCACCTGGTGACCGAGCACGGGATACGGCGTCTGCTGCTGGCCGGCCGCCGCGGCCCGGAGGCCCCTGGCGCGGGTGATCTCGTCGCGGAGCTGACCGGCTTGGGTGCCGAGGTCGAGGTCGTGGCGGTGGATGTCGCCGACCGTGGCCAGCTCGCCGATGTCCTCGCGGCCGTCCCTGCCGAGCACCCGCTGACCGCCGTGGTGCACACCGCCGGCGTCGTCGACGACGGTGTGGTGGGCTCCCTCACCCCGGACCGGCTGGCCGGTGTGCTGCGGCCGAAGGTGGACGCGGTGGCGCATCTGCACGAGCTGACCCGTGACGCGGACCTGTCCGCGTTCGTGGTCTTCTCCTCGGTCATGGGCACGTTCGGCGGCGCGGGCCAGGCCAACTACGCGGCTGCCAACGCCTTCCTCGACGCCTTTGCCTCCTTTCGCCGGACGGTGGGTCTGCCCGCTGTGTCCCTCGGGTGGGGCCCTTGGGCCCCAGGGGCCGGGATGACGGCCGAGTTGAGCGAGGCGGATCTGCGGCGCATGGCACGCCAAGGCATGCAGCCACTTGCTCCGGAGCGGGGCCTGTGCCTGCTGGACGTGGTGCTCGAACACGGCCCCGGGCTGGAGCGGGCGGCCGTGCTGCCCATCGACCTCGATCTCGCGGGGTTGCGTCGGCGACCGGCGGATGAGGTTCCCGCCGTGCTGCGCGCCCTGGTCCGGGTCCGGACCCGTCGGAAGGCCGAGGCCCGGACCGGAAACGGCACGCGGCACCAGGACCTCAGGGCACAGCTGTCGGCTGCACCTCCGGCAGATCGCGACCGGCTTGTGTCCGACCTGGTCCAGGGCGCTGCGGCCGCCGTTCTCGGCCACACCTCCACCGCCGACATCGAGGTGGACCACACCTTCAAGGAACTGGGTTTCGACTCCCTGACCTCGGTCGAGCTGCGCAACCGGGTGAACGCCGCCACCGGCATGAGGCTGCCCGCCACTCTGATCTTCGACTATCCCACGCCTGCCGCCCTGATCCGGCACATCGCAACGGAGCTTCTGGGCGGAGACGGGCAGGCACTCATTGCAGCCCTGCCGGCGCCGACGAGTGTGGATGACGATCCGGTGGTGATCGTCGGTATGGCGTGCCGGTTCCCGGGTGGGGTGGGTTCGCCGGAGGATCTGTGGCGGCTGGTGAGTGAGGGGGGTGACGCGATCGGCGGGTTCCCGACCGACCGTGGTTGGGATCTCGATCGGCTGTACGACCCCGAGCCGGGGACGCCTGGACGTACGTATGTCCGTCACGGTGGTTTCCTCTATGACGCCGCGTCCTTCGATGCCGGGTTGTTCGGGATCTCGCCGCGTGAGGCGTTGGCGATGGATCCGCAGCAGCGGTTGCTGTTGGAGACGTCGTGGGAGGTTCTGGAGCGTGCGGGGATCGACCCGGCGACGCTGCGGGGCAGCCGTACCGGTGTCTTCGCCGGAGCCATGGCCCAGGACTACGGCGCGTCGCTGCGAGGAACTTCCGAAGGCGCTGACGGCTACCTGTTGACCGGGAACACCGGCAGTGTGGCGTCGGGTCGTATCGCGTACACGTTTGGTTTTGAGGGTCCTGCGGTGACGGTGGACACGGCGTGTTCGTCGTCGCTGGTGGCGTTGCATCTGGCGGTGCAGGCGTTGCGGTCGGGTGAGTGTGACCTGGCGTTGGCCGGTGGTGTGACGGTGATGTCGACTGCGGACACGTTCGTGGAGTTCTCGCGGCAGCGTGGGCTTGCGGTGGATGGTCGGTGCAAGGCGTTCTCGGACGGCGCGGACGGTACGGCGTGGTCGGAGGGTGTGGGTCTGCTGCTGGTGGAGCGGTTGTCGGACGCGCGCCGCAACGGGCATCGGGTTCTGGCGGTGGTGGCGGGTTCGGCGGTCAACCAGGACGGTGCGTCCAATGGTCTGACGGCGCCGAACGGTCCGTCGCAGCAGCGGGTGATCCGGCAGGCGCTGGCCGGTGCGGGGTTGAAGCCGGCGGATGTGGACGTGGTGGAGGCGCACGGGACGGGGACGCCGTTGGGTGACCCCATCGAGGCGCAGGCGTTGCTGGCCACCTACGGTCAGGATCGTGAACGGCCGTTGCTGCTGGGGTCGTTGAAGTCGAACATCGGGCACACGCAGGCGGCGGCCGGTGTGGGTGGTGTGATCAAGATGGTGATGGCGATGCGGCACGGTGTGCTGCCGCGGACCCTGCATGTGGACGAGCCGTCCTCCCACGTCGACTGGGCGATCGGTGACGTCGAGTTGCTCGCTGAAGAGCGTGCGTGGCCCGAGACGGGCCATGTGCGCCGGGCCGGTGTGTCGTCCTTCGGGATCAGTGGCACCAACGCCCACGTCATCCTCGAACAGGCGCCTGACGCGGTGGTGGCCGCGAAGAGCACCGAGAGCGATGCGCTGCCGGTGTTGCCATGGGTGGTGTCCGCGGCCCGGGGTGGTCTGTCGGCCCAGGCCGAGAACCTGGCGGCCTTCGTGGAGGCACGGCCCGACCTCCCTCTCTGTGGCACCGCCCGGGCGCTCGCGACCACACGGACCGTCCTGGAGCACCGCGCGGTGGTCCTGGCCGCCGACCGCGACGAGCTGCTCCACGCCCTCAGTGCTTTGACCGAGGGCCGTACGGAGCCCAATGTCATTCGGAATTCCGCGCAGGGCAACGGGCGTACGGCCTTCCTGTTCGCGGGTCAGGGGTCCCAGCGCCTGGGCATGGGGCGCGAGCTCTACGACGAGTACCCGGTGTTCGCCCAAGCCTTCGACGCCGTGGACGCGGAACTCCCCTTCGATCTGCGGGAGGTGGTCTTCGGCGAGGACGCCGACCTGCTGAACCGCACGGAGTTCACCCAACCTGCCCTGTTCGCGCTGGAAGTGGCCCTGTTCCGGCTGCTGGAGTCGTGGGGTGTGCGCCCGGACGTTCTCGCCGGGCATTCGATCGGTGAGATCGCCGCCGCGCACGTGGCCGGGGTGTGGTCGCTGGCGGACGCGTGTCGTCTGGTGGTGGCGCGTGGCCGGCTGATGCAGGCGCTGCCGGAGGGCGGTGCGATGGTCGCGCTCCAGGCCACCGAGGACGAAGTGCTGCCTCTCCTCGGTGACGAGGTGGGCATCGCCGCGGTCAACGGCCCCCGGGCGACCGTGGTCTCGGGCGCGGCTCAGGCGGTCGAGGAGATCGCGGAGCACTTCCGTGGCCAGGACCGCAAGGTCACCGCGCTGCGGGTGAGCCACGCGTTCCACTCACCGCTGATGGAGCCCATGCTCGACGACTTCAGGAGCGTTGCCGAGACTCTGACCTACCGCGAACCCCGCCTGGCCATGGTCTCCACGGTGACCGGCGAGGTGGCGACGCCCGAGGAGTTGATGTCCGCGGACTACTGGGTGGAGCACGTGCGTCGGCCGGTGCGGTTCGCCGGTGCGCTGCGGCACCTGGACGAGCAGGGCGTGTCCCGGTTCGTGGAACTTGGTGCCGACGGCACACTGACCGCGCTGGCGCAGAGCGGTCTCGACGATGATCCGGCAGGTCGTCTGCTGACTCCCACCCTGCGCAAGGACCGCGCCGACGCTCGTTCCATACTCTCGGCGGCGGCTGAGCTGTTCGCGCGAGGCGCTTCGCTCGACTGGGCCGCTGTCTTCGCGGGTACGGCCGTCGCCGCGCCCCCCGTCGACCTGCCGACGTACGCGTTCCAGCGGCGCCGCTTCTGGCCGACGACCTCGGCGTTGGGTGATCTGGGTGCGGTGGGGTTGGGTGCGGCGGGTCACCCGTTGCTGGGTGCCGCGGTGGAGCTGGCCGGTGGTGACGGACTGCTGTTGACGGGTCGTGTGTCGCTGGTCGCGCAGGAGTGGCTGCGGGACCATGCGGTGGCGGGTGTGGTGGTGTTTCCGGGGACGGGTTTCCTGGAGCTGGCGTTGCGGGCCGGTGAGCAGGCGGGCTGTGATCGGGTGGAGGAGCTGACGATCGCGGCGCCGCTGGTGGTGCCCGATCGGGGCGGGATCCGGGTTCAGGTGCGGGTGGGTGCGGCGGACGACGCCGGCCGGCGCGCCCTGGAGATCCACTCCCGTCCGGATGACCTGCCCGACGACCTCCCGTGGACCTTGCACGCGACAGGTGTCCTGGTCGCGCTGACCGACTCGTCGCCGACGGACTCCTACGACTTCGGTGTGTGGCCGCCGCGGGACGCGGTGGCGGAGCAGGTCGAGGGTGTGTACGAGCGGTTCGCCGGGCTGGGGCTGGCGTACGGGCCGGTGTTCCGGGGGCTGCGCGCGGTCTGGCGGCGCGGTGACGAGGTCTTCGCCGAGGTGGGACTGCCCGACGAGCACGAGGAAGCGGCCGAACGGTTCGGCGCGCACCCGGCATTGGTGGATGCCGGCCTGCACGCGGTGATGTTCACGCCGGTGCTCGGTGACGGTCGGGCGCGGTTGCCGTTCTCCTGGTCCGGTGTGTCGCTGTGGGCGTCCGGTACGCGTGCGCTGCGGTTGCGGATGGTGGCACTCGGGTCGGACGCGGTGGCGTTGGAGTTGGCGGATCCCTCGGGCGGCCTGGTCGCCTCGGTGGAGTCGCTGACACTGCGGGAGGCGTCCGGGGACCTGGCGGAGACGGACAACGGTCATGTCGACAGCCTCTTCCAGATCGATTGGACTCCGGTTCCCGTCCAGACCCCCGACGGACTACCGGCCGCTCCCGGCCTTCACACCAACCTGCCCGACACGGCAGTCGAACCTGGTACGGACGTCATGGTGCGCATACGACGGCGCGCCGACGGTGCGGCGGAGGCCGCGCACGAGGTCACCGCTGAGGTGCTCGCCCACGTCCGGACCTGGCTGGCGGAGGAACGGTTCGAGGGTGCCCGTCTGGTGGTCGTCACCGAAGGGGCGGTCGCGGTCGGCGAATCGTCCCCCGATCCGGCCCTCACAGCGGTGTGGGGCCTGATCCGCGCGGCACGCGCCGAGGCACCGGACCGGTTCGTGCTCCTCGACGTGGACGGCATGGACGAGTCCTGGGCCCTGGTGCCTGCGGCTCTCGCCACGGGCGAACCGGAGCTGGCACTGCGCGGTGGGACGGCCTACGCGCCCCGGATGGTTCGCAGCGTCAACCGCCCGGCGCTGACCGTCCCCACGGGGGAGTCCGCTTGGCGGCTGGACATCGTGGAGAAGGGCACGCTGGAGGGACTGGGCCTGTGCCCGGCACCTGAGGCGGGCGGGGAGCTGGTGGCGGGTCAGGTCCGTATCGCGGTGCGTGCGGCGGGTGTCAACTTCCGCGATGTGCTGAACGCGCTCGGTATGTACCCGGGTGACGCGAAGGACTTCGGTCTGGAGGGTGCGGGTGTGGTGACCGAGGTCGGCCCGGGCGTCTCGGGGCTCGCTGTGGGTGACCGCGTGATGGGTCTGTTCTCCGGCTCGTTCGGTCCGGTGGCGGTTGCGGACGCGTGGACCGTGGCCCGCATTCCGGCCGGCTGGTCGTTCGCGCAGGCGGCGTCGGTGCCGGTCGTGTTCCTGACGGCGTACTACGCGTTGACCGACCTGGGTGGTGTGCGCTCCGGTGAGTCGGTGCTGGTGCATGCGGCTGCCGGTGGTGTGGGTATGGCGGCGGTGCAGTTGGCGCGGCATCTGGCTGCCGAGGTGTTCGGTACGGCCAGTGCCGGCAAGTGGGACACGCTGCGCGGACTCGGCCTGGACGAGGGGCATATCGCGTCTTCGCGTGATACGGAGTTCGAGGCGGCGTTCCTGGCGGCGACCGGTGGTCGTGGTGTGGATGTGGTGCTGGACTCGCTGGCCGGTGAGTTCGTGGACGCGTCGTTGCGGTTGCTGCCGCGTGGTGGCCGGTTCCTGGAGATGGGCAAGACCGATGTCCGTGACCCGGAGACCGTGGCCGCCGAGCACCCGGGGGTGGTGTACCGGGCGTTCGACCTGATGGATGTGGAGCCGGAGCGGATCGGCGCGATGCTGTCCGACCTGGTTGCCTTGTTCGAGGCGGGTGTGCTGACGCCGTTGCCGGTGACGTGCTGGGATGTGCGCAGGGCTGCGGAGGCGTTCCGGTATCTGTCGCAGGCGCGGCATGTGGGCAAGGTGGTGCTGACCGTTCCGGTGCCGATGGACCGGGACGGGACGGTGCTGGTGACCGGTGGTACGGGTGGTCTGGGTGGGTTGGTGGCCCGTCACCTGGTGACCGAGCACGGGATACGGCGTCTGCTGCTGGCCGGCCGCCGCGGCCCGGAGGCCCCTGGCGCCGGTGAACTTGTCGCGGAGCTGACCGGCTTGGGTGCCGAGGTCGAGGTCGTGGCGGTGGATGTGGCCGACCGTGACCAGGTGGCCGCTGCGCTGGCCGGGCGTTCTCTGACCGCCGTGGTGCACACGGCGGGTGTCCTGGACGACGGCGTGGTCACCTCGCTCACCCCCGACCGGCTGGCGAAGGTGATGCGGCCGAAGGTGGACGCGGTGGCGCATCTGCACGAGCTGACCCGTGACGCGGACCTGTCCGCGTTCGTGGTCTTCTCCTCGGTGTCGGGCACGTTCGGCGGCGCGGGCCAGGCCAACTACGCGGCTGCCAACGCCTTCCTGGACGCCTTCGCCGTCCGCCGCCGTTCCTCCGGCCTGCCCGCCACCGCCGTCGCCTGGGGCCCCTGGGCCCCCGGCGCGGGCATGACCGCCGAGCTGACCGAGGCGGACCTGCGGCGCCTGGCCCGGAACGGGATGCTTCCCCTCGCTCCCACACAGGGCCTCGGACTGCTGGACACCGTGCTGCATCTGGGCGCGAGCCTGGACCATGCAGCCGTACTGCCCGTCGACATGGATGTCGCGGCGCTGCGCAGGCGGGCACCGGAGGACGTGCCCCCGCTGTTGCGCGCCCTGGTTCGCGGCCATGGCCGCCGCAGGGCCGGGACCGGGGTCGACGGCGAGGCAACGAACCTGCGGCAGCAGCTGCTCGCCCTTCCGGTCGCCGAGCGTGAACGCTTCCTGCGGGACTTCGTCTCGGCACAGGCCGCCTCCGTTCTGGGGCACGGTCCGACACAGCGAGTGGAGGCGGAGCACACGTTCAAGGACCTCGGCTTCGACTCGCTCACTTCGGTTGAGCTGCGCAACCGGTTGAACGCCGGCACCGGCATGAGGCTCGCCGCCACCCTGGTCTTCGACTACCCGACCCCGGCTGACGTGGCGCGCTTTGTGCTCGCCGAGCTGGTGGAGGACGGCGGGGCCGACACCGTCACCACCGACGCGACGCTGCCGGCGCCGACGAGTGTGGGTGACGATCCGGTGGTGATCGTCGGTATGGCGTGCCGGTTCCCGGGTGGGGTGGGTTCGCCGGAGGATCTGTGGCGGCTGGTGAGTGAGGGGGGTGA
>NZ_JBVIDX010000055.1:0-10009 GCF_055572155.1 Streptomyces sp. NPDC030814
GTCCAGGAACAACCCCGGCGTCGACATCACCGTCACACCACCGGCCAACGCCAGATCACACTCACCCGACCGCAACGCCTGCACCGCCAGATGCAGGGCGACAAGAGCGGCCGAGCAAGCCGTGTCGACCGTCACCGCCGGGCCTTCCAGCCCGAGGGTGTAGGACACACGCCCGGAGACGATGCTCGCCGCGTTGCCGGTGCCGAGGTGGCCACCGACGTCCTCGCCCGAGGCGACGAGGAGTGGGGTGTAGTCGTTGCCGTTGGTACCGGCGAAGACGCCGGTGCGGGAGCCGCGCAGGGTCGTCGGGTCGATCCCGGCCCGCTCGAATGCCTCCCACGCCAGCTCCAGCAGCAACCGCTGCTGCGGGTCCATCGCCAGCGCCTCACGCGGCGAGACACCGAAGAAGCCGGGGTCGAAGCCGGCCATGTCCCGCAGGAACCCGCCTTCGCGGGCGGTGCAGGTGCCCGGGTGGTCGGGGTCGGGGTGGTAGAGGCCGTCGACGTCCCAGCCGCGGTCGTCCGGGAACGGGGCGATGGCGTCGGTGCCGTCGGCGAGCAGTCGCCAGTAGTCCTCGGGGGTGTCGGCCCCGCCGGGGAAGCGGCAGCTCATCGCTGTGATGACGATCGGGTCATCGGTGACGGCGGTGAGGTCGGCGGTGGACCGTGTGGTGGCGGGCAGGCGGTCGTCCGCGGACGCCGTGCCGTCGGGCGCGGTGCCGAGTTCCGCGAGCAGCATGCGCGCCAGTTCGGCGCAGTTGGGGAAGTCGAAGACCAGCGTGGCCGGTAGCCGCATCCCGGTGATCTTGTTCATGCCGTTGCGCAGTTCGACGGCGCTGAGCGAGTCGAAGCCCAGGTCGCTGAAGGCACGGGTCGGCTCGACCGCCTCCGGTCCCGGGTAGCCGAGCACGGTGGCCACATACCCGCGGACGACTGCGAGGACGGCGTCGGCCCGTTCGTCGGCGGGTACGCCGGCCAGGTGGCGGCGGAGGGCGGGCTGATCGCCGTCGGCGCCGTCGCCCCCGAAGGAGCCGCCGGCCGCCTGCCCGGAGGCGGTGGTGCGGACCGGATCGAGGACGCGCTGGGCGTCGGGCAGTTCACGCAGGAGGGCGCTGGGCCGCGAGCCGGTGAAGGCGGGCGCGAACCGTTCCCAGCCGATGTCGGTCACGGCGAGGTAGGTCTCGCCGTGGTCGAGTGCCTGCTGGAGCGCCTGGCATGCCAGTTCGGGCTGCATGTCGTACACGCCGTAGCGGCGCAGGCGGTCACCGACCGCGCCGTCGCCCATGCCTCCGTCGGCCCAGTGGCCCCAGGCGATCGCCGTGGCGGGCAGGCCGAGGGAGCGGCGCTGCTGGGCCAGGGCGTCCAGGAAGGCGTTGCCGGGCGCGTAGTTGCCGAGACCGGGTCCGCTGATGGTTCCGGACGTCGAGGAGAACAGGACGAAGGCGGATAGGTCGAGATCTGCGGTCAGTTCGTGCAGGTTGACCGCGGCGGTGGCCTTGGTGCGCAGCACCGGCTGCATGCGGCCGGGGTCGAGCGCGTCGATGACGCCGTCGTCGAGGGAGCCGGCGATGTGCAGCACGGTGTCGAGCGGGTGTTCCTCGGGGATCGTCGCCAGGAGTGCGCGCAGCGCGTCGCGGTCGGCGACGTCGCAGGCGGCGAGGGTGACGCGGCCGGCGCCGAGGGCGGTCAGTTCCGCGGCCAGTTCGGCGGCGCCGGGAGCGTCGGCGCCCCGGCGGCTGGTGAGCAGCAGGTGTTCGGCGCCGAGGGAGGCGAGCCAGCGGGAGACGTGTCCGCCGACGGCGCCGGTGCCGCCGGTGATGAGGACGGTGCCGCGGGGGCGCCAGCTCTCGCCGGGCGGGGTGGCGCCGTCGAGCGGGGCGCGCAGCAGCCGGCGCCCGTAGGTGCCGGAGGCGCGCACGGCGGTCTGGTCCTCGCCGTCGGGCCGCGCGAGCAGCGCGCACAGCCGGTCGCCCGCCCGGCGGTCGAGGTCGGCGGGCAGGTCGATCAGACCGCCCCAGCGGTCGGAGTGCTCCAGGGCGGCGACCCGGCCGAAGCCCCAGACGAGGGCCTGCGGCGCGCTCAGGACTGTCTCGGCGGCGGTGACGGCGACGGCACCACGGGTCGCGCACCACAGGGGTGCGCTGACGCCTAGGTCGCCGAGGGCCTGGAGGAGGGCGAGGGTTCCCGCGAGCCCGGCGGGCACAGACGGGTGGTCGGGGTGCGGGTCCTCGTCGAGGGCGAGGAACGAGAGCACTCCGCCGAGGTCGGCCGGTTCCAGGGCGGGTTCGCCGTCCGTGGCGGTGAGCGCCGAGGTCAGGAGGCCGGCCAGCCCCTCGCGGTCGGCGGCGGGGCGGGTGCCGTCGACGGCCACGACCCGGACGGTGACGCCGTGCTCGGCCAGGGTGCTCCGGGTGGCGTCCGCGAGTGCGTGGCCCGCGGCGGGCTGGACCAGGAGCCAGGTGCCGGACGGGGGCGCCGCCGCGGTGTCCTGGGTGAGCGGGGTCCAGCCGACGTTGTAGCGCCAGCTGTCGACGGTGGACTGTTCCTTGCTGGTGCGCCGCCAGGCGGACAGCGCGGGCAGCACCTCGCGCAGCGGGGTGTCACCGCCGAGGTCGAGGGTGGCGGCGAGGGATTCGAGGTCCTCTTCCTCCACCGTGCGCCAGAAACGGCTCTCCACCTCGTCGGTTGCCTGTGCGCCGTCCTCGGCGGCCGGCTCCGCGTCGCGCAGCTCGGGCCAGAACCGAAGTCGCTGGAAGGCGTACGTCGGCAGGTCGACGTGGTGGGCGCCGGAGCCGGCGAAGACGCGGTGCCAGTCGACGGGGACGCCCTGGGCGTGGGCTTCGGCGAGGGAGGTCAGGAAGCGGTCCAGGCCGCCCTGGTCGCGGCGGAGGGTGCCGAGCACGGCGGCGTCGGCGCCGGCGTCCTCGACGGTCTCGCGCAGGCCGAAGGCGACGACGGGGTGCGGTCCGACCTCGATGAAGGCGCGGTGCCCGGCGGCGAGCAGGCCGCGGACGGCGTCCTCGAAGCGGACGGTCTTCCGCAGGTTGGTGTACCAGTAGGCGGCGTCCAGGACGGTGTCCTCGTCCAGCCATTCCCCGGTCACCGAGGAGCGGAAGGGGATCTCGGCGGGCGTGGGGCGCACTTCGGCGAGCGTGTCGAGGATCTGCTCCCGGACGGGCTCGACATGGGCGGAGTGGCTGCCGTAGTCCACGGCGACCTTGCGGGCCTGGACGCCGTCACCGGTCAGTGCGGTGAACAGTTCGTCCAGGGCGTCGGCGGCGCCGGAGACGACGACCGAGCCCGGGCCGTTGACGGCGGCCACGGCGAGCCGGTCGCCGTACGGCTCCAGCCGGCCGCGCACCTCGTCGGCGGGGAGCGGGACGGACATCATGCCGCCGTCGCCGGCGATGGCGGTGATGGCCTTGCTGCGCAGGGCGGCGACGCGGGCGCCGTCCTCCAGGGACAGGGCGCCGGCGACGACGGCCGCGGCGATCTCGCCCTGGCTGTGGCCGACGACGGCGGCGGGCTCGACGCCGTGGGAGCGCCACAGGTGCGCGAGGGAGACCATGACGGCCCACAGGACCGGCTGGACGACGTCCACCCGGTCGAGGTCGGGGGCGTCCGGCCCGCCGCGCAGGGCGGCTGTCAGCGACCAGTCGACATACGGCGCGAGCGCCTCCTCGCACTCGGCGATGCGGCGGGCGAACTCGGGCGCGGTGTCGAGGAGTTCGCGGCCCATGCCGGGCCACTGGGCGCCCTGGCCGGGGAAGACCAGCACGGGTCCGGTGCCGCGCCGGTCGAGGCCGCGGACGACGTCGCTGACCATGCGGTCCTCGACGAGATCGCGCAGTCCGCGTTCCAGGCCGTCGTGGTCGGTGGCGAGCACGACCGCCCGCTGTTCGAAGGCGGTACGGGTGGTGGCCAGCGACAGGCCCAGGTCGGCGAGGCCGAGTCCGGGGTGGTCGCGCAGGTGGGCGAGGAGCCGGCCGGCCTGGGCGCGCAGCCCGTCGGCGGTGCGGGCGGAGAGGGGGACGGGTGTCGGCAGGGCGGTGCGGGCGTCGGCCGGCTGCTCGGTGGTGGCGGGCAGTCCGGTGCCGGACGCGGGCTGTCCGGTCGTCGTGTCGTGCGGTGCCGGCTCGCCGAAGGACCGGTCGTGGAGTGCCACGTCGTCGGGGGCCTGCTCGATGACGACGTGCGCGTTGGTGCCGCTCATACCGAACGACGAGACGCCCGCGCGGCGCGGACGGTCGGTCCGGGGCCAGGGCACCGCCTCGTCGAGCAGCCGCACGTGCCCGGCGGACCAGTCCACCTCGGGGGTCGGGTTCTCGGCGTACAGGGTCGCAGGGAGCAGTCCGTGACGGAGGGCCATGACCATCTTGATCACGCCGCCGACACCGGCGGCGGCTTGGGAGTGGCCGATGTTCGACTTGAGGGAGCCCAGCCACAGAGGGCGGTCCTCGGTACGGTCCTGACCGTAGACGGCGATCAGTGCCTGGGCCTCGATCGGGTCACCCAGCGTCGTGCCGGTGCCGTGGGCCTCCACCGCGTCGATGTCGGCCGGGGTGAGTCCGCCGCCCGCCAGCGCGGCGCGGATGACCCGCTGCTGCGAGGGCCCGTTGGGGGCGGTCAGGCCGTTGGAGGCGCCGTCCTGGTTGAGGGCGCTGCCCTGGACGACGGCGAGGACGGGGTGTCCGCTGCGGCGGGCGTCGGACAGCCGCTCCAGGACCACCATGCCGACGCCTTCGGCCCAGCTCGCCCCGTCGGCGTCCGCGGAGAACGGCTTGCAGCGGCCGTCCTCGGCGAGCGCCCGCTGCCGGCTGAACTCGATGAGGGAGCCCGGCGTCGACATGACGGTGACACCGCCGGCCAGCGCGAGGTCGCACTCCCCCTGCCGCAGCGACTGCACCGCCAGGTGGAGGGCGACCAGGGAGGAGGAGCAGGCGGTGTCGACGGACAGCGCCGGGCCCTCCAGGCCCAGGGCGTAGGCGATGCGGCCGGACAGGACGCTCGGCGAGTTGCCGGTGCCGATGTACCCCTCGAAGCTCTCCTTCGCGGCGCCGAGGATGCCGATGTAGTCCTGGTAGGTGACGCCGGCGAAGACACCGGTGAGGCTGCCGCGCCGGGACGCCGGGTCGATGCCCGCCCGCTCCAGTGCCTCCCACGACGTCTCCAGCAGCAGCCGCTGCTGGGGGTCCATGGCCAGCGCCTCACGCGGGGAGATGCCGAAGAAGCCGGGGTCGAAGTGGCTGGCGTTGTGCAGGAATCCGCCCTCGCGGGCGTAGCAGGTGCCAGGGTGGTCGGGGTCCGGATGGTAGAGCGCGGCGAGGTCCCAGCCGCGGTCGGACGGGAGCGGGGAGATGCCGTCGCCTCGGTTGGCGACGAGGTCCCAGAGTTCCTCGGGGCTGCTGATGCCGCCCGGGTAGCGGCAGGCCATGCCTACGACCACGATCGGATCGTCGTCGAGCCGGGCACGCGAGGCCGCGGGCGCCGCCGCGTCCGGCCGGGCACCGAACAGTTCCTCGTCGAGGTACGCGGCGAGCGCGAGCGGTGTCGGGTGGTCGAAGACCAGGGTGGCCGGCAGGAGGACGTCCAGGTCCGCGCTGATCCGGTTGCGCAGTTCGACCGCGGTGACGGAGGCGAAGCCGAGGTCCTTGAAGACGCGGGACGGCTCCACCTCGTCGAGGTCGACGTAGTCGAGCACGGCGGCCACCTTGCGGCGCACCAGGTCGAGCAGGACACGTCGGCGTTCGGCGGCGGATCGCCCGGCGAGCCGGTCCACCAGGGTCGCCTCCTCGGCCGCTGCACCGGACCCCGCGGCCCGGCGGCGCGCGGGCCGCGCCGGGGCGGCGGGACGGGCGGGGCCGGTGGCGTCACCGAGGGCGCTGCCCGCGTCCGTGCGGTCATCGGCCGCACCCGTGTCCGTACGGTTCCCGGCGGTCGCGGTGGCCAGGACGGCCGGGGTGGGCGAGCCGGAGGCGGGACGCAGCCGCAGCGACTCGACGGCGAGGACGGGCTGCCCGAAGGCGTCGGCGGCCCGGAGGGTCACCGCGTCCTCGGCGCACCGGGTCAGCCGGACGCGCAGCGCACCCGCGCCCTCGGCGAGCAGCGTGGCGCGCTGCCACGCGAACAGCAGCAGTCCCTCGCCCATTCCCTCCGGCAGGCCGAGGCCCAGGGGGTGCAGGGCCGCGTCCAGCAGGGCGGGGTGCACTCCGAAGCGCCGCGCCTGTTCACGCGCCTCCTCGTTGAGCGTGACCTCGGCGTACACATCGTCGCCGTGCCGCCATACGGCGGTGAGGGCGCGGAACGCCGGGCCGTACTCCAGACCGGCGTCGCGAGCCAGTCGTTCGTAGAGGTCTCCGACGTCGACCGGTTCGGCTCCGGCGGGGGGCCAGACGGTGAAGTCGGCTGCCCCGTCCTCGGCTGCGGAGCCGGCGGGCGCGAGCTGGCCGCCCGCGTGGCGGGTCCACGCGGCGTCGTCGGGCCGTGCGTCGTCGGACCGTGGGTCGTCGGGGCAGGAGTAGACGGCGAGAGCGCGGGTGCCCCGGGCGTCCGGCTCGTCGATACGGACCTGAAGCCGGACCGCGCCCCGTTCGGGCACCGTCAGGGGCGCCTCCAGGGTGAGTTCGCGCACCTCGTCGCAGCCGACCTGGTCGCCCGCACGGACGGCCAGTTCCAGGAGGGCGGTGCTGGGCAGCACGGGGGCCCCGGCGATCCGGTGGTCCGCGAGCCAGGGGTGCGAGCGCAGCGACAGCCGTCCGGTCAGCACGACCGCGTCGCTGCCCGCGACCGGAACCGCCGCGGCGAGCAGCGGATGGTCGGTGGCCGCGAGACCCAGCGAGGAGGCGTCGCCCGTGCCGACGGGCACCTCGAGCCAGTAGCGCCTGCGCTGGAAGGCGTAGGTGGGCAGAGCGATCCGCGGGGCGCGGGCCAGCGACGGCAGGGCTGCCGTCCAGTCCATGCCGACGCCCCTGGTGAACAGAGCGGAAACGGCCATGAGCAGGCTCAGCCGCTCGGGACGGTCGTGCCGCAGCGCGGGCACCTGGAGACCGTCCGTCGTCTGCAGGCACGACTGGGCGAGGGTGGTCAGGGTGCTGTCGGGGCCGAGTTCCAGGCAACGGGTGACGTTCTGCTCGGCGAGGGTGCGGACGCCGTCGGCGAAGCGAACGGCGTCCCGCACGTGCCGCACCCAGTATTCGGGAAAGGTCAGCTCCTCGGCGGTGGCGAGTGCGCCGGTGACGTCGGAGACGACGGGGATGCGCGGCGCCGCGTAGGTGACGCTCTCGGCGACGGCACGGAAACCGGCGAGCATCGGTTCCATCAGCGGGGAGTGGAAGGCGTGGCTGACCTGCAGCCGCCGGGTGCGCTTGCCCAGCGCCTCGACGGCGGCGGCGATCTCACTCACCGCGTCCTCGGTGCCGGAGACCACAACGGACAGCGGTCCGTTGACGGCCGCGATCGCGACTTCCGTCTCCCGGCCCGCCAGCAGCGGCAGCACCTCGTCCTCGGACGCCTGGAGCGACACCATCGCCCCGCCCGCCGGGAGCGCCTGCATCAGCCGGCCGCGGGCCGCCACCAGACGGCACGCGTCCTCCAGCGACCACACCCCCGCCACATGCGCGGCGGCCAGCTCACCGATGGAGTGACCGAGCAGCACGTCCGGACGCACACCCCACGACTCCAGCAACCGGAACAAGGCCACTTCAAGGGCGAACAGCGCGGGCTGGGCGTACTCGGTCCGGTTCAGCTCGTCCGCGTCGTCACCGAGGGCCACCTCACGCAGTGGGCGCGGTAGTTCGGTGTCCAGGTGGGCGCACACGGCGTCGAAGGCGTCCGCGAACACCGGGTACTCCTCGTACAACTCGCGCCCCATACCGAGGCGTTGCGAGCCCTGCCCGGCGAACAGGAACGCCGTACGGCCGTCCTGGAGCACGGAACCGGTGACGGAGCCGTCGGCCGGCTCGCCGTCCGCGACCGCCCGGAGGGCGCGCAGGAGATCCTCACGGTCCGCGCCCCACACCACGGCCCGGTGCTCGAACGCCGAGCGGGTACCGACGAGGGAGGCGGCCACCTCGGCCGCGGTCACTTCGGGACGGCCGGCGACGTGGTCGGCCAGCCGCGCGGCCTGGGCCCGCAGCGCGGTCCGGCTACGGCCGGAGACCACCCAGGGCAGCAGGGCGGCAGGCTCGGGGCCGACGCCGTCCGGGTGCTCCGCGGAGGAGGGCACCCCGAGGGCCGGTCCCGCGAGGGCGGGTTGCTCCGGGGCGGGCTGTTCGAGGACGACATGGGCGTTGGTGCCGGACACGCCGAACGCCGAAACGCCGGCCCGTCGTGGACGTCCCTCCGCCTGGGGCCACTCGGTGTTCTCCGTCAGCAGCCTCACCTCGCCGGCCGTCCAGTCGACGTGGCTGGAGGGCTGTTCGGCGTGCAGCGTGCGCGGGAGCAGGCCGTGGTTCATGGCCAGCACCGTCTTGATGACGCCGGCGACACCTGCGGCGGCCTGGGTGTGGCCGATGTTGGACTTCAGCGAGCCGAGCCACAACGGCCGTTCGCGGTCCTGGCCGTACGCGGCGAGCAGGGCCTGGGCCTCGATCGGATCGCCCAGGGTCGTACCGGTGCCGTGCGCCTCCACCGCGTCGACATCGGCGGGTGTCAGCCCCGCCCCGGCCAGCGCCTGCCGGATGACCCGCTGCTGGGCGGGACCGTTGGGCGCGGTCAGGCCGTTGCTGGCGCCGTCCTGGTTGACGGCGGAACCGGCGACCACGGCCAGCACCCGGTGCCCGTTGCGGCGGGCGTCGGAGAGCCGCTCCACGACGAGCACACCCACGCCCTCGGCCCAGCCGGTGCCGTCGGCCTCGTCGGAGAACGCCTTGCACCGGCCGTCCGCCGCCAGTCCGCCCTGCGAGCTGAACTCGACGAACGCCCCGGGGTCGGCCAGCACGGTCACACCGCCGACCAGAGCCAGGTCGCACTCGGCGGACCGCAGCGACTGCGCCGCCAGGTGCAGCGCCACGAGGGAGGAGGAGCAGGCCGTGTCGATGGTCACGGCGGGGCCCTCGAAGCCGAAGGTGTACGCGACGCGGCCGGAGACCACGCTGCCGGAGACACCGGTCAGCAGCTGTCCGCCGAGCCCCTCGGGCACCTCGCGGAGCCCGGCACCGTATCCGGAGCTGCCGGCGCCGACGAACACGCCCGTACGGCTGCCGTGCAGCGAGTCGGGCTTTATCGCCGCCTGTTCGAGGGCCTCCCAGGAGGTCTCCAAAAGGAGCCGCTGCTGCGGGTCGACGGCGAGGGCCTCCCGCGGCGAGATGCCGAAGAACGCGGGGTCGAACTGCCCGGCGTCGTAGAGGAAGCCTCCCGCCCGGGTGTGACTGAGACTCTGGCCGCCGTCCGTACGGTGCAGGGCGTCGAGGTCCCAGCCCCGGTCGGTGGGGAAGTCGGAGATCGCGTCGGTGCCCTCGGTGACGAGCCGCCACAGGTCTTCCGGGCTCTCGACCCGGCCCGGCAGCCGGCATGCCATACCGACGATGACGATCGGGTCGTCCGTCGTGGCCGTCAGGGCCGGTACGGCCGCCTGCGCGCCCTCGACGCGGTCGGCGCCGTCGGGGAACAGCTCCTGCCGCAGCAGCCGTACGAGAGCGTTCGGCGTCGGATGGTCGAAGACGAGGGTGCTGGGCAGCTTCAGGCCCGTCTCGGCGGCGAGGCGGTTGCGCAGCTCGACGGCGGTGAGGGAGTCGAAGCCCAGGTCCCGGAAGGACCGCGTGGCCTCCACCGCCGCGGCGTCGGCGTGGCCGAGTACGGCGGCGACACCGGCGAGCACCGACTCCAGCAGGGCACGGTCGCGGTCGGCCGCGGGCACCGCGCCGAGGCGGTCCCGCAGCGCCGAGCCCACCGGTTCACCGGCCGGGGAGTCAGGGGTGGCGTCGCCGGTGGTGTGTGCTTCGGGGAGGCCGGTCAGCAACGCGCTGGGACGCACGCTCGTGTACGCCGGGGCGAACCGCCCCCACTCCACG
>NZ_JBVIDX010000056.1:0-9786 GCF_055572155.1 Streptomyces sp. NPDC030814
AACGTCGAGTGGCCCCGGTCGGACGACCGGCCCCGCCGGGCCGGTGTGTCCTCCTTCGGCATCAGCGGCACCAACGCCCACGTCATCCTCGAACAGGCGCCCCAGGCGGCGGTGGCCGCGGAGAGCACTGAAGACGACGAGGTATCGGTGTTGCCGTGGATATTGTCCGCGGCCGGGGGTGGCCTGTCGGCCCAGGCCGAGAACCTGGCGGCCTTCGTGGAGGCACGGCCCGACCTCCCTCTCTGCGGCACCGCCCGGGCGCTCGCGACCACACGGACCGTCCTGGAGCACCGCGCGGTGGTCCTGGCGGCCGAACGGGACGACTTGCTGCGGGGCTTGCGTGCCCTGGCCGCGGGCATCGACGCGCCGGGTCTGATCCGGGGTGCGCAGACGCGTGCGCGAAAGACCGCTCTGCTCTTCGCCGGGCAGGGGTCCCAGCGCCTGGGTATGGGACGGGAGCTGTACGAGAGCTACCCCGCGTTCGCCGAGGCCTTCGACGCCGTGGACGCGGAACTCCCCTTCGATCTGCGGGAGGTGGTCTTCGGCGAGGACGCCGAGCTGCTGAACCGCACGGAGTTCACCCAGCCCGCGCTGTTCGCGCTGGAAGTGGCCCTGTTCCGGTTGCTGGAGTCGTGGGGTGTGCGCCCGGATGTGCTGGCGGGGCATTCGATCGGTGAGATCGCTGCCGCGCATGTGGCGGGGGTGTGGTCGCTGGCGGACGCGTGTCGTCTGGTGGTGGCGCGTGGCCGGCTGATGCAGGCGCTGCCGGAGGGCGGTGCGATGGTCGCGCTCGAGGCCACCGAGGACGAAGTGCTGCCTCTGCTCGGTGACGAGGTGGGGATCGCCGCGGTCAACGGGCCCCGGGCGGTGGTGATCGCCGGTGCGGCGCAGGCGGTGGAGGAGATCGCGGACCGCTTCCGCGCGCAGGATCGCAAGGTCACGGCGCTGCGGGTGAGTCATGCGTTCCACTCGCCGCTGATGGAGCCGATGCTGGCCGACTTCCGCAAGGTCGCCGAGAGTCTGACGTACGAGCGTCCGAAGCTGCCTCTTGTCTCGACGGTGACGGGTGAGACGGCCACGGCCGACGAGCTGATGTCGGCGGACCACTGGGTCGGCCATGTGCGCCGGCCGGTTCGCTACGCCGACGCCGTGCGGACCCTCGCCGGGCAAGGCGTCGGCCGCTGCGTGGAACTCGGCCCGGACGGCACCCTCGCCGCCCTCGCCCAGGCCTCCCTGGACGACACCGGCGCCACGGTGCTCGTACCGCTGCTGCGCAAGGACCGGCCCGAGGCGACGGCCGCGCTCGCCGCCGTCGCCGCGCTGTTCACCGCGGGCGCCGATGTGGACTGGCGCGCCGTCGTTCCGGCCGGCGGTGTCCGTGCCGTCGAGTTGCCGACGTACGCCTTCCAGCGAAAGCGGTTCTGGCCCGAGGCGTCGCACAGTCCCCGCGACCTGGCCGCCGCCGGGCTCGACGCGGCCGAGCACCCACTGCTGGGAGCCGCGGTTGAACTCGCCGACGGGGGAGCGGTGTTGACGGGTCGCCTCGCGTTGAGTTCACACCCCTGGCTGCGCGATCACAAGGTCCGGGGCGCGGTGGTCTTCCCGGGTACGGGCTGGGCCGAGCTGGCGCTGCGCGCCGGCGACGAGGTGGGTTGCACCAGGGTGGAGGAGCTGACGATCGGGGTGCCGCTGCTGGTGCCGGATCAGGGCATGCTCCGCCTGCGGGTCACGGTCGCGGCGGCCGACGACACGGGACGCCGCGCCGTGGAGATGCACTCCCGGGCGGCGGAGGCCTCGGACGACACACCATGGGTGCTGCACGCCGACGGTGTGCTGGCGCCGGACACGGCGGCGGAGGCATCCGCCGACGCGATGGCCGAACTCGCCGCATGGCCTCCGAAGGGCTCCGAACCCTGCCCCGTGACCGACGTGTACGAGCGGTTCGCGGCCGCCGGGCTGGCGTACGGGCCGCTGTTCCAGGGGCTGCGCACGGTGTGGCGGCGCGGCGACGAGGTGTTCGCCGAAGTCGGTCTGCCGCAGGAGCACGAGGGGCTCGCGGGCCGTTTCGGCGTGCATCCCGCCCTGCTCGACTCGACCCTGCACGCCGTCCTCTTCGGCCCCCTGGGGGACGAGGGCGCCGGACGGCTGCCGTTCTCGTGGCGCGGGCTGTCACTGTTCGCGTCCGGGGCGCGCGCCCTGCGGGTACGGGTGGTTCCGGCAGGATCCGACTCGGTGTCCCTGTACGTGGCCGACCCGTCGGGGGGCGCGGTCGCCGCCGTCGATTCGCTGGCGCTGCGCGAGGTGCCCGCCGAAGGGGTGGGCGGTGCGGGCGCGGCCGTCTGCGCAGGGACGTACCGGATCGACTGGATTCCGCTGCCGTCCCCGTCCCCGTCCCTGTCCCCGGCCCCGGCCGGGGCGGCGTCGCCCGGGGAAGGCCGTACGGACCGAACGGTCAGTGCGGTCCTGCTGACGGACCACGCGGCCCCGGACGACCACCCGGGCGCCGGACACCCCGACGTCCTCGCCCGGACCTGGTCGGAGCTGACCCGAGCCGTGCACGACGGCGATCCCGTACCCGAGACCGTGCTGCTGCCCTGGAGCGGTCCGCAGGACGCCTCGTTGGAAGGATCCTCGGCCGCGGCGCACGCCGTCACCACCGCCGCGCTCGCCTTCGTACAGGACTGGCTGGCGGCCGACGAACTCGCTCGGGCCCGGCTCGTCGTCGTCACCCGCGGTGCGATGGCGGTGGGGCCGGACGAGGAGTCCGATCCCGCGCTGGCCGCCCTGTGGGGTCTGGTGCGCTCGGCCCGGACGGAGAACCCCGGCCGGCTCGCGCTGGCCGACCTGGACGGAACGCCCGAATCCTGGGACACGCTGATCGCGCTGGTCGCCGGGCCGGACCTCCCCGCCGCCGAGGCCGAACTGGTCGTCCGCGGAAACGAGGTACTCGTTCCGAGGCTGGCTCCCGCGCCCCTGTCCCGTTCCTCCGTCACCGACGCGGAGGCCGGCCCCGCCGGGAGCGGCACTGGGCGCCTCGCGGACGGCACCGTCCTCGTCACCGGCGGCACCGGCGGACTGGGAGCCCTGGTCGCCCGTCACCTCGTCACCGGGCACGGGGTGCGCCACCTGGTGCTGGCGGGCCGGCGCGGGCCCGAGGCGCCGGGCGCGGCGGAACTCAGCGCCGAACTGACCGATCTGGGCGCCGACGTCACCATCGTGGCCTGCGACGTGGCCGACCGGCAGGCCTTGGAGAGCCTTCTGGCGTCGATCCCCGCCGACCGCCCGCTGACCGGGGTGATCCACACCGCCGGTGTCGTCGACGACGGTGTGCTGTCGTCACTGACCGAGGAACGGCTGGAAACGGTGCTGCGTCCGAAGGTGGACGCGACCGAACACCTCGACGCGCTCACCCGCGGCCTGGACCTGGCCGCGTTCGTTCTGTTCTCCTCGGTCTCCGCCACCTTCGGCGGCGCCGGACAGGCCAACTACGCCGCGGCCAACGCCTACCTGGATGCCATCGTCCGGTGCCGCAGGAACCTCGGCCTGCCCGCCGTCTCACTGGCCTGGGGCCCCTGGGCACCCGGCGCGGGCATGACCGCGGAGCTGACCGAGGCGGACCTGAAGCGCATGGCGCGCGGCGGCGTACGTCCGCTCGCCGTCGACCAGGGTCTCGCGGTCCTCGACGCCGTACTCCGGGACACCGAGCCCTCCTTTCTCCTACCGGTGAACCTCGACCTGCGGGCCCTGCGCGAACTGCCCGAGGTCCCCGCGCTGTTGCGGGGTCTGGTGCGTGGTCCGGCACGACGCTCCGCGCACACCGGCGGGCACGGCGCCGGCGGCGACGAGCTGCGGACCCGGCTGCTGGCTCTGCCCTCCGCCGAGCGTGAACAGCTGCTGCTGGAACTGGTCTCCGGTCTGGTGGCTCAAGTACTGGGTCACACCTCGGCCGCCGACGTGGAGCCGGCCCAGGCGTTCAAGACACTGGGCTTCGACTCCCTCACCTCGGTCGAGTTGCGCAACCGCGTCAACGCGGCGACCGGGCTGCGACTGCCCGCCACGCTCGTCTTCGACCACCCGTCCCCCCTCGCGCTCGCCCAGCACCTGCTGACCGCGCTCGCCGGCGACACCGAGGCACACGGCGAGGCGCTGCCCGCCTGGAGGGGCATGGACGACGACCCGGTGGTCATCGTGGGCATGGCCTGCCGGTTCCCCGGCGGCGTCGAGTCGCCCGAGGACCTCTGGGAACTGGTGAGCGAAGGTGGCGACGCCATCGGCGACTTCCCGACCGACCGTGGCTGGGACCTCGACGCGCTGTACGACCCCGAGCCCGGCCGACTCGGCAGGACCTACGTCCGCCGTGGCGGTTTCCTCTACGACGCCGCGTCCTTCGACGCCGGGCTGTTCGGGATCTCGCCGCGTGAGGCGCTGGCGATGGACCCGCAGCAGCGGCTGTTGCTGGAAGTGTCCTGGGAGGTCCTGGAACGGGCGGGCATCGACCCGACCGCGCTGCGCGGCAGCCGCACCGGGGTGTTCGCCGGTGTGATGGGACAGGACTACAACTCCTGTCTGCGTGAGGGGGAGCACGACTCCGACGGCTACCTGCTGACCGGCAACACCAGCAGCGTCCACTCCGGCCGTATCGCCTACACCTTCGGCCTGGAGGGCCCGGCGATGACGGTCGACACCGCGTGCTCCTCCTCCCTGGTCACCCTTCACCTCGCCGCGCAGTCCCTGCGGGCGGGCGAGTGCGACCTCGCCCTCACCGGCGGTGTCATGGTGATGTCCACGCCGGACACCTTCGTCGACTTCAGTCAGCAGCGTGGCCTCGCCCTCGACGGCCGCTGCAAGTCCTTCGGGGCGGGCGCCGACGGCACGGCCTGGTCGGAGGGGATCGGTCTGCTGGTGCTGGAGCGGTTGTCGGACGCGCGCCGCAACGGTCACCGGGTGCTGGCGGTGGTGGCGGGTTCGGCCGTCAACCAGGACGGTGCCTCGAACGGCTTGACGGCGCCGAACGGTCCTTCGCAGGAGCGGGTCATCCGGCAGGCCCTGGCCAGCGCGGGGATCCGGTCGGCTGATGTGGATGTGGTGGAGGCGCACGGCACGGGGACGCCGTTGGGTGACCCGATCGAGGCGCAGGCGCTGCTGGCCACCTACGGCCAGGATCGCGAACGGCCTCTGATGCTCGGTTCGTTGAAGTCGAACATCGGCCACACGCAGGCGGCGGCCGGTGTGGGTGGCGTGATCAAGATGGTGATGGCGATGCGGCACGGTGTGATGCCCCGCACCCTCCACGCCGAGGAGCCGTCGCCCTTCGTGGACTGGTCGCTCGGCGACATCGGTCTGCTCACGCAGAACGTGGAGTGGCCGGAGCCGCAGGACCGTCCGCGACGTGCGGGCGTGTCGTCCTTCGGCATCAGCGGCACCAACGCCCACGTCATCATCGAGCAGTCCCCCGACACGGTGACCACGCCGGACTCGGACACTCCCCAATCGGTGGCGGCAGCCGCCGAATTGCCCCTGACCCCGGTCGCACTGTCCGCGGCGTCCGAGGGTGCCCTGCGCGGGCAGGCCGAACGGCTGTGGGCCTGCGTCGACGCCGACCCGGGACTGCGTCTGGGCGACCTGGGCCTCTCGTCGTCCCTGAGGCCCTGGCTTGAGCACCGGGCCGTGGTCCTGGCTGCCGACCGTGCCGAACTGCTGCGTGGACTGCGAGCACTCGCCGTCGGCGAGCACGACCCTGCCGTCCTCACCGGCACTCCCGCACGCTCGGGCCGACGGCTCGCCTTCCTGTTCGCGGGTCAGGGCTCACAACGTTCCGGCATGGGCCGGGAGTTGTACGAGGCGTATCCGGTGTTCGCGGAGGCTTTCGACGCCGTGGACGCGGAACTCCCCTTCGGCCTGCGGGAGGTGGTGTTCGGTGAGGACGCCGACCTGCTGAACCGCACGGAGTTCACCCAGCCGGCCCTCTTCGCTCTGGAAGTCGCCTTGTTCCGGCTGCTGGAGTCGTGGGGTGTGCGCCCGGACGTGCTGGCCGGGCACTCCATTGGTGAGATCGCTGCCGCGTATGTGGCGGGGGTGTGGTCGCTGGCGGACGCGTGTCGTCTGGTGGTGGCGCGTGGCCGGCTGATGCAGGCCCTGCCGGAGGGCGGTGCGATGGTCGCGCTGCAGGCCACCGAGGAGGAGGTGCTGCCTCTGCTCGGTGACGAGGTGGGCATCGCGGCGGTCAACGGGCCCCGGTCGGTGGTGGTCTCGGGCGCGGCGGACGGTGTGGAGGAGATCGCGGAACACTTCCGTGCCCGTGACCGCAAGGTCACGGCGCTGCGGGTGAGTCATGCCTTCCACTCGCCGCTGATGGAGCCGATGCTCGACGAGTTCCGGACCGTCGTGGAGAGTCTGTCGTACCAGCAGCCGCGGACACCCATCGTCTCGACCGTCACGGGAGAGGCCGCCACCGCCGAGGAACTGACCTCGCCGGACTACTGGGTGGAGCACGTGCGTCGGCCGGTGCGGTTCGCCGACGCGGTGCGGCGGCTGGACGAGCAGGGCGTGTCCCGGTTCGTGGAGCTTGGTGCCGACGGCACACTGACCGCGCTGGCGCAGAGCGGTCTCGACGACGATCCGGCAGGTCGTCTGCTGACTCTTACTCTGCGCAAGGACCGCGCGGAGGTCCGTTCCGTCCTCTCGGCGGTGGCGGAGCTGCATCTGCACGGTGGGCAGGTGGACTGGCGTACGGTCTTCGCCCAGTCCGGGGCGACGCCGGTGGACCTGCCGACCTACGCCTTCGAACGCGAACGCTTCTGGCCTGAGGGCGCCAGGCTGGGCGGCCAGTCCGCGGCGGGCCCCGACCGGCCGGACGCCGGGTTCTGGACCGCTGTCGAGCGAGGCGATGCCCGTTCACTGGCCGACTCGCTCGGTGTGGCCGAGGACGCGCTGGACGGACTGCTGCCGGCACTGTCGTCGTGGTGGCGCGGACAGCAGGAGCAGTCCAGGGTCGACGACTGGCTGTACGGCGTGCACTGGAAGCCGCTCGGCGCGGTTACCGGTGGTGCCCTGCCGGGCCGCTGGCTGGCTGTGCTGCCCGCTGGGTTGCGGCACGACACGTGGAGCGGCGCCGTGCTGGGAGGTCTCGCGGCCCACGGGGCCGAGCCGGTGCCGGTCGTGTACGAGCCCGGCGCCGAACGGGCCGCACTGGCCACCCGGCTGGCCACGGCCGCGGGGGATGAGCCGGTCGCGGGTGTCCTGTCCTTCCTGGCGCTGCCTGAGCCCCGGGGCGAGCACACCGGAGACTGCGAGGCCGGCTCCGACGACGGCGTTCCGGCTGGCCCCGCTGCCACGGCTGTACTCGTACAGGCCCTGGGCGACGCCGGGCTCGCCGCCCCGTTGTGGGGGTTGACCAGGGGGGCGGTCGCGGTGAACCGGTCCGACCAGGCGCCCGACCCGGCACAGGGCGCGGTATGGGGACTGGGCCGGGTAGCGGCGCTGGAGCACCCCGAAGGCTGGGGCGGTCTCGTCGACCTGCCCCAGCTCGTGGACCGGCGCGCGGCGAGCCGCCTCGTCGGTGTGCTCACGGGCCGCTCGGGAGAGGACCAGGTCGCGATCCGGGCGACCGGTGTCTTCGGTCGGCGGCTCTGCCGGACGGCACCCGGCGCACTCGGCGCGGGCTGGCGTCCGTCGGGCACGGTGTTGATCACGGGCGGCACGGGCGCGCTGGGCGCACGGGTGGCCCGCTGGGCCGCCGCGCAAGGCGCCGAGCACCTCGTCCTGATCAGCCGGCGTGGGCTCGACGCGCCCGGCGCACCGGACCTGCGCGACGACCTCCTCGCCTCGGGCGTACGGGTGACCGTGGCCGCCTGCGACGCGGCCGACCGGGACACGCTCGCCGCGCTGCTGGCCGAACACCCCGTCGACGCGGTGGTGCACACCGCGGGTGTCCTCGACGACGGGCTGGTGGAGGCGCTGACGCACGAGCGCTTCGCGGCCGTCCTGCGCGCCAAGGCCGTCGCCGCGCGCAATCTCGACGTCCTGACCCGGGGCCGGGAACTGTCGGCGTTCGTGCTGTTCTCCTCGTTCGCGGGCTCCGTCGGCTCTCCGGGGCAGGGCAACTACGCCGCCGCCAACGCCTACCTGGACACCCTGGCCGAGCAGCGCAGGGCGGCCGGGCTTCCCGCCACGTCCGTGGCGTGGGGGCCGTGGGCCCAGGACGGTATGGCGGCCGACGGCGGTGTCGAGGAGTACCTGCGCCGCCGGGGCCTGACCGGACTGGAGCCCGAGCCCGCCCTGGTGGCGATGGAGCGACTGGTGGGCACCGGCGATCCGGCCGCCGTCGTGGCACGGGTCGACTGGGCGCGCTTCGCTCCCGCGTTCGTCGCCGGACGGGGCAGCGCCCTGCTCGGTGACGTCGCCGAGGCGGAGGCCGCGCTGCGGGACGCCGCCTCCGGCGCGGACGCGGACGCCCTGCGGCAGCGGCTGGCCGGCCTGGGTGTCGGCGAACGGTCCTCGGCGCTGGTCGAGCTGGTGCGGGAGCAGGCGGCCCTGGTCCTGGGACATGCCAGGTCCGACGCGGTGGACCCGGCCCGTGCTTTCCGGGAGGCAGGCTTCGACTCGCTGACCGCCGTGGAGCTGCGCAACCGGCTCGGCGCGGCCACCGGGCTCCGGCTGCCTGCGACGTTGGTCTTCGACTATCCGTCACCTGTGGACATCGCCCGGTACCTGGACGCCGAACTCGCCGGCCCTGACGGCGACCCGGCCGGAGCGTCCGGGGTCGTCGCCGAGATCGACAGGCTGGCCACGGCCCTCGCGGCCGAGGCCGGGGTCGGTGGCGAGACCCACCTGGAGATCACGGCGAAGCTGCGGGGACTGCTGGAGACATGGACCGGCACCGACACCGCGGACGAGACGGACGACGCGATCGCGGAACTGGACGGGGCCACGGACGACGAGATGTTCGACCTGATCGACAAGGAACTCGGGATCTGACCACCCGGCTCGGGCGACGGGATCGTTCACGGCTTTTTCGCGAGGAAGTGGAGCACGATGGCGAGCAATGAAGAGAAGCTGCGGGACTACCTGAAAAGGGTGACGGCGGATCTCCGCCAGACCCGCAAGCGTCTTCATGACGCCGAGACGGGCCGCCAGGAGCCTGTCGCGATCGTCGGCCTCGGCTGCCGCTTCCCGGGAGGAGCGGACACACCCGATGAGTTCTGGCGGCTGCTCACGGACGGCCGCGACGCCGTCGCTGACTTCCCCGCCGACCGCGGCTGGGATCTCGACGGCGTCTTCGACCCGGCGGGCGGTGTCGGCACCACGTACGCCCGCCAGGGAGCCTTCCTCTACGACGCGCCGCTGTTCGACTCCACCTTCTTCGACATATCGCCCCGTGAGGCCACGACCATGGATCCCCAGCAGCGGTTGCTGCTGGAGACCTCCTGGGAGGCACTGGAACGCGCGGGCATCGATCCCGCCACGCTCCGAGGCAGCCGGACCGGTGTGTTCACGGGCACCAACGGTCAGGACTACCTCGCCCTCATGCTCAACCGGCCGGAGGAGTCCGACGGCCACCTGACCACCGGCATCACCGCGTCGGTGTTGTCGGGTCGGGTGTCGTACGTGCTGGGGTTGGAGGGTCCGGCGGTGACGGTGGACACGGCGTGTTCGTCGTCGCTGGTGGCGTTGCATCTGGCGGTGCAGGCGCTGCGGTCGGGTGAGTGTGATCTGGCGTTGGCCGGTGGTGTGACGGTGATGTCGACGCCGGGTGCGTTCGTGGAGTTCTCGCGGCAGCGGGGGCTT
>NZ_JBVIDX010000057.1:0-9387 GCF_055572155.1 Streptomyces sp. NPDC030814
GTGTGGGTGGTGTGATCAAGATGGTGATGGCGATGCGGCACGGTGTGCTGCCGCGGACCCTGCATGTGGACGAGCCGTCCTCCCACGTCGACTGGACGGCGGGGGAGATCACCCTGCTGACCGACAACGTCGAGTGGCCCCGGTCGGACGACCGGCCCCGCCGGGCCGGTGTGTCCTCCTTCGGCATCAGCGGCACCAACGCCCACGTCATCCTCGAACACGTTGCGGCGGAGGAGAACGACCGGCGCAGCGGGACGAGCGACGCCGAGAACACCGCAGGCCGTAGCGTCCTCCTCCCTCTCTCCGCCGCAGAACCCCGCGCACTGCAGGCCCAGGCCGAGCGGCTGGAGGGCCTCCTGACATCGGACGCCGAACTGTCGCACCGGGACGTCGCCCTGTCCCTCGCGACGACGCGTTCCGCACTGGAGCACCGCGCCGTGGTGCTGGCCGCCGACCGTCAGCAGGCCCTGCTCGGCCTGCGCGCGGTGGTCGAGCAGCAGTCGTCCGGGCAGGTGATCAGCGGCACGGTGGTCGCCGGTGGCGGTCGTACGGCGTTCCTGTTCGCCGGGCAGGGCTCGCAACGCCTCGGTATGGGGCGCGAGTTGTACGAGACGCAGGCCGTCTTCGCCGAAGCCTTCGACGCCGTGGCCGCCGAGTTGCCGTTCGCCCTGCGGGACGTCGTCTTCGGTGACGACGCGGACCGACTGAACCGGACCGAGTACGCCCAGCCCGCCCTGTTCGCCCTCGAAGTGGCCTTGTTCCGGTTGCTGGAGTCGTGGGGTGTCCGTCCGGACGTGCTCCTCGGTCACTCCGTCGGTGAGCTGGCCGCGGCGCATGTGGCGGGCGTGTGGTCGCTGAAGGACGCGTGCCGTCTGGTGGTGGCGCGAGGCCGGCTGATGCAGGCGCTCCCGGCGGGTGGGGTGATGGTGTCGCTCCAGGCGTCCGAGGACGAGGTGCTGCCGCTGCTGGCAGGCCGGGAGAGCGAGGTCGGCATCGCCGCCCTCAACGGTGCGGAGGCGACCGTGGTCGCGGGCACCGAGGCGGCCGTCGAGGAGATCGCCGCGCACTTCCGCGGCCTCGACCGCAAGGTCACCGGGCTGCGGGTCAGCCACGCGTTCCACTCGCCGCTGATGGAGCCCATGCTCGACGAGTTCCGCGCGGTCGCGGAGAGCCTGGCGTACCGTCGTCCGCGGCTGGCCGTCGTCTCGGCGCTCACCGGCGATCTCGCCGACGCCGACGACCTGATGACGGCCGACTACTGGGTGCGGCACGTCCGCCACGCCGTGCGGTTCGCGGACGGCGTTCGCCGGGTGCGGGCCGAGGGAATCTCCCACTGGCTCGAGTTGGGGCCGGACGGCACCCTCACCGCCCTGGCGCGGGCCGAGGTGGACGGCGACCCTGCCGAGCAGGCGCTCTTCGTGCCCGCGCTGCGCAAGGACCGCGACGAACTCGGGACGCTGCTGACCGCCGTCGCCGAGTTGTACGTCCGCGGCACCGAACCGCTTTGGCCGGCCGTGTTCGCGGACTCCGGCGCCCGCCGAGCCGACCTGCCGACGTACGCGTTCCAGCGGCAGCGCTTCTGGCCGGGCGCCCCGAGCGCCACGGCCGCGGACGCGGCCGGGCTCGGGCTCACCCCCGCCGGGCATCCGCTGCTGGGTGCCGAAGTCGTGCTGGCCGAAGGCAGCGGAGCCGTGCTCACCGGCAGGCTGTCCCTCGAAACGCACCCGTGGCTGCGGGATCACGCGGTGGCGGGCACGGTCCTCTTCCCGGGCACCGGCTTCCTGGAACTGGCGCTTCAGGCGGGTCTCCGTGTCGGCCGCGCGCGTCTGGCCGACCTGACCCTCGAAAAGCCACTGGTCCTCACCGAACACGGCGGCGTACGGATCCAGGTCGCCGTCGGCGGCCCGGACGCGTCGGGACGGCGGACCGTGTCCGTCCACTCGCGGTCCGACTCCGACGACGCCGCCGCAGACGGCTGGGTGCGGCACGCCGACGGCATCCTCGACGCGGACCGCACCGACGAGGCGGACAGCCCCGACGACGCGGGCCACTTCGCGAACTGGCCGCCCGCGGAGGCGGCTCCCGTCCCGCTGGACGGCTTCTACGACCGACTGGCGGACGACGGCTACACCTACGGTCCCGTGTTCCAGGGCCTGCACGCCGTCTGGCGCCACGGCGAGGATGTCTACGCCGATGTCCGGCTGCCTGCCGACCAGCACGACGAGGCCGGGCGCCACGGCCTGCACCCGGCCCTGCTGGACGCCGCGCTGCACGCCTGGCTCGCCGCCGGGCGTGCGTCGGCGGACGCCTCCGGCGAGGCACCTGCCGGAGCCGGAGTACGGCTGCCGTTCTCATGGAGCGGCGCCTCGCTGACGGCGGTCGGCGCGTCCGCCGTGCGGGTGCGACTGGCTCCGGTGGACGAGGACACGATCACGCTCACCGTCGCCGACGCCGAGGGCCGTGGGGTGGCCCGCGTCGACGCCCTCACCCTGCGAGAGCTGCGCCGTGATGATCTGGTTCCCGCCTCCGACGGTCCGGCCGCGGCGCGGGACGCCCTGTTCCACCTGGACTGGAGCGCCCTGCCCGCACCGTCCGCTCCCGGCCCCGACCAGGACGTCCAGTGGGCCGTCGTCGGACCCGGGATCGCCGGGCTGAGCGAGGCGCCGGCCGGTCACTACGCGGACGTCACCGCCCTGACCGAGGCGGTCGCCGCGGGAACGCCCCTGCCGGGCGCGGTGCTCGTCGCCTGCGATCCGTCCACCAGCGGGGTACCGGCCATGCCCGCCGCACACGACACCCTCACGGACGGACCGGCGCCGCAGCCGGACCCGTACGGCACCGTCACGTCGGACACCGTGGACGCCACCAGGACCGTGCTGCACCATGTCCTCTCCCTCGTGCAGAGCTGGCTGGCGGACGACCGCCTCCGCGCCGCCCGGCTGGTGCTGGTGACCCGCGGCGCGGTCCCCGCCGACGGTGACCGGGAGCTCACCGATCCGGTGGCCGCCTCCATCTGGGGACTCGTCCGCTCCGCGCAGTCGGAGCACCCCGGACGACTGGTCCTGCTCGATCTCGCCCCCGAAGCCACCGACCATCCCGCCGCCACCGCGCCTGTGCCCCTCGCCGCCGCCGATGCCGGAACCGACCGGACCGACCCCACTCCCGCGCTCGCCTCCGGCGAACCGCAACTCGCCCTGCGCGGCGGTGTCGCCCACGTCCCCCGGCTGGCCCCGGCCGGCACCGGCGGCGCGCTGCTCCCGCCGCCCGGAGAGTCCGTGTGGCGACTGGACGTCACCACGCCCGGCACCCTCGACAGCCTGGCTCTCGTCGGCTGCCCCGAAGTCACCGGACCCCTCGCTCACGGCCAGGTTCGGGTGGCGATGCGGGCCACCGGCGTCAACTTCCGCGACGTCCTGGTCTGCCTGGGCATGCTCGACCGCGAGGTCCCCGGCCGCGAGGGCGCGGGCGTGGTCCTGGAGACCGGCCCCGGGGTCATCGGGCTCGCACCCGGCGACCGGGTGCTCGGACTCTTCTCCGGGGCGTACGGCCCGCTCGCGGTGACCGACCACCGTCTGCTCACCCGGCAGCCCGACGGCTGGTCGTTCACCGAGGCCGCGGCGGCGCCCATCGTCTTCCTCAGCGCCTACCACGGCCTGGTGGACCTGGCGGACCTGCGCCCCGGCGAGGCCGTCCTCGTCCACGCGGGGACCGGGGGCGTCGGCATGGCCGCCGTCCAGCTCGCCCGGCACCTGGGCGCCGAGGTCTTCGCCACCGCCGCCCCCGCCAAGTGGGACACCCTGCGGGCGATGGGTCTGGACGACGACCACATCGCGTCCTCGCGCGACACGGACTTCGAGGAGAAGTTCCTTCGGGTGACCGCCGGCCGGGGCATGGACGTCGTTCTGAACTCCCTGGCCCGGGAACTGATCGACGCGTCGTTCCGGCTGCTGCCACGTGGCGGACGCTTCGTCGAGATGGGCAAGACAGACCTGCGCGACCCGCGGACCGTCGCCGCCGAGCACCAGGGCGTCGTCTACCGGGCGTTCGACCTCAGGGACGTCGACCCCGACCAAACCGCCGAGATGCTCACGGCTGTGCTCGGACTGTTCGAACAGCGGGCGCTGCGTCCGCTCCCGGTCACCACATGGGACGTACGGCGGGCCCCGGAGGCGTTCCGGTACCTCAGCCAGGCTCGGCACACCGGCAAGATCGTCCTCACCGTCCCCGAGCTGCCGACCGATCTCGCCCGTACCCCGGCCGAGGACGCACATACCGGGGACACCGGTCACGCACGAGGCTCGGAGCACACCCGCCCCCACGGCACCGTGCTGATCACCGGCGGCACCGGCACCCTCGGCGGACTGTTCGCCCGGCACCTGGTGACCCGCCACGGCGTCCGCCATCTGCTGCTGACCAGCCGCAGCGGCCCGGACGCCTCGGGCGCCGCCGAGCTCCGCGAGGAACTGACCGGGCTGGGCGCCACCGTCACCGTCGCCGCCTGCGACATCGCCGACCGGAACGCCCTGGCCGCACTGCTCGCCGAGATCCCCGCCGAGCGTCCGCTGACAGCCGTCGTCCACGCGGCCGGCATCCTCGACGACGGCATCCTGGACGCCATGACGCCCGACCGCGTCGACCGCGTCCTGCGGCCGAAGGCACAGGCCGCGTGGAACCTGCACGAACTGACCCGCGACCTGCCCCTGTCGGCGTTCGTCCTCTTCTCCTCCGTGGCCGCCACCTTCGGCAGCCAGGGACAGGCCAACTACGCCGCCGCCAACGCCTTCCTCGACACCCTGGCCCAGTACCGCAGGGCCGAGGGACTGCCCGCGCTGTCCCTGGCCTGGGGCCTGTGGGAGACCGACGAGGGCATGGCGGGCACCCTCGGCGCGGCCGACCTCCGGCGCATCGGCCGTATGGGCCTCGCCCCGCTCCCGGCGGACGAGGGCCTGGCCCTCTTCGACACCGCTCTGACCACCGACCACGCACTGTTGCTGCCCACCCGCCTGGACCTGGCCGGGCTGGAACGCCGCGGCGCCGAACCGCCCGCCCTGCTCAGGGCGCTGGCCCGGACCCCGGTCCGGCGGGCCGCGGAGGACACCTCCCGCACCGCGGGCGGCACCCAGGACGACAGCGGTACGAGGGTGTCGTTCACCGAGCAGTTGCGGCCGCTCTCCGCCGAGGAACGGGAACGGGCCGCCCTGGACCTGGTCCGCACCCACACCGCGGCGGTCATCGGGCACTCCGACCCCGAAGCGGTCGACGCCGACCGGCCGTTCAAGTCACTGGGCTTCGACTCGCTCACCGCGGTCGAGATGCGCAACCGGCTCGGCGCGGCCACCGGCCTCACCCTGCGGGCCACTCTGGTCTTCAGCTACCCGACCCCCGCCGTCCTCGCCCGCCACCTGCTGGAACAGTGCGCACCGCAGGACGAACGACCGGCCGACGTCCTCCTCGCCGAACTCGACAGGCTCGAATCCGTCATGGCCGACGCACACCGCACGGCCGACGGCGCGGAGAGCGACGACGCGCTCAACGACAAGGTGACCTCCCGGCTTCGGGACCTGCTGACCCGGTGGACGGGCGGCACGGACGGCACCACGACGGCCGCCACCGGACTCGAATCCGCGACGGACGACGAGATGTTCGACCTCATCAACAAAGAGCTGGGCATTTCCTGACCCCGATCGACCCCGGACCGCTCAGGACCCGACGTCTCCGGATCCCCTCGGGGCTCCTCCTAGGAAGTGGCATCGAATGGCGAGCAACGAAGAGAAGCTGCGGGACTACCTCAAACTGGTCACGGCCGACCTTCGTCAGACACGCAAGCGTCTGCAGGACCTCGAGGAACAGCGGCAGGAACCCGTCGCGATCGTCGCGATGGGGTGCCGCTTCCCCGACGGCGCCGACACCCCCGAGGCCCTGTGGCGGCTCCTGGCCTCCGGCACCGACGCCGTCACCCCCTTCCCGGCCGACCGCGGCTGGGACCTGGACGCACTGTACGACCCGGACCCCGACCGGCCCGGAACCTCGTACGTCCGCGAGGGCGGCTTCCTCCACGAAGCACCGCTGTTCGACGCCGAGTTCTTCGAGATCTCGCCCCGCGAGGCCCAGGCCATGGACCCACAGCAACGGCTGCTCCTGGAGACCTCCTGGGAGACGGTGGAGCGCGCGGGCATCCTGCCGGCCTCCCTGCGCGGCTCGGCCACCGGCGTGTTCGTCGGCGCCATCGCCCAGGACTACCTGCCACGCTCCCACGACTCCCAGGCCGACCTCGGCGGCCATCTGCTCACCGGCAGCACCATCAGCGTCGCCTCCGGCCGCATCGCCTACTCCTTCGGCCTGGAGGGCCCCGCCGTCACCGTCGACACGGCCTGCTCGTCGTCGCTGGTGGCCCTCCACCTCGCCGTACGGTCCCTGCGCTCCGGCGAGTGCGACCTGGCGCTCAGCGGCGGCGTGACCGTCATGTCCGGCCCCGAGATGTTCGTCGACTTCGGCAGGCAGCGCGCCCTCGCGGCCGACGGCCGGTGCAAGGCGTTCTCCGCCGCGGCAAACGGCTTCGGCCCCGCCGAGGGCGTCGGCATGCTGCTCCTCGAACGCCTCTCCGACGCCCGCCGCAACGGCCACCCCGTACTCGCCGTGATCCGCGGCAGTGCCGTCAACCAGGACGGCGCCTCCAACGGCCTGACCGCCCCCAACGGCCCAGCGCAGGAACGGGTCATCCGCTCCGCTCTGGCCGACGCCGGCCTGACCGGCGACGACATCGACGCCATCGAGGCCCACGGCACGGGCACACCCCTCGGCGACCCCATCGAGGCGGAGGCACTGCTGGCCACCTACGGCGCCGTACGACCCGACGACCGCCCCCTGTGGCTCGGCTCGGTGAAGTCCAACATCGGCCACACGCAGGCAGCCGCCGGTGTCGCCGGCGTCATCAAGCTCGTGCTGGCCATGCGCCACGGCCTCCTTCCCCGCACCCTGCATGCCGACGAGCCGTCCCAGCACATCGACTGGACCGCCGCCGACCTCCGCCTGCTCACCCATGAGCAGCCCTGGCCCCGCCACGACGACCGGCCCCGCCGTGCGGCCGTCTCCTCCTTCGGCATCAGCGGCACCAACGCCCACCTGATCGTCGAGGAGGCGCCCGCGCCCGAGGCGCTCGACGGGAAGGGCGAGGCGGAGCACACATCCGCGAGTGCCCCCGCCCCGACCGGCCCGAAGCCGGTCACGGGTGAAAGCCCCCTGCCCTGGGTGCTCTCCGCCCGCAGCCGCACGGCATTGCACGCGCAGGCCGCACGCCTGCTCGCGCACCTCGACGACGAGCCGCGCCCGGACCCGGCCGGCATCGGCCACGCCCTCGTCATGACCCGATCCACCTTCGAACACCGAGCCGTGATCACCGGCCGCACCCTCGACGACCTGCGCACCGGCCTCACCGCCCTCGCCGCCGGCGAACCCCACCCGCTCACCGTCACCGGCAGCGTCCGGCCCGGCGAACGGCTGGCCGTCCTGTTCACCGGCCAGGGCTCGCAACGACTCGGCATGGGCCGGGAGTTGTACGAGACGTCCCCGGTGTTCGCGGAAGCTTTCGACGCCGTGGACACGGAACTCCCCTTCGACCTGCGGGAGGTGGTGTTCGGTGAGGACGCCGACCGGCTGAACCGCACGGAGTATGCGCAACCGGCTCTGTTCGCGCTGGAAGTGGCGTTGTTCCGGTTGCTGGAGTCGTGGGGGGTTCGTCCGGACGTTGTGGTCGGCCATTCGATCGGTGAGATCGCGGCCGCGCACGTCGCCGGGGTGTGGTCGCTGGCGGACGCGTGTCGTCTGGTGGTGGCGCGTGGCCGGCTGATGCAGGCGCTGCCGGAGGGCGGTGCGATGGTCGCGCTCGAGGCCACCGAGGACGAAGTCCTGCCCCTGCTCGGTGACGAGGTGGGCATCGCCGCGGTCAACGGCCCCCGGGCGACCGTGGTCTCGGGCGCGGCTCAGGCGGTCGAGGAGATCGCGGACCGCTTCCGTGGCCAGGGCCGCAAGGTCACGGCGCTGCGGGTGAGCCACGCGTTCCACTCGCCGCTGATGGAGCCCATGCTCGACGACTTCCGGGCCGTGGCCGAGACCCTCACCTACAGTGCCCCACGTATCGCCGTGGTCTCCAACGTCACCGGCCGCCCGGCCGAACCCGACGAACTCACCTCCCCCGACTACTGGGTGCGGCACGTCCGTCGCCCCGTCCGCTTCGCCGACGGCGTCCGGGCCCTGGCGGAGCGCAAGGTCGCCCGCCTGCTGGAGCTGGGCCCCGACGGCCAGTTGACCGCTCTGGCCCAGAGCTGCCTGGACGGCGGCTCCGCTGTCTTCGCGACCGCCCTGCGCAAGGACCGACCGGAGCCCGAGAGCCTGCTCGCGGCCTTGGCCCAGCTCCACGTCAGCGGCCTTCCGGTCCGCTGGGAGACGGCGTTCCCGCATGACGAGCCGGCAGACGGCGGACACGAGCGGATCTCCCTGCCGACGTACGCGTTCCAGCGGCGCCGCTTCTGGTCCCGGGACACGGGTTCGGCGTTGGGTGATCTGGGTGCGGTGGGGTTGGGTGCGGCGGACCATCCGTTGCTGGGTGCCGCGGTGGAGCTGGCCGGTGGTGACGGACTGCTGTTGACGGGGCGTGTGTCGCTGGTCGCGCAGGAGTGGCTGCGGGACCATGCGGTGGCGGGTGTGGTGGTGTTTCCGGGGACGGGTTTCCTGGAGCTGGCGTTGCGGGCCGGTGAGCAGGCGGGCTGTGACCGGGTGGAGGAGCTGACGATCGCGGCGCCGCTGGTGGTGCCCGATCGGGGTGGGGTCCGGGTTCAGGTGCGGGTGGGTGCGGCGGACGACGCCGGCCGGCGCGCCCTGGAGATCCACTCCCGCGCCGAGGACGCCCTCGACTCCGATCCGTGGACGCTCCACGTGACCGGCGCGCTGTCCCTCGCCGCGCAGATGCCGCCTGCCGACGGTTTCGACTTCGGCGTGTGGCCGCCGCGGGACGCGGTGGCGGAGCAGGTCGAGGGTGTGTACGAGCGGTTCGCCGGGCTGGGGCTGGCGTACGGGCCGGTGTTCCAGGGTCTGCGCGCGGTCTGGCGGCGCGGTGACGAGGTCTTCGCCGAGGTGGGACTGCCCGAGGAGCAGCAGACGGTCGCCGAACGGTTCGGCGCGCATCCGGCGCTGGTCGACGCCGCCCTGCACGCGGTGATGTTCACGTCGGTATTCGGTGACGGTCGGGCGCGGTTGCCGTTCTCCTGGTCCGGTGTGTCGCTGTGGGCGTCCGGTGCGCGTGCGCTGCGGTTGCGGATGGTGGCACTCGGGTCGGACGCGGTGGCGTTGGAGTTGGCGGATCCCTCGGGCGGCCTGGTCGCCTCGGTGGAG
>NZ_JBVIDX010000058.1:0-6086 GCF_055572155.1 Streptomyces sp. NPDC030814
CCCGGCGTCGACATCACCGTCACACCACCGGCCAACGCCAGATCACACTCACCCGACCGCAACGCCTGCACCGCCAGATGCAACGCCACCAGCGAAGAGGAGCAGGCGGTGTCCACCGTCACCGCCGGACCCTCCAACCCCAGCACGTACGACACCCGACCCGACAACACCGACGCCGCGTTGCCCGTGCCCACATACCCCTCGAAGTCCACACCCGACGACAGCAGCAGACCCGTGTAATCCTGACCGTTCGTCCCCGCGAACACCCCCGTCCGACTGCCCCGCAGCCCACCCGGAGCAATCCCCGCCCGCTCCAACGCCTCCCACGACGTCTCCAACAACAACCGCTGCTGCGGATCCGTCGCCAGCGCCTCCCGCGGACTCATCCCGAAGAACCCCGCGTCGAAACCACCCACACCCTCAAGGAAGGCACCCACGTCGACCAGCGTGGTTCCGGGGCGCTCGCCCTCCGGGTCGTACAACGTCGTCAGGTCCCAGCCGCGGTCGGTCGGGAACGGGCCCACCGCGTCGCCGCCCTCGGACAGCAGGCGCCACAGACCCTCCGGGTCGCGCACCCCACCCGGGAAGCGGCACGCCATCCCGACGATCACCACCGGATCGTCACTGACAGCGACACCGGCGGCAGCCGGCACGACCGGCTCCGCCCCGGTCGTGTCCCCAAGCAGCCGCTCCCGCAGATGCCGCGCGAGCGCCATCGGCGTCGGATAGTCGAACACGACCGTGGCGGCGAGGCCGGTGACACCCGTGAGGGCGCTGAGGCCGTTGCGGAGTTCGACGGCGGTGAGGGAGTCCACGCCCAGGTCGCGGAACGCACGCTCGGCCGGTACGGCCGCCGCGTCCGCGTAGCCCAGGACGGCTGCGGCGCAGGACTGCACGGTCTCCAGCAGGGAACGGTCCTGTTCGGCGGGGGTGAGCCCGGTCAGTCGGCCCAGCAGTCCGGCGCGATCGTCGAGTGCGCCGCGCCCGGACCCCGTGGTTCCGGCTTCGAGGGCCGCGCGGGCCTCGGGCAGTGAGGTGATCAGCGGGTTCGGGCGCGGCAGGGTGAGGGCGGGTGCGAAGTCCGCCCAGTCGAGGTCGGCGACGACGATGGCGGGGCTGCTGGAGGCCGCGGCGCGAGCGAGGACGTTCATGGCCGCCTCGGCGTCCAGGGGGAGGACACCGCCACGGCGCATCCGCGCGGCGGAGCGGGTCTCGTCGGCCATGCCGCCGTCGGCCCAGGGTCCCCAGGCGATGGAGGTGGCGGGCAGCCCGGCCGCGCGGCGCCGCTCGGCCAGTGCGTCGAGGAACGCGTTCGCCGCGGCGTAGTTGCCCTGGCCCGCCGCTCCGATGCTGCCCGCGAAGGAGGAGAAGAGGACGAAGGCGTCCAGGTCGCGGTCGCGGGTGAGTTCGTCCAGATGCAGCGCGCCCAACGCCTTCGCCCGCAACACCGTCGCGAACCGCTCCGGCGTCAACGCATCGATCACACCGTCATCCAGCACACCCGCCGCATGCACCACCGCATCCACCGGATACTCCGCCAACACCCCCGCCAACGCACCACGATCAGCCGCGTCACACGCCACGACCGACACACGCGCACCCAACCCCACCAACTCGTCCCGCAACACCACAGCCCCCGGAGCCCCAAGACCCCGACGACTCGTCAACACCACATGCTCGGCACCCTCCGCCGCCACCCACCGCGCCACCCGCGCACCCAACGCACCCGTACCACCCGTGACCAGCACCGTCCCCCGAGGACGCCAACCCGCCCCCTCACCACCAGCACGCACCCGCTCCAACCGACGGCCCAGCACACCGGACGACCTGACAGCCACCTGGTCCTCGTCGGGGAGGGCGCCCGCGAGGACCGAGGCGAAGCGGGTCGCGGCACGCCGGTCCAACACCTCCGGCAGATCGATCAGACCGCCCCACCGCTCCGGGTACTCCAGCGCCGCCACCCGGCCCAGACCCCACACCGCACCCTGCACCGGATCACCCGGACCGTCCGAACGGCCCACCGACACACCACCACGCGTCAGCACCCACACCCGGCCACCCACACCCGCGTCACCCAACGCCTGCAGCACAACAGCCACCGCGCCGCACGCCTCCACGGCGTCCGCGAGGGTGCCGGTGTCAAGGACGATCCCGGAGACGTCGTGGCCGGCGACTTCCTCCAACCTGGCGGTGAGAGAGGCGCGTTGGGGTGTGGTGGGGAGTTCGAGCACCTGGGGGAGGGCGCCGCGCGCGGCGAGTTCCGCCGTGATGGCGTCGGTGCGGGTGTCGTGGCCGGTGCCCTCGGGCAGGAGTACGAGCCAGCGGCCGGAGAGCACGGTGGCGGACGACGCCTCGAGCGGCTTCCACTGTGTCCGGTAGAGCCACTGGTCCGCCCGGGAACGTTCCAGGCGACGGCGCCGCCAGGACGACAGGGCCGGGACGAGGCCGGTCAGGGACTCCTCGGCGAGCCCCAGCGACTCGGCCAGGGAGCCGAGGTCACCCTGCTCGACGGCGTTCCAGAACTCCGTCTCGGCGGCACCACCGGTTCGCTGCTCGCCGTCCACGCCACCGCGTGCGGCCGGGCGGGCCTGGTCCGTCAGCCAGTATCGCTGGTGCTGGAAGGCGTACGTGGGCAGCTCCACCCGGCGTCCGCCGGGCAGGACGGCCTCCCAGGCCACCGTGGCGCCGTGGGCGTGCAGGCGGGCGAGCGCCGTGACCGTGCTGATGGATGCGTCGCGGTCCTTGCGCAGGAGGGGCGTGAACAGGACGCCGTCGCCGCCGCCGGTTTCTCCGGCGGCGACCGCCTCCGGGCAGTCCTGGGCCAACGCGGTGAGAGTGCCGTCGGGCCCGAGTTCGAGGTAACGCGTCGTGCCGCGCGCCGCGAGCGCGCGCACCGCGTCGGCGAAGCGGACCGCCTGGCGGACGTGCCGCACCCAGTGGTCCGGGGAGCACAGGTCTTCGGGGGTGGCGGCGGCGCCCGTGAGGGTGGAGACGATCGGTATCCGCGGCTGCTCGTAGGACAGGCTCTCCGCGACGGTCCGGAACTCGTCGAGCATGGGTTCCATCAGCGGGGAGTGGAAGGCGTGGCTGACCCGCAGCGCGGTGGCCTTGCGGCCCTGGCCACGGAAGTGCTCAGCGATCTCCTCGACCGCCTGCGCCGCGCCCGAGACCACGATCGCCCGGGGGCCGTTGACCGCCGCGATGCCCACCTCGTCACCGAGCAGAGGCAGGACCTCCTCCTCGGTGGCCTGCAGCGCGACCATCGCACCACCCGACGGCAGGGCCTGCATCAGCCTGCCACGCGCCACCACCAGACGGCACGCGTCCGCCAGCGACCACACCCCCGCCACATGCGCGGCAGCGATCTCACCGATCGAATGCCCCGCCAGAACGTCCGGGCGCACACCCCACGACTCCAGCAGCCGGAACAACGCCACCTCAAGAGCGAACAGCGCCGGCTGGGCGGACTCCGTCCGGTTCAACAGGTCCGCGTCGTCGCCGAACACGAACTCCCGCAGATCGAACGGCAGCTCGGCGTCGACCGCGTCGAAGGCCTCGGCGAAGACCGGGTACTCGTCGTAGAGCTCGCGCCCCATGCCCAGCCGCTGGGAGCCCTGGCCCGCGAAGAGGAAGGCTGTGCGACCGTCGGGGTGGGCGGTGCCGGTGACGATGCCGTCGGCGTGGTCGCCGTGGGCGAACCTGGTGAGGGTGCCGACGAGTTCGTCGTGGGCGGTGCCGATGACGGCCGCCCGGTACTGCAGCGCCGATCGGTGCGTGGCGAGTGACCGGGCGAGGTCGAGGGGCGTGGCGCCGGGGTGTTCCCTCAGGTGCGCGAGGAGGCGGGTGGCCTGGGCGGGCAGCGCTTCGGGGGTTCGGGCGGACAGGAGCCAGGGCAGCACCCGGGGGGCCGGGTGCACCACCGCCGGGGAGGCGACGGAGGCGGTGTCGTCGTCGGCGGGTGCGGTCGCGTCCTCGGGGGCTTCCTCTGCGGGTGCCTCCTCAAGCACGACATGGGCGTTGGTGCCGCTCACGCCGAAGGCGGACACGGCGGCGCGGCGGGGCCTGCCCTCCTCGCCCGGCCACTGCTGTTCCCGGGTCAGCAGCTCGACCGCACCGGCCGACCAGTCCACATGTGAGGACGGCTCATCCACATGCAACGTGCGCGGCAGCAGCCCGTGCCGCAGGGCGAGCACCATCTTGATCACGCCAGCCACACCCGCCGCGGCCTGCGTGTGCCCGATGTTGGACTTCACCGACCCCAGCCACAACGGCCGCTCACGATCCTGCCCGTACGTGGCCAGCAGCGCCTGCGCCTCGATCGGATCACCGAGCGTCGTGCCGGTGCCGTGCGCCTCCACCGCGTCCACATCCGAGGCCGACAACCCCGCACCGGCCAGCGCCGCCCGGATCACCCGCTGCTGCGACGGACCGTTCGGAGCGGTGAGACCGTTGCTGGCACCGTCCTGGTTGACCGCGCTCCCCCGCACCACCGCCAGCACCCGGTGACCATGGCGCCGCGCATCGGACAACCGCTCCACCAGCAGCATGCCCACACCCTCGGACCAGCCGGTACCGTCCGCGCCCTCCGCGAACGCCTTGCACCGCCCGTCCACCGCAAGCCCCCGCTGCCGCGAGAACTCCACGAACACACCCGGCGTCGACATCACCGTCACACCACCGGCCAACGCCAGATCACACTCACCCGACCGCAACGCCTGCACCGCCAGATGCAACGCCACCAGCGAAGAGGAGCAGGCGGTGTCCACCGTCACCGCCGGACCCTCCAACCCCAGCACGTACGAGACGCGGCCGGACACCACGGAGGTGGAGTTGCCGGTCAGCAGGTGGCCCCGTACGTCATCGGGGATGTCACCGAGTCCGGCGCCGTACTCCTGGTTGCTGCATCCGACGAAGACGCCGGCGCGGCCACCCCGTGCCGACTCGGGGTCGATGCCGGCGTGCTCGAACGCCTCCCAGGATGCCTCCAGGAGCAGCCGCTGCTGAGGGTCCATCGCGACGGCCTCGCGCGGCGAGATCCCGAAGAACGCCGGGTCGAAATCGCCGGCGTCGTGGACGAAGCCGCCCTCACGGGTGTAGCTGCCGTCCACGCGCCGGGCCTCCGGGTCGTAGAGCGCCTCGGCGTCCCACCCGCGGTCCGTGGGCCATGCGGAGATGGCGTCGGTGCCGTCGGCCAGGAGCTGCCAGTAGTCCTCGGGGGACCGCACCCCGCCGGGGAACCGGCAGCTCATCCCGACGATCGCGATCGGCTCGTCCTCGCGGGCCTCCAGTTCCTGGAGCCGCCGACGCGTCGCGGCCAGGTCGGCGGTGACCCACTTGAGGTAGTCCCGGAGCTTGTCTTCATTCGCCATTGGAACTTGCCCCATACGTCGTAGCGGTAGGAACGATCAGCCTGCTGTGCCGTGGGCGCTCAGGACCGGCCGAGTTCCTGGTTGATGAAGTCGAAGATCTCGTCGTCCGAGGCCGCCTCGAGGTGCTGGGTGACGGAGGCCTTGGGATCGCCCTCGCTCTGATCACCCAGCTCGGTCAGCATGCTGCGCAGGCGTGCCTTCGCGAGAGTCCTGACGCTGTTATCTGGGGAAAGCCTTGAAATCGTGGCGGCCAGCCGGTCCAGCTCGGCGGCGAGCTCGGTTTCCGGCTCGGGGCCCTCGGCACCGAACAGTTCGGCGTCGAGGAACGCGGCCAGATGGCGCGGCGTCGGGTAGTCGAAGACGAGGGTGCTGGGCAGCTTCAGGCCCGTCTCGGCGGCGAGGCGGTTGCGCAGCTCGACGGCGGTGAGGGAGTCGAAGCCCAGATCGCGGAAGGCCTGGCCCGATCCCACCTCGCCGACGTCGCCGTGCCCCAGTGCGTCGGCCGCCCGCCTGCGGACCAGGTCGAGCAGTGCCTGACCTCGCTCGTCCGCCGACTGACCGGCCAGCTTCTCCCGAAGCCCGGAGTCCCGTTCGTCTTCCTGCCGACCGGTGGTCGCCGAGCTGGCGTCGCCGGTGGTGTGTGCTTCGGGGAGGCCGGTCAGCAACGCGCTGGGACGCACGCTCGTGTACGCCGGGGCGAACCGCCCCCACTCCACG
>NZ_JBVIDX010000059.1:0-5648 GCF_055572155.1 Streptomyces sp. NPDC030814
AACCGAAACCCACAACTGCCATGGTCATTCCTCGCCCACACCGGCCTGACCATCCACCCACCACATCCACCGAACTTACGAAAAGATCAGTAGGCCGACGGAAGGTGCGGGGTTCGGTTCTCCCGCGCGGCTGTGCGCAGCGCTGCGACCACGGCCGTGGTCGTCGGGTTCGCGGTCGCGGTGTGACGCGTCGCGGCGAACAGCAGGCGCAGGATGGGGCGCTCCTCGATGGGCGCTGTGCGGATTCCGGGTGAGGCCGGGTCGATGGCCGTCCGGGGGACGAGCGCGGTGGCGAGGCCGGCCCGTGCGAGGGCGAGCTGGGTGGCGATGTCGGCGGTGACGTAGCGGGTGGTGGGGGTGAAGCCGGCCTGGTGGCAGGCGTGCAGGATGGCCTGTCCGCAGTCCGTGGTCGGCGGCGGCACGGCGAGGCTGTGCCCGGCCAGTTCCCGCAGGGCCACGGGCCGCTCGTCGCCCTGGTCGGCCGCGGTGACGACGAGCAGCGGATCGTCGAGCAACGGGGTGACGTCGATGCCCTGAGGTGTGGCATCGGGCAGGTGGTGATACCGCTGCCCCACCACCACGTCGACGGTGCCGAGCGCGAGTTCCCGCAGTTGCGCCTGGTCGGTGACGAGGCAGGTCAAGATGAGTTGCGGGTGGTCCGATCCCAGCGCGATCAGTGCGGGGGCCACTATCCGGGCGACGGTCGACGGCAGCGCCGCGAGGGTGGCGGTGGTGCCGACCGTGCCCTTGACCGCCGCGACGGCGCTCTCGGCCTCCTGCACGGCGGCGAGGATCCGGTCGGCGTGTTCGAGGAGCACCCGACCTGCCTCGGTGAGTGCCACGGTTCGCCCGTCGGGGCGCAGCAGTTCGACTCCCACATCGCGACGCAGCGCGGACAGTTGCTGGGACACGGCGCCGGCGGACAGCGCCAGTGACTGGGCGGCCGCGGCGATGGAGCCGCGGGCGGCGACGGTCTTGAGCATGTGCAGACGGCGGACATCCAACATGACTCGATAGATTAACTGAAGGGTTCCATCAGAAATAACCCACTTGACCTATTGAGTCATGGTGAGCGACCTTCAGCGCATGGAGATCTTCGACTGCATCGCGGCGGTTGCCCGGCCCATCCACGATTTCGGTGACGAGTTCATGTCCGACGAGGCGACCGCCGCCGTGGGCCTGCGCGCCGGGTTCTCCCCGGGGCGGGGCTTCTACTGCCGCGGCCGGTTCGGTGTGCTCGGCGAAGCACCGGTCGAGGTGGTCCAGGCAGCGCAGGGATTCCTCGGCCCTCATCTGGTTGCCGGAGGCTGGCTGGCGGGACGGCCCGTGATGCCGACAGGGGAAGCCGCCGCCACCTATGCGCAGGCCGTCCGGACGTGGGGGCGCGACCACATCACCTGTGATGTCGACGTCGAGCACTTCAACCGCCTGGCCCAGCAACTGATCGATGCTGCCGACGCCGACGCACTGCCCCTGTTCGCCGGCTGGCGCGCACAACCCTGCCCGGCCGACGACCCGGTCGGTGCGGCGATGCAGCGCATACACGTACTGCGGGAACACCGTGGCGCCTGCCATCTGGCGGCGGTACGCCTGAGCGGACTGAGCGCCCGAGAGGCCATGGTCATCAACCTCGGCGTCGAGCAGGCGGGCCACTACGGCTGGCCGAGGCCGCGTCCCGTCGCCACGACCCTGATCCCCCGGTGGAAGCGGGCCGAGCGCCTCACCGACGAACTCCAGGCGCCGCTCTACGCCACGCTCACCGACCGGCAACGCACCGAATTCGCACGGCTCGTCGGCGTGTTGACCCGTGTATCTAAGACCTTGAGGCCGTGAATGCTTTCGCTCGGGTCGTGTCGAGGAGCGGGAAACGGAGGGACGCCGGGGCCGTCCCGGCTCCGTGTTCAGGAAAACGTCGCCCTGCCAGGGCCTTCCTCGACGAAACTGCGCATCCCCCGCTCGCGGTCCTCCGTCGCGAACAGGCCCGCGAACCAATTGCGCTCGATGGTGAGACCGGTGTCGAGGTCGGTCTCCAAGCCCTGGTCCACCGACTCCTTGGCGGCCCGCAGGGCGAGTGCGGGGCCCTTGGCCAGCCGGGCGGCCCAGGCCCGCGCGTGCTCGTACACCTCGGCGGCCGGAACCACGAGGTCGACCAGGCCCATCCGAAAGGCCTCGTCGGCGTTGACCATCCGGCCGGTGAAGATGAGGTCCTTGGCCTTGGAGGGGCCCACGATCCGGGACAGGCGCTGGGTACCGCCCGCGCCGGGGACCAGGCCGAGCAGTATCTCGGGCTGGCCGAGCTTTGCGTTGTCGGCAGCGATCCGGTAATCGGCACAAAGGGCCAGCTCGCAGCCGCCACCGAGCGCGTAACCGGTGACCGCGGCGACGACCGGTTTGGGGATGCGGGCGACGGCGGTGAAAGCTTCCTGAAGCGGGCGCGAGCGCCTGACCATTCCGGCGTGGTCGAGGAGTTCCATCTCCTTGATGTCCGCGCCGGCCGCGAACACCTTCTCGCCGCCGTACAGGATCACCGCCCGGACGTCGTCGCGCTCGGTCACCTCTGCGGCGAGCTCGCCGAGCCGGTCCTGGGTGGCGATGTCGAGGGCGTTCATCGGGGGGCGGTCGAGGCGGACCGTGCCGACACCTTCGGCGACTTCCAGATGGACGGACATGGGCTTCCTCAGCTGTCGAAGTCGACGGTCAACGTCTCGGAGACGGGGAAGGTCTGGCAGGTCAGCACATAGCCGGCCTCGACCTCTGCGGCTTCGAGCGCGAAGTTGCGGCGCATGTCGGCCTCCCCTTCGGTGACCAGGGCGCGGCAGGTGCCGCATACTCCGCCCTTGCAGGCGAAGGGCAGGTCGGGCCGCGTCTTCTGGGCGCCGTCCAGCACCGTGGCCGCGCGTGGCAGTGGGGCGGTGGTGGACCGGCCGTCGAGTGTGATGGTGACCTGGCTGACCGGGCCCTCGGCAGCGGCTTCCTCGTGCCGCCGCGTCTGCCGTACCGGCGCGTCGTCCGCGTGGAACAGCTCCTGGTGGATGCGAGGGTCGGGCACACCCAGGTCGGCCAGGACCCGCTGGGCGTCGCGGACCATGCCGTGGGGCCCGCACAGCCACCAGTGGTCCGCGGCGCTGACGTCGACCAGCCCGCCGATGAGGGCGGAGAGGCGGTCGGCGTCCAGGCGGCCGGAGAGAACCTCGGCCTCGCGGGGCTCACGGGAGAGCACGTGGGCGAGCTGGAAGCGCGCCGGGTGCAGGTCCTTCAGATCGGCGAGCTCCTCGGCGAACATGACCGAGCCGGTACGGCGGTTGCCGTAGAACAGTGTGACCCGCGAGCGGTCGTCGCCGGCGAGGACGGACTCGGCGATGGAGAGCATGGGGGTGATGCCGGACCCCGCGGCGATGAGGACGTGGTGGCCGGGCACGGTGAGGTCGGGAGTGAAGGCGCCCGCCGGACCCATCACCTCCAGGGTGTCGCCGGGCCGTACGTCGTGGACCAGCCAGGAGGAGAACAGCCCGCCGGGCACTTCACGCACCCCGATGCGCGGCCGTGTGCCCACCGGGGAACAGATCGAGTAGGAGCGCCGCTCGTCCCGCCCGTCGACTTCGCGGCGCAGGGTGAGCGACTGGCCCGGGGTGAAGGCGAACTCCTCCGCCAGGTCGTCCGGGATGTCGAAGCCGACCGCGACCGCGTCCTCGCACAGCCGCTGCACGGCGGCCACACGCAGCCGGTGGAAGGCCGGGCGGCGCCGCCGCACGGCCGTGGGCGCGGAGGTGCCGGGTGGCAGCAGGTCCTCCATCAGATCTCCTTGACGTACTCGAAGGGTTCGCGGCAGGCGCGGCAGCGCCACAGCGCCTTGCAGGAGGTGGCGCCGAAGCGGGAGGTCTCCTCGGTGTCCGCCGAGCCGCACCGGGGGCACGGAACCGCGGGGCGGGTGGGGGACAGTGTCAGCGGCACCGGGCCGGGGGCGGGGCGCGGCGCCGGGCCGGGGGGCGCGATGCCGTGCTCGGCAAGGGTGCGGCGGCCGCCCGGGGTGATCCAGTCCGTGGTCCAGGGCGGGTCGAGCACCGTGCGCACCCGGACATGCGCGAACCCTGCGGCTGTGAGGCGCGCGGCCACTTCGGCGCGCATCTCGGCCATGGCCGGGCAGCCGGAGTAGGTCGGGGTGAGGCTGACGACGACCGTCCCGTCCGCACCGACCTCGACGTCCCGCAGCACGCCGAGGTCGGCCAGGGTGAGCATGGGCAACTCGGGATCCGGCACGCACGCGGCGATGTGCCGAGCGCGGCGCACGTCCGTCAGCACGGTCACCATGTCGCCTCCGGGTGGGCTCGGGCCACGCTCTGCAGCTCGGCCAGCAGGGGGGCGAGGTGCTCGGTGTGGTCGCCGTCGCGACCGGCGCCGGGCTGTGGCCGGCACACCGGCAGGGGCACTCCGGCCAGCTCCGTGACCTGCTTCAGCACCGCCTCGACCTCGTCCCGGACGTGGTACGCGGTGAACAGCTCGTCCACGTACGGCGCGATCTGCTCCAGCGCCTCCCGCGTCCGCAGACGCGACTCGGCGGTGCCGTCGCCGAGGCGGACGACCCACTCGGCGGCGTACTGCCGGTGATAGCTCAGCTCCTTGACCCCCTTGGCGGCGATCGCGGCGAGCACCGGGTCGTCGGAGGCGGTGAGCCGCTCGAAGTGAGCGAGCCTCCATGCGGAGAGCACCAGCAGGCGTGCGACGCAGAACGCGAAGTCGCCGCCCGGGAGTTCGGAGAGGCGTACGTTGCGGAAGTCGTGGGCGTCGCGGAAGTAGGCGTAGGCGTCCTCGTCGCGGCTGGTGCCGTCGACCTGGCCGGCGCGGGAGTAGAGCAGGCGGGCCTGGCCGAGCAGGTCGAGTCCGATGTTCGCCAGGGCCACCTCCTCCTCCAGCTCGGGGGCGCGGGTGGTCCATTCGGCCAGCCGTTGCGCCAGGACGAGGGCGTCGTCGGCCAGGGCGACACAGACGGCGGCCAGTTCACCGGTGTCGATGCCGGCGGGTACCGCGCTGTCCACTCCGTGGAGGGGGTCCTCGAAGCCGGTGCCGTACGCCCAGCGGGTGTCGTCGTCGTGTCCCTCGGCGAGGGTCAGGTGGACGTGGTCGTCACTCATGCCTGCTCCTCAGATGTGCGGGACGTCGTCGGGGATGTCGTAGAAGGTGGGGTGGCGGTACACCTTGTCCGCGCTGGGCTCGAAGAACGGGTCCTTCTCGTCGCGGGTGGAGGCGGCGATGTGCTCGCTGCGCACCACCCAGACCGACACGCCCTCGTTGCGCCGGGTGTACAGGTCGCGGGCGTGGGTCAGGGCCATCCGGTCGTCGGCCGCGTGCAGCGAGCCCACGTGGACGTGGTTCAGGCCGCGCTTGCCGCGGACGAACACCTCGTACAGCGGCCAGTCCTTCTTCTCGGTGGTCATGCCACCGCTCCCTTCTGTGCACGGCGGGTACGGTCGGCCTGCTTGGCGGCGTGGGCGGCGGCCGCCTCCCGCACCCAGGCGCCTTCCTCGTGGGCGGCCCGGCGTCGGGCGACGCGCTCGGCGTTGCAGGGTCCGTCGCCGCTGATGACCCGCTTCAGCTCCGCCCAGTCGGGGGTGCCGAAGTCGTGGTGGCCACGGTCCTCGTTCCACTTCAGG
>NZ_JBVIDX010000060.1:0-4130 GCF_055572155.1 Streptomyces sp. NPDC030814
CCACACGCACGCCACACCGCCGCCAACGACACCATCACCGCCCACGACACCGGCTGCACCACATCCACCTCAGCCAGCTCAGAACCACCCCGCACAACCTCGCTCAACGACCACCCCACAAACGGAGCAAGCGCCGCCTCACACGCCTCCATCGACGCCGCGAACACCGGCGACGCATCCCAGAACTCACGCCCCATACCGACCCACTGCGCACCCTGACCCGGGAACACGAACACCACCCGGTCAGCCCCGGCCGCCACCGAACCCCGCACAACGGAGGACGGGCTCACGCCGTCGCCCGCCGCGAGCCCCTTGGCCCCGAGGGTCAGATCGTCGTGTTCCGCTCCCAGGACCACGGCCCGGTTTTCGAACGCCGTACGCGTGGCGGCCAGCGACCACGCCACATCCACCGGCCGGACATCGTCACCGACCGCGGTCAGACGACCGGCCTGACCCGCGAGCGCGTCCCCACCACGACCGGAGACGACCCACGGCAGCACACCGCCCGCGACGAACACCGGCGCCACATCCGCACGCCCGGACTCAGCCCCCGGCACCACCACCGCCGGAGCCTCCTCCAACACCACATGCGCGTTCGTCCCACTGATCCCGAACGACGACACACCGGCGCGGCGCGGACGGCCCTCGGTCTCCGGCCACTCCACCGCCTCCGTCAGCAACGACACCGCCCCCGCCGACCAGTCGACATGCGAGGATGGCGCGTCGACGTGGAGTGTGCCGGGCACGACGCCGTGCCGCATGGCCAGCACCATCTTCATCACGCCGGCCATGCCGGACGCGGTCTGGGTGTGCCCGATGTTCGACTTGACCGAGCTGATGAGCAACGGCCGTTCGGTCAGACGGTCCTGTCCGTAGGTCGCCAATAGAGCCTGTGCCTCGATCGGGTCACCCAGCCGCGTGCCCGTGCCGTGCGCCTCGACCACGTCCACCTCGTCGCCGGTGAGGCGCGCGTCTGCCAGGGCGGCGTGGATCACCCGTTGTTGCGAGGGACCGTTGGGTGCGGTGAGGCCGTTACTCGCACCGTCCTGGTTGATCGCCGACCCACGCACCACCGCCAACACCGGATGCCCCTTGCGCCGGGCCTCCGAGAGCCGCTCCAGCAACAGCACACCCACACCCTCGGCGAGCGAGAAGCCGTCGGCTGCTTCGGCGAAGGGCTTGCACCGGCCGTCGGGGGCGAGGCCCCGCTGCCGGCTGAAACCCACGAACGGCGCCGGGTCGGCCATCACCATGGCCGCGCTGGCCAGCGCCATCGAGCACTCGCCGGACCGCAGGGACCGTATCGCGAGGTGCAGCGCGACCAGCGACGACGAACACGCCGTGTCCACCGTCACGGCCGGCCCCTCCAGACCGAGGACATAGGACACGCGACCCGAGGCGACGGCGGTCGATGCGCCTGTGACGAGATAGCCCTCGGTACCGTCGGTGCCACGGTTGAGCAGGGTGCCGTAATTCTGGTCCGTGAGGCCCGTGAAGACGCCGGTGCTGCTGCCACGGAGGGTCTTCGGATCGATCCCTGCCTGTTCGAACGCCTCCCAGGACGTCTCCAGGAGGAGTCGCTGCTGCGGGTCCATCGCTGCCGCCTCGCGAGGCGAGATCCCGAAGAAGGCCGCGTCGAACTCTCCGGCGTCGTGCAGGAAGCCGCCGTGCCGGACGTAACTGGTGCCGTTCCGGTCGGGGTCCGGGTCGTAGAGCCGGGTGGTGTCCCAGCCCCGGTCCGCGGGGAAGCCGGTGATGACGTCCTCGCCGTCGGTGACGACGCGCCACAGGTCCTCGGGGGACGAGATACCGCCCGGGTAGCGGCACCCCATGCCGACGATGGCTATGGGGTCGTCGTCGGTGACGGGTGTGGGCGAACCGGCGACGGCGGTGAGCGACGCCGAGTCCTGTCGCGGTGCGGCGTGGTCCCCGAGAGCCAGTCGACGGAGGTGGACGGCGAGGGCGAGCGGGGTCGGGTGGTCGAACACCACGGTCGTCGGGATCTTCAGACCCGTGCGGGACATGAGGCGGTTGCGCAGTTCGACCGCGCTGACCGAGTCGAAGCCCAACTCCTTGAACGCATAGGCGGCGTCGACGGCGTCCGCCGAGTCATGACCGAGCACGACAGCCGCCTCGGCCCGTACGAGGTCCTGGACGAAGCGGTCCTGTTCGGCGGCGGGCAGGGCACCGAGCCGCTGCGCGAGGGTCGAGGCCGCCGTGTCCGCGGCCTGTGTGCCCGGTTCCTCCGGCGTCTCGTCGTTCGGTTCCAGTGCGGCGATGAGCGGGGCGGGCCTGGCGGCAGTGAAGACGGGCACGAAACGGGCCCAGTCGACGTCGGCGACGGCGACGACCGTGTCACCGTGGTCGAGCGCGTCCTGGAGCGCCACCATCGCCGGTTCGGCGGCGATGACCGGGATGCCACGGCGGCGCAGCGGATCGCGCATGTCCTCGGCGATCATGCCGCCGCCGTCCCAGGGGCCCCAGGCAACCGACAGCACCGGAAGCCCGCGTGTGCGGCTCACCTGTTCGGCCAGGGCGTCCAGGAAGGCGTTGGCGGCGGCGTACGCCGCGTGGTCGGCTACACCCCAGACACCGGAGATCGAGGAGAAGAGGATCAGTGCGTCGGTCTCGTCCGGGTCGAGGGCCTCGGCGAGGTGCTGTGCCCCGGCGACCTTGCCTGCGGCGACCTCGGCGAACTCCGCCGGTGTGAGGTCGGCGAGCGCCCCGAGGGTGCCGACGCCGGCGGCGTGCACCACCGTGCGGACGGTACGCCCGTCCGCACGCAGGGAGGCCAACAGCTCACCGAGCGCCGCCCGGTCGGCCACATCGCAGGCGGCGACGGTCAACCTGGCGCCCAGCGCGGCGACTTCGGACTCCAGTTCCGCGAGGGTCGCGTCGCCGCCGCTGCCTCGTCGGCTGACCAGCACCACCTCTTCGGCCCCGCCACGGGCCAGCCACCGGGCGACGTGCGCACCGAGCGCACCGGTTCCGCCGGTCACGAGGGCGGTGCCTCGGGGCGTCCACGGCCGGCCGGGGGACCGTCCGGCCTCCGTCCTCGCGCTTTCCGGCAGGGGGGCCGGCACCAGACGCCGCACGAGGGTGCTGTTGGCGCGCAGGGCGACCTGATCCTCACCGCTGTCGCCATGCGAGGCCAGAACGGCGCAGAGGGCGCCCGCCTCCCGTCCGTCGAGCCGCTCGGGAAGGTCCACCAGTCCGCCCCAGCGTTCGGGGAACTCCAGGGCGGCGACCCTGCCCAGCCCCCAGACGGCCGCCTGCGCCGGCCGAGCGACCGGATCGTGGTCCCCGACCGCCACCGCACCTTGCGTGACACACCACAGGGGTGCGTTCACGCCGGCCCGTCCGAGTGCCTGAAGGAGGGAGACGGTGAGCGCGGATCCGGTGGACAGCACGGGATGACCGGGCAGGGGGTCCTCGTCCAGTCCCAGCAGCGACACCACGCCGCCGAGCGGTACCTCGGCGTCGGCCCGCACCTCGTCCAGTGCGGACTTCAGGAGAGCGTTGTCCGCGTGGTGCGAGGTGAGTTCGAGGACACGCACGTCGGCGCCATGACGGCTCAGGGCATCGGATACGGAGGTGATGAGTTCGGTGTCGGGGTGTGCCTGCGGGACGACGAGCAGCCAGGTACCGGTCAGGGCCGCGGCCCGGGTGTCCCGGGCGACCGGCTGCCACACCACCTTGTACCGCCAGCCGTCCACCACCGACCGCGCCGCCTGCTCCCGACGCCACCCCGACAACGCGGGCAGCACCCCGGCCAGCGCCTCACTGTCCGACACCCGCAACGTCTCGGCCAGCGCCTGCAGATCCTCGCGCTCGACCGCCTCCCAGAAACGAGCGTCCACCGCCCCCTGCCCCGAAACCACAGCCCCCGCGGGAGCCGTCTTCTCCAGCCAGTAGCGCCGGCGCTGGAAGGCGTAGGTCGGCAGCGGAACCGTACGGGCGTCCTGGCCGGCCAGGACCGCCGTCCAGTCCACCGGAACACCCCGCACCCACGCCTCCGCCAGCGAGGTCAGGAACCGGTGAGCGTCACCCTTGTCACGGCGCAGAGTGCCCGTCACGACCGCGTCCGGGGCGGCCTCCTGGACCGCCATCCCCAGCACCGGATGCGAACT
>NZ_JBVIDX010000061.1:0-3587 GCF_055572155.1 Streptomyces sp. NPDC030814
ACCCCACCCGGGAAGCGGCACGCCATCCCGACGATCACCACCGGATCGTCACTGACAGCGACACCGGCGGCAGCCGGCACGACCGGCTCCGCCCCCATCTCATCGCCCATCAACTGCTCGCGCAGATAGCGCGTGAGGAGTACCGGCGTCGGATAGTCGAACACCAGGGTCGCGGTCAGGGGCACGCCGGTCGCCATGGCCAGTGTGCCGCGGAGTTCGACCGCGGTGAGGGAGTCCACGCCCAGGTCGCGGAAGGCACGCTCGGCCGGTACGGCGGACGCGCCCGCGTAGCCCAGGACACCGGCCGCGCAGAAGCGGACGACTTCGAGGAGCACCCGTTCCTGTTCGGCGGGGGTGAGCCCGATGAGCTGGTCCCGCAGGGCGGAGCCGTCCCCGCGGCCGAACCGTTCGGAGGCGGCGCCGGCGTTCTCGACCGCCGCGCGTGCCTCCGGCAGCGATTCGATCAGCGGGCTGGGGCGTGTGACCGTGAAGGCGGGCGCGAACTCGGCCCAGTGGATGTCGGCGACCATGACGACCGGCCGGGGCTCGCCGACGGCTCGGTGCAGGGCCAGTACGCCGATGGCGGGCTGGAGCGGCAGCACTCCGCCGCGGTGCATGCGCCAGTGCACGACCTCCTCGTCGGCCATGCCGCCGTCGGCCCACGGGCCCCAGACGACAGAGGTGGCGGGCAGCCCCGCCGCTCGGCGTCGCTGGGCGAGGACGTCCAGGAAGGCGTTGGCGGACGCGTAGTTTCCCTGGCCGGTCGTACCGAGGGTGCCGGAGATCGACGAGAAGAGGACGAAGGCGTCCAGGTCGCGGTCGCGGGTGAGTTCGTCCAGATGCAGCGCGCCCAACGCCTTCGCCCGCAACACCGTCGCGAACCGCTCCGGCGTCAACGCATCGATCACACCGTCATCCAGCACACCCGCCGCATGCACCACCGCATCCACCGCATACTCCGCCAACACCCCCGCCAACGCACCACGATCAGCCGCGTCACACGCCACGACCGACACACGCGCACCCAACCCCACCAACTCGTCCCGCAACACCACAGCCCCCGGAGCCCCAAGACCCCGACGACTCGTCAACACCACATGCTCGGCACCCTCCGCCGCCACCCACCGCGCCACCCGCGCACCCAACGCACCCGTACCACCCGTGACCAGCACCGTCCCCCGAGGACGCCAACCCGCCCCCTCACCACCAGCACGCACCCGCTCCAACCGACGGCCCAGCACACCGGACGACCTGACAGCCACCTGGTCCTCCGAGCCGCCGCCGAGCAGCACCCCCATCACACGGTTCACGGCACGCCGGTCCAGCACCTCCGGCAGATCGATCAGACCGCCCCACCGCTCCGGGTACTCCAGCGCCGCCACCCGGCCCAGACCCCACACCGCACCCTGCACCGGATCACCCGGACCGTCCGAACGGCCCACCGACACACCACCACGCGTCAGCACCCACACCCGGCCACCCACACCCGCGTCACCCAACGCCTGCAGCACAACAGCCACCGCGGAGGGTCCGAGCGGCAAGCCGTCGATGTCGGCTCCGGCCAGTCCGGCGAAGGCCAGTACACCCGCGACGGGGTGGTCGGCCGTGGCGTCGCGCAGTCGGCCGGCGAGCGCCGCGCGGTCGGTCCCGGCGGCGGTGAGGGTGACGACGCGGTCGGGGCCGCCCAGGGCGGTGGTGAGGTCGGTGACCGCCGGGTCCTCGCCGTCCTGGCTACCAGGAAGGACGAGCAGCCAGCGCGCGTCCGTGGCGTCCGGGGCAGTGGCCGGTTCGACAGCGGCGGGTTTCCACACCACCTCGTAGGAGAGTGCCTCGACGGCGGTCTCCTGCTGCTGCCGCTTCCGCCAGGAGGCGAGCGCCGGTACGACCGCGCCGATGTCCTCGGCCCTCACCCCCAGGGCCTGCGTCAGGGCGTCGACGTCCTCGCACTCGACCGCTTCCCAGAAGCGGTCGTCCGCGGTGTCCGCCGCGGTCCGGGCGGACTCCCCGGCCGCGCTCGCGGCCGCGGTGCCGTGGTCGAGCCAGTAGCGCTGGTGCTGGAAGGCGTACGTCGGCAGGTCCACCGCCCGGGTGGCGGGGGCGGCGCCGAGCGCCGGGGACCAGTCGACGTCGACGCCGTGGACGTACAGCCGGGCCAGGGCGCCGTACAGGCTGGGGACCTCGGGGCGGTCCTTGCGCAGCGCGGGTACGAGCAGCGGGCCGGCGCCCGCGGACGGGTCGTCGGCGAGGCAGGTGCGGGCCAGGGCGGTGAGGGTGCCGTCGGCACCGAGTTCGAGGTAGCGGGTGACGCCCTGCTCGCTCAGCCGGCGTACGTCGTCGGCGAAGCGCACGGGCTGCCGGACGTGGGCCGCCCAGTAGCCGGCCGCGCACAGTTCCCCGGGGTCGGCGAGGGTGCCGGTGACGTCGGAGACGATGGGGATCTGCGGGCGGTGGTAGGTGAGGCCTTCGGTGACGCGCAGGAAGTCCCGCAGCATCGGTTCCATCAGCGGTGAGTGGAAGGCATGACTCACCCGCAGCGGGGTGGTCCTGCGGCCGAGCGCCCCGAAATGTCCGGCGATCCGTGACACGCATTCCTCGGTGCCGGAGATCACGAGGGATCGCGGGCCGTTGACAGCGGCGATGCCGGCCTCGGCCTCCTGCCCTGCCAGCAAGGGCAGCACCTCCTCCTCCGATGCCTGCAGCGCGACCATGGCGCCGCCTGACGGGAGGGCCTGCATGAGGCGGCCACGGGCCGCGACCAGGCGACAGGCGTCGTCCAGGGACCACACCCCCGCGACGTAGGCCGCCGACAGTTCACCGATGGAGTGTCCGGCGAGCACGTCGGGGCGGACGCCCCACGACTCAAGCAGCCGGAACAGCGCGACCTCGAAGGCGAAGAGGGCGGGCTGAGTGAACTCCGTTCGGTTCAGGGCCTCTTCGTCGTCGCCGAAGACGATCTCCCGGAGCGACCGGCCGAGTTCGTTGTCGAGGTGGGCGCAGACGGAGTCGAAGGCATCGGCGAACGCCTCGAAGGTCTCGTACAGTTCCCGTCCCATGCCGAGCCTCTGTGAGCCCTGCCCGGCGAAGAGGAAGGCGAGGCCTCCCTCGGGGTCGGCCGTGCCCACGGCCGCGGCGGGTGAGGGCCGGCCTCGGCCGATTGCCTTCAGGGCGGTGAGGAGGTCGTCGCGGTCGTCACCGACCACAATGGCGCGGTGCTCGAAGGCGGACCGGGATGTGGCGAGTGCGTGAGCGACCGCGGCGTGGCTCAGTTCGGGGCGGGCCTCGAGGTGGCCGGCCAGCCGCGCGGCCTGCGCCCGCAGTGCTTCCTCGCTGCGGCCGGAGATCAGCCAGGACACGGTGGCCGAGGGGGGCTGCGGGACCGGCGGCGGCTCCGGGGGGTCGGCAGGGAGCGGCTGCTCCAGGACCACGTGTGCGTTGGTGCCGCTGAGTCCGAAGGCGGACACGGCGGCGCGGCGCGGCCTGCCCTCCTCCTTCGGCCACTGCTGTTCCCGGGTCAGCAGCTCGACCGCACCGGCCGACCAGTCCACATGCGACGACGGCTCATCCACATGCAACGTGCGCGGCAGCAC
>NZ_JBVIDX010000062.1:0-2569 GCF_055572155.1 Streptomyces sp. NPDC030814
AGTAGCACGCTCAAGACCCGAAGCGGAGTGATCTAGCCATGGGCAGGTTGAAGCGGAGGTAAGACTTCGTGGAGGACCGAACCCACCAGGGTTGAAAACCTGGGGGATGACCTGTGGTTAGGGGTGAAAGGCCAATCAAACTCCGTGATAGCTGGTTCTCCCCGAAATGCATTTAGGTGCAGCGTCGTGTGTTTCTTGCCGGAGGTAGAGCACTGGATAGGCGATGGGCCCTACCGGGTTACTGACCTTAGCCAAACTCCGAATGCCGGTAAGTGAGAGCGCGGCAGTGAGACTGTGGGGGATAAGCTCCATGGTCGAGAGGGAAACAGCCCAGAGCATCGACTAAGGCCCCTAAGCGTACGCTAAGTGGGAAAGGATGTGGAGTCGCAGAGACAACCAGGAGGTTGGCTTAGAAGCAGCCACCCTTGAAAGAGTGCGTAATAGCTCACTGGTCTAGTGATTCCGCGCCGACAATGTAGCGGGGCTCAAGCGTACCGCCGAAGTCGTGTCATTGCGATATGTACCCCCAACGGGGATCGTGATGGGTAGGGGAGCGTCGTCTGCCGGGTGAAGCAGCCGTGGAAGCGAGTTGTGGACGGTTGACGAGTGAGAATGCAGGCATGAGTAGCGATACAAACGTGAGAAACGTTTGCGCCGATTGACCAAGGGTTCCTGGGTCAAGCTGATCTGCCCAGGGTAAGTCGGGACCTAAGGCGAGGCCGACAGGCGTAGTCGATGGATAACCGGTTGATATTCCGGTACCCGCTGTGAAGCGTCAAACATCGAGCATCGTGATGCTAAGGCCGTGAAGCCGCCCCGGAGCCTTCGGGCAAAGGGGAGTGGTGGAGCCGCCGAACCAAGCGGTTAGTAGGTGAGTGATGGGGTGACGCAGGAAGGTAGTCCATCCCGGGCGGTGGTTGTCCCGGGGTAAGGGTGTAGGACGTCAGGTAGGTAAATCCGCCTGGCATTCGTCTGAGACCTGATGCCGAGCCGATTGTGGTGAAGTGGATGATCCTATGCTGTCGAGAAAAGCCTCTAGCGAGTTTCATGGCGGCCCGTACCCTAAACCGACTCAGGTGGTCTGGTAGAGAATACCGAGGCGTTCGGGTGAACTATGGTTAAGGAACTCGGCAAAATGCCCCCGTAACTTCGGGAGAAGGGGGGCCACACCTGGTGATGAGCTTTGCGCTCTGAGCTGGGGGTGGCCGCAGAGACCAGCGAGAAGCGACTGTTTACTAAAAACACAGGTCCGTGCGAAGCCGTAAGGCGATGTATACGGACTGACGCCTGCCCGGTGCTGGAACGTTAAGGGGACCGGTTAGCTCACTTTCGGGTGGGCGAAGCTGAGAACTTAAGCGCCAGTAAACGGCGGTGGTAACTATAACCATCCTAAGGTAGCGAAATTCCTTGTCGGGTAAGTTCCGACCTGCACGAATGGCGTAACGACTTCTCGACTGTCTCAACCATAGGCCCGGTGAAATTGCACTACGAGTAAAGATGCTCGTTTCGCGCAGCAGGACGGAAAGACCCCGGGACCTTTACTACAGTTTGATATTGGTGTTCGGTTCGGCTTGTGTAGGATAGCTGGGAGACTGTGAAGCTTGGACGCCAGTTCAGGTGGAGTCGTCGTTGAAATACCAGTCTGGTCGTGCTGGATGTCTAACCCGGGTCCGTGATCCGGATCGGGGACAGTGTCTGATGGGTAGTTTAACTGGGGCGGTTGCCTCCTAAAGGGTAACGGAGGCGCCCAAAGGTTCCCTCAGCCTGGTTGGCAATCAGGTGGTGAGTGTAAGTGCACAAGGGAGCTTGACTGTGAGACCGACGGGTCGAGCAGGGACGAAAGTCGGGACTAGTGATCCGGCGGTGGCTTGTGGAAGCGCCGTCGCTCAACGGATAAAAGGTACCCCGGGGATAACAGGCTGATCTTCCCCAAGAGTCCATATCGACGGGATGGTTTGGCACCTCGATGTCGGCTCGTCGCATCCTGGGGCTGGAGTCGGTCCCAAGGGTTGGGCTGTTCGCCCATTAAAGCGGTACGCGAGCTGGGTTTAGAACGTCGTGAGACAGTTCGGTCCCTATCCGCTGTGCGCGTAGGAGTCTTGAGAAGGGCTGTCCCTAGTACGAGAGGACCGGGACGGACGAACCTCTGGTGTGCCAGTTGTTCTGCCAAGGGCATGGCTGGTTGGCTACGTTCGGGAGGGATAACCGCTGAAAGCATCTAAGCGGGAAGCCTGCTTCGAGATGAGGACTCCCACCCACTTGATGGGGTAAGGCTCCCAGTAGACGACTGGGTTGATAGGCCGGATCTGGAAGCACGGTAACGTGTGGAGGTGACCGGTACTAATAGGCCGAGGGCTTGTCCTCAGTTGCTCGCGTCCACTGTGTTGGTTCTGAAACCACGAACAACCCCACACCGGGTGATGGTGTGGTGCGGTTGATTGTTTCATAGTGTTTCGGTGGTCATAGCGTGAGGGAAACGCCCGGTTACATTCCGAACCCGGAAGCTAAGCCTTACAGCGCCGATGGTACTGCAGGGGGGACCCTGTGGGAGAGTAGGACGCCGCCGAAC
>NZ_JBVIDX010000064.1:0-1665 GCF_055572155.1 Streptomyces sp. NPDC030814
AGAAGCTGTTGTCTTTCCGGAGGTGATCGACGCGTTTCCGCTGGTCGGGGATAGGAGTGGTGGTTCCGTGGGAGTGGTGGCCTGTCGGGTCGTCGTTCCCCGGGAGGTCGCGGATGCCGTCGGTTGTTGGACTGCTGGAACAGCACGAGCTCGCCGCTCGGCGTCGAGTCGACGGGCTGCGGGAGGAGGCCGACCGCATCCAGGCCGAGCTTGCTGCGGCCGAGCTGGAATGGCAGGAGTGGGCGATCGCGCGCAGGCGGGTCGATACGGTGCTGGCTCCGGACGACGGCGCCACCGCCGAGGCGGAGGCCACCCCGGATCCGCGGGATGCGGAGGTGCAGTCGGCGCTCCGGGACGCGGCGAAGCCGAAGTCGCAGGTGCCAGTGTGGCGCCAGGGGCTGGCCTGGTCGGTGCTGTCGGTGGACTACCAGCGCATCATCACGGCGCTCGCGGACCGGGCCCGGCTCCATCAAGGCCCTTTGACCTGCCAGGAGATGGCCGCCGTGTTCGGCATGGACGTGGTGCCGGCGCGGGTGGAGGCACTGCGGTCGAAAGCGAAACGCCTGGTGGCCCGCGGCTGGCTGGCCGAGCAGCAGCCGGGCCGGTTCACCCTCGCAGCAGGCGTGAGCGGGCCAGGCGTCGGGTCATGAGCCCGATCATCGACCAGTAGACCATCGCCTCCGCGCTGGTGGTGCGCCGTTCGAAGTCGCGCACCAGACGGCGGCTTCGCATCAGGTGGGCGAAGAGGCGCTCGACGATCCACCGCTTGGGCAGCACCACGAAGCCACGCCTGTCGTCGCTGCGTTTGACGATCGCCAGGGCCAGGGCGAACGTGGCCAGGCAGTACTCGACGAGGCTGCCGGTGTAGCCGCCGTCGGCCCAGACCAGTTCCAGCCGGTGGTGCACGTCGGCGACCTCCCCGAGCAGGACCTGGGCGGCAATGCGGTCGCCGGTGTCCGCGGCGGTGACCATCACGCCCAGCAGCAAGCCGAGCGTGTCGACCACGACGTGCCGCTTGCGGCCATTGATGAGCTTGCCGCCGTCGAAGCCCCGGCTGTCCCCGCCGACGACGGCATCCGCCTTGACGGACTGCGAGTCGATCACCCCGGCCGTCGGCTGCGCGTCCCGTCCCAGCTCCTCGCGGACCCTCGCGCGCAATCGGTCGTGGAACTCCTTGACCAGGGCGTTGTCGCGCCAGCGGCGGAAGAATGCGTAGATGCGGTCCCACGGCGGGAAGTCGACGGGCATCGCCCGCCACTTGATCCCGTTGTCGACGAGATACCGGATCGCATCGAGCATGGCCCGGTGGCAATACGCCTCCGGCCGGCCGCCCCGGCCGCGCATCCAGCCCGGCACCGGCAGCAGCGGCAGGACCCGGGCCCACTCCGCATCCGTCATGTCCGTCGGATACCGCCGCTCACGCATCGGGTTGTCGGCGGCGTTTCCGAACCGGTGAGCCAGGCAGTCACACTCCCAGGTGACCGCGCTGGACTGCCCGGCCATCGGCACGCAAGACTGCTGCACCAGGGCCTCCTGCTGCTCGGTGATTCGACACCAACGAGCTGTTCAGGAGGCCCTGTTCATATGCGCCCAGCACCCCGCGACCACCCGATCGGGACTCCTGTTCGACGCGCATCTCTCAAGATCGAAAAGACAACAGCTTCT
>NZ_JBVIDX010000065.1:0-1338 GCF_055572155.1 Streptomyces sp. NPDC030814
TCGTCGACTTCCCACGGCTTCGGCCGCGCCACCTCGCACCCCCGGATCATCGGTCCCGGAGCGATCCAACCACCTCGAAGATCATTTCGTTAGGAGTTCTAAGAGGGCGTTTGAAGTGGGCAGATTGCCGTTTACGTCCTAGTACGTTCCTCGCCAGGTGGGTGTCGTCTCGTCCGTTATGCGCCTGGCGAGGTTGTCGATCGAGGCGATGTGAATCATGGCCTCGGAGCTGGCGGTGAGGGTCTCGTAGTCGCGGGCGAGGCGGCGGTGCATCATGATCCAACCGATACTCCGCTCCACCACCCAGCGCCTTTTCACGACCTGAAAGCCGCGGGTCTCCGGATTCCGGTTCACGACTTCGACGTCGATTCCAAGGCTGGCGCCGTGCTCAACGACGGCATTCTTGAAGCCGGTGTCGACCCAGCTCTTGGAGATGGTCGGGTACGTCTCTTTCGCCTGGTCGAGGAGGCGGATTCCCAGGGCGTTCTCCGACAGGCCGGCGGCGGTGACGGTCACGGCGAGGATGAGGCCGATCGTGTCGGTGAGGATGCCGCGCTTCCGGCCGACGATCTTCTTCGCGGCGTCCGTTCCCTGGCTGGTCACGGGCACGTTGGTGGAAGTCTTCACGCTCTGGGTGCCGATCACGGATGCGGTCGGCTCGGGCTTGCGCCCCTCCTTCACGCGCGCCAGTCCGGTCAGGTCGTAGTTGAGCTGGGCGAAGATTCCCTCGTCGCGCCAGGCGGCGTAGTAGGCGTAGACGGTGCCGTGGTTCGGGAAGTCGTGCGGGAGGTATTTCCAGGGGATTCCGGTGCGGTTCACGTAGAGGATCGCGTTGAAGACGTCCCGTAAATCGACCTTGGCCGGCTGTCCCGTTGGTCTGCGGTCGAGTCGGGCCTTCCTCCAGGCCGTCAACGTCGGCTCGATCAGGGCCCATCGGGCGTCGGACAGGTCGCTGGGGTACGGCTTGCGCTCGCTCACGGCGTAGCGTGATCACGTGCGAGGCGGAGGGCTCGGTTCCGCTGTTCATTGGGTGATTCCGCAGCAACTTCAAACCAGACGGACTTCCAGGTACAGAAGCGATCGAGACGGATGGTCGAGCATCCACCCTGGAGAGCGTCATTCGCCGCCTATGGGATGAGATCCCTCAAAGCAGGGCAGGGGTGAAAGCCGCCTATAGGGCTTGACCTGCATAAACGCCCTCTACTGATCTTTTCGTAAGTTCGGTGGATGTGGTGGGTGGATAGTCAGGCCGGTGTGGGCGAGGAATGACCATGGCAGTTGTGGGTTTCGGTTGATGCGGTGGATGCCTTCTTCGGTGGCGTCGGCGACATCGGCGAG
>NZ_JBVIDX010000066.1:0-1303 GCF_055572155.1 Streptomyces sp. NPDC030814
CGACTGCTTGGCGTCGGCGGCGCCAGTTCGACCAGCTCAGCGCGTGGTGTCGTCCGCGGTGTCCGCTCAGGTGCGGGGGCAGGGCACGACAAGCTGCCAGGAGTCGCCGAACCTCCGCCACTGTGAGCCCGATGACCCCGGGTGTCTCACCTGTTTCGCCCCCTTTTCCCAGGGTTGGTGTGCCGTAGCGGCCAGGAAGGCGTGGGCGAGCATGGCCAGAGTGATGTGCCGATACCAGCCCACGTAGCGGCGGACCTCGTACTGATCCAGGCCGCACTCGTTCTTCGCGGCCTGGAAGCACTCCTCGATCGCCCAGCGTGCCCCGGCGACCCGCACCAGCTCCTGGACGGTGACCTGGAGGGGCGCGTAGGCGAGGTAGTAGGCGGTCTCGTCGGGCTTGCTGCTGCTGCGCCGGGCCAGTGCCCATCGCATCCGGTGAGGGACCTCGCCCTGATAGTCGAATTCGGCGACGGCCGGCAGCCGCACCGCTGCCCAGTGGTAGACGCGGGGCCCCTTCGCGCCGGGGCCGCAGGAGATCTTCTCCCATGCCTCGTCCGGGGCCTGCGCGAACAGGCCCTCGATCCGTGAACAGCCCACGCTGAACTGCGACTTGGGGACGGCCAGTACGTAGCCGACACCCGACTGTTCCAGCAGCCGACGGAATCGGTTGTCCTGGCCGTAGGCGGAATCCGCGGTGACCCAGGCAATGGGCAGCGGCGAGGCCAGGGCCCGCAGCACCATGTGCCGGGCCAGTTCGCCTTTGGTGGCGAACTCCCGCTCGTCGGGGACCCTTGCGGTGCGGCAGCGTTCCCGGTCCTCGGTCCAGGACTTCGGGAGGTAGAGCTCGCGGTCGACCAGGGCCCGGCCGCGGGCGGAGGCGTAGGCGGCGAAGACGCCGATCTGGCAGTTCTCGGTCCGGCCGGCGGTTCCGGAGTACTGGCGCTGGACCCCGGCGGAGGTGGTGCCCTTCTTGATGAACCCGGTGTCGTCGATGATCAGGACGCCGCCAGCCTCGCCGAGCTTGTCGGCGACGTATTCCTGCAGGTCGTCGCGGATGTCATCGGACTCCCACTTCGATCCGGCGAGGAGGTGCTGCAGGCCGTCAGGGGTGGAGTGGCCGGCCTGTTCGGCCAGCTGCCAGCTGTTCTTGCGGGCCACCGGGGCGAGTAGCCCGCGCACGTAGTCCCGCATCCGGCGGCGGAGCTCGACTCGGCCGAAGCGGTGCCCGACAGTCAGGAAGAGATCGTCCAGTTCGAGGTCCCACTGCGTTGCGGCAGACTCGGTGATCACCCTCGGAGGCTGC
>NZ_JBVIDX010000067.1:0-1229 GCF_055572155.1 Streptomyces sp. NPDC030814
CTGTGCTGGCTGGAGCAGGTCGCCGAGACCCTGCGGGCGGCGCTCAACGAGATTGCCCAGGCCGCCCCCGACTGGCTGCTGACCGTGGCGGAACCGGACTGGTTCAAGCGCTACGCCACCCGGGCCGAGGACTCCCGTTTCCCCAAGTCCCGCACCAAACGGGACGAGATGGGCCTGCGGATCGGGCGGGACGGGACACGACTGCTCGAAGCCGTCTTCTCCCCCGGGGCGCCCGGAGGACTGCGCACATTGGAGCAGGTGGAGACCCTGCGCCAGGTCTGGGTCCAGCACTTCCAGCAGGTGGAGGGCGAGGTGAGGCGGCGGGACCCAAAAGACCGGCCGCCGGGCGCGATGCGCCTGGTCACGCCCTATGACACCGAGGCACGCGGCAGCGTCAAACGCGACACCATGTGGGACGGATACAAGGTCCACCTCACCGAGACCTGCGAGCCGGGCACCCCAAACCTGCTCACGAACGTGGCCACCACCGTGGCGACGGTTCCCGACATCTCGATGACCGATACCGTGCACGCCCAGCTCGCCCAGGACGGGCGCCTGCCCGCCGAGCACCTGGTCGACGCCGGATACGTCGACGCGCACCTGCTCGTGCAGGCCCGCCGCGAGTACGGCATCACGCTCACCGGGCCGGTCGCCGGCGTCGTCAGCCACCAGTCCACCGCGAACAGTGGCTTCACCGGCGACGACTTCACCATCGACTGGGACCACGAGCAGGTCACCTGCCCCGGCGGCGAGACCACCACCCGCTGGAATCCCGACCGCTCACCCGAGGGCACCCCAGTGATCCGGGTCCGCTTCAACGGCGGCCAGTGCCGTCCCTGCCCGGTCCGTGAGCAGTGCACCACCTCCAGCGTCGGCCGCCGCCTGACCCTGCGGCCCCGTGAGGAGCATGAAGCGCTCCGCCAAGCCCGCACCGAACAGGACACCGACACTTGGAAGGACCGCTACAAGACCCGCGCCGGAGTCGAGGGCACCATCTCCCAGGCAGTCGGGCGCTGCGGCCTGCGCAGATCCCGCTACCGCGGCCTCGCGAAGACCAGCCTTCAGCACCAGCTCACCGGCGCCGCCATCAACCTCGCCCGCATCGACGCCCACCTCACCGGCCAACCACGAGCCCGCACCCGCACCAGCCACTTCGCAGCACTTTGCCCCGCCGAGCTCATGCTCGACGGGGCAAAGTAGGACCAGCCCCCGAATAAACCAACAGCGTC
>NZ_JBVIDX010000068.1:0-1211 GCF_055572155.1 Streptomyces sp. NPDC030814
GTGAAGGCGGCGGCCACGGCGGCGATCACGGACTCGGTCTCCGCCCGTCCCTTGCGCAGCGCAGGAGCGAACAGCCGTGCCTCGTCTGCCACACAGTCCTGGGCAAGCGTGATGAGGGTGCCGTCGGGGCCGACTTCGAGATACCTGGTGACGGTCTGCTCGGCGAGAGTGGTCACGGCGTCGGCGAAGCGGACGGTGCGGCGGACGTGCTCCACCCAGTAGTCCGGCGAGGTCATCTCCTCGGCGCCAGCGGCCGCGCCGGTCACCGTGGAGACGATGGGCAGCTTCGGACGGTCGTAGGAGAGCCCTTCCGCGACCGCCCGGAACTCGTCGAGCATGGCTTCCATCAGCGGGGAGTGGAAGGCGTGACTCACCCGCAGCGCGGTGGCCTTGCGGCCCTGGCCACGGAAGTGCTCAGCGATCTCCTCGACCGCCTGCGCCGCGCCCGAGACCACGATGGAGCGGGGTCCGTTGACCGCGGCGACGCCCACTTCGTCACCGAGGAGCGGGAGGACCTCGTCCTCGGTGGCCTGCAGCGCGACCATCGCACCGCCCTCCGGCAGGGCCTGCATCAACCGGCCACGCGCCACCACCAGACGACACGCGTCCGCCAGCGACCACACCCCCGCTACATGCGCGGCAGCGATCTCACCGATCGAATGCCCCGCCAGCACATCCGGGCGCACCCCCCACGACTCCAGCAACCGGAACAGCGCCACCTCAAGAGCGAACAACGCCGGCTGGGCGAACTCCGTCCGGTTCAGCAGGTCGGCGTCCTCACCGAAGACCACCTCCCGCAGCGGCCGAGGCAGTTCGGTGTCGATGTGGGCGCACACGGCATCGAAGGCATCCGCGAACACCGCGAACTCCTCAAACAACTCCCGCCCCATACCGAGACGTTGTGAACCCTGCCCGGCGAACAGGAACGCCGTACGGCCTCCCTCACCGACCTCGCCCGTGACCACACCAGCGGCCGGCTCACCCGCCGCCAACGCCTCAAGACCGCTCAGCAGCTCCGCACGGTCCGCACCGAGCACCACGGCCCGGTGCTCGAACACCGACCGCGACCGCACCAAGGCCCCGCCGACACCGGCCACGTCCAGCGCCTCGTCATCGCCCACGAACCCGGCAAGCCGACCGGCCTGCTCACGCAACGCCCCCCGGCCGCGCGCCGACACCACCCACGGAACCACCGACGACACCACCGGCAC
>NZ_JBVIDX010000069.1:0-1199 GCF_055572155.1 Streptomyces sp. NPDC030814
AACGCCACCAGCGACGACGAACACGCCGTGTCCACCGTCACCGCAGGACCCTCAAAACCAAACGTGTACGCGATACGACCCGACGCCACACTGCCCGTCGAACCGGTCAGCAGATAGCCGTCGGAGTCGTGCTCCCCGGCGCGCATGCAGGAGCCATAGTCCTGTGTGATCGCGCCGGCGAAGACACCGGTACGGCTGCCCCGCAGCGTCGCCGGGTCGATCCCCGCCCGCTCCAGGACCTCCCACGACGTCTCCAGCAGCAACCTCTGCTGCGGATCCATCGCCAGCGCCTCACGCGGCGAGATCCCGAAGAGCGTGGAGTCGAACAGGGCGGCGTCGTAGAGGAAACCGCCCTCCCGCACATACGTATGACCGACCGTGCCCGGCTCGGGATCGTAAAGCCCGTCGAGATCCCACCCACGATCCGTGGGGAACCCACCGATGGCGTCACCCCCCTCGGTGACCAGCCGCCACAGGTCCTCCGGCGAACCCACCCCACCCGGGAACCGGCACGCCATGCCGACGATCACCACCGGATCGTCATTCACGCTCGTCGGCACGGGCAGCGCGGAGGCCGTGCCGACGTTCTCCTCCCCGTCCGACAGTTCGGAGAGGAGGTGCCGGGCCAGGGCGGCAGGGGTCGGGTGGTCGAAGACCAGTGTGGCGGGGAGCTTCATGCCGGTGGCAGTGCTCACTCGGTTGCGGAGCTCGACCGAGGTCAGGGAGTCGAAGCCGAGGGCCTTGAACGGCTGGTCCGCCTCCAGGTCCGCGGCGGACGCGTGGCCCAGGACGGATGCGGCCTGTCCACGGACGAGGTCCAGCAGGAATTTCTCGCGCTCGGCCTCCGGGAGCCCGCTGACTCGAGGGGCGATGTCGGCCGCCCCTCCGGCCGCCGCCTGGACGTCCGCAGCCCGGCGCGCGGGCGTGCGAACGAGAGCGCGCAGCAGGTCGGGAACCTGTCCACGCCTGCGGAGTGCTGCGAGGTCGAGGTTGATCGGCAGCACAGCCGCCCGTTCGAGCGCCGGGCCGATCTCCAGGACGGCATCGAACAGCCTGAGCCCCTGCTCCGGGGCAAGCGGCTGCATGCCCTCGCGTGCCATGCGTCGCAGGTCCGCCTCGGTCAGCTCGGCGGTCATGCCCGCGCCGGGGGCCCAGGGGCCCCAGGCGACGGCGGTGGCGGGCAGGCCGGAGGAACGGCG
>NZ_JBVIDX010000070.1:0-1122 GCF_055572155.1 Streptomyces sp. NPDC030814
TGAGGTCGCCGATGCCGTCGCCGTTGCTGTCCTGGAAGGAACGGACGAGGACCTCGTAGAAGACGGCGCGTTTGAACCACTCCGGGTCCCGGTCCCTCTGGGGTGTGTCCTCGAAGGTGTCCGAGATGGGCTTGTTCGTCGTCATCGGGTACCGGGCCCTCCGTTCTGAGCCGAGCACGTGCCGTCGGCGGGGAACCCGACGTGGAGGATGTGTGCGGGCGCCCGGCCCGGCTCCAGGCGCACGTAGTTGGTCCTTCCCCAGCGGTAGGTCTCACCTGTCAGCTCGTCGCGCACCGGCGCGTCCTCGTCCTGGCCCAGACCGAGTTCCGCCATGTCGAGCGAGACCCAGGCCGCCTGCGCGTGGTGGGGATCGAGGTTCACGACCACCAGAACCGTGTCCGAGCCCGCGCGCTTGCTGTACGCCATGACAGCGTCGCTGTCCGTGTGGTGGAAGCGCAGGTTTCGCAGCCCGTGCAGGGCCGGATGGCGCCGGCGGATGTCGTTCAGAGCGGTGATGAGCGGGGTGATGGTGCGTCCCTCGCGTTCGGCGGTCTCCCAGTCGCGGGGGCGGAGTTGGTACTTCTCGGAGTCGAGGTATTCCTCGCTGCCGGGTTTGAGGGGGGTGTTCTCGCAGAGTTCGTAGCCGGAGTAGACGCCCCAGGTGGGGGAGAGGGTGGCGGCGAGGACGGCGCGGAGTTCGAAGGCGGGGCGGCCGCCGTGCTGGAGGAAGGCGTGGAGGATGTCGGGGGTGTTGACGAAGAAGTTGGGCCGCATGTAGGCGGCGGCCTCACCGGCGAGTTCGCCGGCGTAGTCGGTGAGTTCCTGTTTGGTGGTGCGCCAGGTGAAGTAGGTGTAGGACTGCTGGAAGCCGGCCGCGGCGAGGGTGTGCATCATCGCCGGGCGGGTGAAGGCCTCCGCCAGGAAGATCACGTCGGGGTCGGTGCGGTTGATGTCCGCGATGACCTGTTCCCAGAACACCACCGGTTTGGTGTGGGGGTTGTCGACGCGGAAGATCCGCACCCCGTGATCCATCCAGTGGCGCAGGACGCGGGTGGTCTCGGCGATCAGGCCGGGCATGTCCGCGTCGAAGGCGATGGGGTAGATGTCCTGGTACTTCTTCGG
>NZ_JBVIDX010000071.1:0-1070 GCF_055572155.1 Streptomyces sp. NPDC030814
TGTTCTGTCCCGGGAGGTTGTGGACGGTGACAGGGCTCACGGCTGACCGATCTTGAAATGGGTGAGGGCCTTCTGGCCTGGTGTGGATTGCGACATCTGCACCAGCAACAGAAAGGCCCTCGTGCCCCACCGTAATGCACCCCTGACCGAGACCGGCCGCCTGCGTCTGGCCCGCTGCGTGGTCGAGGACAACTGGCCCCTCAGACGAGCCGCGGAACGCTTCCAGGTCTCACCGACGACAGCCCAGCGGTGGGCTGAGCGCTACCGTCAGCTCGGCGAGGCCGGGATGTACGACCGCTCCAGCCGCCCGCACACCAGCCCACGCCGCACCCCCACCCGCACCGAGCGCCGGATCATCAAGGTCCGCCTGCTGCGCCGGTGGGGGCCCGCACGCATCGCGGGCCTGCTGCATCTGGTGCCCTCCACCGTGCACCGGGTGCTGACCCGCTACGGCCTGGCCCGCCTCACGCACCTGGACCGGGCCACCGGCCGCGTCATACGTCGCTACGAACGCGACCGGCCCGGCGAGCTGGTGCACGTGGACATCAAAAAGCTCGGCAACATCCCCGACGGCGGCGGCCACAAGACCCTGGGCCGCCAGGCCGGCCGCAAGACCCGCTCCGGCGCCGGCTACAGCTACCTGCACACCGCCGTCGACGACCACTCCCGCCTGGCCTACAGCGAGATCCACACCGACGAGAAGAAGGAGACCGCCACTGCCTTCTGGACCCGCGCCCAGACGTTCTTCACCGAGTGCGGCATCACCGTCGAGCGGGTCCTGACCGACAACGGCGCCTGCTACAAGTCGCACGCCTGGCGCGATGCGCTCGCCGCAGCCGGCATCACGCACAAACGCACCCGGCCCTACCGGCCCCAGACCAACGGCAAGGTCGAACGCTTCAACCGCACCCTGCTCGACGAGTGGGCCTACGCCCGCCCCTACCGCTCAGAGGCCGAACGACGCGACGCCTTCCCCGGCTGGCTGCACACCTACAATCACCACCGCGGACACACCGCGCTCAAAGGCCAACCACCCGCCAGCCGCGTCCCCAACCTCACAGGGCAATACA